>JAUCGA010000063.1 GCA_030377865.1 Anaerolineales bacterium HSG25 | reverse complement strand
CAAGCTCAGCCTTTGGACGCGCAAAGCGCCCGTGGTTGAAGACTAGGTCAGCGAGATACCAACCGGCTTAAGGGAGAGGTATCTCGCTTTTTTGTTGTGCCGCCACAACCATCAACGATTTTAGATTGGCGATTTTGGATTTTAGATTTTAGATTGGCGATTTGCGATTTGCGATTTGCGATTGCCGATTTTAGATTGGCGATTTTACAGAAAGAAGCCTTTACGATTGTTCAAAAATTGGCATCAGCTAATAATAACATATTTAGACGGTGTTTGTCTAGGGACAAAAACAAGTACATTAATAGGGACAATATTTAACGCAGGACAAAAACAGGCTTATTGGTCTTATTATACGAAGTGTTGTTACTAAGAATAGCTGTAATCAACTAATCAACTGGTCACGCCTCGCTCATGGCGTATTTTAGATTGGCGATTTTGGATTTTAGATTTGCGATTTGCGATTTTAGATTTGCGATTGCCGATTTTAGATTGGCGATTGCCGATTTTAGATTGGCGGTCATATTCGCATATTCGCCCATTCGCCTATTCGCCCATTCGCCTATTCGCCTATTCGCCTATTCGCCTATTCGCCTATTCGCCAATTCGCATATTCGCCCTATTCGCCTATTCGCCTATTCGCCTATTCGCCTATTCGCCCATTCGCCCATTCGCCCATTCGCCTATTCGCCTATTCGCATATTCGCCCTATTCGCATATTCGCCCATTCGCTATTCGCCTATTCGCCAATTCGCATCAGCTAATAATAACATATTTGGACGGTGTCTGTCTAGGGACAAAAATAGATACATTAATAGGGACAATATTTAACGCCTGCACTGATTGAGCTAGAATTAAAAAACTGATTAATAGACAAACTGTTTTTACAAATTTCATACAGCAATCTCCTTAAAAATAGAATTTAGTTAGGGATATTCATGTTTTGTAAGGTAATTAGGGTGACAATACTATCATACCGCATAAATATATATATGGGAAATTTGGCTGTAGAGGGTGAGAAAATTCTCTACAAACGTCACCTACAGTGATTTTGTCAGACATGAAGCCGTGGAGGTCACACTTGTAGCGTGACGAACATGGAGAACTGAACAGCCCTAGTCGAGTAACAAGTTCAGGGTTAAGGCAATTCATCTTGACGTATTCTTGGTTCAGGCTACAATTAGCAGATATGGACATCCAAGCAATTGGGCGAATTTTATTTGTTACGGGCTGTATGCTCGCCGTTAGCGGGTTAATCCTAATAATATTAGGGCGATTCATGCCTTCTTTAGGGCAACTGCCCGGAGATTTTTCCTACCAATCGGGTAATATATCATGCTTCTTCCCCCTTGCTACCTCGATTGTGTTAAGTTTGGTGTTGACTTTGATATTGAATCTTTTGGCTCGACTAATGTAGGAAGGAGTCATCATAAAAACCATAAAATGGACAAAAGTTTGTCGTTTCATTCATGCTGACAAAATCAAAAGCATTTTTTGACAGGATTGACAGGATTGACAGAATTACAGGCAAAAAATCCTATTAATCCTGTCAGATATCGTTTTAGCATGTTGAAATGATAAACTTCTGAAATGGAGTTGTTACTATGGGAATTAAACAGTTAGGGAAAGCCAGTGCAACCATTACCCAGCAAGCAGTAGAATCGCCGACCAATGCGATTGAAAATCTAGAAACAGTCAGCCGTTTTAAGGGCATGGCAGAACTTCTTGAACCGCCACCTTCGACAGACGATTTAGATGTTCCACCGACCATGATTATCGATATTTTACTACGCCTGCTTTATAATGAAGGAGAGGTGACGGCTATTCGAGTAGAGGAAGTATTAAAGCTCCCTTATAAAGTTTGTGATGATTTTTTGACGGCTATTCAGCAAGAGCATTTGATAGAGGTTGCTAAAGCACAGGGAAGTTTAGGCCGTCGGAGTTATGTTTATCGCCCTACAGACAAAGGTCGGGCGCGAGGTAAAGAGGCTATGGAAAGGACATTGTACGTCGGCCCTGCACCCGTTCCCTTAGAGAAATATACCAAATCAGTGACAATCCAAGCGGTAATCAAACGGCTCTCGCGGGGTGAAGTCCAAGACGCTCTGAGTCACCTGATTTTACCACCCGATTTTGACCGAAAAATTGGCCCAGCGGTGAATGCCGGAACGTCTATCTTTTTATATGGGCCACCGGGTAACGGTAAAACTACTATCTCCGAGGCAATTGCCGAACTATTGGGGGGGAACGAGCCAATATGGATTCCGTATGCAATTACCGTTGGCGGGTCGATTATTCAAATTTATGACCAACTAATCCATATTCATAGTGATGCAGAACGGGGTGAAACCGATAAACGTTGGGGGTTGTTCAAGCGTCCTTCGGTTATGGTCGGGGGCGAGTTGACCATGGATCACCTTGAACTACGGTACGAAGCAGTAGCAAAATATTACGAAGGGCCGCTCCAAATGAAGGCAAATGGAGGCATGTTCTTGATTGATGACTTCGGTCGTCAACATATTAGCCCAACCGATTTGCTCAACCGTTGGATTGTACCGCTTGAGACTCGAATCGACTTTTTGCGCCTCAATTCAGGGATGACCTTTGAAATTCCGTTTAAGCAACTGTTGGTATTTAGTACCAACCTTGATCCTGAAGAACTCGTTGATGGGGCTTTCTTGCGTCGGATTCAGCTAAAAGTACCGGTGTATGGCCCTGATGAGAAGATGTTCTATCAGATATTTGTCGGCCAAGCCAAGGCGCTTGGTTTTCCTGACGTTGACCGAGATTCGTTTATTCATCTGTTGCGAAAGTGGTATATCGAGCCGGGAAAACCTCTCCAATCAGTGCATCCCCGTGATATTTTGAAAGCGATTCGAGTTCTGTGCGAATATGCGGGTGAACCCCTCCACATGACTCCTGAATTGGTAGAAGAAGCCTGTAACGGTTACTTTGTTAAAGCCAGTGATGGTCGTATTTTGTAAAGAATAGCTTGATGTTGCTACTTCTGGAAGTCAGATATTAGCATGGGCGGACGACTTCAAGCCTCATTGCAACTACTCCGATAAAGACCTGTTACCGTTGGTAATGGGTCTTTTATTTTAGGCCAATAAAAGCAACCGCTTATGGTGTCATTGCGAATCAGGATGCTTAATGTTATACTTGCCCCACAAACTCCGGTAGCATCAGTCTTTATCATAGGCCGATTATAAAAATGGATAAAATTATGAAAGATTTTCACGCAGTATACAAAAAACGTCCTCGCAAACGGACAAAAATAGTGGCAACGATTGGCCCAGCTTGTGACAATGAAGAAACATTACGTAAAATGGTTTATGCAGGATTGAATGTCGTCCGAATTAACTTCTCTCATGCAAACTATGAGGCACTTGATTCAATTGTTGATATGATTAGGAAGGTCAGTGAAGATCTGAATTTTCCAATTGCAATTTTGGGCGATTTACGAGGCCCCAGGATGCGAGTTGGTGAGGTCGAAAATGGTGCGATAGAGTTAAAAACGGGTGATAAAATCAAACTAACCCCCGAAAAAATTATTGGTACAGCTGACTTGATATCTGTAACATTTAAAGGGTTAGCGAGTAATGTGTGGTCTGGTAATACCATTTTACTTGACGATGGTAATCTTAAGTTGATTGTTGAAAAAATCGACGATACCGGTGTCATTATTTGTCGCATTACTCGTGGAGGAACGTTATCAAGTAATCGAGGTATTAATTTACCGGGAGTCAAAGTGGACTTACCCTCTATTAGTGCCAAAGATTTTGCTGATGTTGACTATGCTATCAGCAAAGAATTTGATTTTCTAGCACTTTCCTTTGTGCAATCCGCCAATGATGTACGATTGTTAAATGCCTACTTAGCGGCCAAACAGGCCAAGATTCCAGTCATATCTAAAATTGAGAAGAAAAGCGCGTTAACCGATATTAAGGCGATCGTCGAAGAATCGTATGGTATTATGGTCGCTCGTGGCGATTTAGCCTTAGAGATGAGTATCAGCGACGTACCGATTGCTCAAAAACAGATTATCGCAGTATGTCGCCAAGCGGCCAAACCAGTGATTACAGCCACCCAAATGTTAGAATCGATGACCCATTCTCATAAACCTACCCGCGCCGAAGCGACCGATGTTGCCAACGCGGTGTTAGATGGCACAGACGCGCTCATGCTTTCCGGTGAGACAGCTATTGGTGACTATCCTGTTGATGTGGTTGAGACGATGTCAAAAATTGCCGGTCGAACTGAATATGCTTGGATCGACGGCGAACTTCCACCTCCGCCTGATCTTGAACTTTCAGCAGGAATTGCGGCCAATGTCGCCCAAGCCGGTAGTAAATTAGTACAGTCATTAGATGCAAAAATGGTCACGACCTATACTACCTCTGGGGCAACCGCTCGACGGATCGCCTCTCATCGTATTCCGGTCCCCATTCTTGCTTTTAGTTCTAGTTTGCAAGTGCATCGACAATTGGCCTTAACATGGGGGATTCGTACCATGCCGGTAGAAAAACGCCTAAAAGATGTCAATACAATGTTTGATTTGGCTATGCGAACTGCCTTAGAGAGCGGGTTAGTTGAGCCAAGAGACATTTTAATTATGATTGGAAGCGCTCGCCCGTATGGTATCAAAGGACGAACAAATTCCCTTCGTGTAGAACGTATTCCAGATGATATAATAATGCCCGACAAAAATTTTTAATCAAAACTAATATCTGACATGATTGACAGAATTAAAGGCAAAAAAATCCTGTTAATCCTGTCGAAAAATGTTTTTGTTAATCAACATGTCGGGTACTAAGTGTCATAGTGTAAGGACAAAGATTTTAACCTTGCAGGTTTTTATAGCCTGCAATATCTTGATTGGTTCGGACTTGTATTTCTAATCGTAGGAGATGCCCTTTGTTAAAAGCTGGTTTGATTGGTGCAGGAATAGGTTTTATCTATATCAGTAGTTTGTATCTGTTAGCACCTCTATGTACGTTATGTTTAACACCATTTTTAGGGGTTGGAGTTGGTTATTTAACGGCATGGTTTGACAAACCAACCAGTATTGAGGCGGGAATACCTCGGAGTTTGGGGGCAGGCTTGATGACCGCTAGTTCAGTAATGGTCGGGCAAGTTATAGCCGCGTTAGTTAAGGGGATTTTAATTATAAACTGGAGTTGGGCCAGAACCATTGTTGATGAGATGGGATGGCCGGACGCAGTTATTACCGAATATTGGCAAAACGCCATCATCGGTGACTCGTTTTGTGGTATATTTAATCTAACCATTATTATTGGTTCGGCGCTTATCGGAAACATGTTTTGGTTTCGGCGACAAACCGTTAATAAGGCAGTTCCAGAAAAATAAATCTCCCAAAATAGCGTGAGAATAAATCCTCACACTAAAAGCTTAAGACCGCTAAAGCGGCCTAAATAGCTGGCTTCAGCCTGCTTTAGCTATTAGCATCGGGATTTATTCCGATGTATTTTTGGGAGATTTTAAAAGTTGGAACTGCCTAAGTCGATAACAATTTAAATTTAAGATGGAGTAAAATAATGAATAAACTAGAAGCGGCTCGGCAAGGGAAGGGAGCTATTGAGCTACAAGAGGAATCTGCTGAGCAAGTGAGAAAAGTAGTTGCAGAGGTTAGCCCTGAAACCTCAGAGGATGGGAACCTCTTGATTTTTGATGGTAAACGAATTCTTGAAGGGCATGGATTCAATCTAGAAGTTAACTGTTTTGATGTGTATGAGTGCGGAGAGAATGGTTATCTGTTACATACCTATATGGTGCATGGCTCAAATTGGGCCGTCTCTGGCAAAACCATCAAGCAGATGTTAAAACGGGCACCTGACCAACGGATTGCCAAACGGGTGCATGGAATTATGGTTCAAAAAGGGTTGGCCTCATTTCAAAGTCATTAAAATATGTGGAAAAATTAAATTATCCCACTTGGTATCTGACAGAAGATTTAGCCTGAACTAATTCACAGAGATTCACGGAGGGGCACAAAGGAAAAATTTGTTCGCTTTTCCTCTGTGCCCTCCGTTCCTCTGTGAATCTTTGTGTTAATTAGGGGCAGACCCGTTTTTTAAGGCGAAGTTAGAAATGGGCGCATAGAGTAGTTGGGGGAGTATGGCATAAGACCGCTAATCCAGTTGACGCGAATGAGTCACCTCCGAAAAGAGACCTCTTTTGGCTCAAAATTTGTCCTGCGAGTGACAATTCGCGCCGATTTAGCCATCCAAGGGAAGCCCATTGAGCCAACGATTGATATATCTGTAGTGTTAATTCTGAATCGTTATCGGTGGGCCAAGCGTCTCTCCCGTTTCGGATTGGTAAATTACCAGTTCAAATTCTGCAATCTGTTCAAGTTGACTGCCTGACAAATCTATCAGGTGGACATCTGCCACATAATCACCCTGTCGCCACGTTGAGGTCGGTAGCAATCCCTGTAGCGGCCAACTATCATGCTGAACCAATCGCATACCATCGGCTGATAAAACTCGTACTGAAATAGTGTAATCAGTCTCAAGGGAAGTCAAGGCATGCCAGTATAAAATTAGCTCCTTATCATGATGCTCATATCCTGCCAAACGAAACAGGTTGCCGAGACCAATATTCATGGGAGTGGCTGAGGCCGGTATGTCGGCTAAAATACGTTTTTCATGAGCATATATTTTGATGTATGGCACCTCCTGAATGGTAATCACATGCTCCGGCTCTTGATTCTGAAAATAACGGATGATCTCTGGACTTGGGGCGAGACGTTGCATCTGAGCTAGATACAAGACCACATAATCGGATCGAAAGGGAATGTCGTTAGTATAGAAGTTCTCACCTGTTCCTTCAAAATAGGGCAAAAATGTCTGAGAGGGAGTCGAGGCAACATATAATTGTTCAGCATTTGGTTTTTGGTTGAGATAGGCCGCGGCCTGCTCCATACCCTCACCCCAACCTATCAGGACGGTTTCTGCCGCACGGGTTGGCCCGCCCATCAGTGGATTAAAGTAGGCCAAGTAGTAGGGGTAATAGGTGACAACAGGCAGGCTATGCGCTACAAAAATCAGCACCATACCAACCGGAAGCATAAATTTGTACTGGAATCTTTGAGGTAAGGATTTTAATCCTAACCCTAACAATCCACTCCAGCCGACAGCCGCCAAAAGATCAAGCATAGGAAAAAGGGGCAATAGATAGCGATCCTGTTTTTTTGGGCTTAAATTACCAAACAGAAAGAGACTCACCACAAACAGCCACATCAGCCGTATCGAGATGAGCGGGATACCCGTAACATGATCTGAAACGGGCCGACGGCTAGTGATAATAAGGCCAATAAAAGCAAGCGATACACCGATGGCGGTCAAAGGAGTCAAGCGAAAAGGGATGACATACGCGTAAAACCAAGGCCCAGGGTTTAACATGGGCTGGCCGAAAAAATAGACCAAGTGTCCTTCATTAACTTTACCAAACGTCTCATCCAACATCTGTTGAATCGTATCAAACGGTGCGACCCACATGGAAGGCCACAGGATGATAAACGTTGCCAGAGAAAGTAATCCCCAAGCCACGATAATTTTTAGGTTATTTATGGTTGTACGTTTGATAGTCGCTCCGTTGCACCAATCAATAACCCCATAAAGCATGGTCAAACCTATCAAAAACAGAGCCATAAATTGACCGGGGGCTTTGGTCAAGGCGGCCAAACCGCCACAGATTGCAGAAAGGATAAAAACTCCTCGGTTAATCTGGAGGTCACGATTGGCGTTGTTTCGCTCGAAGAAAATGAACAGAGCTAAAACCGAAATGGTCATAAAAACGGCGACCGGCGCGTCGCCATGTACCACCCGTGAATGAGCCAGAAAAAACGGGTCGAAAGCCAACAGTAACGCCCCGAATAAGGCAATTGGTTGGGGAAGGAGTTGCCGAGTCAGCCAGTATACGAGCGGCACAAACAATGCGGTCAACAATACATAAGGCAGACGAACCGCAATCAAAAAGGTGGTTAAATCTTGGTAGATATATTCGGTAAAGGGCAGGGGATTTGCGCCCACCAGCAGGTCAAGTAGGTATTGCCCACCTAGCCCAAAACCGTTGAGCCAACTCATGGTTACGCCGGGGTAAAAATGCCAGTAGGTATCCCGAAATTCACCGGCCAAAAATGCCTCAATGGTACGACTGATATAGCCGGTGGTGTTGGAGGGTTCATCGCTAGTGATGAAGCGCCCTAAGCCGGGCAGACGAGGAGTTAGGGCTAAGATAAACAGAAAAAGCGATATAGCCCAAGAATAGTTTGTGATCCGAAAGAGGTGGCTCGATTTCTTATTCATAGTTTAACGATTCGACCAATTTAGTATAGCCGCATTCTCGCCCGACAAATCGTTTCCCACCGGCAAACGCTCTAGGGTATCAAGACGATACATGCCGACAAAAATTTGGTAGTCATTTATGGGCAAATTCTCCGGCAACGGCAAGCTAATCGGGTCGATGATGGTCTCACCAGACTGCCAATGGCTGGTCGGATAACGGCCTTGAACGGGCTGACTGTCCGTCTGAGCAAGAGTATTTCCTGCCAAATCACGCAGGTGGACAAATACCGTATAATCATGAGAAACGGGGTGTAAACTCTGCCAGAACAGGGTTAGTTGCAACTGATTGTCGGCTGATTGCGTTGTGTATCCGGTTAGTTCAATCGTTCCATTTAGCGTTTGCCTAACAAATCTATCAGGCTGACTAGGGAGCGGATGTCGGTCAGAACGAGTTAGATAAACAAGGGCGTTATCGTTGGCCCAAACCTGCTCCATCTGGCTGGCGACAATGGCCTGCCAACTGCCTCGAAAATAGACTGGCTGACGAATGGTGTCGCTAACAAACCATACCCGCTGATGCATATTGAGTTGTTGGTTAAAATCGGGGGCGGTTCCAATCCACGGCACACCGAGCCAACGGTCAATCGGCATGGTCTCACGGTTGAGCAGGAACTGGTCGGCCTCACTCTCGACGGTAAAGCCATCGACTTGAGGCATATATAGTCCCGCGGCGGGCGTGTTCATGGTCAGCAATACATCTCCATCTTGCCAATTAGCTTGCACATAGGCAAACACCCGTTCATAAGCTGGTTCGGGAGTGACAAGAGCCAGCCGAATATCCGGCCAACTAAGGTAAATAAAGCCCAAAAAGAGAATCAAGCTCAAGGTACTAACGACTTTTGAAGCCATTACGCGCGGTCTGTTAATAAGCCTAACAAGTTGTACCAGCAACCCATGAAAAACTGCACCTGAAATTAGATAAAGCAGTGGTAGATACATGACCAGATAACGGGGGTTTCGGCGAAATGGCTCCAGCAGAGTAATGACCTGTCCAATTAGTAGGCTAACAATAACCACTAAATAAAGGGTGAATAACGCAGAGTCTGAGACTGACAGTCTTGCCAAATTGGGTCGTAACTGATTATCCTTATACCGATTGCCTAACCAAAGAATCAGGCTGATGCTTAAGCCGATAACCGTCGCCCACATCAGCCAATAGAGATGGGACGGGCCAAATTGACGGGTTAAAAATTTTATTGTTTCCGGCCATGTAAAGTAAAAGGTGGTTTGATAGGTAATCGTCGAGATTAACTCACCCATAAGGTTACTGTTTGTAGCCTCCGACAGAGCCACTTTGCCGACAGGTTGTCCCAATCGTTTGACCCAAATCGCCATGACGATGATGCTACCCAAGGCCAGCAGTTGCCAAAATAGGCTGATGAGAATCGCGTTTTGAGGCCGCTTTGGATGACGAATAACGGCAATGACTATCAGGCTGATTAGAAGTGGCGGCACCAACATCAACGCACCAAATTGAGTCAGGAGGAGCGCCGTCAAAGTCAGCAAAGCCCACCAACGAGATGAGGAATGTTCGATACCACGATAGGCCAAATAAACCGTCAGCAAAACCAGCAGGGTGGCGAGGGCATACATGCGAGCGCGTCCACCCCAAACCATACCTTCGGGGCTGAGAGCAAATAGTCCCGCGGCAAACAGGGCGGGTGATACCTGCCCCAAACAGATTCGGCCAACTCTAAAAATAAGAGGAATGGTCAATGTGCTGACCAGCAGACTCGGCCAGCGAGAGAGCATCAACCCCCAATGAGCGGTCTGCCACTGCTCAGTCGGCATGTCGATAAATAGGGCGGTAAAGGGGGCGATAAGATAGGAGGCGAGCAAGCCATGCTCATAGAATAAACCGGATGGTAATAACGGCCAGCCATGCTGTAGAATCTGACGGCTGGCTAAGACGGTGGTGTACTCGTCAAAAAAGGGATGTGTGGTGGTTAGATAGCGAATTCGAAGAGTAAATCCAAGGAAGATCAGCAGAAGGATAGAGAGTTGAGAAACAATGGGAAGTGTTCGTTGGTGCATAATCTATTTCTGGCAAACTCGTTTATAAACTTGCACGTATTGCTCGGTGATATGCTCCCACGCGAACTCTTGTTCAGCAATTTTACGGCTTTCTTTGCCCATACGTTGGCGTTGGTAGGGGTTATCAACCAATTCAGCGAGACGATCGGCTAAACTGTCGGAGTCGTTCAACGCAACCAGATAACCATTTTCGTCATCCCGTACCAGTTCACTCAGACCGGAAGCTTTGGTGGCAACGATGGGCAACCCACAAGCCATCGCCTCCAAAACGGTATTGGGCATGCCTTCCCATGTCGTCGCGGTTACGAATAAATCAGCCTCTTGGTATATTTTGACCAAGACAGTACGATCAACCCAACCACTAAATTGGACTTGTTTGGTCAGTCCTTTCTCGGTCGTCAAACGTTCTAAATTTGAGCGCCGTGAGCCATCGCCAATCAATCGAAGTTCTACGTTGTTAATCCCTTTTTCTTTCAGGATAGAGATCGCCTCTAAGAGCATCTCAACATTTTTGAAGGCATTGAAGCGACCAACAAAGACAAGTTGTACAGGATCATCATGATTACGAGCGCGCGGTGGAATAAATACCGATAGGTCGATGGCGTTGGAGATGACCTCAATCGGCACATCAGGTGCAGTGTCGACGGCATACTCTCGTAGACCGCTTGATACGGAGACAACGGCATCAGCATCATGCCACAGTCTACGAATAAAAGGACGCAGAACCTTGTACTGCTTGGCAAATCGTTTCACTTCATGAGAGGGGACATCGGCTCCACGTAACGAAATAAGATAGGGCAATCCATAAACTCGTTTCAAAAACCAGCCTATCGGGCCGTCAGGAATACCAAAAAAGATATGCACCACATCTGGCTCAAACTCCCGTACCTGCCAAAAGCTGTACCACAGGCCACTCAACAAAAAGGTTCCCATCTCAAAGGTTGAGCAGTAATCTTGCCGTTGACGTAACACCGGAATCCGTTGCACTTCTACTCCGTCGATAAACTCAACCGGCTGTAAACCACGGATGGGGCTAATCAACTCCCATGTTAGGCCAGTATTTCGCAAAATAAACCCAGTCAACAGTAACAATGTGCCTAAAAGGGTAAAACCATGATCACTTAGGTCTTTATCCAGAAACATCCAAATATAGGTAAGATATATCCAAAAAAAGATACCTAACACAAGTGAGATGTTACCAAATAGGCTATATAGTTGGGTCGGACGACTAGTCACAACCCGTACTGTGTGCCCCATCTCGACCAATGAGGCGGCGATTTTTTGGCTGGCTTTCCCTCCGCCAGCGCCAATTGGGGGGAACTCATAATTAATAATTAAAACTCTCATAAACAATTCACCATAAATAAAAACTCGGTTTCTGTATAGAAACCGAGTTTGAAATAACGTTTTAAGATTATACTATCAACTATTCGTTGATTGCAAAACCTGCCACATGCTCCAAAGCTTTGACTAAAGCATGATTACCGTCTCCACCTAACCCCTGTTTTTGCAGGGTGCGGTAAAGTTGAAAAATCAGGCTTGTCGATGGTATGGGCGTGCCAAATTTATCAGCGGCTTCTAGCACTAGTCGTAAATCTTTCTGTTGCAGGTCGATGGTAAAGCCGGGTCGCCAGTCACGATCTACGACTTGTGGGGCACGATTACTCAACATCCAACTGCCTGCAGCACCAGCTTCAACGGCTTGCAGAGCTTTCTCTAAATTAACCCCACCCGCTTGAGCAAACAGTAACGCCTCGGCCACACCAAGCATGTTGTTGACAACCAGAATCTGGTTAACCAGTTTGACGGTTTGTCCCGCCCCACAGTCACCGACATGAGTAATCGTTTTGCCCATCGCCTCAAAAACAGGCATGGCTCGTTCAACATCTGCGGAGGCTCCGCCAACCATAATGGAGAGTGTTCCATTGGCCGCGCCTTCACTGCCTCCACTAATCGGAGCATCGAGCATGGTGGCCTGCTTTTCAGTCAATTTATGGGCAAACTCTTTGGTGGCAACAGGGCTAATAGTGCTACAATCAATCACCAAACTACCAGAGCGAAGCGTCTCGTAGAGACCGTTGTCTCCAAATAATACAGCCTCTACATCAGGTGTATCACTGACACAGACTACAATTATATCACTTTGGGCGGCCACTTGGGCTGGTGTTTCAGCCACTTGCACGCCCGCCTTAATCAAAGATTCAGCTTTACTGGCAGTACGGTTCCAGACAATTAATGGGAAACCTGCTTTCAAAAGATTATGAGCCATGCCTTGCCCCATAATCCCCAATCCCACAAATCCTATTCGTTCAGTCATCTTGTAATATTTTCCCTTTTAAAGTAAGTACAAAAAATTTGAGGTTTTTTTATCCTGTTCCGCTAACAGGAGGCCGTAGTTTCAGCACAAACGGGAGAATTTGCTAAATTATAGCCAACAACACCCTGAAGGCAAGCTTTAATCGTCTTATTTCCCCCCGTTCCCAAGCCACTTTTTTCTAACGGGCTTTCTCCGCTCGCAGATGTTGAATTACCACCGCCAAGATGCTGGAATTTAACGATTCCTCTAACGGGGCCGTCTGCACCCGTCACACTAAAGGTAGCGATTGCCTTAATATCACTTCTGTTCGCACAACCACCTCCGGGTAATCCTCCTGTACCCTGAGCAGTTACAGATATGGTACCCGTTACATCCACATCACCTGAAAACGGATCTCTATGTCCTAAATTCCAAGCTAACACCTCAAAAACCCCTCTTATCTGAGGGCCTAAAACCAGCAATATGCCGATTACTACAATGGATACGAGTACTAAAAGTAACGCGTATTCAACCAATCCCTGACCTTCTTGCCGAGCTAAGTGTTTTTTGTTAAAAAAATTTTTCATTATGATCTCCATAGTTTCAAAGGAATCGGGATTAAATAAGTTGCACGTTTTCACATAAGAATGAATTCTTATGCTGACACGAGGTAAAAGTTCAGTAATACCGCCCTAGAAACCCGATTTCTTTGAGAAATCGGGTTTCTGACGCTTATTCTGGCGAGTTCGCTGAATATTTACGACACGAGAAACCTGCTTAAAGCAGGTTTTCCGTTTAAGATGCTGATTTCAATCAGCGAGTACATGCACAGGCTAATTAATGCCCATTCCAAAACTTATTATAATAAATACAAACCTTATCAATATAGTCTCCGTATGCTATAAAAAGTTACTATGACAGTCAGTATATCATCTAATAGTTATTAAGGCAATAGTTTTTTCATAACATAACCTTATTATTGGAAAAATGTTACCAACTTTTAGAAAAAGAAAGCCGAAGAAGTTATCTTCGGCTTTCTTTATTGATATTATATTTGGTAATATTGTTATCTTGACTGATGACACATCGGAATAAATCCCGATGCTGATAGCTAAAGCAGGCTAAAGCAGGCTAAAGCCAGCTATTTAGGTCGCTTTTAGCGGTCTTGAGTTTTTAGCCTTGTGGCTTTAGCCCAAGGCTATCAGTCAACACGTCAACACTACCTTATATTTTAGGTCTATTCAATAAAATAACAGCAACAAAAACCCATATTGCACTGATATCTAATAAAAAACACCAAGATTGTATACACCTTAAAAACTTTGACTATGTTTTTACAGGTAGACAAATAGCACCGAATTATCATTCCGATTCGGCATCTCTCAATATCTATCCGTTATAAATAGACTGATAAGTCAGTTATTACGATGCGTTAGCATGGCGTTGTATCTCACGACGCAAGTCGGAAACACCAACAGGTTTTTGCATGTAACCATTACAGCCTGCATTCAAACAACGTTCTCGGTCACCTTTCATAGCATTCGCGGTTAAAGCAATAACCGGAATATGCTTTAGGTCGTCGTTCTTTTTTAGCTCAATAGTTGTTTGCAATCCATCCATGCCCGGAATATTGATATCCATGAATATCAAATCTGGTGGTCGTTGAGCGGCGAGTGTCAGGCTATCGGGGCCATTTTCAGCTTCAATCATCTCATGCCCCATCGACTCAATAACACGACGAACAAATAGTTTGTTTTCAAAATTATCTTCAACATACAAAATCAACATTATAAACCCTACTCCCTATTAGAAATATTTTCAAGTTAGGTTTTCAGTTAAAACCATTTGGAGTACACATTTTACATTAGTGTAAAGTATAGCAATTTGTTCATATCAAGCAAGGGTTTAACACTATTATCCTATTACCTTAATACATACAATTGCTTATAAAGACCCAGATAAACTTTGATTATATCCTAACCTTTTATGAAGCCCAAAATTCTTCAAAGAAGGTAGAATCAGATTTTTCTGGCGAACTAATAAATTTACAGAATCACGTCAACTGAGCTTCAACATCTGCGACTAACTTTTGGCGATCTATTTTTCCTTTTTGCCACATTGAGAAAACCTGGTTTGCGGCTAATAACTCTTTTTCTTCATCTGATAAATCTTTAGAAGTTACAACTACTACAGGGATCGAATCAAGCGTTTCGTCATTTCTCAATTCCGTTAGCACATCAAACCCACTCATGTCTGGGATAACTAAATCCAAAACAATAAGGTGAGGTTTTTCCTGACGGATTATGGCCAACGCATCCCGACCAAACTGAACTTGTTTAATATCAAGTGGATATTTTGTCTGTAACAAACGGCTGATAAGGCGAGCATCATTAGGATTATCATCGATCAAAACAACACGCTTTACCGCGCTATCTGCCACAGGTTCAGGCTCAGATGGTACCTTATCGACTTTAATCGTTGGTTTTGTAGACGAGGCCGGTACAACAGTTTTTTCATCATCTTGAGATTGCTCAATATGTGATAAGGTACCCACAACATGTTCAACTAAATCCTTGGTAGAAAAAGCACCTTTTAACCAAATGGAGGATGTTTGTCCTGCTAGACGATTTTTATCCTCTATAGTTAAATCTTTGGCCGAAACAACTATAACAGGAATATGCGCTGTTTGTGGGTCTTTTTTAAGCTCTTCCAAAAGCGCAAACCCATCCATACCCGGCATATTTAAATCACTAACGATTAAATCGGGTAAACGCTCTCGGATCATCTGCAAGCCTTCCATAGCACTTTCTGCCTCAAATACTCGATATGGTTTTTTGGCTTGCAGTAGTCGTCTCACCAACCGACGATCCATCGCATTATCGTCTACCACAACAATCGTTGTGACCTGTTCATCTAATCGTTTCAAGGCTTCACCAAGGCCATCAATCGGAACCCCTGGATCTGCTTTTGTTTGCGCCCCTGAAATACGAACATCCAGAACATCCTCCTCCATGATATGCTTTTCGACGGGGAAGGTATGCCCAGAACAATTAACGATCACGAGTTCATTGGGGTCAACAACACCTTGTTGAATTATTTTGTCCAAACCTGCAAACGCAACCGCTGTTGCAGGTTCAACCGAATAACCCTCAGTTCTAGCCAAATGCCGCATCGAGTCAAATGCCTCATCATCACTAACTGAAAGCATATAACCGCCATAAGTTTGGTTGGCTTTATACAAAATTTCGTATCCAAAACCGGGTGCGCCGGTTGATAATACAGTGATTCGTGTTTCTGGAATTACAGGCTTTGCGGTTGGTTCACCAGCAACAAATGCCTGTACCATTGGAGAACAACCATGAACTTGAACAACTCCTATTTTGGGGATACGGTCTGTAAGCCCCATGTTATAAAGCTCTTCAAATCCTTTCAGTGCCCCAATCGGCCCGATTCCACCACTCACCGCTTGAATAAACCAATCCGGTGCTTGCCAAGGAAGATTACCACCTTGTTGGATGGCTAATTCTTCGGCAATTTCAAAAGCGATTGTTTTCATGCTTTCTTTGCCGGGAATGGCCTTAGCTCCCTTATCAAAATGTATCCCTTTACGGGAGGCAAAATCAGAGGCGATTTTTTTAGCTTGATCATAGGTACCAGTTACTTTTATGACCTCAGCTCCATATAAAGCGGCCTCTCTCATTTTTGCGGCAGGAACCAAACTAGTCAGGAAAATCCACAGTTTTATACTGGCTCTAGCACAATATGAGGCATAAGCCACGGCGGCGTTCCCTGTAGAGGCTAAAACACACTCTCGAATACCAGCTTCTTTCATTGCACTGACTGCCACTGCGGCTTGGCGATCTTTAAAAGAACTGGTAGGAGACTGACGCTCATCTTTCAAAAAAATATTCGGATGCTTTAGGCGACGCTGAATCTTTTCGGCTCTGACTAAGGGAGATTGCCCTTCTCCCATAGAGACAATTTTTTCGGCGTTCTGGATAGGTAACAGTTCAGAATATTTCCACAATGAGGTTAATCGTTGATCAACGCCATTTTGCCAAAGTTTGGCAACTGTTTCATAGTCATACTGAGCATCTAGCCAAGGACTGCCACAATGTGGACAGCCGTACAGCCCCGGATAAAAATCTATTCGTTGATTACACTCTAAGCAGTTAACAAAGGTTAAGTAGGATTTATAGGTTTTCATGACCTCAGTCCTTAGAATTTTTGATCAATTAGATGTTAATGTTACACATCAAATGTGGTATCTTACATGGATTATTAGAGGTGGCA
The DNA here is from genome assembly GCA_030377865.1 of Anaerolineales bacterium HSG25. GTDB lineage: Bacteria > Chloroflexota > Anaerolineae > 4572-78 > J111 > JAUCGB01. The sequence goes on along the minus strand of JAUCGA010000063.1, from coordinate 15,910 downwards.
AAGAATTAACTCCATATTTAATATTTTAACACCTACTGCCAAAAATATCAATTATTCGGTCTTATACTCTGCGCTATAGGAATCGTAAAATAAAACTGAGAGCCGACCCCAACCTCACTGTGTAGCCCTATTTCACCTCCGTGCATCTCTACGAGTTGTCTGCATATCGCTAAACCTAATCCGGTACCCCCAAACTCTTTGGTAGTGGTCATATCAGCCTGCTTAAATCGCTCAAAAATAGCAATCTGCTTATCCTTCGGAATCCCTATCCCTGTATCAATAATCGTAAAACGCATCGCCTCAGAATCTGGTACGCGAACTTGCACTGTAATCGACCCTTTTGAAGTAAATTTTGAGGCATTACTGACCAAATTTAGCAAAATTTGCTTAAATCTGATGTTGTCGGCATAGATATTTGGCACTTTGTCTGGAACGTCCTTAACAATCTTAACAGCTTTATCTCTAACAAGAGAACCAGAAGCGGCAACTACCTCGTTGATTAATGGTATCACTTCAACAATTTCGGGTACAATTTCCATCATACCAGCCTCAATTTTTGAAATATCGAGAATATCATTGATAAGGGTTAAAAGGTGTTGTCCACTATTATAGATAAGTTGGATATCATTTTGAGCATATTCGGTCAGTTCGCCATCAATACCTTGCAATAAAATATCGGCAAAGCCAAGTATAGCGTTAAGTGGGGTGCGGAGTTCATGGCTCATGCTAGTTAAAAATTCTGACTTTAAGCGATCAAGCTCTTGTAATTTAACAATAGTTTTCTCTTGTTCGGTTGATAGGCGAGAATTTTCTAACGCCAAGCTAATTTGATTCGTTACTGCCTCGACCGCGGCCAACTCCTCATTAGCCCAATTCGGTGATTTTTTTCGCTTAATGCCCATCGCTCCAATCACTGCACCCCGTAAAATAAGAGGTACTGTAATTGTCGAATCGGTGTCGTTATAGTCGATTAGTTTTTTGTGTTGTACTACACCTCTTTGGGCAATAGATTGTTGCAATAACGGTGTCCAAGTCTCTAATGCTTCAGGTTCAGTTTGGACTATATCACCTTGGACAAAACGATAGGCTGGAATCGTTTCCTCATCTGAAAACTGTTGCCAATTTTCATTTGTCAGTTGCCGATTTAAGTATTCTACCTCTTTCAATGCAGTTTGAGTTTGAGCCAACAATCTTAAATTATCAATAGCCACCGCGATTTGGTCAGAAATTGATTGCATAAGTGAGACATCATCATTTGAAAACCGATTAATTTCTCGAGCCTGAATATCAATTACTCCTAGTAGTTGGTCTGCTTTTAACAATGGAATGACCAGTTTTGTTCGCGTATCGGGCATAAGAGGATGAGGCTCAAATCCATTAAGCTGTTGAGTGTCATTACATAAAAACTGTTTTTGCTCTTGAGCGGCAATACCAATGATGCCCTGACCAACAGTAATATAGTCACCTGCTTTTTTTAATGGGCACCATGCTTCAACAGAATTTTGAACCATACTCAATGTTTTTTTATCGTCCTCTAACAGATAAATATGGGTATGGTAAAGCATAAAATCGGTCTGAATTCGGTTAACCACATAAAAAAGGAGCTTATCAACATCAAGAATCGCAGTGATTTGCCGACTAATAGCCACTCCAGTTTCTAGGGCTTTGGTACGCTCGCGGACTTGATCTTCTATGGTTTCCGTCGTAGTGTGGAGGCGAGCCATAAGAATATTTAATGCTTTGGCAATTAAACCAAACTGATCATCAGTTTCTAAAAGTGGCTGTTCGAGTAATGCATCGTCTACAATGAGTTGAGCCGCCTCAGTCAAGGTATCAACAGGAATAACGAGGCTCTGCACAACTTGAATCGCCCAGATTGTGGCAAGAGCTACTCCTAGTAAAGTGACAATGGTAATAGCTATTACAGCTATAAAATCAAGCCAAAAAGCCATGATTATAAGCAATAATATTGGTATTACAGCAAATCCTATATAGGTTACAATTAGTCGTTTATATATATTTGTGTGCATATCGTCTTATAATTTCTAAAATCAAACGGATGTTTTTGACAGATATATATATGTTGCAAAGTTAAGTATCCGCTGTAGTGTTTTTGCACAACTAAAATTAAAAATCCTTCGCAAACAACACTCTGGGTGACATCAACCTTTTCAACATCAAGCTGAACAGTACACATATAGTAAAAGTTTAGTAAAACCGCCCTAAGGATTGAGAATTAATTAACTTGTGCATGTTGAGGAGTTAGCACCTGTGGTGCGGCCTTATCCGGCACGACATGTGCCTAACTCCTCATGTAAACGCGCAAGTTATTAAAATCCCGTTCCTAAGTAGTTTTCAGAACTAACTTGTTAAAAACAGGAGTGTCAAAATTGTATTTTGACAGCAAGAATGGAATTCTTGCACTCCGAGAAAAGTGACAACTTAGAAATGAAAGTTACTTAGAAACCCGATTTCTTTGAGAAATCGGGTTTCTGACCGTTCCTTCTGGCGAGTTCACTGAATATTTACACACAATATCAGCTTATTGAAATTTCAAATCAAATGTTGTTCAACCAATTCTATAAGCTTCTCATCCTCAAAGCCTTGAGCCAGCTCGCGTAGTTTATCAGAAAATGGAGTGTAGCACTCATCTAATGATTGAAAATAGACTGCTTTTTCTTGAACACCACGCATATCACCCATAAGAGCCAAATCTAACAAGATTTTCAACTCATCGTTAGAGGGTATGATAAATTTTTCCTCAATTACTACCGATGTTGTGAGATTCATATCAGAGGGTATATTTTTTATTGGCTCATCAGAAAACGTGGGGATTAGTTGAGTCTCATCAAGTGGCATGGTGAAAATAAATGTAGTTCCTTGATCGACAACACTTTCTATCCAAATTTGCCCGCCATGTTTTTCGACCATTTCGGCACACATTACCAAACCTAAACCTGTTCCTTTTTCGTTTGCAGTACCAATAGTGGTATGAGTTTTACCGAGTTGAAATAATTTTTCTATATCATCCTCGTTAATCCCCACTCCTGTATCACTTACTAAAATCTGTACATAGGGAGCCAATTTAGACGATGTTCCCCATGTTTGGTCAACTTTTGCAGAGATGGTCACATGACCGTTTTCGGGTGTAAATTTAAGAGCATTTGAGGCTAAATTACGAAGTATGGTATTGAGCATGTACCTGTCAGCAACTACCCAAATCGGTTCTACAACTTTATCGTGTAGGGTAATTTCTTTAGTATCAGCTGTGTCTTGTAACAAGTCGATTATTTGTTTAATCACAGCTTGCAAATCAACCGAATCGGGTTGATAGTCCATGCGTCCACCTTGAAGCCGAGACCATTCGAGCAGGTTTTCTAATAGATGATATACATTCTCGGCAGAGCGATAAATCCCCAAACAAGTCTCTTTAATCTCCTCCGGGCCAAAATCGTCGTGCATTTCATAAAGTAACTGAGCCAATCCTCGCACTGGGCCAAACGGGCCACGCAAATCATGAGCCACAATCGAAAAGAATTTATCTTTGTCGGTATTAAGTCTATGGAGTTCTTCGTTAGCTTGTTGGGCAAAGCCATACAGTTGGGCATTTTTGATAGCAACACCAATTTGACTAGCTAAAGAACGCAAAAGGTTGGCATCTCCATCATCTAAACCAGCAATTTTATCTTGTTGCACGTCAAGTACCCCAACCACCTGCCCTTCAGTAATGATTGGTACTGCCATCTCAGAACGAGTTTCTGGTAATAGGGGGTTAGCCAACCAGTTTTCATCCTGTTGAACATCACTCGACCAAGCGATTTGACCCGTTCGGGCCGCTTGAGCCACCAATCCAGATTCTGAATTAAGCGGGATTTGATGCTCATCAGCCTTCATTTGTAGACCAGCTTGTCCTGTTCCTTCGGCTAAAACTAACTGCTCTTCTTCTTGGTTAAGCCGATAAATATGAGCATGATAGTAACCAAAGCTTTCTTGTACTTTTGTCACTACCTCACTCAATAGTTTATCAAAATCAAGAATCGCGTTCAGATGTTCACTTAACGCGGCCACAATCTCCAAACGAAGTGTACGAGCCGCAACCAATTCTTCAAGTTGGTGTTGATGTTTTTGCAGATTATGATACAAGGTTGTTAGTTGAACATGGGTTTTTACTCGAACAAGCAGTTCTGCACTTGAAAATGGTTTAGTCAGGTAATCGTTCGCTCCAGCATCAAAACCGGCGATTAAATCAGTAGCTCGATTTTTGGCAGTCAACAAAATAACAGGTAACTCTGCCGCAGGGTATTCGCGACGGATCTCTCGACAAACCTCATAGCCCGACATACGAGGCATCATGACATCAAGCACAATCAAATCAAATGGGGCTTCGCTTTCTATAAGCTCAAGAGCCTCAAAACCGTTGTGAGCCTCAACAACTTGATAGTTCTGTAGGGTAAGTTGATTGACTAGAACCTGTAAATTAACTGGTTCATCATCAACAACCAGCACCCTAAATGCCTTCTCGTCAACTGGTTGAGCGGGGGTAACAGCAGAGACATCATCATCTTCAATAATAGAAACCGTAACAATTGACCTATTGGCAAAAGATAACTCATCATCATCAGTAACGGTCTGATCTTCTGCCGAGGCAATCGTGAGGGTAAAACTAAACATTGATCCTTCCCCCGGCGTTGACTCAACCTGCATCGTTCCGCCATGTAAGGCCACTAGTTGTTCGGTGACAGTCAAACCTAATCCAGTACCACCATACTCTCTGGCAATGAAGCCATCAGCTTGTTCAAATGCTTTAAATATAGTTTCCTGTTTTTCAGCACTAATTCCAATACCCGTATCAGTGATCCGAATCTCGATCTCCCCGTTCTTTTTTTCGGTTTCACCCTCAGGAGGAATGATGTTAGCTGAAACCTCAACCTTACCTGATGCAGTAAATTTAATAGCATTTCCTATTAAATTATAAAAAACCTGCTGAATTCTATTTTCATCACCATAAACAGCCGGAGTATCGGAACTTATAGAGTTAACCAGTTTAATCGATTTTGAACCAACCAATGGCATGGATAGAGTCAGTACTACATCTACCAATGTTCGTAGTCGAATGGGTCTAAGTTGCAGGGTTAGCGCGTCATGCTTAAGTTTAGAAAAGTCTAAGATATCGTTAATCAGGTTCGTTAACCGATGCCCACCTGACACAACCATGGATAAGGTTTTTTGTTGCTCGTGCGTTAGCTCACCTGTTGCTCCGTCAATCATCGATTCAGTGAGACCAATAATACCGTTAAGTGGTGTTCTTAATTCATGAGATGTGTTTGCTAAAAAATCATCCTTAAGTTTATCCATGCGCTCAAGAGCCTCATTCTTCTGCTCTAACTCTTGAGAATAGGTCTGTAACTGTTCTGATAAGAGCCGGTAGTTGGTAGATGTTTCGTCAAGAATACTCATGACCTCTTGGGCGCTTAGTGGCTTCTCTTTTATGGTCGAAGCAACTACAACTTGAGCGGAAGCCGCGCCGATAACTCCGGCCAAACGGCGCTCGACATAATCTATCAACTGCGGGTCAGCTTCGGCTATTTCGATCCAATCTACACTATGCCAATTTGCATATTTAGTCAGTAGTTCACCGGCTCGACTAGTTCCTAAAAATCGCTCTAACAGTTCATGTAGAGTCGCAACACTGACCTTACCTCGCCAAACTGAGATGTCAGCCTGTTCACCTGTTTCATCAAACACATCAACAAATAAAAGTGCCTGTTTATGGTCAATCAAATTTCGAGGTTCCCACACTAATGAGACAATAACATAAGCCCCGATATTAACCATCATACTCCAAATTAAGGCATGGGTGATAGGATTTATACCATCCAAACCAAACAGAGCATAAGGTTTGAGGAATGTAATCCCCCACGGGCCTTGCTCGATAAAATTATGGGAGAAAAGTCCAGAACCAACGAGAGATGGTAGTCCTAGTGTATAGCTCCATACCAAAAATCCACTTGATAAACCTATCAAGGCTCCAAGTCGATTACCCTGTTTCCAATAGATACCCCCAAATATAAGTGGGGCAAACTGAGCCACGGCAGAAAAGGAGATAAGTCCAATTGAGACTAATTCTCGCGAATCACCAATCATCCGAATGTAACTATAACTCAGGAGTAAAATTATAACAATCGCGCCCCGTCGAATGTTGAGCAAGAGGTTAGTTAGGTCGCCTCGTTGGGCAATACCAAAAACAGGTACACGAAGCAAAACCGGCATCACCAAATCGTTAGAGACCATAGTGCTAAGTGTCACTGTCGCTACAACTACCATGCTTGTTGCGGCAGATAGTCCACCAATAAACACTAACAAGGCCAAAGATTGCTGGTGATGGGCCATAGGAATTGCTAACACAAAGGTATCGGCTAGTACGTCGCCGTTGGGAAACATTAAACGCCCCCCAAATGCAATTGGTAACACAAAGATGTTGATGATGAGTAGATAAAGTGGGAACAGCCACATCGCCTTATTAAGGTATTTTTCATTGACGTTTTCGATTACACCCATCTGAAATTGGCGAGGTAAACAGACAACAGCCATAGCTGAAAGAAACATTAGTCCAACCCAATCATTATAATTACTTTGCATCGTAAAAAGGTCAGTTAGGTCTGGATTACTAGCTACTTTACTGAATAAATCACCAAAGCCGTCATGAACAAAATAGGTAACAAAGAGACCCGCTCCCATAAACGCAACCAACTTGATAACCGACTCAAAGGCTATAGCAACGACTAAACCTTCATGATGCTCCGTAGCATCCAAATGGCGTGTTCCGAATAAAATTGTAAATATGGCTAATAAAATTGTGACATAAAATGCGGTATCCCCGAGGATGGGAATTAAGTGGACACTTGTTGGCATTTCAATCGAGGGGTAATTTTGAAGGATAGTATAACTAGTAGAGACAGCCTTAAGCTGAAGACCGATATAAGGAATGATTCCCCATACCGCAACAAACGCAACCAACCCTCCCAATTTAGCATTTTTGCCATACCGAGAAGCGATAAAGTCGGCAATTGAGGTGATATGATTGTGTTTACTAATTCGGATAATTTTCCGTAACACAAACCACCACCCTATAATTAGTAATGTTGGGCCTAAATAAATCGGTAAAAAGCCAATTCCTGCGGATGCGGCTCGCCCCACACTGCCATAAAATGTCCATGCGGTACAGTAGACAGCCAATGAGAGAGCGTAGATATAGGGATTGTTAATTAAACTTCGGCCAGAATCAGCCCGTTTATCACCATAATAGGCAATAGCAAATAGTGTACCAATATAAACAAGTGATACGGTTATAATAACCCAACTTTGTAACATCTTTCATCATCCTCGATGTATGGATAAAATGTCTATGATTTATGAACTTCAGCAAACAATTCCAGTGTTTGGCTGATTATTTTCTGGCTTGTCTCTAATTGTTGCGCCAATTCAGTCGAAGCGCGCGTTTTGGTTTCCTCAACATTTTCGAGTAATTGTTGTAACAGCTTCTCAGCTTGCTTAATAGCTAGTCGTTGGTCTTCAAGGTGCAGATGGGTTCGTAAACGAATTAAAACTTCTTGTTGATGAATCGGTTTGGTAATATAGTCCGCCGCTCCAACTTCAAACCCTCTAATTTTATCCTCTTCTTTTGCTAAGGCCGTCATAAAAATAACGGGGATGTCTTTGGTGGTCTCATCAAGTTTGAGTTGTCGGCAAGTTTCAAAACCGTCGATACCGGGCATCATCACATCAAGTAGAATTACTTCAGGATTAATTGACCGCGCTTTGGCTAACCCGTCTCGACCGTCTAAAGCAGTTAAAATTTCAAACTCAAAATCTTCTAGGTAATCAGCTACAACACCTAAATTTGTTGGGTTATCGTCAATAATTAAAACTGTTCTTTCTGTCAATATATTTTCTCCTCCAAATTAGGAATCTAAGAAATCAGCAATCAATTTATCTTGAGGCGATCAAATTTTAGCCAAACCCTGCCATTTATTGAGCAACGGTTTTGTGTCAACAACACAAGCATCATAATGGAGTTAAAAGCTAATGTCAAGATTACATTAGCCCTACCTTCACGGTTTGTCAGTTTGGCTATCCGTTCAATCGAATTTGTTCGGCAATAATAGGCTAACGATATTATTCCAAAAAATAACGTATCTCTTTTAGTTTATAGTCTTTTGCTAAATTCACAACTTTGTCAGCAAAAAGATGGTAAGGGACGTGGAAAAAAATAATTGTCCCGCGGAGTAGGCACGCGTCGCACCACGGGTGCTGACTCCTCAATTGGGATGTTTTATTTCTTCCACCTACCCATGCTCAAGTTCCTTGCATCTCTAAATCTCTCAGCTTAAGGCGTAATTCGTTACGTTCTTGCCTCAGTTGTAGCTCTAAACGCGCTTGATGGGTGACATCAATCGTCACGATCAATAAGTTAGGTCCAACGGTCAAAAATGGCTCAATCAACAAATCAAAGTAGTAACCAATACCGTCGGGTGAGGGACGATAAATTTTAGGAATAGTTAGTCCACTACGAGAGGAAAAGAACATGCCATGTATGCGCTCCTCAAGACCTATAATCTCAGGAAAAACATTTACTAGGTCGTGACCAACCAAACTCTGCCCATGCTGATAACCATCAGCCCAGCGTTCAATATCGCGGTTATAGGTAATTACAACTAACTGCTTATTTACCAAGGCATAGGCCATTTTACGTTCTTTAGTCGTTGCCGCGTGAATAAGTATCCTAAGTTCTTTTGACAAAGGTTCAAGTGTAAAACATGGGGCGGAACTATTAAGTTTATCTGACAAATCGGTTGCTAATAAGGCTGGGCTACACAAATAGCCTTGAATTTCATTACATTGTTGACGCTGTAGGAAGGCCAATTGGAACTCTGTTTCAACACCTTCGGCAATAACATTTAGGTTCAAACTATGAGCCATGCTGATAATAGCAGTAATGATAGCGGCATCGTACCCCTCTTTAGTCACACCGCGAACAAATGTTTGGTCAATCTTTAGGCTGTCTAAAGGTAACAGCTTTAGATGCTCTAACGATGAGCCGAGGCCAAAATCATCCACCGCAACCCGAATCCCTAATTCTCTAACTTTCTTTAGAGTTTCCAGTACCATATAGTTATCTTTTAAGGCGACTGTTTCGGTAATCTCCAACTCTATAGTTGTTGGTAAAACGGCGGTTTCAGCTAACACGGTTTGTAACAAAATAAGCAAGTTATATTGCTGAAACTGGATGGCTGAGATGTTCATGGCTAAACGAAGATGGGTATGCCCTGCTTGATGCCACCAACTGAGTTGCCGAACGGCTTTATCAATTAACCATGTTCCAATTGAGACAATTAAACCAGTTTCCTCAGCGATGGAGATAAATTTATCAGGCAAGAGAAGCCCTAGTTGAGGATGGTTCCAGCGTAAAAGTGCCTCTACACCAGTAATCATTCCACTTAATAACGATACAATTGGTTGATAATGAATTTCAAACTGATTACGGTCAAGTGCCTGCCACAAATCCGATTCTAGCTGTAAACGGGCAACAGCTTGCGTACGACTCGGAACAGCATAAGTATCACTTTGTCGCCGATGATTATTATTTTTATCTGCATACATGGCAATATCAGCTTGATTAAGAAACGCTTCAGCTGAGTCATAATCGGCTATATTATGAGCTACTCCAATACTAATCGTAACAAATATAGTCTGACCATTGAAGTCAATAGGCAGGGCTATCTCTGCTTTTATACGATTAATAAGTTGTTCGATCTCAGCCGTATCTTCAAACCCCTGTAGGAGAATTGTAAATTCATCGCCAGCCAAACGAGCAACTAGGTCTTGAGATCGCGCGGCTTTTTCTAAGCGACGAGCAACAGTAATTAACAGGTTATCTCCAGCCTGATGCCCCAAACTGTCGTTAACTAGCTTAAATCTATTGAGGTCAAGAAATAAAACAGCTATTTTTTGAGATAAGGGTTGAGGTTGTTGAAACAAACCCTCTAATCGCTCCATAAACAAAGCTCTATTCGGCAAGTCAGTCAATTTGTCGTACAAGGCATCTCGGCGTAAGCGTTCTTCGGCCTGTTTACGATCTGTAATGTCACCTTGTGAGCCAACAAAACGATACGGCTCACCCATCTCGTCTCGTACCACTACTCCCCGACATAATACCCAACGATAGCCACCATCCCGATGCCTGATACGATATTCAGTCTGTAACAGCGCATAGTTTCCGTCTAAATGTTGTTTTAGATATTGAGAAAATGTTTGTAAATCTTCTGGGTGAACTCGCTCGAACCACTCAGCAAGTTGAGGTTGGATTTCATGATCATCATATCCCAAAATTAATTTCCAACGGAGCGAAAAATATATCTGGTTCTCTTTTAAGTTCCAATCCCACAAACCATCGTTAGTTCCTTGAGCGGCTAAGGCGTACCGTTCCTCACTTGCCCGCAGAGCTAACGAGGTCTGTGTATGTTCCGCAAAAAGACGAGCATTTTGCAATACCGCCGAGATTTGACTAGCCATAATAGTAAACGCATCGATATCTGCTTGGGTAAAGCGATGGGGTTGACTGTCCTGCATATCCAATACCCCCATTAGTTTATTGCTACTAATGAGAGGGATAGCGACTTCAGACATGGTTTCTGGTAAAAAATCATTTGGTAAAAAATCAACTTCTTGGGTAACATCCCCAATGACTACGATAGTCTGACTTCGAGCCGCTTTTGCCACAAGGCTATTGGCGTGATCTATCGGAATATGATGCTGACGTGCTTTCAGTTCACGCCCAATCTGACCAACTCCTACCTCCATCAATAAATCATCTTCATTTAACAAATAGATGTGGACATGATAGAGATCAAATCGCCGTTGCACTAACACAATCAGTTTATCGAGTAAGGAGTTAACATCAAGAATTGAAACCAGTTCCGTCGAAATATCAGCCGTAATTCGTAACTGGTCGATAAAATAGTCTCGCTCTTTACGCATCTGAACTTGAACAGAAACCCTCTGTTCAAGTTCGTGATTTTTGCCTTGCAAACAAGATCGTAACGATTTAATGGTTAGGTGGGGTTTTATTCGAGCCAACAACTCCTGATTATGAAACGGTTTAGTAATATAATCCACCGCACCATACTCAAAAACCTTTACCTTAATAGATGTATCAGACATACCTGTCATAAAAATAATCGGGATATTTTGTAAGGCTGGATTCTCTTTAATTCGCTGACAAACCACAAAACCATCTATATCAGGCATCATGACATCCAAAAGAATCAGATCAGGTTTAATATATTGCAACTGACTTAAGGCAGTTGCGCCATTATTAGCCACCAGCAGATCGTAGCCAATTTGGCCTAAATATGATAGTAATAGATCTAAATTGAGGGGGTTGTCATCGACGATTAAAATCGTACCGAAATCGTTAGTCATAGTGGTTTCAAATCTCGTAATTATTTTGAGGTATAATTTATCTCCAAATTGGGTTTGATTGATTGATTGATTCTTTAACAATAGGTACCGTAAATTTAACAGATGTACCCTCTCCTAACACGCTATCCACCCAAATTTCGCCACCGTTTATTTCGACCATCTCTTTGCACAGAATCAAGCCCAAACCAGTTCCTCTTTCGTTAGCAGTTCCTTCGGTGCTATGATGGACATTAATCTTAAACAGTTTATCAATAGCTTCGGAGCTAATACCAACACCTGTATCCTTAATGATAACCTCCGTATAGCCAATTTGATCAGCATTTAGAAATTCTTGCTCTTGACTATAAATCGTTACCTGTCCCTCGGCAGGGGTAAATTTTAAGGCGTTATTGACCAAATTCCGAATAACGGTATCAATCATGTAGACATCAGCACAAACCATCAATGTTTCGGGAACAGTACTTTCTAAGGTAATTTGTTTGGCTTCTGCGGTTATATATAGTACTTCCATTGTTTGTTGAACAACGTCCCGTAATAGTATCGGCTCAGGTTGATACTCCATGTGCCCCATCTGCATTCGTGACCATTGGAGCAGATTCTCTAGCAGGTTGAGAGTGTTTTTGGCGGAGCGATAAATCGACTGGCTTATAGTCTTTAACTCATTTGGTGATAGCTCTCCAGCCAGATCGACCAGTAGTTCAGCATTGCCTAACACTGGCATAAATGGCCCTTTTAAGTCATGAGCCACAATTGAGAAGAACTTATCTTTATCAGCATTAAGTTTGGTGAGCGTCTCTTTGGCGACAACTAGTTCGGCGGCTCGCTGTTGAGTTTGTTCCAACAGATAGTGATTCTCGACAGAGACCGATAGTTGCCCAACCAATGAAAAATAAGGACGAAGTTCTTTACCAGTAAACGAGTATGGTTGTTCCCCAATCAACATACAAACTGCGTTCTGTTGCCCATGTCGTACTAATGGCAAAATGATCATGGCTCCAATATTACGCTCTCGTGCCCCAATAATGGCTCCTTCACTGACTCGGGTATCGTTCTGAATATCATCAAAATAAAGTGGAGCCGTCGTTAACGACATGGTAATCACTGTATCCCTAGGCCAGTCATATCGAGTACCTAACGGGCGAGGTGCGGTTCCTTGTCCACTGTACCAACTGGCTTGTAAGAGCATGGCCTTAACCTCGCCTTTGTCGTTATATTCACTCATCAACAAGATAGCTCGAACAATAACGGGTAAATCCAAACTTTCAACAATTGCCTCTAACACTTCCGACAAATTAGTTGTTGACATTACTCGACGACTGATATGGTATTGATTTTCTGTTTTAGAAAGATTAGCTTGTGTGGTTTCAAACAAACGAACATTGGTTAAATCAGTTGCCACATGGCTGGCTAGGGAACGCAACAAATCGGCATCACTCGCATCTAAACCACTAACCGTGTTTTGGTGAACGACCAGAACACCGATTGTTTTGCGCTGATGAGATAGATTAAGAGTGGCAATAATCGGCACCGCAATTTTAGAGCTACTATCGGGGAAAAGTGGGTTGGGTTGCCAATGAGGACGTTGTCGCATATCGTCAATAATCATCAGTTCGTGAGTACGAGCTACTTGTGACACAGAGCTAGTGGGGTCGGCTAGAGGAATAGTATAGGTGTTGATCAGCACGGTTCGTCCCGATTCTCCACTTCCAGCGGCAAATACCAGATGATCACCACCATCATCAAGCAGATAAACATGGGCATGGTAATAGCCTAAATTTTCTTGGAGTTGGGTCACTAGTTCAATTAAAAGTTCATCTTGACTAAGAATCGTGCTAAGGCGCTCGCTTAGTGTCGCCACTAATTCCAGACGACGCGTCCGTTCCCGAACTCGATCCTCTAACGTTGTAATTAAGTCGAGTACTTGACTAGCCATGATGTTAAAGGCTTCAGCCAAGGAACCAATTTCATCGTTGGTGGTGGGGGTTATATTCAGATCAAAATTACCCTCAGCTACTTGTAATGCGGCTTTATTTAGCTCTACAATCGGGGCTGTGAGGGCACGGGCTAAAATCATGGCCGCAATAACCGCTACAAAAAGAGCCAAAAGAGCAACGGCTTGGGCGCTGTATACAAAGTCAAACACTTGCTTAAAGACAGTATCTTGTGGTTCAGCGGCTCCGATATGCCAGATCATGGGTGTATATTGGGATATTTGAAAAAACCGATATGCAAAGAAGGTGCCATTGTCAATAATTGAACCCGGAGCACCGTAGAACAGCTTCTCACCGACATGCGGAGGGTAATGGTTTAAGATGGTGATGCCAGTTTCTAAATCACGCCCCCAACAATGTGGCTCGGCAGTATAACAGATAAAATAGCCATCTTGATCGACTAAAAAAAGATTCTCGTTGACGGCAAACAACGGAGCAAGAAAACCATTCGCTAATACATTGGTCACAATAACCCCAACAGTCTCCCCTTCAATTACAACGGGAGTTCCGTAACGAATAACTGGTTTATAGGAGCCATCGGCTAACACCTCAATTTCACCCTGCTCTCTATTCAAATCGAGTGAGGATATAAAAACCTCTCCCTTTGATAACTTAGCAGTGTCTGAAAAGTAATACCGATTGGCCTTGTTTTGCAATTGGTCAGCCGAAACAGTGTTAACTTGTCCCGTTATGGGATCAGTATTGATGCGGATAATTTCTTGGCCTGTAGCATCAATAAACCGTATCTGGTCATAAATGCCCCTTGCTTGGGCAAAAACAAAAAAATCTTCTTCAGCGGCATCCCGTTTACTCGCAATATCCACAGCCGAATCTTGAGCTTCTACGGCTTGTAGATACTGGTTAAGTGTGTTACTCTTACTTAAATAGAGTACATCTTGCTCTAATCCGATTAAAAAGCCGTATATACCCGCGGCCAAGTTATCTAGCTTAGACAATTCTTGCTCGGTCACCTCCTCCTGTAGTAGATTGGAGGTAACCCAATAGGCATGTCCACCGATAATAATAATGCAAAGTAAGGCCACAAACACAGTAGTCAATATTATTTTATTACGAATTTTAGAAGTAAGTTTATTTTTCATGGAATAAGTTCAAAAATAGGTTTATTGGTAATCTTGGTACCCAACATCTTGATTAGAAAAAAGACCAGTTCTCTCGTGATCCGACTCACACCTGAAATTTTACCTTGCCGGATAACCAGATTTATACTGAGCCAAAGGGAGCGCATAGGAATGAGGTCTAAATAAGTTGCGCGCTCCAGAGTGGTTCAATCTCTAAAATTGAACCACTCTCACCATGAACTGCACAAGTTTTTGATTGGCGGTCATATCCCCCCAAACCGTTCCCTGCCAAAGGCTCTACATCCACTCAAATCGTAAAAGTTCAGTAAAACCGCCCTAGAAACCCGATTTCTTTGAGAAATCGGGTTTCTGATGCTCTTTCTAGCGAGTTCACTGAATATTTACCTCAAATCAACGAATCACAAATACCGCTCCACCAAAGTCTCAATCCCCTGACTATCGTACACAGTTCTGTAGTGCGGAGAGGTTTGGCTAAAAAGGCATCACAACCCGCTAAACGCACTCTCTCTTTGTCTTTCTCAAATGCACTGGCCGAGGCTCCGATAATAACAGTTTTTTGTAAACTGGGCGTTTCGCGAATAATCTGGGTGGCCTCAAAACCGGTCATGATGGGCATGATCATGTCCATTAACACCATGTCGGGTTGATGGGTTTTAGTTTGTTCAATCGCTTCTTGTCCATTTTTGGCGATGATAATCTCAAATCCTAACGGTTCGAGCATGCTGACCAGTACTGAGCGGTTATAATCTTTATCATCGACTACCAAGGCTTTACGGCGTGCCCCTTTATAGCCAATAACTAAAGCAATGGCATGCCCTTGCTCTTTCATGGTTGCTCCGGCTGTGCCGATGCCAGCCGTCATCACCAACATGTTACTTGATTCGTCCAATAAATACACATGCACATGGTAATAATCGAACTGGGTTTGCAGTTGATTAACCAACTCCATCAATAGCTCATCAATATTAAGAATGGCGCTTAACCGCTCACTTAGCTCGGCGGTAGAGTTGAGGTATTTGTTTTGTTGCCGTAACGCTTGTTGACGGTCTTCCAAATCGTCTCGTGTTTGCCGCAGATTAGCAGTCATACTGTTGAAGGTATCGGCCAATTGACCAATCTCATCGCCAGAGGTGACTTGAGCATGCACCGTTAAATCACCCGCTTGAATCTGCTCCGCGGCAGAGGTGAGGGTCTGTAACGGTTGGGTGATATCTGAAATTACGGTGTAGTGGGTTTTTACAAAATTATACCAAAGAGGCATCCAAGGAAGGTGGTTCGCATCCATAGCGTTGCAACACCTGTTCAGGAGGGTCACCCCCAGGGGGTGCCCCCCGGAAA
>JAUCGA010000062.1 GCA_030377865.1 Anaerolineales bacterium HSG25 | reverse complement strand
TTTCCCTTATCGGGCAATACATTTGGAAGCCGCCCAGTACGGGAAAGCCGTACGCTGGGAAATATGGGGAATTAACCCTATTGCGGCAACGGGGGGAAGGAGGCGCAAGCCTCCGACCTACCCGATGGGAAAAGTGACAACTTAGAAATGAAAGTTACTTAGAGTTGTTCGGCAATAACTTATCATCGTATAAAAACTCAAATTCGAGGTCTGCGGAGTGCAAAATCTTCTTGCTTTTGCATGTTTGTCTCCGGCAAAAGCAAGAAGATTTTGCACTCCTTTATTGCCGAACGACTCTATTAAATATAATCAAAAAAAGGAAATTATTATGTATCAAACGTATCAACTATCCCATACTGAGGCCATGACCATTATCCAAGCCATTCAGGCCGAGGTAGAAAAAGAACAATTGGGCGCGGCGATTGCCGTGGTGGATGCTCACGGCGAGTTAGTCGCTTTTTTACGCACCGATGGCTGTCGCCTCCCTTCGCTTAACATAGCCATAGCAAAAGCTTTTACCGCGGCTCGCGAACAGATTGAGACAGGTGTTTTAGGAGAACGAGCCAAAACCGAAGGATTCCCTATGACCAACTTCGGCGACCTACGTTATGTAAGTTGGGGGGGAGGAATTCCAATTTTGCATGACAATCAGATTATCGGAGCCGTCGGCGTAAGTGGATTGCCAGAGGATAAGGATGTTATTCTGGCTCGACTAGGCGCAGAGTTGGTAGGAGCTTAACCGCATATATTCGTAAAAATTTGTGGTAGGTTGATGTTGGTAAATATTCAGTGAACTCGCCAGAAGGAACGTCAGAAACCCGATTTCTTTGAGAAATCGGGTTTCTAGGGCGGTTTTACTGAACTTTTACGATGTTGGAGTGCAATGGGTTCAGCCATTGCCTGTAGCAACAGCTAAAGCCGTTGCACTCCGTTTTCAACATCAAGCTGACCACTACAAAAAATAGCGTTATCATATTTTTTATCCATTACAGTTAGTTAGGAACTTATTATGCCAACTATAACTTTAAACGACAAAACTATACTCAGTTATGATGTTATTGGACAAGGTGCGCCAATCCTGTTTTTACACGGCATCTTTGTATCGCGTCAGTCATGGCAACCTCAGTTAAACTATTTTGCCGCAAATCATCAAGTCATCACTTGTGATTTGCGTGGGCATGGCGAATCCGGCTCATCAGCCGATAACTACAACGTGGCCTTATTGGCTGACGACTTAGTCACGCTTCTTGATTCGCTTAATATCGAAAAAGTGGCCTGTTGTGGTCACTCTTTTGGTGGAATGGTGGCTCAAGAGTTGGCGTTGCGTCATCCCGAACGAGTCTCACGATTGATATTGGCCGAGACAATCCATAGCTCATGGATTACTCCCTTTGATGCCGCCTGGAGCATGACTACTCGTTTTTGGATGCCTCACTTTGTCGATATCGAAACCCAACTTGACCTATTTGCACGGTTTTTTACCATGTACGGGCCAAGTTCACAACAAGCTTATGCTTTTATTCGGAATGAATTAACTCGCCATAATAACGATCCATCCAGTACCCACGCAATCATACAAGCCTCATTTGAGTTTAGTAGCCGTGGTCGTCTAGCTCAAATAACCTGCCCTACCCTAATTATGATGGGGCAATATTTCGTACCGATTTATCCCCATGCCTGCGAGATGGCTATACGAATTCCCAATGCAGAACTGGTCACCATTGCCAACGCGGGTCATGTGCTTAATTGGGATAATCCCACCGCATTTAATGAAACAGTCGCTCGATTTGTAGGACAAAATGGGTCGGGATAAATAAATTGCGTGCTCCAGAGTGGTTCAATCTTAAAGATTGAACCACTCTCATGATGAACCACACAAGTTAACTGATTCGATTCCTATACTCAAATTAGTTTGAAACCGTCACATCCACATGTCATGCCCGAATGTCGTTATCGGGCATCCACCAAGAGTTTGTCGTTTCATTCATAACCTGACATGTTGATAAAACCAAAAGCATTTTTCGACAGGATTAACAAGATTAACAGGATTTTTTTACTTGTAACCCTGTTAATCCTGTCAGATATTGTTTTAGTCATGTTGAAATGATAAACTTCTGACCCACCTTGCCTGTAGAAAATGGATTCCCGCTAAAAGCATGCGGGAATGACATCACAAAAGTTCTGTTTCCATTCTAATCGCAGTATAGTCTCAGTATCGCCTCCTCGATCCTTAGAAATGGGCATTAATTAACTTGTGCATTTGAGCCACTGATTGAAATCAGCGTCTAAGACTGGAAAACCTGCTTAAGCAGGTTTCTCGTGTCAGCATAAGAATTCATTCTTGTGTGGAAGCACTTATTAAAATCTCATTCCTTATGACTCCACACGAAATAAAAACCTTCCGCTTTTACCAACAATGGCTATCGGGACAAGAGGAGTTTCTTCTGCACACCTCCGGTTCAACGGGCAGACCCAAACCGATTCGGTTACAACGTGCCCAAATGCAGGCCAGTGCCCGTTTAACAGGTCAAGCACTTGGCCTACAAGCCGGAGACCGCGCCCTCGTCTGTCTCTCGACCGACTATATCGCCGGGTTGATGATGTTAGTACGAGCCTTTGAACTCGACCTCGACCTGCTCGTTGTCCCCCCCTCTAGCACGCCCTTAGTCGATTTACCTGACGAGGCAACATTTGAATTCACCGCCCTCGTGCCCATGCAACTGCAAAAAACGCTCACCGATACACCGGACAAACTGCCGATTTTGAATCGCATGAAAGCGATTCTCATCGGAGGTGCGCCGGTCAGCTTGTCGTTACAACAACAGCTACAGCAGATTCAAGCTCCCGTTTACCACACCTACGGCATGACCGAAACCGTCAGCCATATTGCCTTGCGACGTTTAAACGGCTCGCAGGCCAGCGACCTGTTTGTGCCTCTTTCCGGCGTGACCACTGGTCTTGATGAGCGGGGTTGTCTGACCATCAACTCGGTGCTGACCAATCACCAAACCCTCATCACCAATGACCGAGTCGAGTTACATGCCGATGGTGCGTTTCGTTGGTTAGGTCGTCTCGATCATGTCATCAACAGTGGCGGAGTCAAAGTACAAGCCGAAAAGGTGGAGCGAGCTATGGCGACAGTTTTGTTAAGTTATCAGCAAGGCCGACTGGCTTCACGCCGATTCTTCGCCGCTCCCTTACCCCATGCCGAATTAGGTCAGCAGGTCGTTGCGATTATAGAAGGCTCGCCCCTCGACAAAGCGAGTGAATCTGAACTACGGCAGGCTCTCCTTGAGCAAAATCTACTCCATAAATATGAACTACCGCGCCAGTTTTTTTATTTGCCCCAACTTGAAGAAACTACCACCGGCAAGGTCAATCGGTCGGCGACGGTGGCTCAAATCAGTGCAGAAAAGGATGAACAATCATGAAAAAAGCAATCATCGTTATATTGGGAATTATCGGTTTGTTACTGCTCTGTTTTATGGCTTTCTTTGGCTCATATCTAGTCGAAGAAGTGAGGTTGGCTCTGACAAAACCGCCAACCGATGGGCCACGGATATTGTACCGAAAATGGAATGGCCTGTATGTGATGCGAGCCGACGGCAGTCAGCGGGCACGCTTGATCAGAGAAACGGAAGGATCATACGCCTTTAAGTATCCTGTTTGGTCAGTCGATGGCACTCAAATTCTTTTTATCCACGAGTTTGATATTTGTCATGGAGACTATTTACAGATCAACCTAACTTATTTAGCATGTCCGCCGGGGTATACCCTTTATCTCATCTCGGCAGATGGTCAGCAATTGGAGGCGGTTGAGTTATCGGAGATTATTGAGCATGACAACTGGCGAGAGGTAATAGAGCGAGGCACAGATTGGGAGCGGGATTTGTATATTCCTAAGAATATTCCTAAACGATCATCGGATCGTACATTTAGTGTCTATAATCCACAAACCGGAACCAGTTTCTCGGTCGAGGGATATAACCCCGTTTGGTGGCGGCCTTAATCCTTGAACTATCTCATGCTTTTGACACGAATCACCCCTTACCCTAAAATAGGGACTTGTAATCAAACAACTGCCCAAACTGCTAATGGATGCACGAGGACAAAGACAAACCTATTGGGTACATGGAACCGTTGGGGAGAACAACGAATGGAGGGAAAAACGAATGATTGACCGATACAAACAACGAGTAATGGTTTGAGATTGGTCGATTATTACTCTTGAAGTAAAATTCGTTGTTCCCTAAATTCGTTGTCCTTACCTCTTCTCCATCCAATTCATGCGCCTCTACCGATTCGGATACATAGCAAGCGGCTTACCTATCACAAGTAAATATTCAGTGAACTCGCCAGAAGGAGCATCAGAAACCCGATTTCTTTGAGAAATCGGGTTTCTAGAGCTACTTTACTGAACTTTTACTATCACAAACTATGACCACCCCTCTACGTAGACAATACCTCCAGATAAAACAGAACCACCCCGATGCGATTCTTTTTTTTCGCATGGGGGATTTTTATGAATGTTTCGATGATGATGCCGAAACCATCTCCCGCGTTCTCAGCCTTACGCTGACCTCTCGTCAAGCGGCTAAGGGCAAACCACGAGTGCCGATGGCTGGTGTGCCCTACCATGCCGCCGAGGGGTACATTGCCCGCCTCGTTAAAGCCGGATACAAAGTGGCGATTTGTGAGCAGGTCGGCGAGCAACCCAAAAAAGGGCCGATGCACCGTGAGGTCAAGCGGGTTGTCACCGCCGGAACCGTGGTCGAAGATAATCTGCTGACCGAGGACGAGAACAACTACCTATTGGGGCTGGTTCTGCATGGTCAGCAGGCGGGGCTGGCTTACGTAGACATCACCACTGGTCAATTTTCGGCTACACAACTGCATCAGGCTGACATTGAACGAGTACTCTTAAATGAGATTAGCCGCCTTAAACCAGCAGAAATTATCATGCCGGATGAGGCCACCGTCATCTCCCTGACCAGCCTAGAGATTCCTCATTCACCCTACGAAACATGGCATTTTGAGCTTGAGCAGTGTGACGGCGTACTAAAGCGTCATTTTGGTGTGGCAACCCTCGACGGTTTTGGCCTGAGCGATAAACCGTTAGCCATACGAGCCGCGGGCGCAGTGCTACAATACGTAGCCGACATGCAAAAAGCCGCCTTGGCTCAGATTACCCAACTCAAGCTATACAGCATCAACAACTTCATGGCCCTCGACGCGGCCACGCGGCGCAACTTGGAACTGACCGAAACGATTCGGAACGGCACCAAACAAGGCTCTCTACTTGATGTACTCGACCAGACCATCACCCCTATGGGCGGACGGCTACTGCGCCAGTGGTTACATCAGCCTCTGCTACAGGTCGAGCCGCTCAACCAACGGCTTGACGCGGTAGAGGCACTAAAAGCGGAGACGATGGCTCGAAATGAAATTCGGCAGAAGTTTAAGACTGTGTCTGACATCGAACGCTTGACCAATCGGCTTGGCCAAGGGTTGGCGCAACCGCGTGACCTGTTAGCTCTGTTACGCAGTCTGGAGGCCGTGCCACACCTCGAATCGGCCTTGATTTCATGCCCAAACATTACCCTGCCCACCATGCTCGACGCTTGTCCCGACCTGATTGCGCTCATCGAACGAGCCATCGTCGACGAACCACCGGCCCTGCTCTCTAAGGGCGGAGTCATCCGCACCGGTTACTCGGTTGAGTTGGACGGTCTGCTAACGAGTTCACGTGAGGCCAAAGATTGGGTCGCTAATCTGGAAACGGTGGAGCGCAAACGAACCGGAGTCAAGAGCCTGAAAGTTGGCTTTAACAAGGTATTTGGCTACTATTTAGAGGTCACGCATGCCAATCGGCAACACATCCCTGACGACTATATCCGCAAACAAACTCTGACCAACGCCGAACGTTATATCACACCCGAACTGAAAGAATATGAGACCCTGATTCTTAATGCTGAGGAGCGAGAAGGTGAATTGGAGACGCGCCTATTTAAGGAGTTATGCACCGAAATCAGTCAACATGCCCGACGCTTACTCGCCACGTCGCGAGTTTTGGCCTATCTTGATGCGGTCAGCGCCTTGGCCGAAGTCGCATTACGAAACAACTACATGCGCCCCACCCTCAGTGACGATGATCGGCTAGAGGTGGTTAATGGTCGTCATCC
The DNA here is from genome assembly GCA_030377865.1 of Anaerolineales bacterium HSG25. GTDB lineage: Bacteria > Chloroflexota > Anaerolineae > 4572-78 > J111 > JAUCGB01. Next base: position 26,827 of record JAUCGA010000062.1, on the reverse strand, counting down.
GGTTGTGGAGCGCATGGCTCTGTTCGACCCCGACGGCGCGGCCATATCCTTCGTGCCGAATGATATTACCATGTCGAAAGAGAGCTTGGTACATATTATCACCGGCCCTAATGCGTCTGGTAAATCGACCTATTTGCGTCAGGCCGCGTTACTGGTCTTGCTGGCTCAAATCGGCAGTTTTGTTCCGGCTGATTCAGCGCATGTCGGGCTGGTGGATCGGATTTTCACTCGCATCGGCGCACAGGATGAGATTCATGCCGGGCAGAGTACCTTCATGGTCGAAATGGTCGAGACCGCCGCGATTTTAACTCAAAGTAGCGAGCGTAGTCTGATTGTGTTGGACGAGGTTGGGCGGGGCACGAGCACTTATGATGGCCTCGCTATCGCCCGCGCCGTAGTCGAATATATCCACAATAACCCCAAAGTACGCGCCAAAACCTTATTCGCCACCCATTACCATGAACTGACCGAACTAACCAACTATCTGCCCCATGTGCGAAACTACAACGTCGCGGTCAAAGAAGAAGGGCATAAGGTGATATTTTTGCACAAGATTCTCCCCGGTGGGGCTGACAGGTCGTATGGAATTTACGTCGCCCAAATAGCGGGCGTGCCCAAAAGTATCATCGACCGCGCCAACCAGATTCTGCAAGAGTTAGAAAGTAGTCCCACCGAACAAAAACGTCAAAAGCAGGTACGGCAAGCCTTCTCTGGGGTGCAACTCTCCTTTATGGGTGAGGAGACTCACCCTGTGGTTGACGACCTGCGCCAATTAGATGTCGATTCTCTGTCGCCATTAGAAGCTTTAAACCAACTGTACACCCTCAAACAGCAGGTTGAGTGAATCAATGAAGAAATGAAGAATGAAGAATGAAGAACGTAACACACAACACGGTTCATATTGCCGTGAACTAACATCTGTAGTAGAATTTGAACGATTACAACTAATGTTCACATATTAAGGAGTATCAAACAATTATGGAGTTAAAAGTAACCTCTTGGACCCAAGAAACGCTTCCCGCTGAGGAGGAGTTACGAGAGTTGCTGGAAAATCAAGAGTTGCGCGTCTATCGCTGGTCTAATCCGGCCGATGATGTTTATCCTCACCACACCCACGGTTATCATAAAGTGTTATACGTCGTTGATGGTTCGATTCGATTTGAACTACCTACCCGTGGCGAGAACATCATCCTAAGACAGGGTGACCGCTTAGAGCTACCGTCAGGCATTCGCCATACCGCGGTAGTTGGCAAAGAAGGAGTCACCTGTTTGGAAGCACATATCTATTAGGCCAATAGAGCTGTTTGGCAATAAGAAAGGTGGGTATTTATTGGGCTATCGGAGTGCAAGAATTGTATTCTTGCCAGTCAAAATAGAATTTTGACACTCCTTTCCGCACAAATCCTTATTCCCGAACAAGTCTAATAGACCCTAAAGATTTTAGAAACGAGTCCTAAACAAGTTGCGTGACCCAGAATGGTTCAATCTTAAAGATTGAACCATTCTCCCGACAATACCAAGGGCTGTTCAGTTCTAATCTATATGGGCATAATTATGACGCTACAAGCGTCACCTACAGTGATTTTGTCAGACATGAAGCCGTGGAGGTAAATATTCAGTGAACTCGCCAAAAACCCGATTTCTCAAAGAAATCAGGTTTCTAGGGTGGCATTACTGAACTTTTACCCGTAGAGGTCACGCTTGTAGCGTGACGAACATGGAGAACTGAACAACCCTACCCTTATCCCTATGCCCCAAGAAACTGAACTAACCCCTGAAACAAACAAACCTAAGGCTATCTATCATCCCCGCATCGTTGACCTACCGGAAGGGGAACGCCCTCGTGAGCGCTTAATTCATTATGGTGCTAACTCGCTTTCTAATGCTGAGTTGATTGCGATATTACTACGGACGGGTAATCCCGGCGAAAATGTTATCGCCTTAAGCACTCGCATTTTAATCGAGCAGGGAGGGTTAAACGGCTTATCCAGAGCCACTTTTAGCGATTTGCAGGCATACAAAGGCTTGGGCGAAGCTAAGTATACGCAACTTAAAGCCGCTTTAGAATTAGGAAAGCGCTTGCTTATTGCCGCTCCCGATGCCCGCCCGCAGATTACCTCACCCAATGACGCGGCCAACTTTTTAATGCTAGAGATGGGGCATTTGGAGCAAGAACATCTGTATACCCTCCTGCTTAGTACCAAAAATCATGTATTGGGTAACCATTTGGTCTACAAAGGTAACGTCAACGCCTCAGTAGTACGGGTCGCCGAGGTGTTTCGAGAGGCGATTCGCGAAAACGCCACCTCCATCATCGTAGCTCATAACCACCCCTCCGGCGACCCAACCCCATCTCCTGAGGATGTACGGGTAACGGGTTCTATGGTTGAAGCGGGCAAACTGCTCAACATCGAGGTACTAGACCATCTGGTAATTGGGCATCAGCAGTTTGTTAGTATGCGAGAACAGGGTTTGGGATTTGATTAAACACATCTTTGTACCCGACATGATGATTAAATAGAAAAATTTTTCGACAGGATTAACAGGATAGACAGGATTTTTTGCCGTTAATCCTGTTAATCCTGTCAGATATTCTTTTATTTTTAGTTTAGGTTAAAAAACCATGTCCGGTAACAAGTAACCACATTATCTATTTTGAAAATTATTATCTCAATGATATACTTCGTTTTTAAATTTACGGCTATTTTCTAAAGGATTGGGAGACTATGCCCTTACCACAAGACGGTAACAACCCTATAGCGTGGCGAATTCAACAGATGAATGAGCGCGTTAAACAAAATAAGGCACAGGATCTATATTTTTACCTACAGCCTGCCGAGGCTGTTAATGGAGCGCACGTAACCATTAATGGGCGTGACATGCTACAATTTGCCTCGTATGCCTATCTTGACTTATTGGGACACCCCAAAATTCAGGCCGCGGCACAACAAGCCTTGGATGAGTTTGGCTCAGGTACGCATGGGGTGCGGATTTTAGCTGGCACAACTCGTATCCATGTCGAGCTAGAAGAAACGATTGCTCAGTTCAAAAAGGCTGAAGCGGCAATTGCCTTTTCGAGTGGCTACGGTACCAATTTGGGCGTTATATCAGCACTATTAGGCCGAAACGATATTGTTTTCTCAGACAAACTGAATCATGCCAGTATTGTTGATGGCTGTCTCTTATCACGCTCAAAGTTTGTCCGGTTTAACCATAACGACATGAACGATTTAGGCCGTAAATTAGCTAAGGCTCCCGCGAAAACAGGTAAATTGGTAGTAGTTGATGCCGTCTTTAGCATGGATGGGGATGTTATCAATTTACCGGAAGTAGTTCGACTCTGTAAACAACATGAGGCACTACTCATGGTCGATGAAGCTCACTCGGTTGGGGTGTTGGGCGAAACAGGGCATGGCATCATGGAACATTTTGGTCTCGATGATGGCATCGATATCCACATGGGGACACTCAGCAAGGCCATTCCTGCAATTGGGGGGTATGTGGCTGGTGATGCTGAACTGATAACCTACCTTAAACATACAGTCCGAGCCTTTATCTTCTCCGCCGCACTCCCACCACCTGCCGCCGCCGCCGCAAAAACGTCATTTGAGGTGATCGAGGCCGAACCAGAACGTATCAAGATATTGCAAAGAAACGTTGACTATTTTATCAGTGGTTTACGAAAACGTGGTTTTAATACCATGAATAGTGAAACGCCTATTGTACCTATTATTGTCGGTGATGATGAGCGAGCGCTCCTCATGGCGAAATTCTCTCAAGAACGAGATATATTTGTTCTGCCGGTGTTGTCGCCCGCCGTTCCGCAGGGAACAAGTCGCTTGCGAGCCAATGTTACTGCGGGGCATACGCTTGACGAGATTGAGTACGCCATGAACGTATTTGAGCAGGCGGGTAAAGAAGTAGGTCTTTTATAGCCATAAGGGCAAATTGATTACTAGAGTTGTTCGGCAATAATTATGATCGGCATTTATGAGGCTTGCAGGAGTGCAAGAATTCTATTCTTGTCAGTCAAAATACAATTTTGACACTCTTTGTACTCCAATCTTTATTCCCGAATAAATCTACTATAAAAATCATCCGTTTTTAGGGAGCCAAGGAGACACGACGCAATGAAGAAAGAATTTGCTAATCAACTTAAGCCAATCCTTGTTGCCTACGACCCCGCTGAGCCACACCAAACAGCCGACAGCCTGCGCGATTTTTGGCTCCAATTTAAGCCCAAAAGTATAGAAGTTATCAAGGCCGAACAGCGGAGTCAGCAAGAAACTGTTGGTATTCCAATCCCTGTACTCAAGGCCATCGGCAAAGAAATCAGCAAAGCCGCCCGCAAACGAGAGGATGAATTCATCCCTCTAGCACGTTTATTATGGGATAAGTACGGTCGGGAAGGACGTAGCGTGGCCGTTATTCCCTTGGGAACAATGGAATTAGCCAATCCAGAAGAGATTATTCCTCTGCTACAAATATTATGCCGCACCTGTATCACTTGGGAAGATGCCGATCGGATGGCAATGAATGCCTTTGAGCCAATCGTACGCAAGTATCCAGAACGATGGCTGAGCGCGGTGGAACCGTGGCTTATTGATGAGAACAAATGGGTACGACGAGCCGGAATCACGGTTGTCGGGCGATTACCCATGAAACACCCTGCGTATATCAACCAATGCCTAACGCTAACCGAACAATTGCTGACCGATGAAGAAGTGGACGTAAAAAAAGCGGTCAGCTTCGCTATTCGTCTTACGGCGAGAGGAAAGATTGCCCCAGTACGTGATTTTCTTACTCGTCATGTTCCTCCGAAAAACCCTGCTACGACTTGGGTATTGTGCGACGTAATTCGTAGCATGACAAAGAAATTTTTACCTGATTTCATGTCGTTACTCCCACTTTATGAAAAATGGGCGACTGATCCGGCACTAAGCAGTAAGGATCGTCGTTCTATCGAGAGTGCTATTAAAACGATGCAAAAGGTACAAGTTAACTAATCATTGCATGCCTACTACTCTTTAAGCCCTCGGTATTACGGTTTATGTATCTGAGTGGCTTTTTTTATCTAAATATATCACTTCATTACTAATTGCCATGACCAAACGTGTCAAAGTTATCCTCAACCCCATAACCGGTCACCCAAGTGGAACCGCCAAAGTTGTTAAAATTGAGCAAGCCCTCCAACAGGCTCAGCTTGATTACAGCTTGGCAGTTACCAAACATCCTCAGCATGGCATAGAATTAGCTCGTCAGGCCGCGTTGGAGGGTTGGCCGATTATTGCCGCCGCGGGCGGAGATGGCACGGTTAGTGAGGTGGTTAATGGTATTATGCAAACAGCCGATGAACCTGACAAACTAGACCCAAAATTAGGGATTATTCCAACAGGTACAGCCAACGATTTAGCCACCGCATTACAACTCCCCAAAGATATTCAAACGGCCTGTCAACGATTAGCAAATGGAAAGTCGATGCTGATTGATGTGGCACAGGTCAACGGCCATTTTTTTGTCAATAACTCAGCGGTGGGCCTTGAATCAGTTGTTACCGTAACCCAAAACAACATGCGTTGGATGTTTAAAGGGATTCCCCGTTATATCATGGCCGCCTTCAAGTCGATATTAACCGCTAAAAATTGGGATACTCGGATTGAATGGCCGAGCGGTTGTTATGAAGGCACGGCTATTCTAGTCTCGGTAGGCAATAGTCCCCGAACAGGTGGCGTATTTTATATGACTCCCGACGCGGTAGTCGACGATGGCCTGATTGATTTTGTTTACGGAGTCGGTATGTCCCGTTGGCGCATGGTTACCATATTGCCTCACCTGTTACGGGGAAGTCATATCAATCACTCTATGGTAATCTATCGTCAAACCAAACAACTCAAAATCACCACCTCACCTCCTACTCCCATTCAGGCTGATGGAGAAATTATCGACCATGAAGCTACCGAAATCAGCTACAGTATTTCACCAAAAAAATTACAGGTTATTATTTAGCCTATGTTACCCAAGCCTATCCTCAAGCTGATATTTCACCTACTCTACTACCAAATGGCGTGGAGTTATGATCTAGTGGCTTGGTTGGTTTCGTTTGGACAATGGGCTAGTTGGCGACGATTGGTCATTCCATCCTTAAAAAAAGGCAAAACGTTAGAACTAGCTTATGGGACAGGTGGATTGTTCGCTGATTTATACAGCGCGGGTCATACCCCCATCGGAATCGACCTATCTCCCTACATGGCTCGTATCACCCGCCGCCGATTGACCCGACATTCATTCCCTGTAACGATTTGTCAGGCCAAAGTGCAGGAGCTACCGTTTCCAGATGGTTATTTCAGTAATGTGGTGGCTACATTTCCGACCGAATATATCCTACAACCCGAAACTTTAGCCGAAATCCATCGCGTTTTACAAACACCCAACCCCAAATCTGACGCAGGTCAATTGATTGTTATTTTAGAAGGACAACTACGCGGTTCCGGCCCCATCCGATATTTTGTCGAATGGTTATACAAAATTACTGGACAACAAGACCACCCTCTGCCTCAACCGAGTCAACTGCTCGGTACCGATCATTTTTCAGCTCGGTGGGAAATGGCTGAACAAGCGGGTGCAAAAGCTCGTATTTTATTGGCGGAGAAAAGATAGTGGCTGATATATCTAATCCGTATCGCCCCAATGAACCTATAGACGACATAAGCATGCTGTTTGGACGACAGGATGCCTTAGATTGGTTGGAACGACAACTCAATGACAATAGTCGCTCAATTGTTTTGAGTGGCTCAGCCTTAATCGGCAAGACCTCTCTGGTTAAGATTGCAAGTCAACGACAGCAACAAGACATCTTTAACCTAATTGTATCGCTTTATTTACCCGCCAACGAGGAACGTCATCGAGGTGAGGTACAACATTCGGTAGAGGCAGTTTTACGGCTAGTTTTAGAGCAGGTCTCGACCCAACTGCGTTTGCTCGACTTAATTGCCGGTCATTACGACAACCGCGGTCAAGCCAGTTTTGTGTTGCGAGAACTATTCAGTGAAGCCCACCAGCATTTGGGGCAGGCCAAACTAGTGCTTTATCTTGATGATTTACATCTTTTATTAGATGAAAACATGGCCCTCATCGCCAGTTTTCTAACCACACTTAACACCATTTTAGACGATTGTCCACAACTTCATCTAATTTTTACCCTTAACAAAGACCAGTTACGCCAAATTCGGCATCGCCTCATCGACCGCGCTCCGACCCATCAGCTGAACGTTCTACCATTAGATGCCTCCATCAACATGGTTACGCTTCCGGTACGAGACATATTGCGCTTTGACTACGGAATATCTCGTCGAATTACCGAAATCACCTCCCATCACCCCTACTATTTGAGCATGTTTTGCCACAATCTACTCAATCGGCAAATGTTTGATGGTTGGGTTAACCAGCGTGATTTTGATACCGTTTTAAACGAGATATTACAACTGCCAATCGACCCATTCGAGACAATATGGGCTGAATCGAATTTTGGCGAACAATCTATCCTATCCGGCATGGCCGAAATTCAGGGTGCCCACGGCCCTATGACCGACCAAGAGATTAGCCGTTACCTTCACAAAAAACACTCTCAGGTACTTGATCAAGGCGTAAAAAATGCCCTCAACAGTCTCACAGAACGGGGTGTTTTGGTTCGGATGGGACACATTAGTTACCGTTTCCATGTAGAACTGTTTCGTTTTTGGCTCCGTGAAAATTACAACCTGTCTGAGGTATTACATAAGGTTAACTGGTCAAATTATACCACCCATAAACCTCATACCCCATACAGCCTCGAATCATCACAAATTTCTAAACACTCAAGTAGTCAAAAAACACCCTCGCCCAAACGATGGCGCATCCCTTGGACAATTGTTGCCGGATTGTTGGTGATATTATGCGCCTTTATGTCCGGTGGTGTACTGGCTTTACGTTTTCTGGATGTGCCAGTCATCAGTTTTTTGGCCTCACCGTCGCCCACGGCTACCATCGCTACTTTAGACACAAATCAACCCTCCGTGGAAGATAACGATCAAGTTACCCCTTTAGAATTAGAAGAAACCGCGGAACCAACCCCTGTTCCATCACCAACGTCAGCCATACCGCCCACGCCCACCGCGGTACCTGTCAAACTGGTAACACTTCCCTCGTTGACCTTTATGGCCCGCGACATCGAGCAAAGTTGGCGAGTTTATACCATGAACGCCGACGGCTCTGACGTAGTAGCCCTGTCGCCAGAAGGCACCGATGATCGCGCGCCGGTTTGGTCGCCGGGAGGACGGCAAATCGCCTATATTAGCCCTCGTGACGGGAATCGGGAAATTTATATCATGAATGTTGATGGCTCAAATCCGGTCAATGTCACCCAAAATCCAGCTGATGATTGGACTCCGGCCTGGTCGCCCGATGGTAGTCAACTACTCTTCTCGTCGATTAGAACCGGACGATGGGAGATTTTTGTCATGGATGTAGCCTGCTTAAGTGAGCCAAACAGTTGTCCAGAACGAACACGGGCACTGACCGATGACGGGAACAACAATTTGTCACCAGTCTGGTCACCTAACGATGATTTAATCGCCTTTAATAGCCAGATTAATGGCGATTGGGATATATTCACCATGACTCCCAACGGAAGTAATATTACTCAAATTACGTTTGATGAGGCCAACGAGTTAGCTCCGGCTTGGTCGCCAGATGGATTGTCGATTGCGTTTGAGAGTGATGCCAACGGGGATGTTGACCTGTTTGTACTTCCGTTAAATCAAAGTAGCCCAGCTAAAAACATCACCAACTACCCGCAAGCAAATGATCATGGGCCGACTTGGGCACCTGATGGGCAACAGGTCGTCTTTTATGCCAATCGTGAAGGGAATTGGGACATTTACTCAACCACACTCGACGGAGCCACGGTGGTAAATCTGACCAACACCGCCTCCCGTGACGAGCAGACTCCGTCATGGCGGCCTTAAGATTGAGGTTACAAATGGGCGAAAGTGGCTCAATCTTTTAGATTGAACCACTCCATAAAACGTCTACAACGCCTCAGACAACTTCGCTAACTTCTGCTCTGTCTCACGCCATGTGATTTTTGACAGACCGAGCTTACGTCGCAAACGGTCATGCTCCATGCCATCCCGATAATCCCGTAAAGCCGAGGTCCAGCGAAGCATCTCAAACGAGGCTTGTTGAGACAGATTCGCCACACTCGACACATCGGTCAACACGTACTCCAAGTTGCGAGGCGTACATTCAAATAGTTTTTCTTGAGGCTGATGATATTTGAGGTACTGGTCTAGCACAGGGAGTAAGTCTGTGGCAAAGCTGAGTCGCCGCTCTTTGTGTTGCATGCGGGGATTACTGTACCGAATCAGAATCGTCGGCAGGTCGCCAGAACGGTCTATATCATCAAGTTGGATGTTGACACATTCAGCTTTTTTAATACCTGTTTGCAACAGTAAATGAGTTAAAAAGTAGGGCCGAGGGTCAGCTTTGTCGCTTTTTAAGGATTTCTCTGCCGCGTCAAGCAGTTTCTCGACCTTGTCGTCGGTCAAATAGGTGGGAAGCGGCGCTTTAACTTTGACCTGTAATACCGCCTCAGCCGGATTATGAGGCAATACCTTCGACTCTTTGAGCCAACCGAAAAAACTTTTGAGCGTTGTAATCCGGCGAGCATAGGATTTAGGACTACATGGCACACCTCGATAATGGAGGAGCCAGGTCAAAAAATCGTTCAAATCTTTGGTTTTGAGTGCCCCCACGGCCATGCTGTTACCGAAATATTTTTGCAATAAACGTAAATCTCCGGCAAAGGCTTTGATTGTATGCTTGGAGAACCCCTGCCGTATCATGTAATCGTGATAAGCGGACGCGCCCATCGCTAATGATGAACCGCTGTTAATGGCTCGAATCTGGGTCACAGGCGGGCCATATTCGCCCGGTGCGCCTTTTTTGGGAAACAGTTCTGGTTGTTTGTCGGTCATAATGTCTCGTGAAACGTGAAACGTGAGGTGTGAGGCGTGATATTGTTACCCGACAAGGTTTTTTAGCCTCAACTAAATACAAAAGAATTTTTGACAGGATTAACAGAATTGACAGGATTTTTTGCCTGTAATCTTGTTAATCCTGTCAAAAAAAAATTTTAATCAGTATGTCGGGTACTGAGAGGCGTGATAACAATCCTTAGTAACGAGTTCTAAATAAGTTGTGCGATCCAGAATGGTTCAGTCTTAAAGATTGAACCATTCTTCCGATTGCTTTTGCCAGAAACAAACATGCAAAAGCAAGAAGCTTTTGCACTCCTTATTTCCGAACAACTATTATTGAAATGCAAACACCTAACGCCTCACGTTTCATAAATTTCGGATAGTTGAACAATCTGCATGCTTATTGTACGAATCTCACGGACGGATGTCAACCTCTATACGAAAACAAGAATGTCGTAACAGGAAAAACCAAACGCAGAGCAATGGGAACGAGCAGAGCAATCTAAAATCCAAAATTGCCAATCTAAAATCCAAGGAGTAACCCATGTCAAAACTATGGGGCGGACGGTTTAGCGGTGTCACCGACACCTTAATGAGCCAGTTTCAAGACAGTATCTATTTTGATGTGCGGCTGTGGCAGGCCGACATCACCGGCAGTATTGCCTACGCCAAAGCCTTAGCCAAGGCCGGAGTCATCTCTGATGAAGAGAGCGAGACCCTGCAACAAGGACTACAGCAAGTCGCCACCGAGTTTGCCGATGACCAATTTCAAATCAAACTCGGCGATGAGGATATTCACACTGCGGTGGAGCGGCGTTTGACCGAAATTGTCGGCGAGGTGGGCGGCAAACTCCACACCGGACGATCGCGAAACGACCAAGTGGCGACCGATATTCGGCTGTGGCTCAAAAGTGAGATTGCCCAGTTACGAAGCTATCTGGTTGAGGCGCAGTGGGCCATCATCAGCAAAGCCGACGAATATATTGATGTCATGTTCCCCGGTTATACCCATCTGCAACAGGCGCAACCTGTGCGATTTTCCCACTGGTTATTGAGCTTTGGCTGGATGTTGGAGCGGGACAAAGAGCGGCTTGACGATTTGTCGAAACGGGTCGATGTTATGCCCTTAGGCAGTGGAGCGATGGCCGGTAATCCGTTGGGAATTGACCGCCTGTTTTTGGCAGACGAGTTAGGTTTCGCCACCATCTCAGCCAACAGCATGGACGGAGTCAGCGACCGTGACTATCTGATTGAATTTCTCAGTTGGGCCAGCATTGTGCAACTCCACCTAAGCCGTTTGGCAGAAGATTTGATTATCTACAGTAGCCAAGAGTTTAAGTATGTGGAGTTGGCCGATGCCTACTCGACCGGCTCGAGCATTATGCCGCAAAAGAAAAACCCCGATTCGATGGAGTTGATTCGGGGTAAAACGGGTCGGGTGGTCGGCTCGTTGATGGGACTGCTGACCACACTGAAAGGGCTACCCTCGACCTACAACAAGGATCTGCAAGAGGACAAAGAATCGGTCTTTGATACGGTTGACACCATGAGCATGACTCTGCAAATTAGCCGAGCGGTCATCCAAACCTTGACCGTCAATGACGGCATTATTTACGACAAGATGGACAGTACCATGCTCGCCACCGAGTTAGCCAACTATTTATCAGCCAAGGGCATGCCCTTCCGAGAGGCGCATCATGTCGTAGGGCAGGTGGTGCAAAAGGCAATGGGGCTTGGGCAACCGTTGAACTCGATTCCGTTGGCAGTCTATCAACAGTTTAGCGACCTATTTGAGCGTGATGTGCATAAAGTGCTGACCTTCCATCGTGCCGCCGACCGGCATGAGAGTCATGGCGGCACGGGCAAACAGGCGGTGCGTAATCAGCTTGAGGCGCTCAGGACGGTGAGTGAGTTTGATGAATTTGATAATACAGATCAGGAATGACTGGTAGTCGATTTTCAAAATTAAAATATTGTATGGGAGTTGATTTAAGAACAAAAAGTTCATAGAAATACTATTCAAGTTTTTCTATTGGGCACCAAGGATAACCATAAAAGATTATATCTAATGTGGCCGGTAAAGTATGGCCTAACGGTGCAGTTCTCTTTTTTGGATGAAGCCGATCGAGCCAATTTTCAGGCCACGGTGCAATGGGCTTTGGCCGTCGTACTGGCCGAGAAAGCGTGGAAAATCATTTATGCGGCTTGCTCCAATAAGCAAACCTGAAGATTTGGACTCCAACATCATCTTGACCACACCACACAATTCGTTCTTTTCACAAATTCACTGTTGTAAGTAGTTTTCAGAACTAACTTGTAAAAAACAGAAGTGTACCCATAATAGGCGGGTAGCGCGAAGCCTCCTTGAAGGAGGATATACCCGCCAAATACCCGTTACAATTACATAATCGCAACGATCAGGAAAACAGGAGTGTCAAAATTGTATTTTGACAGCAAGAATGGAATTCTTGCACTCCGGGAAAAGTGACAACTTAGAAATGAAAGTTACTTATTCTTGGCCCAAACGAAGATCGAGGCCCTCATTCCTTGTTACCCAACAGACTGGTTTAGAAAAGACTATGTCCCTCTGTGAATCTCCGTGTTAATTAGTTTAGGCTAAAAATTTTTGTCGGGTAGTAAGAAATCGCCCCTGTGCCAGTCATTAAAAATTGTCTCTCTTTGATGAACATGGTATTATGTGAACAATCTCACAAATACTATATAGGGAGGGGAAAACTATGAAAGTTGCTATCCCCAAAGAGACACACCCAAAAGAAACACGCATCCCCATGATTCCGGCGGATGTGGAAAAGCTTGTTAAACGTGGCGCACAAATCGTCATTGAATCTGGTTTGGGCACAGCCTTACATCTTCCTGATGAGGCCTACACCAAAGCCGGAGCAACCGTCGAAACAGATCGCCAAAAACTCCTCGCTTCAGCCGACATGGTGCTGAGGCTTCGCCTTCCCCCACTTGAAGATATCGATCAACTTCAAGCAGGGACGATTCATGTCAGTTATCTTGACCCATTCTTTAACCAACCGTTAATTGAAAAACTGGTCGACCGAGACATCAACGCCGTATGTATGGAGATGATTCCGCGTACAACGTTGGCTCAAAAGATGGACGCGCTCAGTTCGCAAGCCAGTTTGGGCGGTTACGCCGCGGTTATGTTGGCCGCCGAGCGGTTAGAGAAGGCGTTTCCGATGATGATGACTCCTGCCGGGACTTTGGCTCCGTCGCGGGTTTTTATTATTGGAGCTGGGGTAGCGGGTCTACAGGCGATTGCTACAGCCAAACGGCTAGGAGCTAGAGTTGAAGCGTTTGACACTCGCCCCGTGGTAGCGGAGCAGGTGCAGTCTCTGGGAGCAAAATTTATCAAGATTGATTTAGGTGAAATGGGGCAAACCGAACAAGGGTATGCCAAAGCACTCACCGCCGAGCAGATTGCCAAACAACAAGCGGGCATGGCGAAACATTGCGCCCTAGCCGACGTGGTCATCACCACGGCTCAACTGTTTGGCCGGAAAGCACCCGTTATCGTCAATGCCGACATGGTGGCTGGTATGAAAGCGGGCAGTATTATTGTTGACATGGCCGTTGAGACCGGCGGTAATGTGACTGGCTCTGAAATTGACAAAGAAGTTGTGATTAATGGAGTCCGGATTCTGGGTATGACCAACTTGCCGGGGCGTGTCCCCCTGCATGCTAGTCAAATGTACTCTAGTAATCTACGAAACCTGATTGAGCATTTTTGGGACGATGAAAGTAAATCGTTCCAACTGAACACTGATGATGAGATTATGGATGGTTGTCTCATTGCCCAAAACAAAACGATTCGTAGCAACATGTTGCGCGAACATTATAAAAAGTAGACACATACAATGAAACATATAAAACAGATTACCTACACAGTTCTTGCTACAGGCCTCTTTTTCGTTGCCATGACGACTCCCGTTTTGGCCGCAGAAGAGGCCAGTAGTTCGGGTGAATCGCTCACTCCGGTTTATCTGGCCTTCATTTTAGCTCTGTCCATTTTTTTGGGGTTTGAGCTAATCTCCAAAGTTCCAGCCACCTTACACACCCCGCTAATGTCCGGTTCAAATGCTATTTCGGGTGTGACCTTGGTTGGAGCGTTGATTGCCGCCGGTCATGGTGGCGAGATGATGGCAACCATATTAGGCACGTTAGCAGTTGCATTTGCTACGATTAATGTGGTCGGTGGATATATGGTTACAGATCGCATGTTAGAAATGTTCAAGAAGAAAGGGGACTAATCGATGAGTTTAACACTAATAATTAACGTGGTTTATATTGTTGCCTCGATTATGTTCATATTTGGCCTAAAAATGTTGAGTTCACCTGCCACAGCTCGACGAGGCAACCTGCTTTCGGCGGGTGGTATGGGCTTGGCAGTAATCGTCACACTGGTAGACCAGAATATTATCGAATACCAATGGATTGTGGCCGGTATAATAATCGGTACAATTATCGGGGTTGCCTCAGCTCGACTGATCGAGATGACGGCTATGCCCGAAATGGTTGCTCTGCTAAACGGCTCTGGTGGTTTAGCCAGTCTGTTACTGGGCTGGAGCGAGTATCAACGTAATTTTGACATTGTGGCCTTTTCGGCCTTTGTTATCGCTCTAACCGCCCTCATTGGGGGTGTAACCTTCTCTGGTAGTATCATCGCTTGGGGAAAATTGAGCGGCAAGCTCGATGGCAAGCCAGTTCTGTTCAGTGGTCAACAGGTTGTCAACGCTGGACTTTTGTTGGCGATTTTAGTTTGTACCATCATCTTCGCCCTAAATCCAGCCAATGGACTAGTCATCTTTATAGTGCTGATTGTACTGGCTCTGATTTTAGGGGTTATGTCGGTCATTCCAATTGGTGGGGCTGACATGCCGGTCGTTATCGCCCTGCTAAACAGCTATTCTGGATTGGCCGCCTGTGCCGCCGGATTCGTCATCGAAAACAACCTGTTAATTGTAGCCGGAGCGTTGGTCGGAGCTAGTGGAATTATCCTGACCAATATTATGTGTAAGGCTATGAACCGCTCTTTGGCAAACGTACTGTTTAGTGGATTTGGTTCTGTAGTTGCCACTAGCAGTGGTGCCCAAGGTGAGCAAGGTGAAGCCCGACCGATTAGTGCCGAAGATACCTATCCGATTTTGGAAGCGGCTGTTTCAGTGGTCGTGGTTCCGGGGTACGGTTTGGCCGTGGCGCAAGCACAACACACCGCTCGCGAACTCGGCGAACTGCTCGAAGAGAATGGCGCAGATGTTAAATATGCTGTCCACCCTGTAGCCGGACGGATGCCCGGTCACATGAATGTCTTGCTGGCCGAGGCCAATGTGCCGTATGACCAACTAGTCGAGATGGACGACATCAACCCAATTATGGAGACGGTCGATGTCTGTATGGTCGTCGGAGCGAACGACGTGGTCAATCCCGCCGCCCGTGAAGATGAGACTAGCCCCTTGTATGGCATGCCCATTATCAACGTAGACAAGGCTCGGACAGTCATTGTGCTAAAACGTTCTTTGGGGGTTGGGTTTGCCGGAGTACAAAACCCACTCTTCTTTAAAGACAATACCCGTATGCTGTTGGGTGATGCCAAGGCCAGTATCCAGAACTTGGTTCGTGAATTTAAAGAATCGTAAGTCATTGTCAACCGAAATAACGAATCAAAAAGCCCTCTCAAATTTGAGAGGGCTTTTTTTTATGGTCTAATAAGGCTATAATCTTTGTTTCGGCAATAAAGGAGTGCAAAAGCATCTTGCTTTTGCCGGAAACAAACATGCAAAAGCAAGATACTTTTGCACTCCGCAGACCTCGAATTTGAGTTTTTATGCGATGATAAGTTATTGCCGAACAGGTCTATTGGGTTTAATAATTTCCTGAAACAGTGCCTGACACTCGATTCGTTGACCCAATATATTGGCAGTTATCTTGTCATTTCGATAGGTTAGCCAAAGCCTTAAAAAGTTTTCTCGTTCATACTCAAGCCCCCCCATCTCAAATTTATAGACCATATAAGGATGCCCCAAGTTCCAGCAGGTATAGCCGAATTTCTTGAGCAGTAAAGCCAGTCCGATGAGTTGTATCTTGCCAAAGTTGCTATAGTTTTCACGGTCAAAAAAACCGGTCAAGCTGGTATAAATTCCGCCGGTTAGATAACCAATCTCGCCACCGATAAGCTGGTCATGATGCCATAGTCCGACGGCAACAGGTTTGATATGAGTCGCCATGCTGGTTGGCATGTCGGGATCAGGAATCAAGGCGTTCAACAGGTTCAGATACCGCTCGGTCAGCCAGTTGCGCGCTCCGTGATAACGGCTTACGCCTTCAAATATGGGGGCAAGTTCTTGATTGAGCGAGATATAATATTGGTCATGAAACAGGTTTTTGGCGATAAATTTTCGTAACTGTTTTGAGATGTGTAGATTCTTCCAATGAAGCACCACATAGCTGAACTGCATCTCCGGCATAAGATAATGCGCTCCGGTCTGATCTTTGACCGAGACGGAGATAAATCCGACATAAGCCAAAGCGTTGTACATCTCTGGTGACCAATCATCGGTCAGGTAATAGTCGTGATTGTAGTTATTGTAAATATTGTTGATTAGAATATCATGGTCTTGTAGATATGATAGTTTTAGGTATGGGTACATAGAATTTCCAAAAAATAAATCTCTTACGATTAATCTTATTACCCGACAGACCGGTTTAGGAAAGGCTAAAACGGTAACACCGAGTTTCACAGAGATTCACGGAGACACACAGAGGAAAAACAAATCTCTTTTTTAAAATCTCTGCAATAATTAGTCTAGGCTAAAAAAACTTTGTCGGATAGTAAGACGATTAATGAGAACTCAATAATGGGGCAATCTTCCCGCAAGTTTTAAACTTGCGGGAAGATGATGACACAATCATGACGTTTGCACGGAAAGCCCCAAAGAGCCTTTAATTCAATTCTTAAGTATAGTACAGTTTAAGCCATTTGTCATTCATTAGACGTAAATATTCAGTGAACTCGCCAAAAAGAGCATCAGAAACCCGATTTCTTTGAGAAATCGGGTTTCTAGAGCTACTTTAAATTTTTACCATTAGACAATATCGGAAATAATTTTTTCGACAGGACATTCGGCAAGATTAACGGGATTATTGTTACCGTTTTAATCCTGTTAATCCTATCAGATTGTTTTGTTTGCAGGATTACCCCACTACCATAAGTGTCAACTTAACGTTTGTAGTAGGCGATTCATCGCCTTCAAACGGCACTAAAGTGCCTACTACGAACTCTTAAGTTGACGGTCATGACCCCACTACAATGACCTGAAATTCGCCTAAAAAAGAGGCTATTTATGACCCAAATCCTATTTAATACACAACAACAACCAATTCAGCTTGGTGACATACTTGGTCGAGGTGGAGAGGCTAACGTGTTTGAGATTGTCGGTCGGCCCGGCCAAGTTGCCAAACTATATCATCAACCCACCCCCGAAAAAGAGGCCAAACTAACGGCCATGCTGGCAAATCCACCAGCAGTATCAAACACTCACATCGCCATTGCTTGGCCGATTGAACTGCTCTATCAAGCGGGGCAGTTTGTTGGTTTTATCATGCCATTGGTGGCGAATAGTCGTCCCTTGTTCGAGGTATATAATCCGGCATTACGGCATAAAAATCAGTCTGATTTTAACTGGTTAGCCTTACATCGTACCGCTTTGAATCTAGCCATCGCCGTACAGACCATCCACGATACCGGGCATGTGATTGGCGACATCAACGAGAGTAACATGCTGGTCAACGAGCAAGCCTTGGTCACGCTAGTTGATACCGATTCACTCCAAATTTTGTCTGATGATGGGCAAATCCATCGTTGTCGAGTGGGTAAGGCCGAATATACCCCGCCCGAACTGCAAGGTATCAGTTTTGATAAGATTGACCAGACCATTGAGCATGACCTGTTTGGTCTGGCAGTTCTCATATTTCAACTGCTCATGCAAGGCTTCCATCCCTTTGCTGGAGTTCTGTCTAGTCAGATGTCGGTGGGGCGGGTTGATTTGTACTGTATCAAAAAGGGGCTGTTTCCATACAACTCCGCACCCGAAAACATGGCCGAAAAATACATGGAGCAGTTCCGTGATTGGGCCATGCCGTCGGCCAATCTGGTCAAACCACCCCCCGCCGCTCCACCGTTTGAGATGTTATCGCCTGACCTGCAAGCCGCGTTTATGGCCTGTTTTGTCGATGGACACAAAAACCCCACTCGTCGCCCCACGGCCATAACATGGTATAACTTGCTCCGTGAGGCCGAACAGAATCTAGTAACATGTCCGCAAAATCATCAGCATGAGTATGCCAACCATTTGCGCGATTGTCCGTGGTGCAAATTGGAGCAGAAACGAGCCAAAGTCAAGCCGCAGAAAAAATCGCCTCAACCGACGGCGACAACTCCACCTCGTCAAACACCGTATCAATATCGATATAAACCTAAACCAGCAGCCCAAACAAATATTCGGATGGAGTATGCCAAAATATGGGGGCAATGGATGTTAGTGAGTTTTGTCGGCTGGGGCTTCTTCGCCTTTGCTAATCTTAATCAGGCTGGTCAATATGCCTTATCCAATACCATAATAGGTTTGTTTATACCTCATATTATTATCTTGATGGGGGGGCTGCCCTTACTGCCGCAGGTACGGAATTTTATTCGTTATAATAAATACCACGCCACAACTATAACCATTTTGTGGGGTTTTTATCTATTAAAAACAGGTGTAACCGTCTTTCAACTTGGCACGTATAACTATTATTTTGATTATGTATTCGTGTTTTTTATAGCGTCAGTGACGTTGTCATTCTTAATCACCGGAGCTATATTTGGTATTGGACAATGGCTGATTTTGCGGCATTATATTCACAATGCCGAAACATGGATTCTGGCAACCATCATTGCTTGGGGAATAGCGGACAATCTGGCTTTGTTTATGAGATATTCAGACGTTCATGTTATCTTGTTTTATGGGTCAGCCTTAGTCTTAGGCATTGGGCAGTGGTTGGTTTTGAGACAACAGTTCCCCAAAAGCAGTTGGTGGATTCCCGTTAGTGCTATTGGGTGGGGAGCAGTCGCATTTTTAATGAGTAGATCAGGAACCGGCCCATCGATTTTACCTATCATCGACAGCTCGCCAGAGGTTGAGGCCATGCTTGACGGTTTGGTCTACGGAGCCATCACCGGCGCGCTGTTGATTTGGTTAATCCATCGACAACGTAAGCAACAAGGATATATTCCATAAACAACCGTTATCAAGGAGTCAACTATGAATTTACTAGAAAAAGCCATCGCCCTAGCGGTGGAAAAACATCAGGGCCAAACCGATAAACAAGGTCAGCCCTATATTTTGCATCCTTTGCGAGTCATGTTCCAACTGCACGGGGAGACGGCTCAAATTGTGGGAGTGTTGCATGATGTGGTCGAAGATACGGACGTGACCTTTGATGATTTGCGAAGCATGGGGTTTAGTGAGGTGGTTATTGCGGGGCTTGATGGCGTAACGCGTCGTGATGATGAAACCTACGAGGAATTTGTGGCTCGAAGCAGTGCAGACGACATCGCCAAACAGGTCAAACTAGCCGATTTGACCGACAACATGGATATTCGTCGTCTGCCGAATCCACTGTCCGAGAAGGATTTGGCTCGTCTGCAACGGTATCGGCAGGCGTGGGCGGTGTTGGGTCAACAAGAGTAATAATTTACGCTTTCATTCCCCCTGCTTCAACCAAAACTTCTTACCCCGAAAAACCACCGCCAAGCGCAAAATATCGGTGATACCAGCCGCCTCTAACTCGGTAGTGTAGGCTCTATCGTTAATCTGTTTCAGGGCATCTTCTAGTACTGTTTCGGGCTTCTGATCCTCATCCACCCGCTTGAACTCCAAGATGATGCCCCGTTGAGTGCCCCCACCCTCAGAGAGGAAGGGTTTCGGCTTAAACATCATGTCATATCGACCATAACCCGATTCCCGATTCGTTCGTATCTCATACTTCGGTGACAGCCAAACCAACATGCCCAACACTAACGCTTGATAGACTTTCTCCGGTGAGCCACTCAAATCGTGGTAACTCATCACCTCAGTCACCACCACCCGTAACATATTCTCGAATAGACGCACATCCCCCTGCTCAAGAGCGGTCAACATCGTCTCTAGTTGGGGGACAGTTACCTTTTCTTCAAACCAAGTTCGTATCAAATGACGATAAATCTGGGTCACCTCTTGATTCGGGATTGCCAGTTTGTACTCATCTTCATAGAGGTGTTCGGTCACCTTCAGATACCCACTGAACAGTAGAAAACTCCACACCAAATTATCCCGACGATCCAAATCCTGCATGACGATACTATCATACACCGACCGAATAATCGGCTCCCCGGCCAGTAACTGTTCCAACTCCATCCGTAACTCTGTACCGCCCCGCGTCACCAAACGATCTATCAGTTCGGTACTCCCCGTGTTCAGCCAGTAGGGACGAAACCGTTTATCCTTGCTGGTGACATAGTTCAACACCGACCAAGGATTGTAAATCACCTCACCCCCAAATAGATAACCGTCATACCAACGGGCCACATCATCATATTTTTCTCTAAGGTCGCAATAATCTAGCATCGCTTTAACCTCATTTTCTGTGAAGCCAAAGGTGGTATTGAACTCCTGAGACAACATGGTGTAAACCCCCAAGTTGTTTAGGCTAGAGAAGATCGATTCTTTCGCCACTCGCAAAATACCGGTGATGACTCCCCGATAGAGATACTCATTATCCTTGAGACCACCGCTCAGTAAGTTCCGCATAAAGTTTAGTACCTCTGCATAGTAACCGTTCAGATAGCCCGACTGGATGGGAGTGTCATACTCATCGATTAAAATCACAACATCCTCATCGTGATACAGCGAGAGATAGGCACTCAAGTTACGTAAGGCTTGACTGTAATCTTCCGCTTTGGCTTGGCCTCCCAAAATAGTTTCAAAGTACCGCTTTTCTGGACCAGCCAATATATCCGCATCTAAGACATACCGATGTCGCAGAAATTCAGTTTGGATTAAATCGCCCAACAGGCGTAACAATGATTTCCAAGAGAGTGCTTTCTGCTCCTTAAAGGTCAAATAGATGACCGGATAGCGACCTTGATGTTGCTCAAACAAATCGGTATCCTGAATCGCCAAACCGCTGAACAGTTCCCGACGGCTCGGCTCATGCTTCTCGAAGAAGTAGCGCAACATGCTCAGATTGAGGGTTTTGCCAAAACGACGGGGGCGAGGAATCAACATGACATACATGCTCAACTCAATCACCTCTTGGATAAACAGGCTTTTGTCCACATAATACCCGCCATCCAGCCTAAATCTTCTAAAATCGGATTGTCCGATCAATAATGGTTTTCGTTTTGTCATCGATGGTCTCCTATTTACCATGTTTTATGAATCTCGTTGCCATACCACCCGAATGGTTGTGCCATGTTCAAGTTGACTATCAACCGAAAAGTCGGCTCGAATCGCTTCGGCTCGCTCTTGCATAATTTTTAACCCCAAATGTCTTGGCTCGACTCCGGCCCACTTAAACCCTGTCCCATCATCCTGAATCGACAAAATGGCTGATCGTGGTTGAACCGTTGCTCGTACCACCGCTCCCGTAGCATTAGCATGTTTAGCCACATTGTTGAGCGCTTCTTGGGTAATCCGATATAGGGCGACTTGTACATCAGGTAAAAGTCGAGTTTTCCCTTCAAGCTCCACTGTAATAGGAATTTTGGCTCGTCCAGCTGTCGCTTCTCCTAGTTGACGTAGTAAGTCTCCCAACGGTACTTCGGTGAGCGTAGCCGGACGGAGTTCTAGCAGTAAGGTTCTCATTTCGGCCAAAGCACCGCGGGTGAGTTGGCGTAACTCCTCCACTCGACGCTCGCTTTCAGCCAGATTTTTTTTCCATAATCGGGGTAACACTTCGGCGATAACACTGGCCGAAAAAAGGGTTTGGGTCACAGAATCATGGAGGTCGCGGGCTAGACGACTTCGCTCCGCGGCGACAGCGGCTCGCTCAACCTGAGTACGCATACGAGCATTTTCAATGGCTAAGGCAACCTGATCACCAAATGTTACGGCTAACTCGATATCCTCGGCTGTAAATTGCCATTTTTCATCGTAATAAAGAACTATACCGCCATACAATGTATTTTTTATCCTCAGTGGAACCGCTAAAACAGCCTGATACCCGTGATCAAACAACATCTGTCGCCGAGCATGCGTTTTGTCAGAACCATGCCCAATTCGTTGGGTTAAGTCAGGTACTAAAACAGGTTCTCCCGATAAAACAGCTTCACCAATCGCGCCTTCGCCAATTGTTAAATGAGCCACCTGAACATAAGCATAAGGCAGATTCTGGCTAGTCTGAAGCACTAGTTCTTGCTCGATGAGTCGAAAAATAGCGCTGGCTTTCGCCGATAAAAGTTGTCCAGCTTGTTTAACGATGTAATTTAACACTGCACTTAGCGAGTTGTTTGAGTTTAGCTCTCGTAAAATACCGCGGAGACTGTCGGATACCTGCCGTCGTCGTTCAATCTCTTGCGTGCGCTCCTGTACTCGTTGCTCTAGCCGTTCTTGGGTTTGCTGTCGAATGGTAATATCGGTAATAAGTGCCTGAATATAAGTTTCGGAGCCAATTGTCAACATGCTAAGACCAACCTCAATGGGAACCTGGGTTCCATTTTTGTGTTGTCCCACCAAATCCATACCCGCCCCCATTGGTCGGCCTAGTGTGGTTTGCTGATACTCATGTCGATATTTGACATGACTGTCATGAAATCGAACTGGGATCAGGATTTCAACAGGTTGACCAAGTAGCTCCTCTCGACTGTAGCCAAACATGGTCTCTAATCTACGGTTGACGAAGACAATTTCTCCGGCTTGATTGGTGGTGACGATACCAAGTGGTGCGGCCTCAATAAACTGCTGTAAATCTTTTTGAGTACCCCATAGGGGTTGAGAAAATGCGGCTGAGTTATCCATCAAAATCGTCCTAACGATGTACAGACCACTTGAACTGTGGCCCATTAAACAATAACGGCATAGTATTTAAAACATTACGACCTAATATGCCCATGTCTTGTTCTACTAATAAAAATTGTCCTCGAAACGTACAGTTACAAAATATAAGCGCTAATTCTACCATAGTAGCCACACTCAAATTGCCATTGAAATCAGCTAACTCGTAATTTTTATCTTGAGCAACAATTAAGCCTAACTGTTTAATTGTCTGATGAGGGACTAAGGTTATATCGGCACCAGTATCAATTAACATTGGCACATGTGACCAATCTTTATTTGTAGTCATATTTTTCAAAGTAACATAAGCGACGGTGCGGGTGGATCAAAATCGATTGCATTGTAGGCCGTCATTCTGGTATACCCTCTGTAACGGTCAGCTTAAAGTCTACCGCCTGAACAGGGTTTGCCAAACGGGGACTGACAAGGCGGGTTTGTTTGGGTAACTGAACCTCAAACACAGGTTCAGGCTTTGCTTCAGTTTTACTGACTTTCATCATGAGAAATTCAGCAAACTCAACTAAAATTTTTAGGCTTTCTACTGGTAACGTCTCTAGAATCAAAGCAATTCGTGATTTTAGTTGTTGTGTGTCTTGCATCGTCATTCTCCCTTTAATTCAAAATCGACAGTATAGTTGTTGCGAAATATATTGCTGTAAATCTTTTTGAGTGCCTCATAAGTTTTGTGTGGGAACGGTGATATTATTCCTAAAATTTATGGCCTAATTCCATATCGTACTATCCAAACCAATCCATCTAAAATCGGCAATCGGCAATCGAAAATCAAATTATCCTTCGTAGGCCAACACTTCCCGCACCGTCAGGCGAGAAGCACTCCAGGCGGGCAAGAAGCTGGCGATACTGGCTAGAACAATCACCAAAACCAACCATAGTAACGCGCCACTTATCGAGAAAGCGTACGCTAATTCAGCCCCCAAAAACTGACGACCAATCACATCGCTAATAAGTTTGCTAATCGGCAGGGCGATCAAAACCGAAATTAGCCAACTGATAATCCCAATCAGTACGCCCTCAATCAGTACAATTTGGAGTACAGCGAAGTCCGACGCGCCGATGGCCCGAATCACTCCGACCTCGCGCGTCCGCTCTAGTACGTTGATGCTCATAGTGCCCATTAGCCCCAATCCACCGACTACGGCCAATAGAACGGCCATAAAGAACATGAGGCTGACGATAATGTCGAACATCATCTCCATGCTCTGAATATCCTCATCAACGGTAATACCTAGCCCGACTCGATAGCCACTGTCGGCCAAATATTTTTCCAGATAGGTTAATACCTCTTTCCGATATTCGGGTGAATGGTCAGTTGTCTGGATAAAGACCCATTCCGATTTGCCGACTCGACGTAACACGCGGGCGAAATACTCATAATTGGTGAACATAACTCCGGTTATACCACCGCCCATGACAATCCCAACAACGTTCCATTTTGTTTCTCTGTTCCGTATTTTTAACACAATTTCACTGCCCACTTCGATGTCCGGTTCGCTATTGAGCATAAGGGTGTTGATGACTACCGCGTTGGTATCATCCGGTTTAAGCCAGCGCCCATCAATAACCGTTGGTTTGACCAGTTTTGTATCGGCAGGCGGACTCATGGTGATAACATTATCGCTTTCTGTGCCATCGGGTCTCAGCCGACGCACGTTGCCAAAGCTCCAACCTTCCACATTGGACACCCCCTCAACAGGTAGAATCGCTTGTTGTAATCGTTCCACGCGATAAGGGCGAGTGAACTGAACCGCCACATCATACTGAAAATATTCGAGCAGAGCCTCAAGTGTGTTTTGCAAAGAGGCTTGAATCGTAAATACAGAGATAAAAATCGCGCCGGCCATGACCAAGGTCAGCAAGGTTAGCATTAAACGCCCTTTACGACGGAAGGTGTTCCGCAGGGAGATGATGGTTGGTCGAGCTAAAAAACCGGCATATAGATTGACAAGTAGCCGGTCAATCAGACCCGTGCCAAACTTACCTTTGCCCAAGCCATAGCCACTTATCGCCTCCCGAACTGTGACCCGTGTGCCTTGTACAATCGGGTAGGTGGCGGCAAAAACAGGCACGAGTAGCCCTAACCCGACCTGTAGCATCAACACATTTTGAGGCACATAAATAGTGTCAATATTAAAGTTTAAGGCCGTCGCCAATCCTTGCGACAGGAGATAGGAACCCACGGCTCCCAACGGAACGGCAATCAGCAAAGACAGCGCTCCGAATATCATAACTCCGACAAAGTAGAGCAGAACAATCTGATAAGTTCTGGCTCCGACGGCCTTCATGATGCCGATTTGTTGCTGTTGTTGGGTCAGTAAGGCCGAAATCATATTAACCACGAGGAAGAGGCTGAGTATCATGGCTAAGACACTCAAGATACCTAATAGAGCCAAAATCGGTTGGATAATAAAGTTCATGGGGTGTTGACCGGGGAAAGGGATCAGAGTGAACCATATTGTTGCTCCGGTGGCTTCAACTTTGTCCTGCACTTGGTTCGCCACC
This sequence comes from Anaerolineales bacterium HSG25, assembly GCA_030377865.1. Lineage (GTDB taxonomy): Bacteria > Chloroflexota > Anaerolineae > 4572-78 > J111 > JAUCGB01. The sequence goes on along the minus strand of JAUCGA010000062.1, from coordinate 1,194 downwards.
AGTTTGATGTGTTCTCGGTCATCTCCGTTTTCGGCTACGGTAAAGCGCAAGTCGTTAAAGTCGCGCGGTTCACCAAACGAGGCCAACGTGTCAAAAGTAGTATAGCCATAAGCCAACCCGCTCATGGTATATAGTTGGGCGTACAGATCATGCGCCGTGCCGACTAGTTTGATTTCTCGCTCTTTGCCGTTGGGGTCTTTAATGGTTAGCACATCGCCAACCTCAGCCTCAATCATGTCAAAGGCCGAGCGTTCAATCAACATCTCACCTTCTTCGGGCGGCCATTTACCAAGACCGGGTGAGATAATATCGACCTTAATGTCGTCGTAATCGTTAATAGCGTTTAGTTGCAACGACTGCCATTCATCTTCGCCTACCTTGGCTCGCACGGTGATCATACGCCGTGCATCGGCAGCCGAGACATCGGGCATTTTTTCAACTGATTTGACGACATCTTCACCAAAAGGAGTAAAGGTCAAAATTAGCGCACTGGCCGGGTTGATTGAGGTGTATGCTTCGTTTAGTTGGGTTGATAATATGGTTAAGGTACTGGCGATGACTCCGACAGCAAACACACCGACAGCAATCGATAATACAACCAAAATTGTTCTGGCTCGGTTAAGCCATAAATCACGAAAAAGTTTCCGCCAACGTGGTCCAATCATGATGAGATCCGGTTTTGGATTGACGATTTACACGACATCGTAGTGGTAGTAGCATCGGAATAAATCCCGATGCTAAAAGATAAAGCAGGCTGAAGCCAGCTATTTAGGCCGCTTTTAGCGGTCTTGAAGCTCTTAGCCTTGTGGCTTTAGCCCAAGGCAATCAGTCAACAGGTCAACACACCATCGTTGTAAGTCATCAACTCAAAATTGTTAAGTTAAACTCTCTATAATTGTACCAAATTAGTGGGTAGGGGAGAAATCAGGCGGGGGTTTGCGGAACAATCTACCCGCAAGTTTTGAACTTGCAGGTAGATAACTTGGCGTTTATTGCCGAACAACTCTGATGGAAGCTTAGTACCCGACATGTTGATTAAATAAAAAATTTTTCGACAGGATTGACAGGGTTGACAGGATTTTTTGCCTTTAATCTTGTTAATCCTGTCAGATATTCTTTTGCATTTAGTTGAGACTAAAAAGCCTTGTCGGGTAACAAGTGCAATTCAACAGTATCATGACTTACCGTTAACCC
>JAUCGA010000061.1 GCA_030377865.1 Anaerolineales bacterium HSG25 | reverse complement strand
TTTCCGTGCAAACGTCATGATTGTGTCATCATCTTCCCGCAAGTTTTAAACTTGCGGGAAGATTGCCCATCAAAGTATCTAATTTAAGGCGTAGTTTTGAGTTGCACGGAATCTACCAGAGAACCATTATTTAATCCCGATTCCTTGCCTCTACCAGACATCACAATTTGTAAAAGGCATTCAACCTAAAACGAACCATACTTCATTTGGCCTTATCATAAAACACAGCGCTCAATCAGACAAACAACCTCATCAATTTATAACGAGGACAGTCCCAACAAAAGACCTCTGCAAGATAATTTGCAGAGGTCTTTTGTTGGGACTGTTTTGAATAGAGTTGTTCGGCAATAACGGAGTGCAAAAGCATCTTGCTTTTGCCAGAAACAACCATGCAAAAGCAAGATGCTTTTGCACTCCGCGTGTCTCGAATTTGAGTTTTTATGAGACGATTAGTTATTCCCAGACATGTCTATTAGGCAGTTCCAACTTTTAAAACCTCCCAAACCAATTAAGGTAACTCCAAGAAAATAAACCTCCCAAATGTCATGCCCGAATGTTGTTATCGGGCATCCATTTGTATGCAGAATGTGGATTCCCGCTAAAAGCATGCGGGAATGACATAGAGAATTTAATCAGTTTGGGAGATTTATTTCCTTGGAAATCCCTTATAGCAGTAAATAAATCAAACAGTTTGTCCCAACGCATGGGAGACATCTTTTAAAGCCGGGTACAGCTCTCGGTATTGGGCGTAAAATGGTTCGTAGGCCGCGATCCCTTCGGCGGTTGGTTTGGTCGAGCCGGTTAACTCAATACCCGCCTGACACGCTTCATCCACACTTGACCATGCCCCTGCTCCAACTCCAGCTAATAGAGCCGCGCCATAAGCCGCGCCTTCGGTAGTATTAACAGTTACAAGTTCGACCTGCAACACATCAGCCAGAATCTGTCGCCATAAGGGACTTTTTGTGCCGCCACCAGAGACTCGTACCTGTTTGATGTTGGTCAATCCCGCCGCTTTCATCAGTTCAAACCCATCACGCAGGCCAAAGGAAACCCCTTCGATCACGGCTCGGGTAAAATGGGCTTGGGTATGACGAATGGTAATTCCCACAAAACCACCTCGAGCAAGAGGATCAGGATGAGGAGTGCGCTCGCCCGTTAGGTATGGTAAAAACAGTAGCCCCTCACTCCCAATCGGGACATCATCAGCCGGAAGCAACAGCTCGCCAAAATCAACATTAGGGGCAAATGTATCTCGATACCAACGCAAACTCCCCGCCGCCGAGAGCATCACTCCCATCATGTGCCATCGCTCCGGCACAGCATGGCAAAAAGCATGCATGCGACCTTCCGGCTCGACAAAAGGTTGGTCGGCACTGGCAAACACCACTCCAGATGTACCGAGCGTCAGGGCGATAATCCCCGGCTCTACCGCGCCCACACCCACGGCCTGAGCGGCTTGGTCACCTCCGCCACCCACTACTGGTGTACTCATTTTTAGACCCGTAGCCTCTGCCGCACTGGCCGAAAGAGAGCCTGTTACTTCAGAGCCTTCGTATGTTTTGGGCATCCACTCACGAGGGATTTCTAAGGCATCCAAAACTTCTTGTGACCAGTCACGCGTGGTCACATCGAGCAGTAATGTTCCTGCCGCACCAGCTTTATCGGTGGCATACTCACCCGTTAGCATGTAGCGGATATAATCTTTGGGCAATAAAATCTGTTTAGCTTGGGCATAAATCTCTGGCTCATGCTCCCGTACCCATAAAATTTTGGGAGCGGTAAAGCCGGTTAAAGCGTCATTTCCGGTCAGCTCGACCAGTCGTTTTTTACCCAGTCGATCCCGAATCTGGTCACATTGTGGGCCAGTACGTTGGTCATTCCAAAGCATGGCTGGTCGCAACACCTTGCCCTCTGCGTCGAGCATGGTCATGCCATGCATCTGACCGGTCAGTCCGATGGCGGCGACTTCATCGCCATTGGTGCCGGTTTGAGCCAACACCTGCTTAATACTGTTGACGGTTCCGTTCCACCAATCGGTCGGGTCTTGTTCGCTCCATAAAGGTTTGGGCGTGGAGAGGGGCAGTTCGGTACTGGCTGTGCCAATGACAGAGCCATGCTCATCACATAAAAGGGCTTTTACGCTGGTTGTTGACGAATCGATTCCTAAAAATTTTCGCATTGGTTTTGATGGTCATTTGGTTAAGGGTTGTTTGATGGGAGTAGGGAGTAAGGGAGTAAGGGAGTAAGGGAGCAGAGGAGTGCAAAAGCATCTTGCTTTTGCTAGAGGCAAACATGCAAAAGCAAGATGCTTTTGCACTCCGCAGACTCATTCCTCATTCCTCATTCCTCATTTTTAATTCCTAACTCCTACTCGCATCAACCCGCAACAATTGATTAACGGACTCCCATTAATAGTTCAAAGACGAGTTGATCTAGGCGTTCATAGGGTTGACCTCGCCGACCTAACTCGACTCGGTCAAAGCCATAATCTTTCAGGGCGGCGGCTTTTTCTGACGAGTATTGCCCCACATATTGGCTCATGGAGCCATCATCGGTGGTAATTTCGGCCAATAACCCTTGAATTTCTGAATCGGCGTTGAACTTCTCAGCCTTCTCTTTCAAAATCAAGTAACTGCGGATACAGCCACTGGCAAAGGCTTTCACATCTTCCAAATCGGATGATCGATAGGCGTGGGCATCAAAATGGCGACTGCCATCGTAGCCCACATCCTCCAAGAATTTGACAATATAGAAGGCTTGTTTGATGGATTCGGCGGCAAAGCGGAAATCTTGGTCATATCGGCCAATCTTTTGATCGTTTAGGTCGATGTGGAACAGTTTACCCGCATCCCATGCTTGAGCGATGGCATGCATAAAGTTCAAACCGGACATATGTTCGTGCGCCACCTCTGGATTGACTCCGACCATGTCAGAATGGTCGAGCGTGGCGATAAAGCCCAAGGCCGAACCGACAGTCGGCAGATAAATGTCACCACGAGGCTCATTTGGCTTTGGCTCTAAGGCAAATTTGTAATCATAACCTTGGTCGATGTTATATTCACACAGATAGTTAATCGCTTCGCGGAACCATTTGCCCGCATCTAAAGCACTTTTACCGGCATCGGTCTCTGTCCCTTCTCGACCTCCCCAAAAGACGTAAACTTTTGCTCCAAATTCTGCCCCCAAATCCATAGCTCGCATGGTTTTGTGGATGGCATAAGCTCGCACTTTGGGGTCGTTGCTGGTAAAGGCTCCGTCACGAAACGCCGGATCGCTAAACAGGTTTGTGGTCGCCATTGGCACCACGATGCCGCTGTCAGCCAATACTTTTTTGAAATCGGTAATAATTTGGTCTCTCTCGACGGGGGTAGCATCAATCGGCACTAAATCGTTATCATGAAAATTGACTCCCCATGCTCCAACTTCGGCTAAAATCTCCACAATTTGGGACGGAGTTAGCCGTTCCCGAACCGTTGTTCCAAACGGGTCAGCTCCCGGATTTCCGATTGTCCATAAGCCAAACGTAAATTTATCTTCTGGTTTTGCGTTATACATTGTTTTGCTCCTTAGTAATTAAGTAAAAATTGGTTCTCTGGTAGATTCCGTGCAACTCGAAATTGTGTCCTGAATTAGATACTTTGATGGGGCAATCTTCCCGCAAGTTTTAAACTTGCGGGAAGATGATGACACAATCATGACCTTTGCACGGAAAGCCCCAAAGAGCCTAAAAATTCAGTAAAACAACCATGCAAAAGCAAGATGCTTTTGCACTCCTTTATGGCCGAACAACTCTATTCTTCTAGGGTGTTCAACGTTTCTTCTGTCCAGGCTCGCCACTCTGGGTTATCCCCTTTTTCTAGATATTTGTTCAGGTCGGCTCTGGTTTCCGTTTTATTCCCTAGCTCAAGATGTAAACTTCCCCTAATCAAATAAAACTCTGGTTGATCCGGTTCAAGCTTAATCAGTTGATTTAAGTCTGCGAGGGCTGGCTCATAGTTACCTTGAGCGATGTACATCAGACCTCGGTTGTAGTAGGCATCGACATAGGTCGGGTCTAGCTCTAGGGTATGGTTATACCCGATTAGTGCTTGCTCGTAATCGCCCTGATTATAGTAAATGAACGCTCGGTTATAATGAGCATCAACATGAGTCGGGTCTAGCTCTAATGTCTGATTAAACGCCATAATTGCCTGCTCGTCATCCCCCTGCATAGAATAAATAGCCGCTCGATTGTTGTAAGCCTTCGCGTCGGTGGGGTCAACCTCTATGGCTTTGTTAAACTCGGCGAGAGCTTGTTCGTAATCACCTTGATTAGAATAAAGCTCGCCTCGGTTGTTGTAGGCCTCAATATGGGTTGGGTCAACCTTTATGGCTTGACTAAAATCGGCTAATGCTTGGTCACTCTCGCCTTGTGCGGTGTAAAAAATGCCGCGATTGTTGTAGGTATTCGCGTTCGTTGGGTCAAGCTCAAGGGCTTGATTAAAGTCGGCGAGTGATTGTTCATAGTCACCTTGAGCCTTGTAAATTAAGCCACGGTTGTTATAGGCATCAACATGGGTCGGGCTTAGCTCTAGTGTTTTATTAAAATCGGCTAACGCTTGTGTCGTATCACCTTGAGCCTTATAAACAATGCCGCGATTGTTGTGCCCATCAGCATGGGTCGGGTTTAGCTCTAGCAGTTGATTAAAGTCGGCGAGCGCTGACTCATAATCACCTTGAATAATATAAAGCACCCCCCGATGGTTGTAGGCCTCACCATAAGACGGATCTAGCTCTAGGGCGTGGCTGTAGTTTTCAATAGCACACTCATAATCGGTTTGATGTTCACAGTCAACACCTTTATCAAAATAGGCCTGAGCATCCAAATTGGGGGTGGGTTGCACCTTTGAGGTAGCCGTTGGGTTAGGGATTGAGGCTTTTGTTGGTGGAATTGGCGTAGCGGTTGGCTGGGGAGTTTGGTTGTCCCCACAGCCTTGCAGGGTGATGATAAGGATGATACTGATTGTGATGATAACGTAGGGTTTTAGGGTCATAGTTACCCTCCTTAAGGCTTCCAATGGTTAGTACAGTGTTAAATAAGGCAATTCCAAGAAAATAAAACATCCCAATTGAGCAGAGTCTCTACCCCCCTCAGTCCCCCCTGCTAGGGGGGAAGCGGCTCCTCCCCCTAGCAGGGGGAGGCTGGGAGGGGGTAGAGTGTCACAATGGTTTTGGGAGGTTTTAAATTCTGGAAATTCCTAAGTTATGGGTCTTAAGTAACTTTCAGGTAACGCCGTACCGCCTCAGCCGATTCCAATCCTAAAGCCGTTTGAGCCATCTGTTTGGCCTGCCCGATTGTTACCCGTGCTAGGGCCTGCTTAATGTGGGGAATAGCTGGTCCGTTCAGGCTGAACTCGGTCAACCCTAGCCCTAGCAGTAGCGGCGCGGCTAACGGGTCACTCGCCATCTCGCCGCATATACTGAGGCCGATATTAGCTCGTTCTGCCGCTTGCACCGTCTGCCGAATCAGGCGCAGTAAAGCCGGATGGAAGAAGTCAGCCAGACCAGCCACCTCGGGATTGGTGCGGTCGGCGGCCATGCTGTATTGAGCCAAATCATTGGTGCCAAGACTGAAAAAATCGACTTCCTGCGCCAATAAATCGGCCATGATGACCGCGCTCGGTAGTTCGATCATGATACCGAGAGGTATTTTCTCCTCAAACGGCACACCTTCCTGCCGAAGGTCGGTTTGCACGGTTTGTAGAATCTGTTTAACGGCCCGGACTTCGGTCAGACAGCTAATCATAGGAAGCAAAATTTTGAACTGATGCCCCACCGAAACCCGCAAAATAGCTCGTAATTGAGTCTGCAAAATCTCTGGTTGAGCCAAACAAGCGCGGATACCGCGTCGGCCTAAAAACGGGTTTGCCTCCAGGGCATGGTTAAGATACGGAAGCGGTTTATCTCCACCCGCGTCTAAAGTGCGAATCGTTAGCGGCCCATCCTCGATTTTTTCGGCCAAGGCTTGATAGTAAGCGGCCTGTTCCATCTCCGACGGTGGGTTATGTTGCTGACTGTATAACAGTTCGGTTCGTAACAGCCCCACTCCCTGCGCCCCCTGAGTCAGTGCCACCGACAAATCAGCAATGGTGGCGATGTTGGTCAACAGGGTAAGCGGTTGCTGGTCTTTGGTGCGAGCCGGTTGCTGACGTTGTTGCTCAAATAAGCGTTGCGCGGCCAACCATTGATCATACTCTACCTGCCAACTGGCCTGTTGCCTCGCAGATGGCTCAACCCACAAATTGCCTGTATTTCCATTGAGCAGTAACAATGTATCTTCAGCCACCCCCGCTAATGGCTGACCGAGTCCAACCAGCGTCGGAATCCCCAAGCCTCGGAGGATGATGGCTGTATGAGAGGTAGCGCTCCCTGCCTCGGTACAGAGACCAATCACACTGCTAGGGTCGAGAGAGACGGCTTCGGAGGGGGTTAAATCGGAGGTGATGAGAATGGCCGGTTCATCGAGTTCAAAACGAATGGCTCGATGCCCTGTCAGAACCCGCAAAACCCGCTGACCAATATCAAGCCAGTCAACAGCTTTGGTCTGCATATACGGGTCAGACAAGGCGCGATACTGCTCAATTAGCTCGTTCAGGCATGCTTTCCAAGCCGCCTCCGCAGTCAAGCCGTCATGGTCGATGCGATGTTCAAGCTGTTTATGCAGAGTGGGGTCGGTCAATAGCAGTTGGTGCGCTTCAAAAATGGCCGATTCTTGCTCAGAGCGATACTGGTATTGCTGACGGATGGCGGTCAGTTCGTCATGCACTGCGGTAATCGCTCGTTGCAATCGAACCTGCTCTTGAGTCGGAGATTCGGCCTGACGGTCAGGCAGATCAATCAAGCCTTGTTGATACCGCTTGGCTCGCCCCATGACCATGCCCGCACATACGGAGATACCCGACCACGGGTTGGTGGTGGGGTCAGGGTCGGGTACAGCGGGACTGTCGGGAGGAGGGACTGTAGGCGGTTGATCCGGCTCGCCAAAGCGGTCTGCCACCAAACGTTGCAGAGCAATAATCGCCTCAAACGAGTCGGAGCCAGTGGCCTTAATCACCACGCTTTGCCCCGATTTTACGGCCAGCATCATCACTTGGTTGATACTTTTGGCGCTGACCTGTGACGCATTATCACCACTAACGCCAATGCTGATGTTGGCCTCAAACTGAGCGGCTACCTTGACTAAACGAGCCGCAGGACGGGCATGCAATCCTTGATGATTGTGAATCACGAGCCGACATTCGAGCATGCCACTTGGTTCAGTGGGGCAGGTTGGAGAAGATTTTACCTCTGTTTGAACGGGCGGCACATTACCGCTCAAATGAAGTTGGTTGGTTTTATGGCTTAAACAGGTTCGGGCTTCGCTTAATATCTGTTCAACATCGGTCGTGACCAAGGCTTGAATGGCCGCTGAAATTGTGCCTTCGACCAACGGGGCTTCACACAAATAGACGTTACTTTGTTGAATCGGTGGCAGAAACTCTTTAGCAGTTTCGGCACTCAGCACCGCACTCCCTAAATCCATCAACACAACGACTCCCTCGTCGCTGTAAACCGATTCGATGGCCGCTTGCACCATAAAGGTATCGGTTCCTATTGGGTTGTCTGGATCGTCGATACCACCCGCCGCGGCAATAGGAACCTGCCCCTGAGTCATCTGCTCAACGAGGTCTAACACGCCAACCGCTAATTTGTAACTATGTGAGACAACAACAATTCCGACCATTCAGTTATTCGTCTTAATAAGTAGGTGAGCATAAATTCTGCGAAACACCTCCGAGGAGCTTCGCACCTCGGAGGAGAACGGCTTCGCGTCCTTCAAGATACGAAGTTCCTATGTGCCCGAATGGGTATTGAAGGTCAAGAGTTCACAAAACTTATAACGCTGTATTTACCCGACAATTCGATTAAGGAATGAGTTTTTTTTAACTTGTGCATAAGGCCGCTGATTGAAATCAGCGTCTTAAACGGAAAACCTGCTTAAGCAGGTTTCTCGTGTCAGCATAAGAATTCATTCTTATGTGAAAACGCGCAACTTATTTAATGCCCATTCCTAAACAAAGATTTTTCGACAGGATTAACAAGATTAACAGGATTTTTTGGCCTGCAACACTGTTAATCGAAGGAGTGCAAGAATTTTATTCTTGCTGTCAGCTGTCAAAATAGAATTTTGACACTCCTTCAACGCACGTTTCACGCCTCACGTTTCACGCCTCACGCCTCACGTTTCACGCCTCACGCCTCACTCCTCACTCCACCCAATCAAAGGTACGTGTGACCGCTTTTTTCCACATGGCGTAGTTTTTGGTACGTGCCGTGTCATCCTCTGAGGGAGTCCATGTTTTGTCCATGCCCCAGTTGGCGCGCATCTCGTTGGTGTTTTTCCAGAAACCGACGGCTAATCCGGCCGCGTAGGCTGACCCAAGGGCGGTAGTCTCGGCGATGATGGGCCGAACGACCGGCACGCCAAGCACATCAGCCTGAAACTGCATGAGCATGCTGTTAAAAACCATGCCCCCATCGACCTTGAGCGCGGTCAGGGTTACACCTGAGTCGGCATGCATGGCATCGAGGACTTCGCGAGTTTGATAGGCCGTCGCTTCTAAAGTAGCGCGGGCAAAATGGCCGCGGTTGACAAAACGGGTCATGCCGACAATCGCCCCGCGGGCATCATCTTTCCAGTAAGGAGCATACAGTCCCGAAAAGGCGGGCACAAAATAGATGCCACCGTTATCATCCACCGTACGCGCCAGATTCTCTACATCGGGCGCGGCCTCAATCAGCTTGAGGTTATCGCGCAACCATTGCACCAAGGCTCCGGCAATAGCAATTGAGCCTTCGAGGGCGTAGACGGCGGGTTCGTCGCCAAATTTATAGCACAATGTAGTCAATAAGCCATGTTTGGAGGGGATAATCTCGGTGCCGGTATTGAGGATCATAAAACAGCCGGTTCCGTAGGTGTTTTTGGCCTCACCCGGACTAAAGCAGGTCTGCCCGACGGTGGCGGCTTGTTGATCGCCCAAATCGCCCGCCACAGGAATAGAGCCGCCAAAGGGGCCATCGGGCAAAGTACGCCCGTATACCTCCGATGAGGCTTTGATGGCGGGCAACATGCTGAGGGGGATGCCCATCGTCTCGGCAATCGACTCGTTCCAACTGAGGCTGTCCAGATTCATCAGCATGGTACGAGAAGCATTGCTGACATCGGTCACATGCACCCCGCCTTGCGACCCGCCGGTCAGATTCCATATCAGCCACGTATCAATCGTGCCAAACAGCGCCTCTCCCCGTTCTGCCGCTTCGCGTAGGCCATCCACATTATCTAACAGCCATTTTAACTTAAGGCCCGAAAAATAGGTCGCCAACGGTAAACCCGTTTGAGCACGAAAGCGGTCTTGCCCACCCTGTTCGGTCAGTTCGGCCACAATTTTGTCGTTGCGAGTGTCCATCCAGACCACCGCGTTATAGTAGGGCTGGCCGGTCTGTTTGTTCCACACCACCGCCGTCTCTCGTTGGTTAGTAATGCCAATAGCGGCGATGTTGCTGGCCGTTACGCCAGCCTTGCTGATTGCCCCGCGCACCACGGTCTCGGTGTTGCGCCAAATCTCTAGCGGGTCATGCTCCACCCAGCCGGGTTGAGGCATAATCTGCTCATGTTCCATCTGGTCAATAGCCACGCTCTGCCCGGCATGGTTAAAAAGCATGCACCGAGTGCTGGTGGTGCCTTGGTCAATAGCGGCGATATAGTCGGTCATGATAATCTCCTGTGATTGTTGGGTTTATGATTGGTTAAAATACAACTTTACACGAATAAAAAATATTTAATCCTGTTTTACTAGCTCATTTAAGTAATTTTTCACCTGCAAAAACGTCATACGACGAGGAACTGCCTCAAAATGGATACCCGTATCGTCGGTTACTAGCGTATAACCACGAGCATGGGCTGTGGCACACAACAGAATATCCAGTCGATGTGCTTGCCAATAACTCTCCACGTCCTCGAATTCATTGCTCAAGGTATTATTTTTAATTGCTAACCAGATGTTTGCTAAGGCTTCTGCATCTATGGTCTCAAAAGGGAGCAACTCAAATTTACTGTCGGTAATCGCTAACTGAATAACTCTTAATGCGAACTGTTCTCCCCTTGCTTGAGCGTATTGTCGAATACGTTCGGCATGAACGATGGTCGGAATATAAACCTGTAGTCGCTGTGCTGTAATTAAAGGGGTTAAATGTTGACGAAGATAGCGCCAATTCCACAGCACATTGGTATTTAGCAACAGCGTCGGTTGACTCATGCGTTAGGTGTAACCTGTCTCTTGTCGATTGAACCATTCGAACCTTCATCAAACACAGTTTGTAGGTCGGCTAATATCTCCTGTTCAGGGTGTAGTTCCCATCGTCCAGTTTCATTTTTAATGGTGTAGACCATGTCACCTCGTTGTAACTTCATATCGGTCAATAGGTCATCATCCAAAGTGATCTGATTAAATAAATTGAGTCGTGCCCCACTGCTTGGGTCGCTGACTTGTGTATTGGGGAAATACCGTGCCCGTTGATTAAGCGGTCGTTGGGCCACTTGGGTCATGCCTTGTTCATCTTTGGTGACATCATAAAAATTCTCAGCAAATTCAAAATAAGGGGAATGGGTAGAAATAAATAACTGTCGTAAACTCACCGCCGGATCAGCCATGATTTTTTTCAAGGCCACCAACAGATATTGCTGATATTGCGGTGATAAGTTCATTTCCGGCTCTTCAATCGCCACAATCGGATAATCGTTGAGGAATATCTGCCCCAAGACCAGTAACAACTGTTGTACCCCACTACCCACGTTTTCTATGGGGATACGTCCCATTGGACGAATAAAACCGATGTCGATTTGATTGGTCGCGGGGTCAAGCGCAATATCTAACTCGCCGAGTTCGAATGGTGGGTCAGCCAAGGTTGTTTTGATGGCCTTAAGCCGTTGTTTCTGGTGCATGTCTCGACTGAGATAGGCATAAAATAGAGATTGTTTGAGATTCTGGTGGGTAATCGAATCCTCATCGTTTTGTTGACCCTGTTGCTCCGGCTGAAAACGTCGGTCAGCTTGAATGAGATGGAACGGAGGAAATACATCGCCTTGACCACGATAAGTGATCTTGCCTGAGTCCAGAAAAATTTCAGCCTCGGAACTGGCTTTGTTAGACTGTAACCGAACACCTAAAAAAGGCGCTTGGTTTGTGTTTAGACTCTGGATGGGAGGTGTGAAATTTGATAGTTGTTTCTGGATTATCTCATTTTGCCTTATCTGAACCTCTTGTTGCGAAGTATCGGCGATGCAAATCTGATACCACAAGGACAAGGCTTGAAAAATATTTGACTTACCCGTATCATTTAAGCCATAAAAAACATTTATATCTGATAAGTTTTTAACCTGCACATTATATAAACTTTTGAAGCCTTCAATACAAAAACTATCTATTTGCATACTGTATCACCATTTTGATTTCAGTTTATCAAAAACACCTAAGTCGATCTACACCCTCCACCGCAAGGCGGGCGTATGAACCGGCGCATCCCACAACTGGAGCATGGCCGCATCGACCTTTAACAGGGTGATAGAACAACCGGCCATGTCGAGTGAGGTGATGTAGTTGCCAATCAGTTGCCGAGCGATCGTCAGGCCATGTCCTTTACAGATTTGCTGTAGTTCATTATAGATGAGGTATAGCTCGATGAGGGGGGTACCGCCCATGCCGTTGACCAGAGCAATCACCTGATCGCCTGATTTGAAGGGCAGGTCGCTTAAAATCGGTTCGCTCATCATGGTCACAATTTCGTGAGCAGAGGCTAGTTTCATTCGTCGGCGACCCGGCTCACCGTGGATGCCGATGCCGATTTCCATTTCGTCGGAGCCAAGTTCAAAGGTCGGTTTACCAACCGCGGGCACGGTACATGAGGTCAGAGCCATGCCCATCGAGCGGCCTTGAGCGTTAATCTGGCGACATAACTCAGCCACGGTTTGTAAATCAGCCCCCTGTTCTGCCACCGCGCCGCACAGTTTTTCGGCTAACACGGTCGTTCCCACACCCCGTCGTCCGGCGGTGTAGAGGCTGTCCTCCACGGCCACGTCGTCATTCATAATGACCGTCTCGACAGAAATTCCCTCCATTTGGCACAACTCGGCGGCCATCTCAAAGTTCATCACATCGCCGGTGTAGTTTTTGACGATGTGTAACACCCCCGCACCGCCGTTCACCGCTTTGGTCGCGGCCTCCATCTGATCGGGAGTGGGTGAGGTGAACATCTCTCCGGCACAGGCCGCGTCGAGCATGCCCATGCCGACATAGCCACCATGCAACGGCTCATGCCCGCTCCCTCCACCAGAAACCAGTGCCACCTTGCCAGAAATCGGCCCGTCAGCCCGCCGAATAAAGCGATGATCGAAATCAACATGGAGCAGGTCGGCATGGGCCATAGCTATACCGGCCAAAGCCTCGTTGAGCATGTCGGTGGGATTGTTCATTAGTTTTTTCATGTGATTTTACCTCACTTATGTTCTGAAGCCTGACGACGCGTAGCTAGTGTCGAAGGTGTGCCGTTAGCCATGAGAGTGGTTCAATCTTAAAGATTGAACCACTCTGGCACACACAATTTTATTAGAACTCATTCCTAGAGTATCTCACTCTCCCCAACTGTCGAGGGCTGTTTTTAACATTAAGTAGGCCGAGGTCGCGCCGGGGTCTTGATGACCGATGCTTCGTTCGCCCAGATAACTGGCTCGGCCTTTTTTCGCCAGCATGGGGATGGTTTGTTGCATGCCCTGTTCGGCCGCGTCGGTTCCGGCTTGTAAAATATCGGTCAACGTGGCTCCGTTTTCTAAGGCTTGAGTCATAGCCTCTAAAGCCGGAGTTAGGGCATCGACCATAGTTTTGTCGGCCAAATTTGCCTTGCCTCGTTGCACAATTCCATGCAAACCAACCTTAAACATTGCTACAAATTCCGCGTCGGTTAGCTCTGTTTTGCCCATACAAACCGTGCTGGCTCGCAGAAAAAATGTACCGTACAATGGCCCTGATGCCCCCCCGACACTAGAGATAAGGGTCATGGCTGTTGTTTTTAGTAAACTACCAATATCCTTATGCTCGGTGGTTTCAATATTTTTTTTGACCGCGGTATAGCCTCGATCCATGTTAATACCATGATCGGCATCTCCAATGGCGGCATCTAAATCGGTCAGATATTGTTTGTTTTCGTGATAGGTCGCCTGAAGGGCAATCATCCAGATTTGTAATTTTTCGATGGTAAGCATACGCTTGCCTCCTTGAGATAAACAATCAGAGTTATTTTGGTTAAGTGTATAGAATTAGATAGGATTAGCAAATAAAAGGTGATGGGTGTTGGGTGACGATACTCAAGGAGAATTTGTGAATGGCAAACTGTTCGAGTGTGACGGGACAGTTTTTCAGCGCTTGCTGGAGCGTTTCTAGTTTGCCTTGGTTGGTGGTGGTGGCGTAATGGAGGGTCATGGGTTTGATAAGTATGAATTAGCTTGGATAAGCATCTTTAATGATTTTGGTAATTATTCTTCCTGTTACATTGTCTAGTGTTTTGGAAAACACTCTAAGAAACCTCAGCCAACCTCTCAGATCAGCCCTACCTATGTTTAACGCATTTGCAGTATGAGCCACAATGTGCCGTCTTTCTACGATTTCGTTTATTTTATCCTCAAGGAATCGCTGTGTTTCCGGTTTTTTCCATTTTTTATCGAAGTCGTAGCGCATGAAAGCGAAAATATTTGTAGTACCAATTTTTTTGTACATATTTTTAATACGAGCTGCATTTGGGTTTCCACCGACATCACCAAATACCTCATTATTAAATTGTTCAGCAAGGATATTTCGACAAACCTTGTCAATATCTTCTAGTCGATCAGCTTTCTGTTTTGTTGGTTCATATGGCTTTCCCCTCATCGCCCAATCCAAGTTAGAATAGACCAAGTTTACGCGCATGTCCTGTGGTAGATGTTTTAGCTCAATGGGAGGCTTGTGGGATGATAGAGTATCTAAATGCTCTACCAACATGTCTCTTAGAAATTGCTCAAAAGCGGCTACCATAAGAACCGTTGCTCCACCTCGTAAAGCTTGCACCGCTTGTTGCTCCGCTATACGCGGATTACTATTGTAATTATCACGATCGATATCAGCTAAACTTTCTGCTAATTTCAACGCATTTCTAAATTCTATAAGTGCTTGTGATCCCATAACTCTAATCGGTAAATCCATCTAAAAACTCTATCATTTTCTCTATACGGTTACGTACATAGCTTGGGGTATTTGTAGGCCCTTGAATTGCACCCGCGAATGTGGAATCCTCAAACAGTTTAGGTAATGCTTCTTGGATTTCAGAAGTTTTACCCTCAAAATCGGAAGGTGAAAATTTGTAACAGGCTAACATTTGGGCATCAAATAAAGCTGCCAAAATTTGATTTCGCCAACTTTTCTTTTGTGGTTGCCATCGGCGCATAGCTTTGTCACCAAACGCATTAAAAACTGTTTTTACAGTACGTAAAAAATCACTTCTCATCTTTCTTAAATGAGCCTCATCGCTATCTTGGTATGTAGACATAAATTCATCCATATGCCTTTTCATTCCACCCTTAAAAGTTTGCCAAGTGTCCTTAAAGGTAAAAAATCTCAGCACGAATTCAGCATCCCTCATTTCTTGATATACACTAGACCTTTCTTTTTTCTTTACCCCCAATAATCTGTGAAAAAGAGGTGTTATTGAAAGTTCCATAATTAAATCATTTAAACTACCAGGAAAGAGATTATTTCTAATTTCTTGGGGGTTTAAGCTTACACCTCCTGTATTTAACCGATGAAAAACCTCAAATTTTATATCTTGATCAGATTGCCGTAAAATAATAATAGCTCTCAATGTAGGTCTAGTACGTAATACCCTTTGAAGTGTTGGTGGCAAATCAGAGTAGTATCGACCATTAATGTCGCCAAACACCTCCAAACCCTCTAAGGGAAAAGCATCCCTTAAATAGTCTGCGATTGCAGATAAGCGCTGTTTACCATCTATTATTGAATATGTTCCATAAGCATCCTCATTTAAAAAAATAGGAGGTACTGGGACGTTCATCAAAAAAGACTCTAATAGTCTAGATTTTCGAACTTGATCCCATCGAAATCTTCTTTGATAGCCAGGTATCAAATTGATTTCTTTGTTTTCTATCAAATCGGTAAGTGTAGCTAAATTATAATCGACAACACTGGTGATTAGCTCTCGCTGTTTTGCTTCCCAAAATTCAACCGTATCACCCGCGTAATGGTCAAGTTTTTTTTCAGAATCCTCTATATCTCTAGCCATATATATCTCCTTAAAGTCAAACTGTAGTTGTTTAAATGCCATTATAAATACCAAAATCACTACTCACCTGCTTGGTGCAGTACCGCATCAATAACTGACTGGCTGATACTAAATCCCTGTTGACGCAATTTTTCTACGTCGGGACGAATAACAGGCAACAAACCAGTCTGTTTAGACTTAAGCAGGATTCCAAGTGTGCCAATTTTTGGTAGCCCTAATTGGGACAGCTTTCTCCGTCCTTTTCGCTCATCCATCAAAACCCAACTTGCGCTGAGTTCTTGAGCCAACGCGATGGTTTCAGCCTCGCCTAAATCCAACTCGTTTAGAAAGAGATTTACATTTGAATGATTTTGGACATGATGCATTGAAATCCAGTCTGCGGTTAACACCTCTCGTTTCGCACCACCTTCTTCACGTCCATGTGTCACCGCTTCATCATAAACGGCTTGGGCAATGTGAATTCTGCCAAATAGCTGACACAACAGATCAAACCGTTGAATTATGGCTAAACCAATTAACGGAGTCGTATTAGAGACTACAATCATGAGGTTGGCCTAACCGTCAACGCCTCAACTGCTTGGAACTCCTCTAACAACTCATCCTCATCGTAATTTATATAAGCAATCCCATACTGACGCAACAGTGCTAAGAATTGGATCCGAGTAATGTTTAACAACCGCGCCGCTTTCCCCGACGAAACTCGGTCTTGGGTAAATAGCGATAACACTAGCCATTCAACCACTTTTTGTTGAATTTGAATCTGGTCAAAGCCAAACTCGACCAACGGTTTAGGAATTTTGATTTTGTATGTCGTTTCGATCATGCAGTTACTCCTTCTCATACGGAACTCAACCAATCAGCAATTGACTCCTCAAGCCACCTGACCAACATTTACAACATCCGCCATCGCTGAGGCTATAACCTCATCTTTTACCCCATATTTTTTCAGGCTCTTCACCAACAGCATAACTTCGGGGTTTTCCTTCAAACGGGCTAAATCGGCCCGTAACCCTTGCCCCACATAAGCCCGAATCAAAGGTTGATAACCGGAAAAACCGAGTTTGGGAGCCACAAACTTCAAATCTTCCACGACATCTTCGGGTATCCGCAGGCTTATCATGGTCATGGGACGCTCTTTGCGTAATCGCTCTCTTAACTCACTGTTCTTCATATTGTATCCTCTCTATTGCTCTGTTTTCGTAAATTGACGACAGCCTTGTTACCATCCCACTCAAATTCAAGGCCATGTAAGGTATAATAGACGTTCATTCTCAAATATTATAGTCAATATATACACAATGTCAATACAAAATATCAGTGGGCAAATAACGACTACTAAAGGACTTCTGCCAAGCTGTACTATACTGCGATTAGAATGGAAACGTAACTTTTTCCATGTCATTCCCGCATGCATTTAGCGGGAATCCATTCCTTACAGGTTGTGTGGATGCCCGATACAGACATTCGGGCATGACATAAGGAAAGTATCGGTTTCAAACTAATTTGAGTATAGTACGTTTCACCCTCACTCCCCAACCAGATAATGCTGATTAACGGTCACATCCTGAGCCTCGAACTGTGTCCCGTCAGGATAGGTAACGGTGAGGGTCGGGATAACATCAACCTCGCCCAAACCGACATGAAAACGTGGATCTTCTGAGGCGAGAAAACTGCTTCCGGCATGCAGTTCTCGTACTAGAACTCGTCCGTCGGGCAGGGTAAGCTCTAGTTTTGTGCCGGGAGCAAAACGAGGTAGTTGCACCATGAGCCAATTTCCGGCGGCTCCTTGATTTTCCAGCAACGCCATCGGCCCGGCAATGGTGATGAGTGCGATATCCATGTCGCCATCATTGTCATAATCTGCCGCGGCACTCCCTCGCCCTAACAGTGGGCCAACTTCCTTTAATCCGGCGGGGTCTGTGGCTTCTACAAAGAGGCGTCGAATCGGCATGGCTCGGCTTTGGCTGTCGAGATTTTCGGCCATGCGGTTGCGATACAACCGTACTAACTCCGGGTCGGTGGCTAGATTTGTGAGCGGCACTCGCCCATTAATAATGAACATGTCGAGGTCGGTATCATGGTCAAAATCGAGCCAATGAACTCCCCAGCCGGTCATGCCTCGTCCTAAGCCACTTATACCGATACGAAAAGTGCTATACTGGAACGTTATCTGTTCGGCATCCGCAAACTCATTGCGATACAGGGCGTTTAGTTCACGCTCCCAATTGGTAACTAACAAATCAAACCAGCCATCCCCATCATAATCACCGCCCGCGACCCCCATGCCACTTCCGGCATCACCTACTTGAGCCGTCTCCGTTAAATCAAGCAAGCGAAACCCCAAACCGTACGGGTCTGCGGGCAGAGGCCGGTTTTTATACAGCCGATTCGGGTGTCCGTCGTTGGCGATGTACAAGTCAACATCTCCATCCTTATCCACGTCACTGAACAAGGCTCCCAAACCGCGCTCATGCCGAGACAAGCCGACTTGTTCAGCCACATCTTGAAAGGTGACTCGCCCTGTTTCATCCAGCCCTTGGTTGAGATAAAGATGGTCGGGCAGGCCATAATAATCTTGAGGGAACGCGCCAGTTGGTTTGGGGATTTGATAATCCAAGTCGATGAACGCGGCCACAAACAAATCAGGCCAACCGTCAAGATTAATATCTCCCACGACAGCGGCACTATTCCACTCGGAGGTGGCAATATTGGCTTGCTCGGCTCCTTCGCTAAATGTGCCATCTCCATTGTTCCACAACAGGGCGTTTGGCCCATCCGCCGTGATGTGAATGTCCGTCCAGCCATCCAGATTAAAATCAGCGGCTACACAGCCATTGCCTCGCATGCTCAAGTTGGTGTTGCTCGTTTCGCTGACCTCAACAAACTGGCCTTGCTGATTGTGGTACAGGGCGTTGGTCGGCAAATTTCCTTGCCAATAATCTACTTCATCCTCAGCATGACTATTGACCAGATATAGGTCGAGCCAGCCATCATTATCATAATCGAGCCAGCATAAACCACCACCCATCATGGCCGCTGGGTCTTGAAAAATGGCGGTTTGAAACGCTTCATGTTGAAAATCAAGCCCAATTTCAGCCGCGACATTTTTGAATGTTGGGAGTGTCGCTGGTGTTGATGATTGGGAAGTCTCTTCATTTTCCTTATTTCCATCCCCATCATTTCTGTCATCTGGATTCAAAGATTCTGGAGAATTTTTTTGTGGCAAGGGTTGAGCCGTACTACTTGGCAATGGGTCGAGCGGCAAACCACTCGGCACCGAATCGGGAATAAAAGCAGACAGGTCACGCGCCGCGGGATCGGTCAGGCTTTGCAAAAAGGCGACTAAATCTGCTACATTTTGGTCAGTTAGAGGTAAGCCATGTTGCAAACTTTCGGCAACTGTTTGTCCTTGTTTATCAGACAAAAAAGGACGCATACTACTGTAATGCGCCGGAGGTATTTGATATGCCACCGGGTCATACTGTTCGGCACTGCGCCAAGGGTCGGCATGATGTCGGACTGTATCGGTCAGGGTGGCAAAGGCTCCATCATGAAAGTAGGGCGCGGTCAGTTCAACATTGCGTAAGGACGGAGTGCGAAATTTATATAAGTCGCGCCGGTCAAAAGTGACACGCCCACGTCCCCAATCCTCGCGTCGGCTGTAATCATGACCGGGGCTGGGGCCAAGTTGTGGCACAAGCAAGTTATGAAACTGAAAATCGCTGAACAAATCACCCTGATGACACTGGGCGCAGTTGACTGCCGAGTTGGTTTCACCGAAAAAAAGGTACGCCCCACGTTGTTGGGACTCGTTTAAGGCATTTGTGTCGCCTGCTAGATAGGCATCCCACGGGGCATCGGTGAAGATAAAACGGCTTTGAAAGGCAGAAATTGCCTCAGCAACATGGGTAATATTGATCTCATCCGCTGTTAAGTCAAACACCTGCTGAAACTGCTCGGTGTAGGCTGGGATGGTTCGCAAACGGTCAACCAACGTGCGCCGAATGTCGGGGGCGGTCAGGTCGCCGAGAGTAGCTCCGGCCATCTCAATGGTGCTGATCAGTGGAAACAAGGCTTGAGTTTGTAGGGGGTCGGTCAGTTGCAGACTATTTACGGTGGACTCCTGTGTTCGCACAATTTGCGATGTGCCATGTTTCTCGACTCGACCATCCCAAAACTGGTTGGGATAAAGGGCACTGTTGATGATTGAAGGTGAGTTGCGCGGCACATACCACCCCACAAATGGATTAGGGACAGTGGTTTGGTCGGCAGTCTCATCAACATCACCCCGTCCAATGAACCGACGAGGGGAACTGGCCTCCTCGCTCAAGGTGATGGTGTCAGTGAAGTTGCGTTGTTGACCGAGTCCATGACCACCTGTACCAATCGGAAACACTCGCCCATCAGCCATTGCCAAGGCCGGATGGTGACAGGTGACACAGGCGATATTTTTATCGCCGGACAAAATCGGGTCAAAGAAGAGGTCTTGGCCTAGCTTGGCGAGAGGAGTGTCACCTTCACGTTGCTCAAGGCCGGGGTTGGGATTTAAATTGCGAATGATGGATTGTAGGTCGCAGGTTTCAGGTTGTAGAAGGCAATCTTTTTCTGGCGCTGTACTTTGTGATTCGTCTTCTGGCAAAGCAGGCTTTGTACTCCCATCTTCTGTACTTTCTGATTCGCCAAACCGCACTCGGATAATCCGGCCCGGCATGACCTCGCTGATATAGAGGCTACCATCTGGCATGGGAAGCAGTGCGCCGGGAAAGTTGAGGTTGTCGAGGACAAGTTCAAGCGAGCCATCAGGCAACAGTTTGCTCAACCGTCCGGTGTTGGGTTTATATCCCTGCCCAGTGAAGCATGACGCAGAGGAGGTAAAACGGGCAAACTCTAATATCCAAATCGTGCCGTCCTCCCCTTGGGCGACATCTATCGGCATGTTGAGGTGGGGCACGATGACCCGTTCATTTCGCTCTTCATCAATGGCGACCAACCGCCCGCCCCCATCTGGATAGGGACAGCCGCCGGTCAGGGTAACGTAATATTCGTCATCAATACGGGTGATTCCTGTTGGCACGGCATCAATCGAGGCACGGCTATCGGGATTCGGGTCTGGCAGACGGTCAAACCGATGAATGAAGTGGGCTGTGCCGTCGGGATTCGATTTGGCAACTCCGTTCCCGCTGGCATCCACCACCACCGGATTGCCCTCCGCATCAAAAGTAATATCGAAGGGGTTGACGAGCCGCACATTGTTGAGGGGGAGCATGACCGGCGTGAGGTCATCTAGGGTGAGTGGGGTACTGGGCAGGCTGAGAGTCTCCCCCTCAAGCGGCAAACTCCACAGATGACCATCTCCAAAATGACCGATATAGAGGGTCTGGTTATCGGGCGCAAGCTGAACGATGTTCACGCCGCCTAAATCTCCGGCATCGAGTGAACTGTAAAAGCCGCTAATTAGTCGCCCAACTTCTCCGTTAGGGGTTATTAAGCTGACTCCGGCGCTCTCATCTTTCTGACCTGTGCCTTCCTCGGCTACAAGGAGCGTGCCATCTGGCAACACGTCCATGCCGAGAGGAGCAAGTAGGCCGTCAGCAACGACTTCGATTTGAGGTGTGGTGTTGGATAGAGTCTCGGTATAAGTGGTGATAAAAAGGATACATATTAAACTTATAATGATTTTGTTTGGCATGGGAACTCTGTTGCGTGTTGCGTGTTGCGTGTTGCGTATTCGACACCTACGAGGAGAAAGACACACCTCGTAGGAGAACGCAATATGAAATACGTAACACATAATACATCAATATAAAAAAAGCCAGATATATGATATATTTGGCTTTTTTTAATCGTTATTTTAGATAGTTTCTAATTCTAGTAAGTTGCATGTTCCAGAGTGGTTCAATCTTTAAGATTGAACCACTCTCATGACCAATTCCTAATCAAAGAAGGCGTTATAGTTTTCTAATTCTTCGTTGGCTTTTTCTGCCGCTTCATTAAGAGCTTCTTGAGCGGTCAGGCCGTCATCTAAGACTCGACTGTAGGCTTCTACAACCAGTTTACGAATCGCTGGGGATGGGCCAGAACGTCCACCAAGAACGGCATAGTTGGGGCTACCATCAGCCATTGTGGTGTTGGTGGTGGCTAACTGGTCAATCGCAGTCACAAAGTTTGGATTCTCTGCCCAAAAGGCTTGCAAGTCAGCATTATCGGTTACGTCTGTTCGTACTGGGAAATATCCAGAGCCGGTATGCCATTTCACTTGAGCTTCGGGGCTGGCCATGAACTTCATGAACTGCCAAGCGGCATCATTGGTTGCCGCATCACCCGCATCAAGCAACCATAGTGCCGCGCCGCCGATGATAACACCGTTGCGGTCACTGCTGTCGCTGTGGGGGATGTAGGCGGTGCCAACATTAAACTCGCTATTTTCGATAATCGACACATCTGAGGTGGAGTCAATCATGATGGCGGCTTGTTCGGTGATAAATGTGTTGTCAGTTTCCGTCCAAGTGCTGGCTAGGTTGGGAGTGTATCCTTCTATAATCAGGTCAGTAAGGAAGGTGAAAACCTCAACCCCTTCGCCTTGGTTGAACATGGCTTCGGTAGGACGAGCGGTACGGCCATTATCATTATTGAAGTACATGCCACCACTGTTGGCTAAAATCTGCTCGAAGAACCAGCCAACTTGCCCAAAGGTGAAGCAGTATTGAGAGACTTCTGCTTCCATGAGTTGGTCACACATGGCCTTAAACTCGCTAAACGAGAGACTTTTTGACGGTGGCTCGACTCCGGCTTGCTCGAACATGTTGGCATTAAAGTAGATAATCGGAGTACTACTATTGAAAGCCATTGCTACCATGCCATTCTCATCAGAGTAGTAGTCACGCACGGCTGGTACAAAAATGCTGTCATCGAAGCCATCGGCGGCCATTAGCTCATGAGCCGGAACGAGTCGCCCGGTATCAATCATGGTTTGTGAGGCTAGGTCAAAATTTTGGGTGATGTTCGGCTCAGTACCGGCATCAAAAGCGGCTAATAGAGCATTGTAGGTGTCGTCATAGCTACCTTGGAATGTAGCACTAACTTGTACCTCACCTTGACTGGCGTTGAATTCACCAACCAGTTCATCAACCAATTCGCCAAGTTCGCCACCCATGGCGTGCCAAAACTCAATCTGTATCGCGTCAGCACTGGCAACAGCAGGTTCTTCGGCTGGAGCATCGGTTGCTAATTCTGCATCATCAAAAAAAGCATTGTAGTTGGCTAACTCTTCGTTGGCTTTTTCTGCCGCTTCGTCAAGGGCTTCTTGAGCGGTCAAACCATCGTCTAAGACACGGCTGTAGGCTTCTACAACCAGTTTGCGAATCGCCGGGGATGGGCCAGAGCGTCCACCAAGAACGGCATAGTTGGGGCTACCGTCAGCCATCGTGGTATCGGTGGTGGCTAACTGGTCAATAGCGGTCACAAAGTTTGGATTCTCTGCCCAAAAGGCTTGCAAGTCAGCATTATCGGTTACGTCTGTTCGTACTGGGAAATATCCAGAGCCGGTATGCCATTTCACTTGAGCTTCGGGGCTGGCCATGAACTTCATGAACTGCCAAGCGGCATCATTACTGGCTGAATTGCCAGAGTCAAGCAACCATAGCGCCGCGCCACCGATGATGACACCGTTGCGGTCACTGCTATCGCTGTGGGGAATGTAGGCGGTGCCAACATTAAACTCGCTATTTTCGATAATCGACACGTCAGAGGTGGAGTCAATCATGATGGCGGCTTGTTCGGTGACAAAGGTATTGTCCGTTTCCGTCCAAGTGCTGGCTAGGTTGGGGGCGTAGCCTTCTATAATCAGGTCAGTGAGGAAGGTGAAAACCTCAACCCCTTGCCCGTGGTTGAACATGGCTTCTGTTGGGCGAGCGGTACGACCATTGTCGCCATTAAAATACATGCCGCCACTGTTGGCTAAAATCTGCTCGAAGAACCAGCCAACCTGCCCAAAGGTGAAGCAGTATTGGGAGACTTCTGCTTCCATGAGTTGGTCACACACGGCCTTAAACTCGCTAAACGAGAGACTTTTTGATGGTGTCTCGACTCCGGCTTGCTCGAACATGTCGGCATTAAAGTAGATAATCGGAGTACTACTATTGAAGGCCATTGCTACCATGCCATCTTGATTAGAGTAGTAGTCACGCACGGCTGGTATAAAGATGCTGTCATCGAAACCGTCGGCGGCCATTAGCTCATGGGCGGGAATGAGTCGCCCGGTATCAATCATGGTTTGTGAAGCTAGGTCAAAATTTTGGGTAATATTGGGTTCTGTGCCAGCATCAAAAGCGGCTAATAGAGCATTGTAGGTGTCGTCATAGCTTCCTTGGAAGGTGGCATTAACTTGCACCTCGTCTTGACTGGCGTTAAATTCACCAACCAACTCATCAACTAGCTCACCAAGTTCACCACCCATCGCGTGCCAAAATTCAATTTGAACTTTGGCACCACTAGCGGCAGGTTCTTCTGCGGGAGCGGCTTCTTCTGCCGGAGCGGCCTCTTCCTTTGGCTCTTCTGCGGGAGCTTCTTCTTTTGGCTTATCTGCTGGTTTTTCAGGGGCTGGTGCATCACCGCCACTACAAGCAACTAGCCCAAACATCAAGCTTAATACAATGGATAAACTAAGCAATTTCAATCGATACATCAAATTCTCCTTAAAATAATGATATTCTGTAGTGGTCAGATTGATGTTGAAAATGGAGTGCAACGGGTTTAGCCGTTGCCAAAAGCAATGGCTGAACCCATTGCACTCCAACATCATCTTGACCACCATAAAAATAATGATATTCTGAGAGTTTAAGTTGTTTTCTCAGAATATTGAAACGTGTTGCGTATTGCATGTTGCGTATTTTACCCTCACACAATACGTTCTAACCCTTCAACCCGGTCATGGCGATACCGCGGACTAACTGTTTTTGAGCCACAAAGAAGGCCAGCAATGTCGGAGCAGAAACGATGATGGTCGCGGCCATCACCGCGCCCCAATCTGCGCCCCGTTCGACATTAACCAGAAAGAAGCGGATACCGATTTGGGTGGTTCGCATCTCTACGTCATTGGTGATGACTAGCGGCCAAAAATATTGATTGTAAGCACTGAGGAAGGCAAAAATAGAGAATGCACCAATTCCGCCTCGGCTAAGGGGAACCATAACATGCCACAGATACCACCAATTACTTGCCCCATCAATAACAGCCGCTTCATGGAGTTCTTTGGGGACGCTCAGAAAGAATTGCCTGAGCATGAACACTCCAAACGCGCTTGCCATAAAGGGGACTACTAACCCTTGATAAGTGTTACCCCAACCCCAACCATTAATCAATCTCACATTAGGAATGACTGTCAACTCAAAAGGAATCATGAGACTGCCAAGGATGAAGTAAAACATGACATCTCGCCCCGGAAAGCGTAAGGAAGAGAAGGCGAACGCGGCCAATACGCTAAACACGACCTGTCCAAGGGTTATTAGTCCGGTTTGGATAAAACTGTTCACTAAAAAACGTCCGAAGGGGTTACTGTTCCAAGCCGTGACATAGTTTTCCGTTGTCCATTCGGTGGGGAACATTTGGGGCGGATAAGTGACAACTTCTTTGGGAACTTTGAAACTGGTGAGGAGGGCAATAAGAATCGGCAAGGCGACCAATAACCCGATGAGTAACAGTACGACATTTAATATATGATCTTGTGATGAAAACGGTTGTTTTGTATCAGTTTGCATAAATCATCTGCCTTTATTGGCAGTAGAGCAAAACTCATCATGAAAGCAGACTGTTGCTATGTCATTCCCGCATGCTTTAAGCGGGAATCCATTGTTGGGTCTGTGGATGCCCGACACCTACATTCGGGCATGACAGGCCATGCTTTCACTCTCAGACGATTTTTGCGCTATTGCCTTTATTGATAATGAACTTTTCGACCAAGTACCCACATCTGGGCAAAGGACATAACAATGACCATCAAGGCCAATAGATACGCCTCAGAAGAAGCAATACCCCGTTGAGGCGTTCCTTTAAAGGCATGGTCAAAAATGGAGTAGACAAGGGTGGTAGTGGCTTTACCCGGACCGCCTTCGGTTAAAATATCAATCTCACCGAAGGTTTGGAAACTGGTAATAATATTGATAATCAACAGAAAAAACAGGGTGGGCGAGAGCAATGGCAAGGTAATATTGTAGAAGCGTTGCCAAACATTCGCCCCATCAACCTTGGCCGCATCGTAA
Organism: Anaerolineales bacterium HSG25; assembly: GCA_030377865.1. GTDB lineage: Bacteria > Chloroflexota > Anaerolineae > 4572-78 > J111 > JAUCGB01. The sequence goes on along the minus strand of JAUCGA010000061.1, from coordinate 8,398 downwards.
TAAGAGTTATCAATATTTTGGACACCGGCCAGGGCGATAATCGTGTTGAAGCCAAGATTTTTCCAAATAGAAACGAGAATAACAGCGACTAAAGCCCACCGTTTTGTGGTCAGCCAATCTGGACCGTCGAGGCCGACAAAAGTCATCCAATAGTTAAGATACCCGACGACGGGGTGATATAACCAACGAAATAACACTCCCGCGACCGCGCTACTAATCACAACGGGAACAAAAATCAACATTCGATGAATGGGGGACATGGCCCGTAGAGGATATGACAGAGCGACGGCCAATAACACTGCTAACGCTAATCCCGCTGGCACGGTTCCGAGGGTGAATATGATGGTAACGTACAGGCTGTACCCATAATCGCCACATACCTCGGCGGTGAAACATTCGGCAAATTCACCGAGGAGCTTGCTGTAGTTCTCAGACCCCACATATCGTTGTTTATTGCCAAAGGGGGCTTGGCGATTCAAACTTAAGCTGAATGAGCTAATCACTGGCAAAAATACAAAAATAGCCAACACGATCATGGTGGGGGCTAAATATAAATATCCTTCTATTGTTGATAAAAAACGGTTCTTTTGCCTTTGTGTCATGTTACGCCTTTGTCCAAAAACATTGGGCTATTATGTTGATATTGGTGTTGAAATTTTTGAGTAGAAAAATAATGCTAAGGAAGATTTACATCTTATGAGGAAATAGTTATTAAGTCAAATGAGTAAGGTTATTTTTGTTGCCCGATCTGTCTGTGGGAATCGGGATTAATTAACTTGTGCAGTTCGCCATGAGAGTGGTTCAATCTTGGAGATTGAACCACTCTGGAGCGCGCAATTTATTAAAATCCTATTCCTGGCATCAGCAATTTTGTTTATCAATCCAGGTGGCGTACCGCCCACACAAATCGTTGAATCATGGTCACAATTACTAACCCGGCCATGAGCAGATAGAGTTGCACCAGATAAGCAGGAAATAAAATGAAGGCACAGTAGAATAGAACCGTCTCTGCGCCGGTAATCAGTCCGCCGGGCATGGTGATGGTGGTGCGCTCCCCCTGAGCTTTGGCTCCTTGGGCACGCTTCTCCAAAATAGCAGACAAGTACATCCATGAGGCGGCGTTAACATAAAATGTAGCCAGCAGAAATATGACGGCTAAACATCCGGCAGAGGTCAGCTCGGCGATGACCAGAGCGATGGGAAAGGCGGCGTATATCACAAAATCAAACAGAATATCGAGATAGCCGCCTAAATCGGTTTGTAACCCATGCTGACGGGCAACCGTGCCGTCCAAGCCGTCAAGAAAACGATTAACCCACCACATAAAAAACCCTACCCAATAGAACTGTTGAGTTAAGGCTACAATTCCGATAAGCCCAAAAAAAAAGGCCAACAGAGTGATTTGAATAGGGTGAAATCTAGTTCCGATAAAAGCCGCACTAGAGGCGAGCAGGCGATCTTTGAAGCCACGTAACATGTTGTCGAGCATGGCGAATAGGCGAATAGGCAACTGTGTGAATAGGTCAATATGCGATCACACAATCACATATCACATTTTATTCCTTAGACAGTTCCAACTTTTAAAATCTCCCAAAATCGGCCTTGCCCTGTGAATTCAATCAGCGGATTGTTTGGGAGATTTATTTTTCTGGAACTGCCTTACTGCACTGTTAATTAAGTTATGCGGGGCTTTAAGGATAAGACCTCCAATACCCATTCGGGCACATAGGAGAAAACCACATCTTGGAGGACGTGGAGTCGTTTTCCTCCAACGGTGCGAAACTCCTTGGAGGTGTTTGGAACGAAACCCCACAAGACTTATTTGACGCTGTACTTACTTTAGTTCGTTAAAAATACCGTGCAGTTGAGCCAACGTATTGGCGTAATAAGTCGCCTGACCCCGCCCGTTGTACAACACCGCAAACCAGTAGTAATCCTGTTGTTGTAGCGCGACCAGATACTGTTTGCCATCCCCTTGATGTTTGATAAAGTCGAACAGCCCCAGAATTTGATTCCGTTCGCCTTGTGTGGGGTCGGCGAAATGGTCGAACATCTCCTGCACTGAGCCGTAGCCCAGTTGAGCATAGTTAGAGCCGAGAATCTGTGGCCCGCCCATGCTGGTCGAACTAAGTGCGGCTTCATTATCAAACGAGCGAGCCAAGGTCAGCACCTCCCACTCTGCCAATTGGTTGGCATGGAACGGTTGCCACTCGCTATCCGCAGAGGGTCGCCATAGGTGGCCTTGCCACGGAGCATTAGGGCTAAAGCTAAAATGTTGCTGAAACTGTCCCGGATTATACTGTCCCCACCGGCGATGAAATAACTGGTTCTCGAATCGAATCACCAACCGACCATCCTCGCCAAAACTGCGCCCTCCCGATTGCAAAGTGACGATGCTAGTCGCCAAACCGACATCAATCGACAAACGTGGGGCGAGTTCACTAATCAGCCCGCCGTAGCTGTTCCAAGCTAGAGCAGTGCGTTTCTGTTGCATGGAGGCGTTTGCCCCCAACACAACCCGCTGGTCTTCTGGTGGTTGGAACGGCACCTCGGCTAACTCTGGCAGGTGGCGTAAAAAGCCGGGTGGAAGTGGTTTGGGGGTAGGCAGTAACGAGACCGTCTCCGTAGGTCGAAACTGGTCTAACTCGGTCGGCTGGTCGAGCAACTCGTCCGAAACGGGTGATTCAATCTCAATCCACGGGGTGAGGGGCGAACATGTTTCGCGATACGGCTCCTCGTCGCCCAAATAGGTTGCCCACTCCTCTGGAGTCAGATTCCGCTTGACCTGCCGGCAGGCCAAGCCTAACAAGTAGTCCATGTTGAGCCAATAAAGGGACAACGTCCCATCGGCTGTCGTGACCAGCAACCAACGTTGGCTCGGGCTGACCAACAGGTCGCTCGAACTGGAATCGAGATGAAAACGATGGCTCAGACGTTTGGGGTTAAATAAGCGCCGATTGGTCGAAAGTGCGGTTCCAGCGATGAACAGTTCCGACTGCGTGGTTTGCGCCAAATCCCAGTTGCTGGTTTCTCCCTCAGCGTCCATAATCTGCAAATAGGCATCATCGGTGCTAAAACTAACGGTTTCAGTATTATCAGTTTGATAAAAGGTGTGCTGTGACTGCTCAATCTCTTTCAAACCAACCTGCTGACTCAGAGCTTGCCAGACAGCCTTCTGCTCAACCTGAGTCAGCGCCGTCATCTGGTTGATGGGCAGACCGTCGTACCGTTCATCTCGATGGACTACCAGCCAGCCCAAACTCAACTCGGCTTGGTCAAGCAAGACCCACGGATCGGCCAGTTCTTGCTCGGTAGCGGCCTGATGAAAGGCATCAATGATGTTCTGATTGGTGGCCCAACGCTCAACCTCAACCTGACGCAAGGCATGATGGAAGAGGCTCTGTTCGTTCAGGGAGAACTCTGGTTCTAACCTTGACGCTTCGAGTAAAAGGAGCAGGCTCAGGTGGGGGTCGGTGGGAAAGCTCTCTTGGGCGGCTTCGGTCAGCGAGAGAGAATGTGTGGTTGAGGTACCGACGGTAGTTTGGAGCACGGGCACTCGGTTTGCATTGGTAGGCAATGCGGGGGTACTGTCGAAGAGCACCCACCAAGCTATATTGGCATAATAGATTGACTGGTCATGCTGATAATTTAGGAGAGTGTAGGGCTGACTTGTTAGAGGCAAAAGTAAGGTCAAGCTAAACAATGTTGTTGTGATTAGTTGAATGTAACGGGGTATTATTGCTATCATGTTGTACATGGTGTTTTTTACTGCTAACGGAATCTGTTATGATCTTTGTTTGCACACACCTCAAATAATACAAAATTTCCACTGAAGGAATAACTTTTTTTAGCTTGTGCATAAGACCGCTGATTGAAATCAGCGTCTTAAATGGAAAACCTGCTTAAGCAGGTTTCTCGTGGCAGAATAAGAATTCATTCTTATGTGCAAACTATGAGAATCGGCTCATTATACCTGAGCAAACGACCTTGTACCAAATGGGGGTATCGTCACCACTAGTTGCTATTGATCATATCCCCAAAACTTAACCTTCAGATTGGCAACTACGCCTCATGTAGGTATAATTTAGGCTTATTAAAATTTCCATAACCGATTAAATTTTTAGAGAGGGCATAACACATTGTCAATCGTAACATTACTCGCGTTTTTAGTTATCCTAAGTGTTTTAGTTTTTGTGCATGAGCTAGGCCACTTTGTGGTTGCCAAATGGGGCGGCATCACCGTCGAAGAGTTCGCCATTGGATTTCCGCCTCGGATGGTCAAACTGTGGCAAGATGAAGGAAGTATTACCCTGGAGGGGCAAGCGTATATTATCCCTCGAGATGTTGAGGTTGGACGAGCGGTGCAACCGGGGGGATTGGTTTACACCGAAACCGACACCGATGAAAAAGGACGGGCTATCGTCAGCAAACTAGAGGCGATTGAGCCAGAAAAACCAGCCGAAGGTCATGATGATGCGGAAGAAAAACCGCAAAACGCGTCATGGCCGCAAGGTAAAACCGTTCCTGCGGATGGCCGTCCGACCAAGTTTGTTGAGGGGCTAGTACGACCCACCGAATATTCCATTAACTGGGTTCCGTTGGGTGGATATGTGCGGATGTTGGGCGAAGAAGACCCAACCGACCCCGGCAGTTTTGCCAGTAAAAGCAAACGCATCCGTTTTGCGGTGCTAATCGCGGGGTCACTGATGAACATCGTCGCCGCGGTCTTCTTCTTCTCCCTCACCTCGATGGCCGGTGTGCCAGAGCCGACCACCAGTCCCAACTATCTTGGTGAGGAGGCTCCCATCGCCGTGACCATCATCACCGAAGTAGTACCCGATACGCCCGCTTCACAGGCAGGCTTATCGGCAGATGACGTGATTATCGGGGCTGATGGATTGATATTTGACCATGCCGGTGATTTGGTCGAGTATGTGAACGCGCATAAGGGTGAAGAGATTACCCTAACTGTTGAGCGAGACGGCAAAACAGTTGATGTTAGTTTGGTGCCACGGGTTAATCCTCCAGAGGGACAAGGCTCTATTGGTATCGGTTTAACCTACGATTCTGATGTGAATTTGGTCTATTATCCACCGCATGAGGCGCTGGTTCGTGGCGTACAGGATACAGCTACGTATGTCGGGTTGACGTTTTACATGCCGTATGCCATTATGCAAAATATTTTCCCCGCCGAAGCGGCTCGACCAACCGGCCCAGTGGGTATCTATCAACAAACCGGCTCGGCGGTTAATGCGGCTGTTACACTTGACTGGTGGTATCCGGTGCTGTGGTTCACGGCTGTTTTGAGCGCCGCGCTGGCCGTAACCAATCTCTTGCCTTTGCCTGCGCTCGATGGCGGACGGATTTTGTTCATCATCATTGAAGCATTGCGGGGTAAACGAGTTTCTCCCGAAAAAGAGGGAGCCATTCATCTAATTGGGTTGGGCATGTTACTTATGTTGATGGTCGTTATTACCTTTTATGACGTAAGCGACCCTCTTCCAGCAATTCCTTGGAACGATATTTTAGCCAGATGAGTAACCATACCTGCCCCCATTGTCAACAACCTGTAGCGGACGATTGGCAAACATGTTCCCATTGCGGGCGAGTCAATCCGGCTCGTAAATCAGAAATGACCCGTTGTCAGACCTGCAACCACAGAGTTCCTACCATGTTACAGGTCTGTCCTTATTGCGGCTCGACGATTCAAGCTAAAAAATTTCCGGTAGTGCAGATGATTATGGCTCTATTGGCTATTTTGGGCTTGGTTTGGGGAACATTACAACTGGTCGATACCGTGCCCGCGAGTGCCAAACGAGTCGCCTTGTTGGTCAGCACGCCCACGCCCACGTCGACCAATACACCGACTAACACGCCAACACCAACCAACACTGCGACATATACGCCGACCCCGACCAATACCCCGACCGCCACGCCGACCAGCACCCCCACCAATACCTCAACTCCGACTATCACCCCTACACCTACCGAAACGCCCATTGAGTATGTGCCACCGACCTTTACCCCGACTCATACCCCCACGCCGACCATGACTCCCACACCCACACCTCGCTTCACCAAACCTGTTTTATCAGGCCCCGCCGATGGCAAACTATTTGGTCGGAACCAAGAGTTGATTTTACGTTGGGAAGCGCTAGACACCTTAGGCCCAGATGAGTTTTATGCAGTACGGATGTCGTGGCGACAGGACGGTCAACTAGGGTATGGCGGAACCAACGTCAAAGAGAATTTTTGGGTTGTACCACCAGACCTATATTGGGGTAAAGCTGACGAGTTTACTGGACGAAAATATGAGTGGTTTGTTTATGTTGAGGAAGTAAGCGAAAACAAAAACGGCCAGCAAATCAGCAGTGCCGTGAGTGATGTGAGTGATTCTCTCTCCTTTTTATGGCAGTAATGATATTATACGTGAGGCATGATACGTGATACGTGATACGTGATACGTAATACACTTTTTTATGTAGTGGTCAGCTTGATGTTGAAAAAGATTATGTCACCCTGAGCGTTTTTTGCAAAGGGTCTCACTCACCCGAATCTAGGGAGATTCGGGTGGATACTTCGCCTTCGGCTCAGTATGACATGGTTTTCAATATTATCTTGACCACCACATAATCCACTTTTTTATGACTACAGATACAGAAAACTTTAATCAGATACTAGATCAAATTGCCAACCGATCCCGAATGAAGTTGGCAGAGCTATACAATTTATCCAAAATGAACCAGTCTCGGTGGGAGATGTTTCAAGCCGAGTGGCCGACCATGCCGGTTGCCCGTCGGCAAGAAATTATGCAAGCTATGGTTGAGATAGGCGAGTCTAACTTTGAGGTTGACTTCTCGCCGATCTTTCTCATTGCTTTGGGCGATGCCGACAGCGAGGTGCGGACAGCCGCGATTCAAGGATTGTGGGAGAGCCACGACCCAACATTGGTCACCCTGTTCGGGCAAATACTTCATCATGACGAAGCGATAAAAACCCGTGCCGCGGCCGCGCTTGCTTTGAGCCAGTTCATCTACTATGCTGAAATTGAAGAAATCGACCCAACCATCTCCCCACTTGCTACCCAAGCATTACATGCTTGTATCAATAACTCCAACGAGGATGTTGAGGTACGACGGCGAGCGGTGGAGGCGATTGCTTTTTCGAGTGACGAATCGATCAGCAAAATTATCGATACCGCCTATTATGATGAAGATGACCTTATGCAAGTTAGTGCCGTATTTGCTATGGGGCGCAACGCCGACTCCCGCTGGATTCCGCGGGTCATGGAGGAATTGGACAACCCGAATCCGGCCATGCGATTTGAAGCGGCCAGAGCCTGTGGCGAGTTGGAGATTACCGATGCCCTGCCCAAATTGATAAACATTTTGCAAAACGACCCCGATATTGAGGTACAAGAAATCGTCATCAGCGCGCTTGGTCAGATTGGTGGCTCGGTGGCACGGGAGGCGATCGAAGACTGTTTGGAGTCGGAAATAGAGTCCATCGTCACCGCCGCCTCCGATGCGCTCGAGGAGTTGGCCGTGTATGACGAAGCGCTCCGGCTGTTCGACCTAGAGGGCGGGGATGAGGATTTTCCCGAAATTGATGACAACAACAGTTTCCATGTGCCGGTTGGTTGGAACAAATATGCCAACAACGATGAACAGGAGCATTAAATGAGGGGTAGTGTTGTTAGCTAGGGCAATTCCAAGAAAATAAATCTCCCAAATTGAGCAGAGTCTCTACCCCCCTCAGTCCCCCCTGCTAGGGGGAGGAGCCGCTACCCCCCTAGCAGGGGGAGGCTGGGAGGGGGTAGAGTGTCACAATGGTTTTGGGAGGTTTTAAATTCTGGAACTTCCTAGACTGATGACGCATCGGAATCAATCCCGATGCTAAAAGCTAAAGCAGGCTGAAGCCAGCTATTTAGGCCGCTTTTAGCGGTCATCCCCGAACCGTTCCCTGCGCTCGGTCGTCACAATGCTGGGCGATCCCTGTCACCAGAAAGCAAACAGTATATGAAAACAACCCGTATCGCTCTTGTACAAACCCACTGGCCCGGTCAGCGTGACTCGTTGATCGAGACCTATCATCAACTGGCTAAAGAGGCAACCTCTCAACAGGTCGATATCCTCTGCCTGCCAGAGTTCTCCATCTCCCCCTATTTTCCCGGCACGACCGACCCCGCCGGATTCAACTGGGCCGAACCGCTCCAAGGTGGCCCCTCGGAACAGCTTTTTGCCGACCTTGCTTGTACCCACAACCTAACTGTCATCGGCAGTCTGTATGAAAAACTGCCCCATGTTGATTTGGATTCTTCCCCTTTGGGCAAGACTGCTGAGTTAGTGGAGTCTCGCCCCCCCTCAATCCCCCCCAAAGGGAGGGAGGCGAGTTCCCC
>JAUCGA010000060.1 GCA_030377865.1 Anaerolineales bacterium HSG25 | reverse complement strand
AAACCATTAATACAGAGCATCTGTTTTGTTTAACAGGCAAATACGTCTAGTAACTCTATGCTTTGCTTGCCTGAACAAGTTGACTATAATGGTTGGCATCAACATCCCTCTCATAAAAACAATCCCCATATTTAAACAATCTGTTAAAATTAACCAATATACTAGGAGGTATATTTTCATGAAAACCATTTTAGAAAAACTTAACCTGACCGAAACCAACCCCGGAGCCTGTACCGGCCCGGACGGTTGGATCACTGACCCGAACGGTAGTCGTTTGGTGTCCTACAACCCGACCAATGGCGAGGCGATTGCCAGCATAATTCAGGCTACTGGTACGACCTACGAGCAAGTACTGACCGCATCCCAGAGTTCGTTTGAGGCATGGCGCACGGTTCCCGCGCCCAAACGGGGATTGCTAGTTCGAGATTTGGGCAACGCCCTGCGAGACAATCTTGAGCCGTTGGGCGAACTGGTCTCGCTAGAGATGGGCAAGATTCGTGCTGAGGGCATGGGCGAGGTGCAGGAGATGATCGATATATGTGACTTTGCCGTGGGACTCTCTCGACAGTTGTACGGCCTGAGCATGCATTCTGAGCGACCCGGCCATCGCATGTATGAACAGTGGCATCCACTAGGGCCGATTGGCATCATCACCGCCTTTAACTTTCCGGTAGCGGTCTGGGCTTGGAACGCCGCCCTAGCCGCTGTTTGTGGTAACAGTATGATCTGGAAACCTTCGTCTAGCACGCCGTTGACGGCTGTCGCAGTGCAACATATCGCCAATAACGTCATGGCCGATCATGGTCTGAGTGGCTTGTTCAACCTGCTCATCGGTAGTGGTAGGGAGATTGGTGAACGACTTCTCAACGACCCACTGTTGCCCCTGATTAGCTTTACTGGCTCGGTTAACATCGGACGACATGTGGCTAAAACCGTGGCCGGACGGTTGGCAAAAACAATTTTGGAGTTGGGCGGTAATAACGGCATTATCGTCACCAAGGATTCTAATCTTGACTTGGCAGTGCGGGGCATCGTCTTTGGCGCGGTTGGCACAGCCGGACAGCGCTGTACCAGCACTCGTCGCATCATCATGCAAAAAGATATTGCCGCCGAGTTGACTGAGCGATTGGTCAAGAGCTATCAACAAGTGCCGATTGGCGACCCATTGCTTGATGGCACGCTCATGGGGCCGTTAATCGACGAAGCTACGGTAGAAACGATGATGACAGCTATCGAAACTGCCAAAGCTGAAGGGGGTGAGGTGCTGACAGGTGGCAACCGTCTGCCTGATAAAGGGGCAAACTTTGTCGAGCCAACGATTATCAAAATGCCAAGCCAGACTCCGATAGTTTGCGAGGAGACCTTCGCTCCGATTCTTTATCTGATGGAATATGAGACCTTGGATGAGGCAATAGCCATACACAATGCCGTGCCGCAAGGGTTGTCGAGTGCGATTTTTACCACCAACCTGCTCAAGACCGAGCAGTTTTTGTCGGCCACTGGCTCCGACTGTGGGATTGCCAACGCCAACATCGGAACCAGTGGAGCCGAGATTGGCGGAGCATTTGGAGGCGAAAAAGAGACCGGTGGCGGACGAGAATCCGGCTCGGATGCATGGAGAGGCTACATGCGTCGTCAGACCAACACTATCAACTGGTCAACGGAACTGCCATTAGCGCAGGGGATTGAGTTTGGCTAGAATGAACGTGAGGCGTGAGATGTGAGGCGTGAGGCGTGAGGCGTGAAGCGTGATTTTTTCCTCAGAGGTGATAAGCAATCTTCCCGCAAGTTCTAAACTTGCGGGAAGATGATGATACAATCATGATGTTTGCACGAAAAACGTAAATATTGTGGTGGTCAAGATGATGTTGGAGTGCAATGGGTTCAGCCATTGCATGTAGCAACGGCTAAACCCGTTGCACTCCGTTTTCAACATCAAGCTGACCACTACAAAAACCCCAAATATCCTTTTAATTAAGTTGTTCGGCGATTTTCATGGCACTGGTCACAGTCACCCCTTCGCCAGTGCGACCTTGCGTCCAGTCATACCCCGCTAGAGTTGCTCCGGCAATATACAGGTTCGTGGCAATAACCTGTCCCGTTTCATCGACTGGATTGAATCGCTCATTAACTTTTATACCATAATGTGATACAGGATGCCCTGTTTGACTGATAAATTTTTCGGCAAACCAAACATGCCGATTCGATTCGGAGGCTACAGGCAAATTAAAAATCGGCTCCCAGATTCGCCCATTCATGTCGGTCTCAAGTCCGCCACCAAACAGACTTCCTGTTGCCATGATGTAATGTTTGGCGCTGATGGTCTTAGGTCGATTACTCGTCTGGAAAACGATTTCACTAACCATGCCTTGTTCGATTTTACCCTGTGTAACCCGACTACCGATAATCAATCGTCCGCCGGCTTGTTGAAACAGGTTACGCAACCCATCAAACAAACGCCGCCCCGGCACCGAAGGGGGCAAGGTGCTGATTTCAAAAATCGGTTTGCCGACTCGGCGAGTCAAATCAGCCAGTACCTGCCGATGCTGTTGCAGTCCCAACACCGCCGGAAAACCGATTCGGTCATAACCTTTTGCTACAGAGGATAACGCGACCGCAAGTTGTTGCCGGAACTCGGCCTGCTCAAAAACTCGGGCCAACTCTAGCGGGGTGATGTTCGTTGCGTTGATTGTGGACGGTAGGTTAAGTTTATGCGGGGTCGAGGTTATGCCTAAATCTTGGGCGTTTAAGTTCTTGCTAATCAAATGAGGATAGAAGTCACGCAACTCATGAAACCCGACAAGTAACATGGAGCCGCCAGTGGTAATATCACCCTGTGTTAATGATTTGGGGGCTAAATAGGTCGGATGAACTGCCCCTGCCGGACTCGGTAAAAACCAGTTTTGACCATCCCGATGCTGATAATCCAAACCAATTTGGTTGACCATAGTGACAAACTGATTTAAACTCGACTTGATTTTTTCACGTCCAATTAAATGGTAGGGATGATGCGGTTGGTCAGCCAAAAACGCCGGCAATTTATCTAAAGGATTAGCAATCGGTTCACGCGAGGGAGCCGATTGAAATCCAAGAACATCCACACAGCCAGAGGTTAGCAGTAAAGCTCCTATGCCGGTGGCGACGAGTAATGTTTTTTTATTTTGTTGGGCCGACTGAATGGCGGTCGTCAATCCGGCCAAGCCTGCCCCAATAACTACGGTATCAAACTGTTGTGTCACTGTTTTGTATTTACCCCTTTCACCCACATGTTACGAATATCATCCCAAATATACCAACAATCTGGTTTGACATCTAACAGGTGGACAAAACTGTTATCTTGATTAAGAATAACCCCAATTGCCACATAGGAAATATTATCAGGATTTTCCATATACTCATCGGGTTCGTCACCCTCAATAATCCGCCAACCAGAATCCTCATCCTGATCAGGCTCCTCTTTGTAGATATATTTTGCCTTAATACCATCATGTAAAATACGATTAGTAACAAAACATCGCTTAAAATACCGATCATGGTCATCAGACTTTTGGTCGTCAATATCTACAGAAATGATATGCTTCGGCTCAAAGCTAATCTTATCGCCATGTTTTAATCCTTTCATATAATACGGCTGATTAGCCAGCGTGCCTTCGTAGCTACCATCGTCAATTTTTGTTATCTCGACCCACATACGCTCACCTGTGGGAGTATTATTTCCTAACACCGGAAAACGAAAAATCAGTTTGACCATGTTCCCTTCCCCAAGCGTATCAATTGCTTCGGGCGAGGGTTTATAAAATGTATACGGATTCTCATCTGCAATCTGTTGGGCATCATCTAACCACCATGTTTCAGTCGCCATCTTTCACCTCATAATATCCTTCGGTTTCAACCTCGCCAATACGAGGTAGCTCAATCCCTGTTAGCTCTGGTGGCAGTTTATCTAATCCTAACAACCCCAAATAAATCCCCTCATCTAGCTTCATCTGTCGCAATTGTTGCCCCCACAACACCGGTTTAATCCCTTTCCAGCGTTCTTGTAAAAAGTCAACCAGTGCCTTATTAGCCTGAGCGGCGGTTATATCTTTCTGCTCTAACATAATACCTACTACTCGATATGCACAAAATCCACCCTGGCATGGCCCCATGCCGACTCGCAACTCACGACGAAGATCCGTGACGATATGATGGTCGGTTTGAGCCAATCGAGCCTCAATTTGAGGACGAGTGACCAGTTCACATTCGCAAATCAGTTGACCATCTAACTCGCCCGTTTCCAACTTATCAAGTCGCTGTCCAAGCTGATAAAACTTATGTTCATCTTTGGTTTTGAGAACGGTGGTCGCGGTTCGACATTCGCGAGTAGTGGCTAACTTTTGGCAAACCAAATCAACCGTATGTTCAGCCATCAGGCGATAAGTCGTCCATTTACCGCCGGTAATGGTGACAAAATTATCCACACCATCACGAGTTGTATGGTCAAGCAGGGCATATTTTCGAGTTACATCTCGCAAATCATCACCAGCAGTTTTATCTTGATACAACGGACGGATTCCAGCCCATGCCCGCAAAGCCCGAAACTGCTTAATGGTCGGCACCAGCTTTTCGCCCTCATCCATCATCAGCTTAATCTCCCAATCCTCAATCAGATAGTTGTCTGGATTCGGCACATCAACGGAGGTCGTGCCGATAACCGCCACCGAACCAACCGGAACCAAAATATCGCCATCGTGTGGATAAATACAGCGGTTAATGACGGTGTTGACCATGCGATAGTTCATGGCTACCATCGTACCCTTGCCAGCATGTACCGTCACATCACAACCAGCCATTTGGGCGATGTGCCCTCCCCATGCACCAGTCGCGTTGACCACCAAGTCGGCCTCAATCGTCATAGTTTCGCCGCTGATTCGGTTTTGAGCCACCACACCAGTGACCGCGCCATTAGCCGTCAACACCTCGATTACTTCATAAAACTCAAACACCTCCGCCCCAAACGCTTTGGCCGAATCGACCAAAGCCCGACATGCCTCCCACGTCTCCACGCTGGCATCTGGCACGGCAAAAGCTCGGCTGATTTGGGGGTTAAGCAACGGTTCGCGGTGCAACATCTCGCTAATGGATAACTCCTCGACCGGAATACCGACCTGCTGGCAAGCCTGATAAAACTGGTCGGCAAATTCTAGCGGGTCGCCGGGTGTAACGACAAATAGTCCGCCCGTATCTTCGATAGCTTGAGGCATGACTCGGCGCAGAATTTGGTTCTCGTCGATACATTCTTTGGCCGCATCTGCATCATTGACGACGTATCGTCCGCCGCTATGCAACAAGCCATGAAAACGCCCCGATGTTCCCATCGACAACCCGCCCCGCTCGAGCAAAACAGCCTTAAATCCACGCTGAGCTAAATCGAATAATACGCCACAGCCTGTTACACCACCACCAATGACTAATACTTCTGTTGATTTTTTCATAGTATTATATTTTGGTAGTGTTGACATGTTGATTGATAACCTTGGGCTAAAGTGGCCTAAATAGCTGGCTTCAGCCTGCTTTAGCTTTTAGCATCGGGATTGATTCCGATGTGTCGTCAGTCAAGATAACAATACTACCAGAAAAAGAATAACAAATGCTCTTGGTATATTGTACTTGAGCCACTGGTTTTCAGCCAAATAAAATATCATTGCTAGATTCATCTACATCCGAATGAGTTAGGAATCGGAATCAAATAAGTTACGCGCTCCAGAGTGGTTCAATCATAAGTGTAGGCGATTCATCGCCCTCAAAGGCACTAAAGTGCCTACTACGAACTTCTTAAGTTGACAGTCATAGTAGTTTTCAGAACTAACTTGTTAAAAACAGGAGTGTCAAAATTATATTTTGACAGCAAGAATGGAATTCTTGCACTCCGGGAAAAGTGACAACTTAGAAATGAAAGTTACTATGATGGTTCAATCTCCAAGATTGAACCACTCTATTGAATCTGTTTGTTATAAGACCACCGTCTCAGGTATAATGGGGCGGTAATTTTAATTAATCCCAATTCCTATAGTAAATATTCAGTAAACTTGCCAGAAGGAGCGTCAGAAACCCGATTTCTTAAAGAAATCGGGTTTCTAGGGCGGTTTTACTGAACTTTTACTTCCTATAGATGTTCAGATAAATATTTTCAGCCATCACCTTCCCGCAAGTTCTAAACTTGGAATCGGAATTAAACAAGTTGCACGTTTTCACATAAGAATGAATTCTTATGCTGACACGAGAAACCTGCTTAAGCAGGTTTTCCGTTTAAGACGCTGATTTCAATCAGCGGCCTTATGCACAGGTTAATTAATACCCATTCCTTGCGGGAAGGTTGGCCTTGAATTGAAAACCATTATCTGAAAGACTGTAGCTACGCATCGACGCTCAGGATGACACGGAATCGGGATTAAATAAGTTGCGCGCAACTTATTTAATCCCGATTCCTAACATTGTCAAGATAAGCAAACACCTATGACCGAATCACCTTATCCTATGATCCCAATTAAAGAGGCGCTTTCATTAATCGAGCGCCATGTCCAGCGACTGCCGGCAATCAGTCTACCGTTTGAGCAAACCTTGGGCCTTGTTTTGGCCGAAGATATTGTCGCGGTTGAGCCAATGCCTCCCTTCCCTGCCTCGGCGGTGGATGGATACGCGGTCGTTACCGAAGATGGCTCTGGCTGGCACGAGATTGTTGGCGACCAGATGGCTGGTTACATAGCCGATTTAGAGGTTACATCAGGTACAGCAGTTCGAGTTACGACCGGAGCGCCGATTCCTCTCGGTGCAGACGCGATGATCATGATTGAAGAGACCGCAGAGCAGGACGGACGCGTCAACATAAAAACCGACCCAATTGAGGCTGGAGCCTACATCCGCCCCATTGGGTTAGATATTGAACAAGGGCAAATCGTACTGTATACCGGAACGCAACTTGGCCCCGCAGAGTTAGGTCTGCTGGCGACGGTGGGGTGTACCGAGGTTAAGGTCTATCGTCGGCCAGTGGTGGCAATTATGTCCACAGGTGATGAGATTGTCGAGCCACATGAAACGCCCCAACGCGGCCAGATTCGAGATTCAAACAGATTTACCTTGATGAATCTAGTCAAACAAACTGGAGCGACAGTACTAGACATGGGCATTATTCGGGACAAGCAGTATCAGCTCGAACAAACCATCGAAGCAGGCATCAGTCAAGCCGACCTGCTCCTGACCTCCGGCGGAGTGTCGATGGGTCAGCTTGATCTGGTCAAGCCCTATTTTGCCCAACGAGGTACCATCCATTTTGGTCGGGTGAACACCAAACCGGGTAAACCTGTTACATTTGCCACAGTTGATGGCGTGGCCTGTTTTGGCATGCCCGGTTTTCCGGTCAGTGCGCTGGTCAGCTTCGAGATATTCGTTTACCCCGCTTTGCGGGCAATGATGGGGCATACCGACTGCCATCACCCCCGTCAGAAAGCGATGCTACAGCATACTTTTCGCCATGCCCTGCATCGAACAGAGTTCCACCGAGTTACATTATATCGAAATCAGCAAGGCCAACTTACCGCCACAAGCACCGGTTTTCAAGGTTCTGGTCGCCTCTTGTCGATGGTCGGAGCCAACGGGTTTGTGATTTTACCCCACGGTCAAGCTGACTATGAGGCCGGAGCCATAGTTGAAGCGGTATTGTTGGAAACAGTGTAAGGAATTGGGATTATTTAACTTGTGCAGTTTGTCATGAGAGTGGTTCAATCTTAAAGATTGAACCACTCTGGAGTACATAATTTATTTAGACCTCATTCCTAAGGAGAAAAATAATGAATAAACGAGAGATTTTACTAATCGGACTAAATCATAAAACTGCTCCCGTAGAAGTCCGAGAAAAGGTTGCATTTAGCCAACAAATGTTACGTTCAGCCTTAACCCATTTTGACACAACCCATCCGCGTGGACGCTTAGAGCATGTCTGCGAAGGTGTAATTATTTCAACATGTAACCGACTAGAAGTATATAGTTTGGTCACAGATTCGGTTTTGGCCCAGGAGAGGATTGTCCAATTTTTGGGACGCTCTACCAATACAGCCCTATCCGAATTTTCTGAATCGCTCTATGTAAAACAGAATGAAACAGCGATTAACCATCTGCTCAACGTCGCTTCCGGTCTTGATTCGATGGTTTTAGGTGAGCCACAGATTCTTGGTCAAATTACCGACGCTTACGAGTGTGCCTTATCTCAAGATGCAGTCGGCACGATCATGTCGGGGTTATTCAGAAAGGCAATTTATACCGGAAAAAGAGCTAGAACCGAAACAACTATCAGCATCAACCCCTCTTCAATTAGTTCGGTAGCGGCTAATTTAGCGGAAAACTTATTGGGCAACTTATCGGATCATAAGATTTTGTTGATTGGATCGGGTATGATGGCTGAAATTGCCGTAAAATCGTTAGTTCAGCATGGAGTGCAACAAATTATCGTCGCCAACCGAACGTACGAACGAGCGGCAGAGTTGGCTGAAAAATGGAATGGAAAAGCGATTAATTTCCAGCAATTACCAGAAGCGCTCAAGACCGCCGATATCGTCATCAGTTCAACCGGCGCACCGCATACTATCCTTAGCAAAGCCATGCTCCGGCGGGCAACTGCGGAGCGAACTGACCGGCCTATTTTTCTAATTGACATTGCTGTACCACGCGACATAGATTCTGATGTAACGGAGCTTCCGAATGTGCATCTGTATGATATTGACGATTTACAGCAACAGCTTGACGACAATTTAGAGGAGCGGCAAGCCGTTATTCCCTTGGTAACAGATATTATCGATCAGGAACAAAACGCCTTTTTAGGCTGGCTAAACTCATTAGATGTAGTCTCGACCATTGTTGATTTACGGGAAGACATGGAACGTGTTCGACAGGGTGAGATGGCTTGGTTAGGCAAAAAATTAGATGTCGATCATGAAACAGAGGCTTTGATTTCGGCCATGACACAACGATTGGTCAATAAAATTTTGCATAACCCCATCGTCAACCTTAAACGCAAGGCGGCTCATGGTGATAGTGCCGGATACGCCTCGATGGCGCGAGATTTGTTCGGATTGCAAGCCTTAGCAGATACAGAATTTACTGATTTACCTCCAATGCCGTATAAAAATAACGGTCATAAAAACGGAGTTTGCAACAGGGAGAACAACATTGAACATAAACAGCATTAAGGCCATTGTTATCGACATGGACGGGGTTTTATGGCGAGGAGAGACCCTTTTACCCGGATTTAACCAATTTTTTAACATGCTCTATACACGCAACATTCCCTTTATGTTAGCGACTAACAATGCCCGTAAAACACCGGCTCAATATGTCGCTCGGTTTGCCGGATTTGGGGTAACGGTTACTCCTGAGCAGGTGTTAACCTCCTCACTGGCTACCGCGACCTATTTACAAAATGAGCTATCAGCCGGAGCCAAGGTCTACGCGGTAGGCGAGGATGGTATCCGCAGTGCCCTTAATGAGGTTGGGCTGACGGTCGTTACTGATGCCAGCCAGCCAGTCAGCGCGGTGGTCTCAAGTTTAGATATGGGTTTGACCTACCAAAAACTCAAATCTGCCACGATTTTAATTCGACAAGGCGCGCGCTTTATCGCCACCAATGCCGACTTAACCTTTCCGATTGAACAAGGTTTTGCCCCCGGTGCTGGCTCTATTGCCGCGGCGATTCAAGCCGCTACAGATGTTGAGCCAACTGTGGTCGGCAAGCCGGGTCATTTCATGTTCGAAATCGCGGTACAAAAAATGGGTGTTTTACCCCATGAAACCATGATGATAGGTGATCGCCTCGAAACCGATATTTTAGGAGGACAACGGGCAGGACTGAACACCTTGTTAGTCACCTCTGGCGTAGACAACGAGCAGTCGATTGCCAGCAAGGGCATCAAACCGGACATGATTCTGTCGGGTATTGCTGAACTGGTGGAGGTTTGGGGATAATCTCCCCAATCTCCCCTCTCATGACCCTTCATCAAAATATTGCCATTTCTGTTGAACAGGTAAGTAAAATATATGCGCTGTACAATACTCCTACCGACCGACTTAAGCAATCATTATGGTATGCGTTGCCCAGTTTTTTACATGCTAATAAAACGCCGGTTTTTTCGCGTCAATTTTGGGCCTTACGTGAGGCCTCGTTTCAGATTAAACAGGGGGAAACGGTAGGTATTATTGGTCGAAACGGAAGCGGTAAAAGTACCATTCTCCAGATGATTGCTGGCACCTTGACTCCAAGTCACGGTCAAATTCAGGTACGAGGCAAGGTAGCGGCTCTACTTGAACTAGGAAGCGGTTTTAATCCCGAATTTACAGGCCGCGAGAATGTCTACATGAATGGCGCAATTTTGGGCATGTCGGTACCAGAAATCGACGCGATTTATGACCAAATTGTGAGCTTTGCTGACATTGGCCCCTATATCAACCAGCCGGTCAAATTCTATTCGAGCGGCATGTTTGTCCGTTTGGCCTTCTCGGTGCAAGCCTTTGTGCCAAAAGAGGTGCTGATTGTGGACGAGGCACTTTCGGTGGGCGATGCCGCGTTTCAGCGCAAATGTATGGTTCAGCTTGAGAGATTTCGGGCTGAGGGTGGTACAGTATTACTGGTATCGCACGATACTCAGACGATTATTCGCCAGTGCGCCCGCAGTCTCCTGCTCTCGTATGGTCATTTGGTTTTAGATGGGCCAAGTAAACTGGTCTGTGATACCTATCAGAAAATTCTGTTTAGTACCCCAGAGGAGGAAAAAGCCATTTTAGAACAGGCTAGACAAACTGTCCTAAAAAACTTAGATGAAGCGGTTCTTGTCCAAAAAGATAAGGGCGAAAATGAGGAAAAGGGTTTGGTTTCCCCCCTCAACAAGGCTGACCTTTCACCCTCATCTACCGTATCAAATCGAGGGTTACCCATTCCAGAAGCCCGCTTTGACCCACATCTACCACAACCGGAGGAGACCAGTTATAGCAACGGTGTTGCCGAGATTACCGACTGCGCTTTTTACACTCTTACCGGAGAGCAAGTTAATGTATTGGTGGTTGGCGAGCGGTATGAATGGATTTATCGAGTTAGCTTTAAGCAGGAGGCACGTGAGGTGACATTTGGCATGATGATTAAGACCATCGACGGAATCGACCTATCTGGCGTGGTCACAAGTCAAGATGGGCTATTTGTCAAGAAAATTAATGCCCTTACAGTGATGGAAGCTCGTTTTGCTCTAACAATCAATCTGATTCCGGGTAACTATTTTCTCAATTCTGGTGTATTTGGCCTCGTTGATGGTGAAGCTACCTATCTACATCGCCGCGTTGATATTTCTATGATTCAGGTCATTTCCCGTGATGAGCGTCAGTCGTATGGTCTGGCCTATCTTGATCCAAAATTACGAGTTACTGAGGTGTAAGTATATCAGAGTTGTTCGGGAATAAAGGAGTGCAAAAGCTTCTTGCTTTTGCCAGAAACAAGCATGCAAAAGCAAGAAGTTTTTGCACTCCGAGCGCCTCGATTTGAAATTTTTTACGGAATAACACGGAATCACTCCGTAAATCCAGAACTTACACGAAATAGTCTCGCAAAATTCACACTCGCCTACTTAACCTCTAGCCATGATGATCATGAAACGAGTCCTTTCCTAAAAACAGAGTCATTCGCCCATTCGCATATTCGTACATTCATCCATTCATCATCACCACTGCACCAGACAACACTCCACCGTGAGGCCGGGGCCGAAGGTCATCAGCAGGCCATAATCGCCTACATGGGGTTGACCGTGATTGACAATTTCGTCGAGGACAAAAAATATGGTCGCGGAGGACATATTGCCATATTGTCGTAACACCGTGCGAGCGTATTGCAACTCAGACTCAGTCAGCCCTAATGCTTCACCCACATAATCAATGATTCTGGCTCCGCCCGGATGGATACCCCAAAAACGAATATCGGTTTGGGAGAGCTGAATCTGCTCCAAGAACAGGTCGATGATACCCCGAATTTCGCGGCGTAACAGTTTGGCTACCTTGGTCGATAGGCTAATCTGAAATCCGGTATCAGACAGATGCACCCCCATAAAGTTGGGTGTTTGATAAAAGTTATAGCTCATGGTCTCTAACAATTTGGGGTAGCGGACATGGGGGCTTTTTCCCTCAGAGAGCGAGGCTGGGTCTCGGCGTTCGATGATTGCTCCGCCTAGCCCGTCGGCAAAAATGGCACTGGCGATCATGTTGTCGAGTTTGCCACCATGCTGAAAATGGATCATGCACAGTTCGACGGCCAACACCAGCACCCGACTGTCGGGTCGAGCGGACAGTTCGAGCATGGCTCGGTCAAACGCGGTTAGCCCGGCATGACAGCCCATGCCGATGAGGGCACTGCGTCGCAACGTCGGTTTCATGCCCAACTCTGCGGCCAAAGCCATCTCCAGACCGGGCGTATCGAAACCGGTACAAGAGACAAGAATAATATGGTCAATATCGGTAGGAGCAAGATTGGCCTGCTTTAACAGGCGAGTGGTTAGTTGTACGGCGAGGGGACGAGCCAACGCTAAATAAAGGTCGTTCCGTTTTTTGGCGCTAGGTTCATCAGTCAAAAAGGTCGCGTCAGCAAAAACGCTGTAACGCGTCTCAATTTCGGACGCGGCAAAAATCGCTCTGGCACGATGACTATTGATAAATGGCGCGAGCCAACAGTCGTGCAGAGCCATCTGCTCATGCTGATGCGGGGGCAGTTGGGTGGCAAGGGCGGTGAGACGTGAGGTGTAATTCGTAATTCGTGATGCGTGATGCGTGATTCGTGATGCGTGATGCGTGATGCGTGATTCTCACATAGGAACGAGTTCCAAATAAATTGTGCAATCCAGAATGGTTCAATCTTTAAGATTGAACCATTCTTCTCACGTTTCACGCTTCACATTTCACGTTTTATACTAAAATATCATCCGATCAATTGCCATAATCAGAAAGATATAGGCTAAGTAGCGTTGCGAATATTTGTACAGTTTTTTGCTGATGGCTTTGTCATAGTTGCGCCACAGTTGCCATGCTAGGCGCAAGAACTGCGCGCCTAACAAAACGGCCACCGTCAAATAGAGCCAACCGACCATGCCGATGGTAAAGGGCAGGAGGGTAATTGCGACCAATAAAACGGTGTAAAGGAAGGTTTGGTATACCGTTTCCTCGACCCCGACGACGACTGGTAACATGGGCACTTTGACACGGGCGTAATCTTTTTCGACCAGCAGGGCTAAGGCCCAGGTGTGGGGCGGAGTCCAAAAGAGAATGATGGCAAACAAATAGAACGCCTCCAGATTGAGGCCACCGGTCACTGCGGCCCAACCGACTAGAGGCGGAATAGCTCCGGCCGCGCCACCGACCACGATGTTATGAATTGTGCTCCGCTTGAGATACATGGTGTACAAGAAAACATAGTAAACGAAACCAAGCGTACTCAACAGGGTGCTTAAGGGATTAACAAACACGGCAAAGATGATAATCGACAGGGTGCCCAGAGTCATGCCGAAGACAAAGGTCTCTTGCGGAGTAATTTTACCCGTTGCCGTCGCACGACGAGAGGTACGAGACATTTTGCCATCAATATCACTGTCGATGTAGCTATTGAGGACGCTGGCTCCTCCAGAAGAGAAGACTCCGCCCCAAAAGGTGAACCACATCAGCCATAACGAGGGCAGACCACGAGCGGCCATGAACATGCCGGTGATGGTTGTTAGCAACAGCAGAATTAGAATCCACGGTTTAATCAGCTTAAAATAGAGGATTAGTTTCTCTTTGCGGGGGATGGGTATGGTCGGCGAGGGCATAACGGTTGATTTGGGAGCCATGTAAAAGGAAGCCACCAGAGCCACAATGCCGCTCCACATGAGTAGAGACAGCCCCAAATGGAGAATGTTGATGATGGGCCAACCGAACCAGACATTAAACGCTCCGACCAGAACTTGGAGGAGGTAGAGCGCGGTCAGGAACATGGCTCCGTGGATTTGGTGGGACAAATGTTGGTAGTCATGCCGAGTTTGTAGGACGATTCCGGCGATGCCGATTCCCACAGTTACCGCCGAAACACGGTGCAACCAACTAATAATCATGCCACTGTCCCAACCAAACGGTAACATCTGCCCATCACATAGAGGCCAGCTCGAGCAGGCCAAAATTGGGCCGACGAGTCGGAGCGCTACACCTGTCAAAATCAGGGTTAAGACGGTAGCCGCGGTCAGCAGTAAAAAACGTAGGTAAAATCGGTCAGATGCAGTTACAATGGCCGTTGATTCGCCCACTACAGGGCTAGATACTCTGGTGGCAACCAAGACGGTCAACCCTAAATAGGTCACGAGCAGGCTGGTTTGGCCGATGGAGACCAGTGCGCTCGGTGCTGATGTGACCATGTGAAGCAGAAGTTGCCCGCCCACGGTTCCCGCAATGGCGACAGTCGTACCGACTATCAGCCGGTGCTGGCGCAGTTGTTGCCAACTCCAGCCAATCATGATGAGGGCTAATATCAGCCCGATGAATAAGCTACTCATGTAACCAATCTCACTCCAGCGTACAAAGCTGGTTTGGCAGTCGGCACAATCGAGCAGGACATACACGGTCAGGGTTAGCCAGCCGACCAAAACGGCCCAACCAGCATTGAACATGGTAAACTGCTTAAAACGATTAAGGGATATCTGTTCGGTCATCATTATAAAGCCTGATAGGTCGCGACCAGTAGAGCTAATAATAACACTACTGGAAATGCCACCCAGACCACCTCCAATCCTAAATTTTTTGACAGTCCTAATGACTGTTGAGCCTCAATGGGCAATGTAAGTCGTAAGCGTAACAAGGCATACGAGATAAAACCGATGGCAACGAGTGATGCCAGAGCGGCACTCCAAAATATAACTGAAATAATCATCTTCTCTCCTCGTGAAGTTGTCACATGCTGACGCTATTCTAAGGTTGGATATTGGTTCTGTCAAATTGTGTAGCGGTCAGCTTGATGTTGAAAAAGGAAAAAGGAGAGCAATAGCAAGATGCTTTTGTATTCCAACATCATCTTGACCATCTTGACTAGGGTTGTTCAGTTCTCCATGCTTGTCACGCTACAAGCGTGACCTCCACGGCCTCATGTCTGACAAAATTACCGTAGGTGACGCTTGTAGCGTCACGATTATGCCCATATAGATTAGAACTGAACAGCCCTTCCATCTTGACCACTACATAATTTCCCCCATAAAACTGAGCCTGTATCACAAATTCAACTAAAAAAACCGTCTTGTTATTAAAGACAATATAAATTGCAAATATTTCAACAAGAAATTACCCGATTTTATTGGAATAACAAGGTCGAAACCTTAAAATTGTTAAGATTCAAATGAAATTCAAACTTAACTGTGTTAAGATAGGGTTGGTGAAATGTTTCACCCTTATTATAGTTTTCTCACGGCTCGCTCAAGATTATTAATTTTCAACTGTTGAGGTCACTGATTGGCTAAAACAAACAAGAATTCATTGGGACATGTGATATTGAGACCATAATTCTCTCGCGTTTGTCTCAAACATTACCAAAATAGTTGTGGTATACTAAGCCCGCTAGCGCGTAGCCACAAAGATGCTAAAAATTTTTTGCGATACGAGAAGCTAAAAACAAGGAGATTTGTTATGACTGAAAAATTTATGCGTTTGCCGGCTGTTGCTTGTTGTTTTGTATTGGGGATGATGCTGTTATCTCTCACTTCTTTAACTACTGTTCAAGCCCAATCAGGTGATACACTGGAATTTGTGGGCCATATTGGCGGAGGAAGTAGCACTGTTTTTGTACAGGGTAACTATGCCTATATAGGTGAAGGACCTCGTCTAATGATTTTCGATATTAGCGATCCAACTACCCCAACATTCATTAGCCAATCATCGGTTCTACCGGGTGTTGTGTCTGGTATTTATGTTTCTAGTGGCTACGCCTATATAGCGGCTGGAAGCAGTGGTTTACACGTGCTTGATATCAGTGATCCAAATACTCCTATCTCAATTGGCAATTATGATACCTCTGGACGGGCTTGGGGTATCTATGTATCTGGAAATCATGCTTATATGGCTGATGGGTATAGTGGCTTACGGGTATTCAATATTAGTAATCCAACTAATCCTACTCTAACCGACAGTTATGATACCTCTGGATATGCTTATGATGTCTATGTATCTGGAAATTATGCTTATGTGGCAGATGAGGAGAGTGGAGTACAGATAATTGATGTGAGCAACCCAACAAACCTTATCCTAGCAAACAGTTACGATACACCAGGAAATGTCAGAGGTATTTATGTATCAGGAAATTACGTTTATGCAACAGATGGGTATGACGGCATACAGATACTTGACGTGAGTAACCCGACCAACCCCAGTCTGGCTAGTAGTTATGATACTCAAGGGTTTGCTCAAGATGTTTATGTATTAGGAAATCATGCTTATATAGCGAGTACTAGTTATGGCTTACAAGTGCTTGACGTGAGTGATCCAACCAACCCTAGCCTAACCGACGGTTATAATACACCGGGGTGGACTCAAGGCGTCTATGTATCTGGAAATTATGCTTATATGGCAGATAGAGGTAGAGGTTTACAAATATTTAATGTGAGTAATCCCTCCAATCTTAATCTAGTCGGGAGTTACGATACTTCTGGAAATGCTTGGGGGGTTCATATTTCTGGAAACCATGCATATGTAGGGAGTAGCGATGGAGCTTTGCAGGTATTTGATGTGACTAATCCGACAACCCCTACTCTTGCTAGTATTTATGACATATCAGGGCGGCCTTCTCGAAATGTTTACCTTTCTGGCAATTACGCTTATGTGGCCGCGGCAAGTAGATTGCAAGTGCTTGATTTAAGTGACCCTACCAATCTTAACTTAACTGGTAGTTATGATATTTCGGGGTACGCATGGGGTGTCTATGTATATGAAAACCATACCTATGTGGCAACTCGGGAAGATGGCTTACAGGTGATTGATGTCAGTGACCCAACTACTCCCAGTCTAACCGGCAGTTACGACACCCCGGGGGATGCTTATGATGTCTATGTATCTGGAAATTATGCTTATGTGGCGGATGCGCGTGAGGGTTTACATATCATTGATATCAGTGATCCAACCACACCCAGCCTAACCAGCAGTTATGATACCCTGTATGCTCAAGGGGTCTATGTATCTGGAAATTATGCTTACATAGCCGATTCAGGCGGTGGCTTACTAGTACTTGATGTGAGCAACCCAGCTATCCCCACTTTAGCTGGCAGTTATAATACCCCTGGGAGTGCTTATGATGTCTATGTATCTGGAAATTATGCTTATGTAGCAGACGGAGATGGTGGCTTACAGGTGATTGATGTGAGTAACCCGACTACACCCAATCTAGCCAGCAGTTATGATACTTCGGGGTCTGCTCATGGTGTCTATGTATCTGGTACCCATGTTTATGTGGGAGACGGGAGTGGTGGTTTGGTCATTCTACAGCACATCTCATCAGCAACTATCTGCACCACCCAAACCCAAATCCCCCAAACCGAGTGTGAGGCGTTAGTAGAGTTGTACGATAGCACTGATGGCCCAAACTGGACTACCAAAACCAACTGGCTTGAGACAACTGAGCCATGCAACTGGTATGGGGTGACATGTGATGTGAGGCAAGTTACGGAAATAGATTTGTCCTATAATCAACTAGATGGAATTATACCTCCAAAATTAGGCGAGTTAACAGGATTAAAACGGCTCTTTTTAAATGATAACAAACTAACGGGAAAAATACCGTCTGAACTTAGTTATCTGACTAATTTAACTTATCTTGACTTACATGCTAATCAATTGAGTGATAACATGCCATCTGAATTAGGAGACTTGGTTAATTTAGAACATCTTATGTTAACCAGCAATGATCTAACAGGCACTATTCCAATTGAATTGGGTAAACTCACGAAACTGCAACGTCTTCTTTTGAATAGCAACCAATTGAATGGAGAGATTCCATCTGATTTGGGTAATCTATCTGATTTAACAACTCTCTATTTGTCTGGAAACCAGTTGAGTGGAACTATTCCTTCAACATTAGGTAATCTATCAGATCTCACGGCTCTTAGTTTATACGATAACCAATTAAGTGGGTCATTGCCATTAACAATGACCAATTTAAGTAATTTATCTTCTTTTACTTTCCATAACACCGATCTGTGCGAACCTTCCGATTCTGCTTTTCAAGCTTGGTTAGGTGGCATCACTAATGTTAATAGTTCAGGAATTACCTGCCCCATCAACCTCACTCTAGTTGCCAGCTATAACCCTGCAGGCGCATGGCATGGACATGGTGTCTATCTTTTAGGAAGTTATGCCTACTTAGCAGCGAGGACGAGTGGTTTACAGATAATTGATGTTAGTGACCCTGCCAACCCCATTTTGGTTGGTAGTTATAATACCCCAGGAAATGCTCGAGATGTGTCTTTCTCTGGAAATTATGCCTATATCGCTGACTGGAGTAGTTTACAGGTGATTGATGTTAGTGATCCAACCAACCCCACTTTGGCTGGCAGTTATGATACTCCAGAAAAGGCTCACCGTGTCCATATATCTGGGAATTATGCTTATGTGGCAGATCTTGATAAAGGCTTGCAAGTGATTGATGTCAGCGATCCGACCAATCCCACTTTAACAGGCAGTTATACTACAGGTTCTTTAGGAGTCTATGCCTCTGGAACTTACGCTTATATGGCGAGCCATGCTAGTGGATTACAAATAATTGATGTCAGTGACCCCACCGGCCCTACCTTGGTCAGCACCTATCATGCATCAGGAATTGCATTTTATGATGTCTATGTATCTGGAAGTTATGCTTATGTAGCAGATTATGCAAATGGTTTACATGTGATTGATGTCAGTGACCCGGCTAACCCCACCTTGACTGGACGCTATGATACGCCAGGAAAGGCTAATGGCATCTATGTCTCAGGGAATTATGCTTATGTGGCGGATTATACGGCTGGCTTACAGATTGTCGATGTCAGTGACCCGACTAAACCGATCCTATCTGATAGTTATAATACGCAAAGTGCTACTTATGATGTTCATGCTGTCGGTAAATATATCTATCTTGCGGATGGACTTAATGGGTTGGTTATCTTAGAAGACAGTTCTATACGTTCTATACCAGCAAATCCATGTGAAGACGACCAACTCTGCAACGGCGACTTTGAGACTGGCTACCAAGCATGGGAGTCACATTCTGACGGTCGTAATCAGTTGGTCGCGGGGCGAAATGGAAGCCAATACGCCTACCAATCCATCCAAATTCATGATGACCAATCTAACGCTAACTGGAAAGGCACCTCCCAACACTTCGCCGTTGTGGGTGGACAAGCCTATGATTATGGTTTCTGGTGGCGTGGTCAAAACGCGGTTGAGGAACATGCCAAGGTGGTTTGGCTTGATAGTAATGGGCAGGAGTTACGGGTTGAGCAGCCTATTTCTGGGCCGAATGGCACTCATGATTGGGTTGAGGCAAGCGCGGTCGTCACTGCGCCGGTTGAGGCGGTGTCAGCCACGATTGTTATCTGGCATGGGGTTCAAAATAATGCCAATGTTCTGAATAGCACGATTTGGATTGATGATGTTGTTTTTGAACCAGCCTCTTCTGCACCAATAGTTATTTCAGATACTGGAGATCAATGTAAGGACGCCTACGAAATAACCACCGGTATCGACTACCAATCTACTATCAGCAACGAAACCGATACCGACCTGCATAAAATTGATGTATTTGATCCTTACAGTGTGATTGATGTACTCCTTTATCATCCTACGGCCAACTATCAGGTCGTTATTTATGAAGGATGTGTCGATGCAGCGGGTTGGAGACAACGAGCCGGCTGGAGACAGCGAGCGGGTTGGAGACAGCGAGCGGGCTGGAGACAGCGAGCGGGCTGGAGACAGCGAGCGGGCTGGAGACAACGGGCCGGTGAAAAAAATCAGTTTTACCAAACAGGGCCAGTTACTGGCACCTATTATCTTGAGATTATCGGTTTTGAGGGGGCTTATAGTACTACACCATACAGTTTTAATATTGTTTTAGAGGAAGCCCAAGCTTATGAACCAAATGATACTAAACTCGAAGCACATCCCATCACGCTAGGTTTCGATTATCAATCCTACATCAGCCACACTCTCGATAGTGATTTTTATATGTTTACGGTTGATCAGCCCAATGTCACGCTTAATGTTGGTTTAACCCACAATGGGCAAAACTATAAAATCTATCTCTATCGGGAAGGCGACAATAGCAAGCTGGCTGAGGGAAATTCTTGGCTCCCCGATGATGAGTTGATTGCCTATCCGGTATTTGCCAAGACAGGTAACTATTATGTTCAGATTGTGAAGGGAGAAGATGGAATTCCTTCTGAAACCGTGCCGTATAATTTACGAGTTGATTTAATTCCAGATAAGCATGAACCGGATGGGCCGGGGGACATCCCCATAACACTTACCTCCACCATCCCCCAAACCTCATATCTTAGTAGTCCGTGGGATGAGGATATCTATACAATCGTGGCTCTTGAAAAATACAGTCTCATCAGCGTGACCGTAACCCATGCTTTTGCTGATTATAATTTAGAACTCTCCGATGATTGTATTGATAGCAACGGACAGGTCAGTTTTTCATCAAGGTCGCGCCAAGTGGCTCAATCACGTGATGCAGGTGAAGAAGCTATCGCCTACAATGTGGGGTTAGATACAGGTATCTATTGCCTTAAGGTGCATGGCTATAATGGCGATTATAGTAATAGCCCGTATCAAATAACCCTCAAGCTACTTCAAGATAGTGCTCCAAATATGACGCTGATACCTTCCGTCAATGCTCAAAATACTCCCTCTGAAATAGATATTTCCCTTACTTTCGATGGGCCAGTTAATAAAACAGATAGTTCATTAACGGTTCATTCAATGCAGACAGGTATGTTGCCTCACACCGAGTACAAAGATAATAATACGATTATCCTTAAACCTATTCGAGCCTTCCAACCGGGGGAAATTATTCTAATCACAGCGAACGGCCCACTCTCTTCAACCATTGTCTCTCAATTCCAAGTTGGTGTGACCAAAGGGAGGGGTGTCTTTAGTCACACCCAATCTTTGGGGCAGGAAAATTCGCGAGACATCGCTTTGGCTGACTTAGATGCAGATAGCGATCTTGATGCAGTTGTAGCAAATATGGGACAACCCAATGAGATTTGGCTCAATAATGGGGGGACTTTTACGAAAGAAGCGCAACTGCCGAATAGTTTGGATAGTGAAGGGATTGCTTTAGGTGATCTGGATAATGATGGCGATATAGATGCTTTGATTGCCAATAGTAACGGCCCGTTGGAAGTTTGGTTGAATGACGGTTTAGCAAACATCGCCAATAATATCCATACCTTAAATATCTCAGCCAATGCGGTGGCCTTGAGTGACCTCAATGGAGACGGTTACATGGACGCGTTTATTGGTATAGGTAATGCTACTTCTAACCAAGTTTTGCTGAATGATGGTACAGGTCAGTTCACCAATAATGGTCAACAGTTTGGTAAACAGTCGACTCAGGCAATTGCTTTGGGTGATCTGGATAATGATGGTGATATTGATGCCTTTGTGGTGAATTACAATAAACAGGCTGATGAAATCTGGCTAAATGACGGAACGGGCATGTTTAGCCTTGGTCAAACGCTAGACAATTTAGGCAGTACGGCTATCGTTTTGGGAGACCTGAATAACGATAGTTACCTTGATGCCCTCATTGTTAGTGAACAAAGTAGTCAAATCTGGCCTAACGATGGAAGTGGCAACTTTAGTGCTACGGGCCAAATTTTAGATAATTCATCCGGTGGGCAGAGTATCGCTCTCGGTGATGTGGATGGGGATGACGACCTTGATATCTTTGGGAGTAACTCAACGTCGAACAAAATTTGGCTGAACCATGTAGGTGCTTTCAGCGACACTGGTCAAGTGGTGGGAACATCACCGAGTTGGGGAATAGCTCTAAGTGATTTAGATGGGGATGGTGATCTTGATGCCTTTGGAAGCAACGATGGCCCTAACCAGATATGGCTCAATGATAATGCCCCAATATTAACCATCAGTATTGCTGGGCCAAAAACTGCGCTTGCTGATGAATTAATCACCTATACCTTAACGATTACTAATAGTGGGAATGGCCCGGCCACCAATCTGATTATTACCGATGCCTTGCCGATTGGAGCAGACTATGTATCCGGTGGGAATAATAACGATGGTATTATCGAATGGTCAGTATCCTCATTGCCCACTAAAACGACTCTTGAGCTTCAACTTATCGTCATCGCCACAGATAACCTTTCTAATACTGATTATGGCGTTACTGCCTACAACGGTGATGATACCATTTCAATCAGTAGGCAGGACGCGATGATGACATTTGTTACTCCCGAAAATGACACTTATGAACCAAACAACATCTGTCATCAAGCTCAAGAGATTAATCCCGGTACATCGTATAATTCCTATCTAAGTAGCAATAAAGATGTTGACCTGTATAAAATATACCTGACTGAGCCGTATCTGAATCTTGGCATAACCCTAAATCAACTAGGGCAAGATTATGATATTTTTATCTATACAGATTGCGTCAATGGTAATTTAATTCAGCGTCATTCCTCAGAAACTCGCCAGTTGGGTGATGAAATATTATCATATAACACCGGACCAAACAAAGGACTGTACTACTATATCAAAGTAGTTGGGTATCAAGGGGCCTATAGTCAGGAAACTCCCTATACCTTTACTGTCACCTTGGCTCCAACGCCACCTACCGATTACCAGACCTTGATATTGGTCAATAAAACTCGCTCAATATCGTTGTATGGTCAAATTGAGGTCGATACATTGTGGAACAAATTAGGTCAATTAAACACCCATCCTCGGGTTGAAGGATTGTTTGTTGATGTCCAAGAAGAATCAACTGTTGCTGAAGCCTACCAACTGTGGGATGCTGAACCTTATAGTCCAGCCAAGGCGAATCAGGTTGCTCAAGCGATTAAACGATTGATCGAAAACAAAAAAACCGTGAACCCCAACATTAAATATGTGGTGATTGTGGGCAGTGATGAAATTATTCCCTTCTACCGCTTATGTATTGGGCCGAATGGTCAATGTCATCGCTACTGGTATGGCTCAGAAGAAGGGTATAATGGTGTTGATAAAGATACCACTGTGGGGGCGGCCTTGTTACAAGATAGAACCCTGAGTGATGATTTTTATACCGCTTTCACGGAGTATGAGTATGATGGTCGTAACATCATCCTACCCGATTATCCGATTGGTCGTTTAATCGAAACACCTCGTGACATGGAAACAGTGATTGATGCCTTTCTGAGTAATGATGGCCGTATTGTGATACGAAATGCGACCATCGTGGGGGCAGATTTTATGAATGATGCCGCAAAGCAACAATGTAACCTGCTTACCGGTAATCTAACCAAGGATTGTGGCTTGATTAATCAAAAATATCCAATATTACCAACTTGGCCATACAGGTGGGGGCAAACTGTTCTTAAGTCAAAATTTGTCGACACAAACTACAATCTTGGGATATTCAACGGGCATGCCACCCATCATGGATATTACGCTCAAAACCGAGACGAACTATCGGCCTATACCATTGCCACTGGGACGAGTTTGAATGAATCATTGATGGTCAGTATGAGTTGTCATGCCGGGTTGAATGTTATCGAGCCTTATCATGTTGACCTTCCCCAAGCGTTTCTTGGTCGTGGAGCAAACTATATCGGGAACCCCGGCTGGGGCTTTGGGTACAGCCACGCAAGCGCCCTCTCAGAAAAGATGGTGATTAACTTAACTGACCAACTGCAACAAACTGATACTATTGGTGAGGCCTTAGTTGCCGCCAAACAGCAGTATTGGGGAGCGAAGACAGATAAATTTGGCCCTTATGCCGAAAAGAGCATGGTACAGTTGACTTTGTATGGATTACCCATGTTTGAGGTTTCTTACCCAACAGTAAGTACTAGAGGACGCAGAACAAGTCGTAGTAGTGGGGTTAAACTCACCAAAACAGCCGTGCTTAATCCGGCCAATCTTGATCAAGCCAGTTACCTATCAGCCAATCAGGTTATTACAGATACAACCGTTCCTGCGGAAACATTGATGACTCGGTTAAACTTTGGTTTCCCAGAGATGATTCCCGTTTCCACCCTGAATGGAACTTACTATATCTTGCCTAATGGAGAAACCCATGCCGATGAAGGCACACCTTTACAACCCGTCTATCAGACTGAATTGACCAATCAAGCCGCACCAGTAAAAGGAGTGGTTATGGTTGGGGGACGATATAAAGATATTCCGAACAGTAATCCGGTGGTGGAGGTCGCCAACCGGACGGGAGAGTTGGCCGAGACCCGTTCCGAGCCGACCTTTAATAATCCTAACTGGTATCCAATCAATCCCCATTCACTCAACCTGATGGATGCGTTAGAGATACGTCAAGAAAATCTTGTCCTTACTCTGGGCCAGTTTGAAGCAGAAAGTAGTACAGAACGACTCTATCAAGGCTTAGATTTTGAGGTATTCTACTCTAACTCGCTAGATAACGAACCACCAAAAGTCTATAAAGCCGATATACAGTACCAAAATAAACTGTTGACAATTACAACAGAGGTTAGAGATGAGGCTGGTATCTGGCGAGTTCTGGTGACATACACCGATGGAAATGGAGAGTGGAAAAGTGCCGAGTTAGACCCAATTGGGTACAACAAATGGCAGACCGCCATCTCGGTGACCCAAAGTGTTGAATATTTCATTCAAGTGGTGGATAACAACGGTAACGTCGGGTTAGAGGGAGATGACGAGAGCTATAATGTGGCCTTAATCAGCGATAATCTACAAGATGTGAGTGGGCAATGTTTTGAGTTCGATTTCCTATATATCGGCGAAACCTATGACCGTTCAGCGACCACCATCACCTTTGAAGTGACCAACCAATGTGAAAATGATGTTACCTCATTTATGATTGGGGGCGACGGTTGGCGGCTTATCTCGCCAACTAATCATGAGACCTATACCGGTACAATCGGAGATTACCAGACAAGTTGGGTATATAATGAAACTGGACATTGGATGAAGTTTGAACCGCTTTTTGAAACCTATCGTCATGGAGTTTCGGATCAGTTTACGATTATAGTCGAAAACTTTGATCCTGATACACCCATCATGTTAATGGGTGAAGTAGGGTCAGAAGTAGAAAACTTTGCCACGCCTATTATTCTACCAACCGATAAACTATACGCCCTCAATGACAGCCCAACGATCATTAATCAAATGACAACTCTGGAAACAATGGATACTGGTTTCCTGACATATACATGGGATTTGGGGGATGGTAATATTGCTATCGGCCCTGTGGTATCCCATACATACGAAACTATGGGGAGTTACACCGCCGTTGTCACCGCCGAGAATGGGATAACTGTCATGACTGCCACAACGCTAGTCTCCATCACGACTGCACCTAAGTTGACCATTGTTAAAAAGATTTCAGGCACGTTATACTTAGAACATCTATTTGGATTTGCAGGTGATTTGGGACAATTCTCGCTTTTACCCAACACCTCGAAAACCTTCTCTGATATAGAATCGGGCAAATATACGATTACTGAGGATCCAACTTCATTCCCTTCATCTGATGATTGGGCTTTGTTGAGTGTTCTGTGTGAGGATAAGACTGGACAAATTATTCCTGATATTGACCATGCTAATTTCCAAGCCACCATCACCGTGCTTCCGGGACAATATCTAACCTGTACCTTTCTTAATCAAATGGCAAACCTAACCTCTGAAGATAGGCATCGTATCTATGTGCCGATGATCACAAAACCCGAATAAAAACGGGAATTACTTGAGCAAAACTAATTATGGTCTTACCACCTGCGAGGTGTACTTTTTCCCTCGCAGGTGTTTTTTTATCTTGGGTTTATAAAACTAAGCATACTTTTTTCCCCTTGTATTGTCCTTCATCATGCATTAAGATACTTTAATGATGACTGAATTTTGGTTATCCGTGCTACCACCTATTGGCCATCTAATTGGCTACCCGTGTTATCGCTTACAACTATCCCAAGATATTACTGTTGAGATAAAATTATTCAACAGATAGAATAAAGATAGTTGATATTGTGGTGTACATCCCGTTCTTTAATAACAAAACCTGATTCTTGTGACAAATTAGCCACAAATTTTTGGATTTATAAAAAACCTATTAATCCTTGACGTTTGCGGCTAATTTTTTAGCTATTTAGGCGGTTATAGCTTCTATCATACAAAGCTATGATGCCCTAAAAAGGAGTTTCTCATGAATAATTTAACGATTTTTAATGGTCAAACCCGTCGGCTAGCTGTTATTTTGCTGGCAACGTTGCTGACCTTGGGCTTGTTTGGAGATTTATATGCCCAAGGGAATGTGACTCGGTTTGACCATTTTTCTTTGGCCCAAGGTTTATCCCAAAACACAGTTCTCTCAATCGTACAGGATGACCAAGGCTTCATGTGGTTTGGTACTGAAGATGGCCTCAATCGTTTTGATGGCTACACCTTCAGCACCTATCGGGATAATTTAGCCTCAGACCAACGTATCCGCAGCCTCTTGAAAGACCGAGATGGATCGATTTGGGTGGGAGCTTTGGAAGGGTTAAGCAAGCTCAATCCAATCACAGGTGAGGCAACCCCCTACCTTGTCGGTGAAGAGATACTCACTCTGCACCAAACTATTGAGGGCACAGTGTGGGTCGGCACCACCAATAGTTTACAAAAGTTCGATCCCGAGACTCAATCTTTCACCCGTTATTTGGATGACAAACGGGTACGAGCCATCTATAGTGACCATAACCATCTGTGGGTCGGAACCGAAGGAGATGGGTTATATCAACTCAACCCTCAAACTGGCGATGTTATCAAAGCCTATACTCAAGGATCCCTCCCTGGCTTAAATAATACGATTAGAGCCATGATCGGCCAGAATAATATTCTGTGGCTAGGCACTTTGAGAGATGGTCTGCTCAAATTTGATACTACTACCGGAACCGTGACTGCAACTCCCATTGGTGGCGCTGTGATTGCGATACACCAAGATAAATCTGGTCAACTATGGGCTGGTACATTCGATGATGGTGTGTACAATTTTGACCCCGCCTCGGGAACTGTTGTAGCTCACTACATCAAAGAGCCAACCGAACCAACCTCTCTCAGTGCCAACACCGTTTACTCTATTCTTGAAGATGAATCTGGCCTTATGTGGTTTGGGACTGAGCTAGGTGGGGTGAACACCCTGAACCGTCGTGCCAGTAATAACTTCCCCCATTACACTCAACTTCCAAACGACCCCAATAGTTTGAGTGATAAAACGGTGTTAGCCTTGTACGAAGGAGTTGGAAAGATAGTTTGGATTGGCACCAACAATGGCTTGAACAAATTTGACCGAAATACCAACAGCTTTACCCAATATCTGCATGACCCTGATAATCCTGATGACCCTAAAAAACTGCCTGACTGGCGTGCGACCTCGGTCTATGAAGATCCAAGCGGCATAGTCTGGCTGGGTACAGATTACAAAGGTCTGGTTCGTTTTGATGGGGAAACTTTTAAACCCTACCTTCCCCCAGATTATGAGCAGGCATCGGTATGGGCGATTGCTGGCAATGGGGATGGCACCTTGTGGGTTGGTATGGAAGAGGGACTTTACCTGTTTGATATTGCCACAGAACGGTTTGTAGAAAGCTATTTAGCCGATTGCGAGCAAGCGACCTGTTTGAGTAATAACAACGTTTCCGTCATTTACAAAACCAAAGATGGTTTGCTTTGGATTGGCACTAGAGGGGGCGGATTAAATCGATTTGATCTACAAACTGGGGTATTTACCCCCTACCGCCATGACCCTGATAATCCAGATAGTCTGAGTAACGATGTTGTATGGGCCATTCATGAAGACCCCACCGACACCAACAGTTTGTGGGTGGGCACCAACAATGGGGGGCTGAATAAGTTAAACCGAGCCACTGGTCAGTTTGAACAGTATACGATCAGGAACGCAAGTCTGCCTAATAATATTGTTTATGGTATCTTGCAGGATGAGCAAGGGTTTTTGTGGTTGAGTACCAATCGTGGTCTGGCCCAGTTTAATCCCCAAACCCAACAGGTAGTCAAAAACTATGATGCTCAAGATGGCTTGCAAAGCCTAGAGTTTCAGGCCAGTTCTTATCATCAGGGGCAAGAAAGTGGAGACCTGTATTTTGGTGGAATCAACGGATTTAACGTCTTTAACCCCAAGGATATCCAATCCAATCTGCATGCACCGCCGATACAGTTGACCAACTTTGAAATAGTCACCGAAGGAGAAACCGAGCCAACACAGTTATCGATTCCAGAAGATGGTGAGACCGTCTATCTCGACTCAACAGACCGGATTATCACTTTTGAGTTTGCCGCACTTGATTACACCAATCCGGCCAAGAATCAGTATCAGCATAAATTGGACGGGTTTGATAACGATTGGATTGATATAGGTAACAAACAGTCTGCTACCTATACAAATCTTGATTCGTGTAGATACAGTTTCGCGAATATTGATAATTGTGAATACACATTCCGGGTGAGGGAGTCTAACAATGATGAGCAGTGGAGTGACAATAAAGCTTTCGTGACTATGAATGTTATCCGTCCTTGGTGGTGGAAAGGATCAATCCTTATTCTTTCGGGGCTATTTCTGCTAACACTTTTTGTTTTAGTGGTACGATCGTGGATGCGGTATCGAGAGGGAGAGCGAGAGCGAAAGGATGCAAAGCGGAATGCAATTTTAGTTGATAAGCTAAATAGACTTAGTAGGGATTTGGTAAATCGTATAACAGGAAGACAAGATAAACTGAAGGAACTACAACGGTTAGCGGAGCAAGTTGATGATGAAGCCATAGACCAGTTGATTAAACCTATTGAAAAAGCGTTATTTGATGATCAAGCAAGAGCAAAACAAATCGTTGCTGAAGCCAAACAATTGGTCAAATACAAAAATATTACGGATATCAAAATAGTTCGTCAAAAATATATGCAACAAGCCGATTTTGCACATAAAAATTTACAAGAAGGTGGGCTGAAAAAACGATTTTCTCAACTGGTTGAGTTGCAACAACGAGTTGATCAATCTGAAGTTACAGGTAAATTGATTACGGAGATAAACGCCCTAGAAGTTGAGTTATCTGATGATATAAAAAAAATAGAACAAACAATCAATGATGCGAAACGGGAAGTCAAAAGAAGTCTGGTATCGGACCTTCTAACAATCCTGAATAGCGCAACAACATTGCAAGATGTACGTCAGATCGCACGTCTCCTTCATGAAAAATATCCTCACAACTCCAAATTTGAATTTGCCAATCTTCGTGGCCCAGCCAAATGGGATAAATTGAATCATGCTTTAGAAATTCTCAAGACGTATGATGATATAGATGCTGTTTGTGAAGCTATTCTACAGGTTAGACAGGATGACCAAAATTTACGTAAAAAACTCCGCAAATGGGGTTATGATTGTTAATTTCAACTAAAAAGGAAAATAAAACCATGACAGGAATTAATCCAAACACCTATAACCGATTGATAGACACCCTCCTCAAATGCGGCCCATTTGAGAGTGGTTCTCAGCTTAAGGCCATGTTCGTTGATGACCGTATTCATCCGTGGCGCAACCGTTTACCCACCGCGAACAATCTTGATGACCGAGTTAAGGCGGTGGTTGACTATCTGCATAACCAAAAAAGTTATACTGGGGAAAACGCCCTCGTTCTGTTTTTGCAGGTTTTACGGGACCAGGCAAATCCACGTACAGGTTGTCACCGTGATTTAGCTGAACTGGTTCGTGAGTTTGAGAGGACGCAAACATCACCTAGAAAACCCGCACAGCAAAACTTTGATGATGTGAAACGGGAAGTCAAAAGAAGTTCGATATCGGAACTTTTAACCATCCTGAATAACTGCACAACAGCGCAAGATGTACGTCAAATCACACGCCTTCTTGATGAAAAATATCCTCACAACTCTAAATTTGAATTTGACAATCTTCGTGGCCCAACCAAATGGGATAAATTGAATCATGCTTTAGAGATTCTCAAGACGTATGATGACATAGATGCTGTTTGTGAAGCTATTCTACAGGTTAGACAGGATGACCAAAATCTACAGAAAAAACTCCGCAAATGGGGTTATGATTGTTGATATTACCTCTCCAAAGAACAAAATATATTCTTTGGAGAGGTAAATCAAGGTAAATCAAACTATAAAATATAAAAAGGAAATATTATGAAAAGCAGTTTTGAACTATTGCAGATATTGGATGTACATACAACACTGATGAATATCCGACAGGTGACATCCCTGCTTCATGAAAAATATCCCAATGATATCACCTTTAGGGATTTTGATAACCTTCGCGGCTCAACCAAATGGGATAAACTGGATCACATTTTAGATGTCCTCAGAGCCTATGAAGATATAGCGGCTATCTGTGAGACTATCTTAATAGTCAAACCAGATGACCAAAATCTACGCATAAAATTGGGAAAATGGAGCTATTCTGAATCTACTGAACCGGAACCTGATGTTAAACCAGAGGCTCAGGGAAAAATCCGTATCCTTCACTTAGCCGCCAATCCACTCGGCACAAAACGTTTACAGTTGGATAAGGAGGTGCGAGAGATTGAAGAACGGTTACGGTTAGCAAAACTTGGCGACAAGTTTGAGTTTATTCCAAAAGGAGCAGTGAGGATTAAAGACCTCCAAGATCATCTCTTAAATTATGAGCCACATATTGTCCATTTCTCTGGACATGGGAATAAATCGGGCAAAATAATTCTAGAAGATAACGCAGGCAAACCAAAAACTGTTCCTAAATCTGCTTTAAGCACCTTATTCGGTCTTTTTAATGATACCATCCGCTTAGTCGTTCTAAACGCCTGTTTAAGTAAAGAGCAGGCTGATGGTATTTCTCAAGAGATTGACTGTGTGGTTGGTATGTCTGAGAAGATAAAAGATGTCTCGGCTATTCAATTTTCCAGTAGCTTTTACCAAGGCTTAGGTTTTGGTAAAAGCATCGAAAAGGCTTTCAAGTTAGGTTCTGTTCAGATTGATTTACAAGGTCTAGACCAGAGTGCTGTCCCTCAACTGATTCCCAAAGATGGAGTTGATCCAAATACAATCATTTTTGTGCAGTAAAAGAGTTCTCCTGCGAGGTATGTTTTTTTCCTCGCAGGTGCTGATTAAAACGAATATCGAAAGGAGACCGATATGATAAATGACAAAACACCGATTGAGCTACGAGAGTTAATCGAAAAAGTTAAGCAAGAGTTGATGGCCGACCATGATAACAGCGAACCCTTGTTTGTGGTTGGTAAGGTCGAGTTGGAGATTTCATTCACCGTAGAACGCAACATGGACGGTGGGGTTAATTTCCAAGTCATTCGCAGTGGGGTGCAAAAAACCACCTCCGAGGTACAAAAAGTGACCGTTGCTTTAGAGCCGGTTGTTTCTGTGGAAGAGGCTAGGGAAAAACTGACTGCCAAACAAATAGAACAGGCCATAGACTCTACAACTCGTGGGACTGTGGATATCGAGTAGTTTGAGAGTGGAGCAGTTTTGAAAACTGCTCCACTCTTGGTATATAAACCTATGAAAATATCTCATTATCGACTAAAAAACATTCTGTTAGCAATTTTCCTGTTGTTGGCTCTTTTTGCGGAAACCCACGCCCAAGGGAATGTGACTCGGTTTGACCATTTCTCTTTGGAAGAAGGATTATCCCAAAACACCGTCCTCTCGATGGTGCAGGATGACCAAGGTTTCATGTGGTTTGGTACTGAAGATGGTCTCAACAAATTCGATGGCTACACCTTCAGCACCTATCGGGATAATTTAGCCTCAGACCAACGCATCCGCAGCCTGTTGAAAGACCAAGATGGATCGATTTGGGTGGGAGCTTTGGAAGGGTTGAGCAAACTCGATCCTCGTACTGGCAAGACAATCCCTTATCTTGAAGACAAAAAGACTCTAAACGAAGAGATACTCACTCTGCACCAAACTATTGAGGGCACCCTGTGGGTCGGCACCACCAACAGTTTACAAAAGTTCGATCCCGAGACTCAATCTTTCACCCGTTATTTGGATGGACGACGAGTACGAGCCATCTATAGTGACCCTAATAATATGTGGGTCGGAACCGAAGGAGATGGGTTATATCAACTCAACCCTCAAACTGGCGATGTTATCAAAGCCTATACCCAAGAATCACACGGCTTAAATAATGAGATTAGAACCATGATTGGCCTGAATGAAACGTTATGGCTAGGCACCTTGGGAGATGGTTTGCTCAAGTTTAACACAGCTACCGAAACTGTTACCTCAACTCCTATCGGCGGCGCGGTGATTGCTATTTACCAAGATAAATCTGGTACTATATGGGCTGGCACCTTTGATGATGGATTATACAGATTTGACCCGGCCTCTGGAAGCATTATGGCCCATTACCTCAATGAACCAACCGACCCCACCTCTCTCAGTACCAACACCGTTTACTCTATTCTTGAAGATGAATCTGGCCTTATGTGGTTTGGGACTGAGCTAGGTGGGGTGAACACCCTGAACCGTCGTGCCAGTAATAACTTCCCCCATTACACTCAACTTCCAAACGACCCCAATAGTTTGAGTGATAAAACGGTGTTAGCCTTGTACGAAGGAGTTGGAAAGATAGTTTGGATTGGCACCAACAATGGCTTGAACAAATTTGACCGAAATACCAACAGCTTTACCCAATATCTGCATGACCCTGATAATCCTGATGACCCTAAAAAACTGCCTGACTGGCGTGCGACCTCGGTCTATGAAGATCCAAGCGGCATAGTCTGGCTGGGTACAGATTACAAAGGTCTGGTTCGTTTTGATGGGGAAACTTTTAAACCCTACCTTCCCCCAGATTATGAGCAGGCATCGGTATGGGCGATTGCTGGCAATGGGGATGGCACCTTGTGGGTTGGTATGGAAGAGGGACTTTACCTGTTTGATATTGCCACAGAACGGTTTGTAGAAAGCTATTTAGCCGATTGCGAGCAAGCGACCTGTTTGAGTAATAACAACGTTTCCGTCATTTACAAAACCAAAGATGGTTTGCTTTGGATTGGCACTAGAGGGGGCGGATTAAATCGATTTGATCTACAAACTGGGGTAT
Organism: Anaerolineales bacterium HSG25; assembly: GCA_030377865.1. GTDB lineage: Bacteria > Chloroflexota > Anaerolineae > 4572-78 > J111 > JAUCGB01. The sequence goes on along the minus strand of JAUCGA010000060.1, from coordinate 826 downwards.
TTACCCCCTACCGCCATGACCCTGATAATCCAGATAGTCTGAGTAACGATGTTGTATGGGCCATTCATGAAGACCCCACCGACACCAATGCTTTGTGGGTTGGTACCAACAATGGCGGACTGAACAAGCTTAATCGAGCCACTAGTCAATTTAAACATTACACCAGTAAAAACACTGGTCTCCCCAATGACATCGTCTATGGCATCCTTCAAGATGAGGAAGGTTATTTATGGTTAAGCACCAACCGCGGGTTAGCTAAGTTTAATCCCCAAACAGAACAAGTGGAGACCAACTATGATGCCCAAGATGGGTTGCAAGGTTTGGAGTTTCAAGCTAGTGCTTATCATCAGGGGCAAAAGAGTGGAAACCTATATTTTGGCGGCATCAACGGTTTTAACGTTTTTGACACGATTAACATCAAACCGAATCTGCATGCACCGCCGGTACAGTTGACCAATTTTGAAATCGTCAGTGAAGGGGAGACCGGAACCAAACAGTTGTCTATTCCAGAAGATGGTGAGACAGTCTATCTCGACTCAACAGACCGAATTGTCACTTTTGAGTTTGCGGTACTTGATTACACCAATCCGGCCAAGAATCAGTATCAGTATAAGTTGGACGGGTTTGATAACGATTGGATTGAGGCTGGTAATCAACACTCTGTCACATACACCAATCTTGATTCCTGTGGTTATAGTTGGGCGCACAGAGGGGTTAGGGGAGGAAAAAGAGGTCATCAAACCGCCCATTAACCCAAGCCAATCGCAAGTGCAAAAGATGGTTAAATCCGTCCTCACTCCATCGCATGCCGCATCCTTTGAAACGT
>JAUCGA010000059.1 GCA_030377865.1 Anaerolineales bacterium HSG25 | reverse complement strand
GAGTCTCTACCCCCCTCAGTCCCCCCTGCTAGGGGGGAAGCGGCTCCTCCCCCTAGCAGGGGGAGGCTGGGAGGGGGTAGAGTGTCACAATGGTTTTGGGAGGTTTTAAATTCTGGAACTTCCTAAGGAACATACGAGCAAACAATATTCGTTGTATTCTAAATTCGTTGTTGTGTGGCCGAAACGAAGAGCATAGCCAAATCCATGTCCTGAATTGTTTTTGTTGCGAATCGACAAACTCTGGATGGCTGTAACGGTTATCGGGCTTTGTTGATGTCAGAGGTTGATAATCCCTCAACCCAAAAGCTGACGAAGCCAGCCGCAAGTTGGGGCAAAAGTTGAGCCACATGGACGACAATACTGGCCGCACCGGCTACCTCTTCATAATTGGGCACTCGTTGACTTAAAGGTAAGGTCGCATCAAGCGTAATGGTGGCCGCGAGTTGAAAGGGGCCAACACCGCCCGGCGTGGCAATAACGGTCATGCCTAAAGCGACCATAGGAACCATAACAAATGAGGTCGGCCACGGAATTGGTACGCCAAAGTCAAAGGCCAATAGGGAGACCCAAAAAGAGAAGGGGATTAAGAACCAAGTGGCTAGACTTAACAGAGAAACATAAGCTAGTAAGCGAGGGTTTTTGATAATATCTAGCCCGCTACTAAAACCGTCTAGTAAGGAGAGCAGTCGTTTGGCCCACTTTTCGGGTAAAAACTTGTTGATGACGAAGTCGGCCCAGTGCCGTTTGAGAACAAACGCTACTACTCCAGCCAACAGAATCATATAGACCACAAATCCGGCTACAGCTACCTGACGAATGACTTCGTTACTGGTACCAAAGAATATCGAGACGACCAAAAAAACCAACACGGTCAAACCATCAAAAATTCGTTCTACAACCAAGGTGGCAAACACGCCAGTTTTCCGTAATCCGGTGGAGCGACCTAACACATAAGCTCGTAAAAACTCTCCGGCTCTAGCGGGCAAAATGATGTTTCCGGCCAAGCCAATCGACATGGCTCGAAAAGCAGGCCAAAAGGCTACGTCGCCCATCGGTTTGAGCAACCATTGCCAACGTATTGTGCGAACTACAAAATGAACAAGGACAATAATGAAGGCCGGAACGAGCATCCAATAGTTGGCTTGGGCTAAGGCTTTGGCGAACTCGGCCATGTCGATTGTGGCAAAGACTAAATCTAAACAGAGCCAAGTGATACCGATATTAAGAGTGATCGTTTGCCAGCGTGGCGTGAGGTAGGGTGAGAGACTGAATAGAGCCAACGCTAAAAATAGGATTAGCGCTCCTAGATGAAGTGAACTTGTCAGAGTATAGTAGCGATAACCGAAAAAAGCGGCTATTCCCGCAAAAACCAACGCTCGAACTATGTTTGTTTGTTTCATAGAAACCTACTACTACAGTGAGGCATAAATGGTAGTTTATTTTGCACGGAGTGTAATGGCTTTAGCCGTTGCCACAAGCAATGGCTGAACCCATTGCACTCCGAAACTAGCGGATATGTTCTCCTCCGAGGTGCTCTGCTCCTCAGAGATGTTTGAGAAAAACCTGTATTATTTTTTATTCCATCATCCTTGAAATTCTGCTCTTTTATGGCTGATTTAGAGCAGAATTTCAAGGATGATGGAATTTTTACAACAACCGCAAAATCCCACAAAACTAATTTAACGCTGTATTATATTCAAAACCTTTATTTTTCTAAGGCTTCATGGTGAGCCTGTTGAACCATATCGACAATATACCGAATATGATGTTCGTTGAGCGATGAGGCTGAGGGGAGATAGAGGCCATGCTGACATAACATTTCTGATACGGGGTAGCGTTGGCCTTTATACGCTTTGTAGTAGATGGGTTGCAAGTGCATGGGGATAAAGAAGGTGCGGGTTTCGATACCATGTTTGGCTAAAAAGGTGCGTAGCCCATCGCGGGTCATGCCAAACTCATCGTTGACCAGAATCGAGTACATCCAAAATACATTTTTAACGTGTTCCGTTTCTGGTGGGGTGATGATACCGGGAATCTCGCTTAAAAGGCGACTGTATAGAGCGGCATTACGGCGACGGCTGTTGATGAAGGTGTCCATCTGTTCTACTTGAGCCAGCCCGACCGCGGCCTGTAAGTTGGTCATACGGTAGTTAAAACCGACATATTTGTGCCAAAAATGACGCTCACTAGAAAAGGCATGGTCACGCAGGTTTTCGGTCAGTCGAGCCAGCTTTTCGTCGTTAGTGGTGATCATGCCACCCTCGCCAGTGGTGATGATTTTGTTGGCGTAGAAGCTGAATACACCAGCATGTCCCAAACTGCCTGTGCGCCGTCCCTTATACTCCGCGCCGTGAGCTTCGGCGGCATCCTCAAAAACTAAAATTCCATGCTGATTGGCAATCTCCATGAGTGGATCCATATCTACGGGATGACCATACGTATGAACGGGGATAATCGCCTTGGTACGTGGGGTGATTTTGTCAGCAAGTTGATTGACATCCATGTTCCATGTATCTGGCTCGGAGTCGATTAAGACCGGCTTGGCTCCTACATAAGTAATGGCGTTGATGGTGGCAATCATGGTGAACGTCGGCAGAATCACCTCATCATCAGGTTGAAGGTCGAGCGCGGCTAAGGCAAGATGCAGGGCAATGGTACCGTTGAGGCATGCTATCCCATATTTAGCACCTGCTTCGGCGGCGAATTGTTGCTCAAATTGAGGGATATATTTACCTGCTGACGATATCCAGTTCGATTCGACACAATCCATAAGATACTCTGCTTCGCGTCCGCCTAATGTCGGCTCGCAAACAGGAATAATACGGCTACTTAAATCAAGTTGAGAGACAGGAATCCGTTTTATGGTCACGGATAGTTCGGGGTCTTTGCCGGGAATAACCTGAGCTAACTCGTCGCCCAAATCATCAACGGTAATATTTGATGGTTGTAACATCCTAATTTTGGCTCCTTGATGCGTAATCCAATAATAACTGAAACGATTATAGTCAGTTCGTGAGGTTGTGCAATTGTTGTAGGCTAGGTAATTGGTACTTTTTGAGGTAAGTTGACCTTAAAATCACGCGTTGTGTTCCCACCAAAAGCAAAGAATTCCTAGCCCGTTTAGCAGGGTGATGACCACACTGCTGACGATGATTCCACTCCAGCTTGATTGCTGTCCCCAACTCCAGAGTAGTGTCGCTAGTAATGAGCCGATAACTCGGCCCGCCCCTCCTGCGGCGACATAAGCTGACAGCAGAGTCGCTCTTGCGGTGGGGAATAGTTCGGTTGCCACCGAGAAGGAGGTAACCACGGTAAACTCAAACAGGACAAACGCTAAAAACAGGGCGATTAAAGCTCCGTTGGTGGTTTGGCCGATAACTGGCAAAAGAGCATAGCTGATTGTGGTCAGAATTCCCGCTCCCAGTAAGGCTCGTGATAGGCCAATCCGGTCGGCGATGGTGGCTGTTAATGTTTCGCCAATCAACTCGGCTAGACCAATAACGGGTGTGGCTAAGGCAATTGCCGCGATCCCCAAATCAAACTGTTGACTAAGCCATAGGGCATAAATTACAAACAAAATATCGTTAGCCATACCAGTCAAAAAACCAAAGCCCAAAAATGAGCGGGCACGTTTATGATTCGCCAACATTGCCCATAATTGCCAGACTGAGGTTCGGTTTTGGTTTGGTTGAGGGGGGCTATGCGCGGATTTTATTGTTAGGGCTAAACCAACGAGGGGTACGAGGGTCAAGCCACTTAAAATCAAAAAGGAGAGTTGCCAGTCATAATTGGGGTTAGCCAACAACAACCCAACTAAAGGCAAACCAATTAAGGTGCTACCAGCCCAGCTATACTCCACTAATCCAATGGCCAAGCCGCGGCGTTCATAAGGCACATTTTCGCCGATGTAGGACTGTAGGGCTGGATCGTAGATGCTTTTGCCCAAACCAGCCAAGAACATGGCAACAACTAAAACCCCATAAAACGGAAAAATTCCCACAAATCCCATGCCAAAGCTTAAAATAGCTAATCCCAATAACATCATGGTGCGATAGCCCCAGCGGTCACTTAAGGGGCCAAACAAGGGACTAAGTAGGCCGGTCGCTTGGTTTATGGCGATTAATGAGCTGATATAAAACAGAGGTACTCCTAATCCAACACTCAAAACAGAAGCGAAAGGGTATATCATTCGGCGAGCAATATTAATAAGAAAACGTCCCAAAGTGGCAATCCCAATTTGGAACGTTAATTGTGAGGAGGTTGGTTTCATAAAGAATCAAGGTTCTCTGATAGATTCCGTGCAACTTAAAACTACACCTTAAATTAGATACTTTGATGGGGCAATCTTCCCGCAAGTTTTAAACTTGCGGGAAGATGATGACACAATCATGATATTTGCACGGAAAGCCCCAAAGAGCCTTAAAATTATCAGGAATTGTAGCGGTCATTGCTTGCTCCTTGACACTGTTAAATTTAGCTAATAAGTTGCGTAATTTTACTGGTGATAGACGGTTTCGTCAACAAATGTCATAGTGACTCTTTGCAATAGAAAACATAAAATTGTATACGCTCCTTGGCCTACGCCAAAATGCCTATGAATGATGTTGCTTTTTGACATGTGTAAGGATTGACGGCTATAATTGTGCTGTCAATATTGTTTGTTTGAATAACTTATGTCCCACAACAAGATGCAGTTCGTCATGAGAGTGGTTCAATCTTAAGATTGAACCACTCTGGAGAGCGCAACTTATCTAGGACTCACTCCATAGGAATGAGCATTAATTAACCTGTGCCTATGACCGCTGATTGAAATCAGCGTCTTAAACGGAAAACCTGCTTAAGGCAGTTCCAACTTTTAAAATCTCCCAAACTGATTAAATTCTCTATGTCATTCCCGCATGTTTTTAGCGGGAATCCACATTCTGCATACAAATGGATGCCCGATAACAACATTCGGGCATGACATTTGGGAGGTTTATTTTCTTGGAGTTACCTAAGCAGGTTTCTCGTGTCAGCATAAGAATTCATTCTTATGTGAGAGCGCGCAACTTATTTAATCCCGATTCCTAGTAAGGTTATAATTATGCCACAATCTAAAAAATCTTCGGTTGATCCTCTCTTCTCCTCACCACCATCATCCTCCAGAGAGGCACAATCTGTCACTCCCGCAAAAAGGCCAGAACCACCTGCCATCATTTTACCACCACGTAAAGAATCACAAGCCCGACGTTATATGTGGTATGGTTGGATGCTAATATTGATTTTAGGGGTAGGGTATCTGTTTTTTGCCCCCCAAGCAGATGAGCCGCCGGTATTGGCGAAAACAGCTAAATCTAATCAGCCTAACAACCAGATTGATCTACTTGAGGCTTCCTCCGCATCATCTTTGGCCTTAAATTTTGAAACTGAACCAGAAGCCAATCAGCCAGACCCTACTTCTCCGCCTGTTATTATTGTTGAGCCGATGACCACTACCCCACCGACTGAATCCATGCCGACAAATGATGATGATGATGATGATAATAATGAAGAGACCTTGGTAGCAATCGCTACAGAGTTACCTGTAGCCACTCAAACCGCTACCGAGACACCTTCTGCTGAGTTTGTGACCCATGTGGTAGTTTCGGGAGAGATGCCATTGTCAATTGCGGCTTCGTATGATATTGCAGTTGAGGATTTGTTAGCCGCCAATGACGATTTCAATCCGACTTTGCTCCAGATTGGGCAGGCGTTAATCATTCCAATTACTGTTACACCTACGCCTGTTCCGCCTACATCAACGCCTACACCTAAAGAATCACCTACTCCGACGGCAACACCTCATGTGTATGTTGTAGAGGCAGGAGACAGCCCGCTATCAATCGCCCTTAAACATGACACCACCTCGGAGGCGATTATGTGGGTCAATAAAATTCTGAATCCATCGGGATTACAAGTTGGGCAAGAGTTGGTGATTCCGTATGGTGATGACTTGTCGGAGATTGCCTCTAGTTCGCAGACTGCCCTTCATGTTATTCGTAGTGGGGACACCTTGTTAGTCTTAGCCGATAACTATGGCTCAACCGTGGCCGATATTCTAGAAAGTAACCCCGAACTTGATCCAACTAATCTTTCTCTCGACCAGCAGATTATTATTCCTTTAACCAATCCTCGGTTTGATAGTACAGCTTATGCGCCAAGTGGTTATAGTGCCGAGCCTGTCGTCTTGATTCCTGATCCACCTGCACCGGGGATTGTTGGTTTGCAACAGCAGATGATCATGGCTGTGAACGCCCACCGAGAGGCACATGGCTATGCGTCTTATGTGACCGATGAATCACTGAACCAAATCGCTATGGCTCGGGCGCAGGATATGGATAAACGGGACTATTTTAGCCATGTTTCTCCTGAAGGACGACGAGTACGAGATTATGTGCGAGATCAGGCTCTTACCTTTACATGGGTCGGTGAAAATATCGAACGGAATGTTCAGCCCGAAGCGAATACGGTCAACCATTCGGTGACATGGTTCATGGGGCATCCACCTCATCGACATAATATTTTGCATCCCAACTATACCCGCATTGGAGTTGGTGTTTCTCATCAGCACCATTTTTATACCTTTGTCTTGGTGTTTGCAGGTGATTGAGTGATGGATAGGTCAATCTTAAACTATTTACGAGATAATATATGGTGGATGGTATCGACGGTTGGACTAGTACTAATTTTGTTTGTGGCTTTTGAGGTGCAAAGAACTGGTCATGACGCGTATCAGGATGAAATTTCCGACCAATCTGAAACGGTTTCTGTATACCTAGAGGCAACGTCAGATCAACCTCTGACAACTTCAGTATCGACGATAGTTGTTGAGGCCAAGACGACAACACCTGAAATTGCTCCAATCCTTCTTGAAGTGACCACCACCTATTATGAATTTCTGGGCGTTCCTGATCCAACCAGCTTTACCCCATTACAAGCCCCACAACCGGCTAGTTTTGACGAGTTACAGGTTCCCACAACTACACCTACTCCCACTGCTACACCTATTCCTACATCTACGCCTACTGTTACGCCAACTCCCACGCCTAATTTGCCGATTCATCGAGTTAAACCGGGTGAGATATTGGCCTCGATTGCTCTTGAGTACGGTGTGACAACAGTATCGATTTTACTGGTTAACAATTTGGATCATGCTGATGAGCTTCGGTTAGGTCAAAAGCTATACATTCCCGAAAATCCGGTAAAGAGTTTGACTTATAAGCATTTACTTGTACCCGGCGAAACGTTGTTAGGTGTTGCGGCTCGGTACAGGTCAAGCGTTGAGGACATTCTTGATGCGAATCCGGCCATGAAGCCAAAGCAGTTAAAGTATGGACACTTAATTACAATTCCGGTTATTTTTTCTTTGGAGCCAACTCCTCAGCCAATTGTATCACCGACCCCGCAGTATCATGTGGTTCAAGCCGGAGAGTCGCCTCTGGTCATCGCTAATGCCTACAATATTTCGGTTGAAATGTTGTTAGCGGCCAATCAAATCGTCAATCCTCGTCAACTTCGAATCGGAACGACGTTAACTATTCCCCCTCCCGACGGCCTAACTTTGGGCGTACCGATAATGGTTCATGAGATACAAACAGGCGAGAGTTTAATCGGCATTGTTTCTAAATATGGTTCTAGTATTCGGGATGTGCTATTCACTAATCCCAAACTAAAGCCTGATCAGTTGGAAATTGGAGAACTGGTGGCGATTCCGGTGGTTTTTCCCCCCGAAAAACGCAAACCAAAATCATCGGTGGCAATTTTGACCCCGCCACAAATTGCGGAGTTAGCTACTGAGGCAGTAGAGGCTCTTAACGTTGAGCGGCGAGCTAACCAGTTGCGTCTATTTACTGTTGATGATCGGCTCTCGATTGCGGCGATTGGGCATGCTCAAGATATGGTAGTACGAGATTTTTTCGCTCACGTTAACCCCGATGGGATAACTTTACGACAACGCCTTATTGCTAATGGTTTTCCCGCTAATGTTCGGGCTGGTGAGAATATTCAACGGAACGCTCAATCGGCTAGTCGAACAGTTGATGTAGCGGTTCAATGGCTAATGAATAGTCCTCCGCACCGAAAAAACATGCTACACCGACACTATAGTCATGTGGGTATTGGAATCGTTGAATATCGAGGCGTGTATACCATCGTCATGGATTTTTCAGAGTTAGGTATCAAGCCTGTTAAATACTTTCATATTGGTATTTGACTATTTATTATTTATAAGTATACTCTGTGTGTGCACGGCGGAAACGTCGTGTTTTTATTTGATACGGAGGGTTGCCCGAGTGGCTAAAGGGGGCTGACTGTAAATCAGCTGGCTATGCCTTCGGCGGTTCGAATCCGTCACCCTCCATACTAAAAAACAGACAGTGAAACTTGTTTTCACTGTCTGTTTGTCAGAAACATAGTTTATGTTTTCATAAACAGTAAAAAAGTTCATCGAAAAGTTAAGGAGTATTAAACGAAACCATGGCAAAGGAAAAATTTGTACGGGATAAGCCCCACGTAAACATCGGCACAATAGGCCACGTGGATCACGGCAAAACTTCACTCACAGCGGCAATTACTAAGACCTTAAGTTTGAAAGGGTTAGCCGATTTTTCAAAATTTGATGAGATTGATAAAGCACCTGAGGAAAAAGCTCGGGGGATTACGATCTCAATTGCTCACGTAGAGTATGAGACAGAAAATCGTCACTACGCTCACGTGGACTGCCCCGGTCACGCTGACTACATCAAAAACATGATTACCGGTGCGGCTCAGATGGATGGTGCAATCTTGGTTGTATCAGCCCCAGATGGTCCAATGCCTCAAACTCGTGAGCACATTCTGTTAGCTCGTCAGGTAGAAGTACCAGCCATTGTGGTCTTTTTGAACAAAGTAGACATGATGGATGATGAAGAGTTGTTAGAGCTTGTTGAATTAGAGATGCAAGAACTGTTGACCGACTACAAATTCCCCGGTGATGACATACCGTTTGTGCGGGGCAGTGCGTTAGCAGTTTTAGAAGATAGTGATAATGACCTGAGTTCCGCCCCCTATCAATCAATTTTAGAGTTGATGCAAGCGGTTGATGATTACATCCCAACTCCAGAACGAGACACCGAGAAACCGTTCTTGATGCCAGTAGAAGATGTATTTAGTATCAAAGGTCGAGGTACGGTAGCGACGGGTCGAGTAGAGCGAGGTATTGTTAAGATCAACGAAGAGATAGAAGTTGTTGGCTTGAAAGATACCCGAAAAGTGGTTTGTACCGGAGTAGAGATGTTCCGAAAGTTACTAGATGAAGGTGTAGCTGGTGACAATATCGGTGTCCTGCTTCGAGGTGTGAACCGAGAAGACATAGAGCGTGGTCAAGTACTGGCCAAACCGAAGAGTATCACTCCTCACGCCAAATTCGAGAGCGAAGTATATGTCTTGAGAAAAGAAGAGGGAGGCCGTCATACGCCGTTCTTTAAGGGTTATCGTCCGCAGTTTTACATTCGAACGATGGATGTGACGGGTGCGGTTTATTTACCTGAGGGTGTAGAGATGGTGATGCCGGGAGACAATGTGAACTTGGATGTAGAGTTGATTGTTCCTGTTGCACTAGAAGTAGGTAGCCGTTTTGCTATTCGTGAGGGTGGTCGTACGGTTGGTGCGGGTGTTATTACTAAAATTATTGAGTAATAACGCTAGAAATCTTTGTTTTAGAGACGCATCTTATAACTGACTGTTAAAGATAGAGAGGGTTGAGGGATAAGCCAAAAACATCCCTCTACCCTCTTTTTACTGAGGATGTTTTACAAAAGGGATTAGGTAATTTTATGGCTAAAAAAGCTGTTCGTATGGTTATAACTTTGGCTTGTACAGAATGTGGCGAGCGAAATTATACAAGTCAAAAAAATCGTCGCAATGACCCTAACCGTCTCGATATAAATAAGTTCTGCTCACGATGTCGCAAACATCAACCACATCGTGAAACTAAGTAATAATAACCAGTGACTATTTTTCGAGATAGACACTGAGAGGAGCTTGGCGTGGCGAAATCAAAATCGAGTGCGACAACAACAACAACTACAACTAAAGAAGAGAATGCAGTTGTAAAATATTATAAAGAAACCCGCGCCGAGTTGCGTAAAGTAACTTGGCCTACACGTGAAGAAGCAAGAACTTTGACGCTCGTCATTACTGCTGTTACCATTGCAATGGCAATTTTTTTGGGAGTGTTTGATTATATTTTTCAAGTTGTAGTAAGAGGTATCATTAGCGGTGACTTAATAATGGTAGGCGCAGGCGTAGTATTATTTGCGGCGGGTGTTGCAGTATTTTATTTTAATGCTCAAGAAGAGTAATTGTTTCCGTTATCTTATAAATCGGAATATTTATTTTATGACCCAAAGAAAAAAAACTTCACGTGGTACAACAAAAAAGAATAAAAATTCTGACCTTTCCACAAAACAATTGGCAAATAGTGGAGACACTTCTGCTGTCCCTCTAGAAAGACCAGACGGTACGGAATGGTTTGTTATTCATAGCTATTCTGGTTATGAAAATAAAGTCCAAAAGAATTTAATGTACCGCATTGAATCTATGGGCATGCAAAACCGGATTTTTCAGATCGTTGTTCCGACAGAAGAAGAGGTAGAACTAAAAGATGGGCAACGTCGAACCATAGAACGGCGGGTGTTTCCGGGCTATATCTTGGTCGAGATGATTTTAGATGAAGATTCGTGGTATGTAGTTCGTAATACGCCTGGAGTGACTGGTTTTGTAGGCTCTGGTAATAAACCTACCCCTCTAAGAGATGAGGAAGTTGACAAAATCTTAAAACGAATGGATGCACAAGCACCCAAAATTAAAGTTAGCTTTAAGATTGGTCAAAAAGTACGAATTGTCGAAGGCCCCTTTGAAGATTTTATGGGTACGGTTGATGAAATTGATTTGGAACGAGCGAGGGTAAAAGTTTTGGTCAACTTCTTTGGTCGAGAAACACCCATTGAGCTTGATTTCCTTCAGGTTGAACGTACCTAACTATATAAGTAAGTTTTGAGCGATTAGCCTTCAGTGAGAAAACTATGGGCTAATACGTTATTGAGGTTTTAATATGGCTAAAAAAGTAAAAGTTGTTGTAAAATTACAAATTCCGGCGGGCAAAGCGAATCCAGCCCCTCCGGTAGGTACGGCTCTTGGCCCCCACCAGATTAACATTATGGCCTTTTGTAAAGAGTATAATGCTAGAACTCAAGGCATGATGGGGTCAATTATTCCTGCTGAAATTACTATCTATACGGATCAAACTTTTTCATTTATTACGAAAACACCTCCCGTTAGTGATTTACTTAAAAAAGCCGCAGGGATTGGAAAAGGTTCTGGTGAACCGAATCGAGATAAAGTCGCCACCCTTACTAAGGATCAAGTTCGAGATATTGCTGAAACCAAATTTAATGACTTGAATGCGGTCAATATTGAAGGTGCGATACGACAGATAGAAGGTTCTGCTCGTAGTATGGGAATTATTGTTGCATAATTATATCTTAAAAAGTGGCAGGATGTTATCCGTTACGACCACTTAGGAGGAAAAATGCCTAAACGAGGCAAGCGTTATCGGGACGCAAATAAGTTAGTCGATCGTGCAAAATTGTATTCACCCGAAGAAGCCATTGACTTGATAAAGAAAACATCAACGGTGAAATTTGATGCTACTGTGGAAGCTCATTTACGCATGGGGGTAGACCCACGTAAAGCTGACCAACAGGTTAGAAGTACGGTACAGTTACCTCATGGTACAGGTAAACAAGTGCGAGTATTAGTTTTTGCTCAGGGTGAAGGACAAAAAATTGCACAGGATGCGGGTGCTGATTATGCTGGAGGCGACGAGTTAGTAAAACAAATTCAAGATGGTTGGTTTGATTTTGATATTGCTGTTGCTACTCCTCCCATGATGTCAAAAGTAGGGCGGTTAGGGCGGTTATTAGGACCGCGTGGTTTGATGCCTAGCCCTAAAGCAGGAACTGTTGTTCCTGACCAAGATTTGGAACGTGTTATTTCAGAATTAAAGGCCGGACGGGTAGAATTTAGGTTGGATCGAACAGCTAATATTCATGTCCCATTTGGTAAAGCTAGTTTTTCACATGAACAGTTGTTGGATAATTATACAACTATTGTGGATGCCATTCAACAGGCTAAGCCATCTGGTGCTAAGGGTACTTATATTAGAAGAATTACCATAAATGCCACGATGGGGCCAGGAATTAAGGTTGACGATAGTAAGGGCGACTAACTGAAAGTAATAACTAACAACAAAATTGTTTCCTTTTAGCTTAAGACCGTAGGTGTGCAGAAGCACTTAATTGTACCTGCCGAGGCAAAAGATAAAACAACATTTAATATATATTTCGGTATAGTTTTTATATGTTGTTTATTCATGCCTTTGTAGAAATACAAGGGCGTTTTTTTTGTTGATGAATATACTTGTTTTAGCTAGAAAAATATGATTTTTATGTAAAATCCTTAGAAAGGAGGAACTTTAATTTGGCTATTTCGCGTGAGAGAAAAGAAATTTTGGTCAAAGAGTATACAGAACAATTTGATAGTAGCGAAGCAGTTATCGTTATTAGCAATGGGGGATTGACCGTCAGTGATCTTGAAGCTCTACGGGGTAAGGTGCGTGAAGCTGAAGGTAGCTTTTATATAGTTAAGAATACACTGGCTAAACGAGCTTTGAAAGAAGCTAACTTGTCAGGTATTGAAGATTTGTTCATTGAACCAACTGGGATAGGTTTTTGCCATAATAATGCCAGCGGTGTAGCAAAAGCAATTACAGATTTTGCTAAGAAAAACGATAACTTGGCAGTCAAAGGTGGCTTATTAGGGAACAAAGTTCTTGATGAAGCGGCGATTAAAAACCTAGCTAGCTTACCATCATTAACTCAGTTGCGTGGACAGATTGTTGGCTTGGTGAACGCTCCAGCAACACGTCTGGTTGGTGCTTTGGCTGGTAGTGTACGACAGTTGGTTAATGTCGTTAATGCGTATGCTGACAAAGACAAAGAAGAGAGCGAAGAAACAGAAGAAGCTGTCGCCGCATAATTTCAAAGTTTGATTATCTTGGCGCTATTCACTAGGGACAAGTGAAAGGCGTAAATATTAGTAACTGTCCCGTAAATCAAATAATTAAGAATATAACTATAAGGAGAATATAATGGCAGATTTAGAAAAAATTGTCGAAGAATTAAGCCAGTTGACGGTGTTAGAAGCTTCAGAGTTAACCAAACTTCTTGAAGAAAAATGGGGTGTAAGTGCCGCCGCACCGGCCATGATGTCCGCTATGCCCGGTGTCGCCGCTGGTGGTGGAGAAGCCGAAGAAGAAGAAGAAAAAACTGAGTTTGACGTAACCCTGAAAGATGTTGGGGCTAAGAAAATTCAGGTTATTAAAGCTGTTCGTAGCTTACGCTCTGATTTGGGCTTGAAAGAAGCCAAGGCATTGGTCGATGGTACACCAGCTAAGATTTTAGAAGCCGTTACCAAAGAAATGGCTGAGGAAGCTAAAGCCAAACTTGAAGGCGAAGGCGCTTCCGCTGATATTAGCTAATCAGATTAGTTGGTTTTTATAAATCGTTGTGCAAAAGAGCTGTCTAAAAGACAGCTCTTTTTTTGTTGGTATAGCAGTTGCTTAGATTAGGCAATCAGACTATCATGACCCCATAACCCTAATTTGATAGCAGTGACTAACTTTGGAGGCGTGTTTATGCAAACATCAAATAATGATCAGATTTTTATAGTACCTAAAAATGATGGCCCCGGCTGTCTTATTCAAATACTTTGGTTCGTTTTTATCGGCTGGTGGCTGGGTGGTATGGTTATGTCCGTCGCTTGGTTCTTAAATGTGACGATTATTGGGTTACCGATAGGATTAGCTCTAATCAACAATATTCCTAGAGTTCTGGCTTTACAAACCCCGCAAACTCTTGTCGCGGTTACGGCTGACGGTACTATGGCTCATATTGCCGAAAACTCATTACCACAGCGTAACTTTTTTCTGCGAACCATATATTTTCTCCTCATTGGCTGGTGGTGGAGTGGTATCTGGATGTCAATAGCCTATGCCCTGTCGGCAACCTATATTTTGTTACCTTTGGGATTAGCTATGTTTCGTTTAACCCCATTTATGACAACTCTAAAACGATATTAGTAGACTTGTTCGGGAATAAAGGAGTGCAAAAACTTCTTGCTTTTGCATGTTTGCCTCTGGCAAAAGCAAGAAGCTTTTGCACTCCACAGACCTCAATCCTGAGTTTTTATGAGACGATAGATTATTCCCGAACAGCTCTAATATCTCGACAACAATCAATTAATAAAAAAGGAGACAATGATGTCAACAAAACTTAAAAAATCCGAGTTAGTCGTGGAACATAAAGTTGCCTACAAGCGAGGCAATCAATACTCTTTGGCGACAATTATGGAAATCAAGAAACGAATTAAGATTGATGATGAAGGGGAGGAGCGTTGGGTTACTCCAGAAAGTTTACATAGCCTAAACCGACTCAAATCGGGTGAAAAAGGAGCTAATTACTCCACAATGTTAACTGTGGCTTTGTCGGCTAAATCTGTCACCACTGATGCGGTGCAACCTCTTTTACAGCAGTTTGGCCTGTCTCCTAAAATCGCCTCAATGGTGGCAGTTGGCATTGTTTTTGTAATTGGTTTACTGTTTAGCTTTGTGACTACTGGTGAGTTTAGTCTTCCTACCGAAACATCCAATGAGACAACTAGTGAGGTAGTCACATCATCTGAAGCAGATAAACCTGATTCCTCCGATTCGACCTCTGAATTTTCCGCTCCAGTTGCCTCTTCAGTGACGGGCGATTGGTATGAGCTATACTTCACTACGCCAATTTATCCTGATAAACCAGAGAATCGTCCCGCGGAGGTACCGATCATGGAGGCGCTGATTGCCGCAATTGACTCGGCTCAAGAAACACTGGAGATTGCTATTTACGAGTTAAACCTACCCGAAATTGGGGATGCAATTTTAGCGGCCAAAGATCGTGGCGTTGTGGTTCGTTTGGTGACAGATACCGATGAAATTGATCATTTAGAAGTGTTAATTGAACTCAATGAGAAAGGTGTTCCGATGGTAGAAGATGACCGTAGTGCCATCATGCACAATAAATTTGTTGTAGTCGATGGCAAAGCTGTCTGGACTGGATCATGGAATTTTACTCCTAACGGAACCTTTCGAAATAATAACAATGGCATATATGTAAAATCACCCGAATTAGCCGCACTTTATCAAATTGAGTTCGAGGAACTTTTTAGTGGCTCCTTTGGCCCTCGTTCAGAGACAAATCCTAACAAACAGGTGCAGATCAATGATACCTTGCTTGAAATCTGTTTTGCCCCTGAGGATGATTGTGCAGACCGTTTAACCGCATTTATCAATGAAGCACAAGTATCGATTCATGTGTTGGCCTTTTCGTTTACCCATGACGAGATGGGACAGGCGATAGTTAAGCGCGGTCAAGATGGAGTACAGGTACGAGCCATTTTTGAAATTCGTGGGGCTAACACCGAATACAGCGAGTTGGGGCGTTTTCAAGATGCCGGGTTTGACGCGGTTACAGATGGCAATCCATACACCTATCACCATAAAGTAATTGTTGTTGATGGTAAAAAAGTAGCACTTGGTTCCTTTAACTTTAGTAATAATGCCGATCGCTCGAATGATGAAAATCTACTAATCATTGATAATGTTGATATTGCGGCTGAGTATGTGAAAGAGTTTGAACGTAATTATGAACAGGTACTCAATCCACCGAATAAATAACCGCATGATTTTTTTATAACAAGTTCACTTATCTAAATTTTAATGATATAATTGGACTAGATTATGTTAACCTGTTTTAGGTAATGGGGAGGTCTAAATTTTATGGAAACTGTTGAACTGGTTAAAGCAGAGTTTGATGCTGGGACTGCGGATTTAATTGTGCGGTTAAGAACCGTACCCTATTTTTCGCGCCTCTCAGAAGAGACTCTGGCAAAAATAGCTGACAAAGCCGAGGACATGTATCGTGGTCCGGGGATGCGTATTGTCAAGCTTGAAGAGACAGATAATGATTTTTATATTATCGAGCAAGGTGAGGTTCGGCGAGAAACGTATGATTCATTTGGAGGATTTACACATCTAAAAGCATATAAACGAGGTGATTTTTTTGGACAATTCTCTATTCTTCATAATGTTCCTCACTCGGTCTCTGTTGTTGCAATCGCGCCAACCTATTTGTTGAAAATTCCACGAGCTAAGTTTTTATCGTTGATTCGAGAGTGTCCTGATTTTGGAGCAATCTTTGAACAGAAAATCGTTCGAGATACTAATTTTATTGACCGCCTAAAATATCTCTCCTTTTTTGAGTTGTTAGATGAACGAGAACTGTCAAGTGTAGTTAATTTAGTTGAGGTTCAGCAACTTACGAAGGGAACTGATTTATTAGAGCAAAAAGAGGCCTTTGACTTAGTGGTTATCAGTGATGGTCGGATTGAAACGACCACTAACAAAACGTCAGTGGTCAAAAATATTTCCATGTCTCGAGGAAACTTTGTTGATAATCTGTCCACCCTAAATGATGTTAAGGTGACTTTGACGGAAAATGCCACTGTTTTCACTTTGACAAAACAAGCCGCTAAACGCATCGTGGAGCAGATTCCTCGTCTAAAAGAGGTTTTTGAGCGTAAAGATGTTGTGAAGCAACTGAAACAAACACCTCTGTTTGAAAATTTTGAGGATAACGATCTAAACATGCTGGCTTGGGCGGCTAGTTATGTCAAAGTGTTACCCAATCGGTATATTTGTAAGCAAGGAGAGCCGGGCACACGTTATCTCATCATCCATAAAGGTGAGTTTGAGGTTCGTGCCTTAAAGAACGGTAAGAAACCAATTGATGGAGCACCTCAGATTAAAGTCGATGCAACAAAGAGTAGCGCTGGTGAGGATGTACAAACAAAGCCCTATCTTTTTGGAGAACGGGCAGTCTTTTTTGGTCAGCCATATCCCGCAGGATTGTGGACTCACAAAACGACTGAGATGTTCTTTATCAACTACTCTGATTTCGACTATCTGAAACGACACAATCCAGGTATCCAAAGGCACTTTCAACCACTACCAGAAATCAAAGAGGCTTTTAACTACCTGACTTTTGAGTTTTCCGATAAATCAGATGATGAAGAGGTTTTTTATTATACTCGCCGTCATTGGACATCCTTTTTTGTCAGTCTTTTTGTTCCCCCAATTCCTTCAGTCCAAGGACTAAAAAATCGAACCCAGAATTTGAGTATGTCGATTGAAAGTTTTGTATTTGGAGCTTTACTTTTAACCCTGTTTAGTTATATATTTATGCCCGATATTTTTGGTGCGATCGATCTGGGGAGTTCTTTTAATACTGAAACATTTCTATTTAGTGAGACGTTCTGGCTTATTATCCGAACCTTTGCTTGTTTTATGCTTCTTTTTGCTGGATGGATGGCCTGGACCTACGCCGACTGGTATAACGATTACCTGATGATTAGTAGTAAACGGGTCTTAAAACGAGAAAAAATCGTGTTGATATACGAAGATCAAGCCCAAGCAGAACTTGGAAAAATCCAGAATACTAGTATTTCGGTAGGATTCTGGGGTAAAATGTTGGGATATTGTAATATAACTATCAACACCGCCTCGGCTGATGGACAGATATACTTTAATCGCTCTCCTTATCCATCTATTATTTATGGCTGGATAGCTTGGGTTCCCCCCTTCCGTTGGTTTTTGTCAACAGAGAAAAAGGTGTATGCTCACGAAGTGTTGGCCTCGATTGTCCATGAACAAACGGGGCAAGGGCAACTCGTTTCGGCTCAGGCTCAGCGTAATCAGATGCGAGAGGCGATTCAACGACAAATGGAACAGAGCCATAAAGATCCTTGGGATGCGGCCAGACAAGCTAAAAAACCGAAGGCAAAAGTTAGTAAACGTAAACAACGATTTTCATCGTTCAAAAAACGTACCTCCTCTATCTGGAATTCAATTATTCCTTGGCGGCATGTTGATGTAAAGCCTGACCCCAAAAACAATGTGTATGTATGGCGTAAACACTGGACAGTTTTATTGTCTAATTCATGGGATTCGTTGGGGAGCTTTGTTCTGTTTTCGACACTGGTTGCCCTGTATTATTGGTCATATTATTATATGGGATTTGATGAATATGCCAATAGTTTGTGGTTTGTTATTAATGGCATAATTGCCCTAGTGTACGCAGGTATTTTCTTTCGGTTTTGGTATGAGGCCGCAGATTGGGGGAATGATTTATATATTCTCACACCCGTTCAGGTAATTGATGTTGATAAACAACCGTTACTGTTATCAGAACGTCGAAACCAATCTGACCTGAGTAATATCGAAAATGTTATTTTTCAGCAAGAGGGATTTTTAGATAATATCTTTAATATTGGGGATGTGTTGATTACCACGGCTGGTGAAGAACCACTAAAGTTTGACCGAATCGGTAATCCTCGCCAAGTTCAGCATGTTATCTATGAACAGGTGCAGTTCGCGAAAACCATAAAATATGTTTCAGCAATGCATGCTCAGGATACACAGTTTACAGAATGGTTTGATGTGTACCATGACACGTTTGTTAATTTAGGAGGGTATGGGTAGTACCGATTACATACCACTTCTATGCTAATTCAAAAAAGCTAAAAAGCGTCTCATTCCCAAATTGGGAATGAGACGCTTTTTTTTATTTTATAGATTTATGGCGATAAACTGCGCTTGCAAAGCCATACGGTTGTGTCGGTTGGGTTTGAGCGGGTGATTTGGGAAATGAAAAACGAAGAATGAAGAAATTACGCATCCCCAATGGTTCTCTGGTAGATTCCGTGCAACTCGAAATTGTGTCCTGAATTAGATGGGGCAATCTTCCCGCAAGTTTAAAACTTGCGGGAAGATGATGACACAATCATGACCTTTGCACGGAAAGCCCCAAAGAGCCTCCCCAATTTGACCATCCAAGGACTTAGCAAAGTTCCCAAATCCAGTTTGGGAACAAGGGGGCTGAATGATTACAAACAAAAAGGGCCGACTCAACCGAGTCAGCCCTTTCTTATTCACTCATTCGCCTATTTAACCACCACCGGCAGATAAATCGGCTGGATTGACTCTGACTCGCCGCGCAGAGCGAAGTTGGTCAGGTGACAGACCGCCACCTCGACTCGATTCGCTACGGGATCACGTACAATCGTTGAGGCTGGCGTGCAGGTCGTGGACGCATCAAGCCATGTGTTTGTGCTTGGGTCAAGGTAGTAAATACTCAGGCTACTCTCCTGCAAGCCGATAATTTGACTGTCGCTATAGCTCAGGCTGATAGTGATGGGTGCTATAAAGACGTAATCGCTCAACAGCGTATCATTCCGATAGACATTCAGGCTGATGGCCTGCCCCACAAAACTAAGCGAGCCAACCTCCTGCGTGGGCGTGCTTAGTTCGGTGTAGACCAGTTGAATCGTCTCGCTGACCGCCTGCGCCGGAATAGAAACCATGCCGTTGCTCAAAGCCAAGGTTTGCACCTCCGTTGGGTTGACCATCACTTGTGCCGTGCCGACTGATGTAACCAACGTACTCTGATTATCGCTTGGAGTCAGTTCCATGTCAGCATTGCCAGCACTGCTAACCAGTACGGTATTGCTGATGAGGCCAGTTTGCATGGCCGTGACGACCAACATCACCTGCCTGACCGCGCCCGGATCCAGACTGCCTAACTCACAGACCAGCGTATCTGTACCCTGACAATCGCTTGGGGCGGACATGAATTGGACTCCGCTCGGTAAGATGTCGGTCAGCCTAACCGATTTGACCGCCGTGCTACCTTGGTTGGTCACAGTGATGGTGTAACTCAACATCTGACCGACCATGACTGGAATCGGCTCGGCCTGCTGAGTGACCACTAGATCAACCCCGTTTTCAACAGCCATGACGATTTGCGTGGTCGCCGTGACCGTGTTGTTCGTCAGATTCGGGTCAGTCGGACTAGTTGCACTGACCTCAGCCACACTCGACCAACTGCCCGTCTCCACCGCCGTAGCCTGAATCGCCATGTTGACCGTCTGACTAACCGTCAAACTCTCAACCAGACAGGTGATAAGCGTTCCCTCAGCCTGACAATTCTCACCAGCGGATGTAAGAGAAACCCCATCGGGCAAGGTCACGCTCACCTGCGCCCCATTGACCGTATTTGGCCCATGATTGGTCACGCTCAACGAGTAGCTAAAGGGCTGACCCACCTCAACGATAGCCGGTTGACTGCGATAGGTGAGGGCTAAATCGGCTCCACTGATGGTCAAACTGGCCGTACTTTGATTGTTGGTCAGATTGGTGTCGCTACTGCTCGTCACCACCGCCGTATTGACCCATGCTCCGGGCAGAGTAGCCGTGCCGACCATGCTCACTTGGCTTTGGCTACTACCCGCCAACTCGGTCAAGCTACAGCGAATCTTACTCTCGGTTTTAACACATGTTCCAACAGAATTGACCTGACTCAGTTCAACCTGCAACCCGTCCGGTAGGGTGTTGGTAATCTCGATTCCGGTAGCGATGTTCAAGCCCGTATTGCTCACAGTCAAGGTAATCGTTACCGTGTCGCCCACACCGACCGAGTTCGGACTGATTGTCTGCCCGATAATCAGGTCAATCAGGTCGGTCGGGGTGTTGATTTCGCTGGCAAAGTTGTTGCTCGTTTGCGAATCAGGCACGCCACTGGGCGGAACCACCTCCGCCGAAGCCTGCAACATTCCGGTTGAGGCTGCGTCGAGCGTGCCACTAATCGTAAACTGCACCTCGCCACCAACGGCCAAATCAACCGTCTGGCTGATGTTCAGCGCGCCGGACAGTGGAATGTTGGTCGAGACAAACGCGCCTTGCGCCACACTCGGCCCGGCATTTTTGACGATGACGGTGTAGCTGACCGACTCGCCCCGCGTGGCCGGATTCGGCTGACTGCTCAGGCTGATTTGCAAATCGGCCTGCGGTTGGAGTGTTTTCTGACTGACGGCCTGATTGTTGCTCGTCACCATGTCTCGCACGCCTGACGGTGCTATCACGGTCGCGGTGTTAATGGCCGTTCCCGTCGCCGTAGCGTTCAATCGCCCCGTCAACAGATAGACGGCCTGACTACCGGATGGCAAATCAACCGTACTGCTAACCCATGTTGTACCACTCGATACGCCACATGTCGCCTCGTTTATGGCACTGCATGTCCAACTCAGGTCACTCAACGGGAGGTTGTGTTGTTGCTCAACCACCACGCCCATCACATCATGCGGGCCAAAATTATCAACCTGAATCGTGTAGCTGATCCGCGCTCCGCTAACAAACAGTTCAGGTTGACTAGTCAGGCTAATTGACAAGTCGGCTCGTGGCGGTTCGTTCTGGTCGCTGGCCTGATTATTCTTGATAATCGGATCGCTCATGCTAGTTGGCACGTTGACGGTAGCCGTGTTGGTGATAGTCTGCGTTATCCCACTACTAACCAAGCCGCTCAGGGTGTAGGTCACTCGCCCACCGACTAGCAGATTAACCGCGCTGTCGTTCAGATTGCCACTACCGCTACCGGTGCAACTGGCTCCGCTAGAGGCTTGGCACGTCCATGAGACCGCGCTAATCTCACTCGGCACCATGTCGCTGACGGTGGCCTGCGTGACCTTATTCGGCCCGGCGTTGCTGACCACTAAGGTATAGGTTGCCGTCTGACCGGGTAGAAACGGCACAGGCTGGCTAGTTTTGCTGATGATGAGATCAGCCTTGGGGGCGGTGGTGTCGGTAGAACTGTTATCGTCCGGATTCGGGTCTGTCGTGTTGGGGGGCGGATCAACCGTCGCCGTATCGGTGACTGGATCAGTCACACCCGCCGACAGTTGCCCGACAGCCAGATAAACAATCGTACCACCGATGGGTAGGTTGATGGTGTCGTAAATATTGCCACTACTACTACTCTGACCACAGGCCGCCCCCGTTGTCTGAGCCGAACATGTCCAAGTCACGCCAGTCACATCCGCCGGGAAATTGTTGACCACTACCGCCTGTTGAGCGTTACTCGGCCCATTGTTCCGCACCGTCACCGTGTAGGTGATGACCTGTCCGGGCACACCCGGCGAGGGATTGCTGATGTTGACAATCTCCAAATCGGCTTGCTGGTTGATATTGTTAACCGTCGTGGCCGAGGCGACCACTGTTCCGGCCAACCATGTTTCAGCCCAATTGCTAATCGTGCCGCTACTGCTCTCCGTGAGTTGACCCGTCACATTATAGTTGATGACCGCTCCACTCGGCAGGTTGACCGTGTCGTTGAGTGTGCCACTCCCATCCTGACAAGTCGCTCCAGCGGACGTGGTACATGTCCAACTGACGTTATTGAGATTCGGCCATGTATCAGAGATGACCGCGCCGATTGCCTCACCCGCGCCGCTGTTGCTGACCACGAGCGTATAGTTGACCGTCGTTCCGGCCACCATCGGCTCCGGCGACCCATCGAGCGACATGGAAAGGTCACTGCTGGCTTGCTCTTCGACAAACACCACCGTCGTCCGAGCCGGAATAGTGAATTGCCCCGTGCCGGAGTCGAAACTGGCCGTCTTGACGATGGCATCATGCGAGTTGACCTGCACCGAATGTAAACTCAACGATAATCCAGAGAATGAGGAGAGGAAGGTTTGTTGCTCATCATTGGCGTTAATCAGCACCACAATCAGTTTATGGTTCGGGTCTAAGTCAGCCCCGACCTTGTCGGACAGGCTCATGACGATCAGCCCATCCTTCTGATTCGAGCCAGTGTTGTGGAACTGCACCCGACTGTTAATCTCGGCCTCCGTTTCGAGGCGGAACAGTTTGGAACTACTGCGAATCTGCAACATCTCTTTGAAATGCTCCACCCCGTTCATAATGTCGGCCTGCGCTGGTTTGAGCGAGGCATCAGCCAAGAACGGTTGCATAATCGGCCAGCGAGTGTTCGGATCGTTGCGCCATGACGGTGGCAGACCCACGCCAAAGTTGTTGCTCTGATAGGTGAAGTCGACTCGGTTGAAATGGTCGCCGGAGTTGTAGCTGTCTCGGTCTAGTGATTTGGAGCGGAGCATGTCACTCGCCAGATGGAAGAAAGGAATCCCCTGCGACAGGCCGACGATACTTAGCCCCACATTTTGCGAGCGCACTCGATCCGCCATCGACGTGCCGCTTGGCAGTTTGAAAATATTCAGGTCGTACAGAGTTTCATTATCATGCTTAGAGATGTAATTGATTGTCTCCTGCGGGTCGAGGGTGTAGCCCTGCCCGTTCAAATCTTTAGCCAGAATCAGATTGCCGGTTTGATCGGTAAACTGGTAATTTTGCAGACTACCGGCCAAGCCAATCCGAATCCGATCCATCGCGTAGCGCAACTCGCCCTGATTACTGCTTGACTTGCCATTCGAGTCGAAGAACAGCCCGTTGATGAACCCTTGTTTGAAGGAGTCGCTGTAGCCGCCATGCACCGCGTCCCGCAGATGGTCGTTAAACGTGCCGATGCCGGTTCCGGCCATGTTATACTTGTCGGCATATTGACCGTTGAACCCTTTGGTCAAGGCCGAACCAAACGACCAGCCTTCGCCATAGACGTACACTTTCGGCCCGTCCACCCCATCATTTGCCATATTCAGGCTGTCCAGTTTACTCCGCAAATTTTGGATATTACTAACCAGATGGAAGTTCATCAGGTCAAAGCGGAAACTGTCCACCTTGTAAGCCTTCGCCCAAATCAGCACCGTATCGACCATGAGTTTCTCCATCATGTCGAACTCCATAGCCGTGTCGGGGCAACAACTTTGGTACTGCAAATCGCCATCGTTGTCGTACCGCTGATAATAGCCGGGCACGACCTTATCCAGCACCGAACCAGCGTTCTGCTCGGCCCGATAGGTATGGTTGTAGACCACATCTAGCACCACCCGCAAGCCCTGCCCGTTCAGCGATTTGACCATCTCCCGAAACTCCAGCACCCGTTGCGGGCCATCGGGATTGGTCGAGTAAGCCCCCTCCGGCGCGCCGTAATGTTGGGTTTCGTAGCCCCAATTAAAGCCATCTTGATCAACAATCGGCTGGATGGCGGCCTGTTGCTCCGTGCCATCCGAGGCGTAGCCGGACAGGTCGCCCGGGTCTTGTTGATCAGATTTCTGCTCGACCATGACTCCGCTGTCGGCGGCGGGCAAGAGGTGGATGTGAGTCAATCCGGCCTGCGCCAAATCGACCAAATGTTTCATTCCGTTAGAGTTTTGCTCAGTGAAGGCCATGAACGTGCCTCGATTACCTGCCGATACCGTCTGGTCGCTGATGCTGAAATCACGCACATGGGTCTCGTAGACCGAAATATCCTCCGGCGCGGCCAAGGCTGGTTTTGCCAGCGTGTCCCAACCGCTCGGTTTCAGAGTGGCATCATTGTACAAATCAACAAACTGACTGCGTTGGGTGTTGCCCGGCTCACCGTTGACCAGCGGATTAACCGACAAACTGACCGCATACGGATCGCTGACCAGATTTCGCATAACCTGCCCGGTGGTCGGGGCGTAGACTTCGACCTCGTATTTGTAGAACTGTTTGTCCCATGACGAGTCGCCGCTGATGCGCCACACGCCGGTACTGCTGTCAAGGCTCATGGCTTGAGTGACAACGCTGGTCGTGGTCGAATCGGCGTAGCGATGGAGCGTGACCGACTTGGCCGTCGGTGCCCACAGCCCCAAACTCGGCGCGCCGTTGTTGTAGCTGACCCCTAAGTCGCCATTGTAGCTGTACAGGTCGTCCAGCACGCCCTGAATCTGCACGCCGGTGGCCTCGACCTCGCTCCCGGCGGCGGCCACAACCATGATCTGCCCTTTGAGGATATCGGGAATCTTGCTCAAGTCGCCCGCGCTAATCTTGAGTGCCTTGTAGCCGGACACGTTGGGGAACTTGGGATAATTTGCCACATTAACCGTGCCCGCGTCGGTCAGGTTGATGATGCCGCTGGTGGATGAAGTAGCCGAACCCCCAGCCAGCACGTCAAGCCCGCCGAGTAAGCCTGTCGAACTCCCTCCTTCGACATGCTCAGGGGGCGACTCTTCATAATAAAGCTGATACGGCCCGCTCTGCGTCGGGTTCCAAGCAATCGTTTCTTGGTCGAGCCACAGCGCACGTTGCCGACTCGGATTGACCCAGACATCGTTAGTCGTCGAGTTCCAACCGATGGTGACAAGTTCGCTACCATAATTGACCGCAAATTCAACATTTTGAGCCGGATATGTGGTGGCCCAGCTTTCATTTAAGGCCACTTTTAGCTCGTAATTGCCTGCCGGTAAGTTAGCAACTTGGAAGACATACAGCCCATCGTTGTTGATGTCGGTCATGATACTGCGGACACAACTCGGCTCCCAATCGCCACCCTCCGCGCTCAGGTTGGCGACACAGCCCAACTCACTCTGGAAACTGCCCGTCGCCACCGCGACCTTGCCGCTGACATTATCCCATACGGCGTTGGTTTTGCTGTCATAATAAAAACGCACCGCCTGACTATTCGCTACCGTGAACCCGTTATTTCCACCAGAGGGATAACTGCCGTTGGCCCAATCGTTATCCAGCACCGCCTTATACTCCCAACTGCCCGCCGGAACGGTCAACTCGGCCCGCCAGACACCGTTGCCCATAAAGACAAACTGGCTGTTGACACAATCGGCCTGCCAATCGGTACAGCCCAAATCGCTCTGAAAATCTCCGACCACAGTAACATGGCTCGGCCCACTGCCGCCCGCGCTGGGAGTGTTGCTGTCGCTGGCCGTGTTGTTGCCCATGCCCGAATCGATCACGCCACTCGGCAGGGTCAGGCTGACCATGTTGACGATGGTGGCGTTGGCGTTCTGGTCAACCGTGCCGTTGACGAGGATGGTCGCTTGTCCGTTAGTCGCCAAATCAACATTGAGGCTGATATTGCCAGAACCGTTAGCCGTGCTACAACTACTGCCGGTGCTGGCCTGACATGTCCATGTCGGGTTGTTGATGACCGCCGGAATCAGGTCGGAGATGCTCAGGCTGGTTACAGCGGCGGCATCGTTATTGGTTACAATAATTGTGTAGGCTATAGCTTGATTCGGCATCGCTGGTTTAGGGCTACTGTTGATGGTCACGCCCACATCGACGATGGTTCCGCCGCTCATTTTGGCTCCGCCGTGAATAGCCACCGCGTCCATGCCGGCCACGCTGATGTTGGCCTGCCCTCCGGTTACGACGACCACCGAGCCGGTACAACTGTTGCTGACCAACGAACCGTCAACCACGTTACAGTAGATTCCATCAACCAAACCAGTAGTAAATTGATGGCTCAAGCTCGAATTTTCTCGATTAATGACCACAAAGCCTCGATCTCCCCGACTGTAGGCGATTTGGTTGTTGCCATTCGTCCACCAATTATCGACACTGTAACTGTCAGCCGTGTAGTTTCGCCAGCCGACCATGTTTCCGATGGCGGTGTGGCGATGCTCGCAGACCCAGTTGCCCTGTTGCGGATTGTCGAGGCCGCTACATTGGACATCGGGGCCAAACACGCTGTAGGTGTTGCCGCTACTGTCCGAGGGCGGGCCAACCGCGTCATGCCCGCTGGTGTTGAGCGGCTCCGGAATGGTGTAACTGGACATCAAATCAGGGTAGCCGTAGGGCCACGACATCATAAAGATGTTGGCGAGGACGTACAGTTGCCCGTCTCGATAACTGAGCAAAGGCCCACCGCCATGCCCGCGCTGATTGTCATGATTGTCGGTGAAGATCATGGCCTTGTTACTGTTCAGGTAGCCGCTCCAGTGGCGGGCAAATAGGGTACTGCCATTCTTCACATCAGCCAGTTTTTGGCCGTTGTTGCCTCGGAAAATGTTGTTGAGGTCTTTGCTATACTGAAACTCTGACACATCGGACATGTGGAGGTATTGGCTGGTCTGCACGGCCTCGCCCGGATTACCAATCACTTCATTAAAGACGTAGACATCGCGGTTTAGTCCAGCCAGAATCGCTTCGATGTCGCTCGGTTGCATATGTTTGGCCGCGTCAATTCGTAAGCCAGTCACGCCCAAACTGAGCAGATCATTCAGATAGGCGATGATTTTGGCCTGCACCGCCGCGTCTTCGGTTTTTAAGTCAGACAGACCGTTTAGCTCACATTCTTGCACGTTGTCCGCATCAGCATAGTCGTTGATCCAGTTGGCGGCTGTGCCCGCCTGACCATTGCAATCATGAAAATCACTGGAGCCGTAATTGCCCGGCGTGGTCGGATAGCTGTAATGTTGATATTGCGTGCCCGCGCTCCCCGTGCCAAGTCCGCTACTACTGTCGATGCCGGTGGTGTTTGCCATGTGGTTGATGACTGCATCGGCATAAACCTGCACTCCGACGGCGTTACAACGGCTGACCATATCGGCAAACTCGGCCCGCGTACCGCTCCGGCTCTCGATTTTGTAGCTGACCGGCTGATACCGTTGCCACCACGGATAGATAGCGATAGAGCTAGGATTGGGGTCTTTGGCGATCAGGGCATGCTCGTTGGCCGGAGAAACCTGCACCGCGCCAAACCCTTTCGGGCCGAGATACTCCTCACACTCTTGGGCGATGTCAGTCCATTTCCACTCGAACATGTGGACAAAGGTGGTGTGGTTGAGAGCCAACAGTTGGCCGTTTCCGGCGTTCTGCTCTTTGGCTGGAGTGCCATCGTCACAGAAGGCGGTAAACTCATATTTTTTGCTAATTGTTGGCTGATCGGGATAAGGTGGGGTAAATGTGGCGGTGTACTCATCGTTATTGCCCATGTCGCCATTGTAACTCATCGACACGGTGTTGGTACTGAGCCAAGCCGTACCGAAACTGTTCACCTCGCCCCAACGTAGCTCACAACTGATGCCCGCGCCTGCTCCGGCGGAGTCGGTCACACCGGATTTGTAAACCTGCACATAAACATCCACCGGCGCGCCCTTGGGAGCATGGGTGGTAAATCCACCGGCAGGGAACATGTCGCCCACAAAACCGAGTGTCGAGGTAGAGGCGGGGTTATAAACGGTATATTGATAGTTGTTGCCAGCATCGTCGGGCGATTTCACATGTTGCCCCAACAGGTTGGCAAAGACCGCGCTACTCTTGAGGTAGGCCGATGCGTTCTGGTCAACCGCTTGCAGGCGATAATATACCGTCGTCCCCGCGCTTTGCGGCGAAATCGTCCCTCGCCACACATCATAAATCTGGCTGGCCTGCCCATGAAAACTGGCCGTAATCTGTTGGGTAAATACCATAGCACTGGTCGTGTCAGACCCGCCCGTATTCCAGAGCAGATTGGCACTGGTCAAGTCGTTAGCCAGAGTCAGCATGTATATCTCGACGGTGCTAGTCTGGTAAATCGTACCACCGACATGTCCGGCCCGGAATGTAACTCCGCCCATATCAGGAATCGTTTCCGTATCAGGATTGTAGCTGGTGGGTGCGTTGTGATACAGTTCGTTCCAGTGGATATTGTCGTCGCCACTAAAGGGGATGGGCGTGTTGGTCGGCGTGGGCGTATTGGTGGCGGTCGGGACGGATCCGGTACTGGTTGGGGTAGCCGTGGCCGTCGGCTCAACAACGGTGAAGGTCGCTTTGTAGTTGTCGCCGCCATTGTTACTGTATTTGGTTCCGACGCTGGTCGCGGCCTCAAAATAGATTTCGAGGGTGTAGCTTCCCGTCGCCAAACCGCTCAACAGGTTGACGTTGGTGGTCAGCCACTTTTGGTTACATGGGTCAGGGCAAGTTCCGCTCAAATCACTATTCCAGGGTAAATCAACGCCGATGAAACTGCCCCCACTGCCGGAGGTCAGATAGAGCCGATATTGCATGGTTGCGCTGGTCACATTACCGCCACTATTTTTGAAGGTCTTAACCTCGCCTCCACTCAAAGTCAGAGTATCGCTGACGGTCATAGTGCCGAAGTCGTGGCTATCAAAATCTGTATTGATTGTGGTCGCCTTGGCATCGTAATAGGTGTCGCCACTGCCACTATCGACAATGATGTATGATTCAAATATGTCGGCATTGCCAACTGGCGCGGTGGTGGCGGTTGGGATGGGCGTGTTGGTCGGCGTAGAGGTTGGGGTGTGGGTGGGTGTATCGGCTGGTGCGGCTGGAATGGTGTAACTAAAATAGACGTTGTCCGATTCTGTCCAACTGGTCTCGTATTGGCTGGTGTCACGGTTTGCAGTTGTACCAGATATCCGTCCCCAGGCATTGGCGAGGGTACTATTGCTAATATAAAACACGTAATTCACCGTCACTCCGGCACTTTGCGCCGGAATGGTGGCATACCAAGTCCGGTTAGAGTCACTTTCATTGCCACTTTCTTTGGAGAAGGCCGCGCTCACTTCCGAGCCATTTGTTTTAATGGGCGCGGTGCCATCGGTGGTATAGACGACATAAACACTTTTGCCGCTCGTATCCTCATCAAAGTTAATGTAAACATCAGCCGCTTCGTTGGCCCCAATTGATGATTGGGCCGCGTTGAGGCTTCCACTAGCCTGCCGGAAGTTGGGCGCGGCGGTATAGGTTCGAGCATGGGTTCCGTCGGTGTAACCGATACTCTCGGTCACAAAGTGACCCACCCCGCTCCAAGCCTGAGCCGAGGGTAGAAATAGTAACATCGACAGCATAACAAATACAAAACTAATGGTTATTGAACGCGAAAACGTCTTGTGAGTTAAAAACATTATATCTTTTCCTTTAAAAAATAACCCACTTACCCAACAAAAAAAAGCCGCGCGGCAATATCTTTGCCAACGTAGCTTTTTTGAATTGGATAAACTGGTTATAACGAACATGGTTATTTAATGATTTTGGCTAATCTCGGAAGCGCTTCCGAGTGTTAAGGAATATAGCGCGAGATGTGGGTTGTGTCAAATTGGAGGTAAGGATTCAGCGATTCGGGCGAGGCAGTGATTCGCTAAACAGAAAGGGTTGTTTCGCTCCTCTGAGAGTTAATTTGAGATAAACAAGGCTCTTTGGGGGCTTTCCGTGCAAACGTCATGATTGTATCATCAACTTCTCGCAAGTTTAAAACTTGCGGGAAGTTTCGAGTTCGGAATCTACCAGAGAACCATAAACAAAAGAGCGTGGTCATTTTGATGATTACGTTCAAGAGTTTGTCGTTTTATTCATGACCTGATATTTTGATTTTGTCAGCATGTCAGGTCATGAATGAATCGACAAACTTTTGCCCTTTTAGCGAAATAAAACAAATCAAATATAATCAAATACAAACTTTCATGTCGCATATTGCCGATTACAAGAAATTATATTGAATCAGGAGGGTTACTGTGATAAGATTAGCATCAAATAACGCTATGGAACAGATTGACCGACAGATATTGGAGATTTTGCAAACCGAAGGACGGATTAACAACACCGAACTCGCTAGGCGGATTAACCTCTCGCCATCGGCCACCCACAAGCGGCTTAAACGGCTAGAGAAAGCGGGTTACATTCGTGATTATGTGGCCTTGTTAGACCGAGAGCAGATGGGCTACGACATGTTGTGCTTCATCAACGTGAATCTGCAAATGCACCAGCCGGAGCATGTTGAGGAGTTTCGTACCCAAGTTTCGGCCATGCCGCAAGTGTTAGAATGTTATCATCTGACCGGCAAAAACGACTATCTACTCAAAGTCGTCATCCGTAATCGTAAAGATTTGGAGCGATTCGTGGTCAAAGAGCTAACGCCCGTGTCGGGGATTGCCAATATCCACACCAGTCTGGTTCTGACTGAAATTAAATCAACCACAGTATTACCAACAGGAGACTTATAATGACAGAGACAACCTTTCCTCAAACAATGGGACAACAGTTCGGGCGACGCTCATGGGCCGAGCCGTGGAAAATCAAAATGGTCGAGCCGATCAAAATGACCACTCGTGCCGAGCGGGAGCAGGCCATCGCCAAGGCAGGCTACAACACCTTTTTATTACGTTCTAGCGATGTGTATATTGATCTGCTGACCGATAGTGGTACGAGTGCCATGAGTGACCGGCAATGGGCAGGAATTATGCTCGGTGATGAGGCGTATGCCGGGAGTGATAATTTTTATCGGCTAGAGAAAGCGATTCAAGATCATTATGGCTACAAATATATCGTCCCCACCCACCAAGGCCGAGGCGCGGAGCATCTTATCAGCCAAGCGGTGATTAAACAGGGCGACTACATCCCCGGCAACATGTATTTCACCACCACCCGCCTGCATCAAGAGTTGGCCGGTGGTACTTTTGTTGATGTGATTGTCGACGCGGCCCATGACCCGACTGACCTGTCCCCGTTCAAGGGCAACATCGACCTGAACAAACTTGAGGCGCTCATTGAAAAAGTCGGAGCCGAGAATATCCCCTACGTCAGTTTAGCCGGTACGGTCAACATGGCCGGTGGACAGCCCGTCAGCATGGCGAATGTGCGTGAGCTACGCGCCCTGTGTGATAAACATAATATTCGGCTCTATTTGGATGCCACCCGCATGGCCGAAAACTGCTTCTTTATCCAAGAACGTGAGAAAGGGTATGCTGATAAACCAGTAGCCGAGATTCTGCGAGAGTTCTGCGGTTACACCGACGGGGCCTGGATGAGTTCTAAAAAGGATCATTTGGTTAATATCGGTGGTTGGTTGGCGGTTAATGATGAGGATGTGTTCGACAAAGCACGCAACATGGTCGTGGTATACGAAGGATTGCACACCTACGGCGGGATGTCTGGGCGTGACATGGAGGCGCTGGCGATTGGCATTGGCGAATCGGTGCAGGATGACCATCTGCGGGCACGGATTGGGCAAGTGTATTATTTGGGCGAACTGTTGACCGATTGGAAAATTCCGATTGTGCAACCTGTGGGCGGGCATGCTATCTTCTTAGATGCGAAAAAATTCTATCCGCATATCTCCCAAGACAAGTTCCCGGCTCAAACCTTGGCCTCAGAACTGTACCTCGAATCAGGCATCCGCGCTATGGAACGAGGCGTAGTCAGCGCCGGACGTGACCCCGAAACCGGCGACCATCGTTATCCGGCCTTAGAGTTAGTCCGCTTGACGATTCCGCGTCGAGTTTATACTCAAGCTCACATGGATGTCACCGCCGAGGCGGTACGAGCGGTCTACGAAAACCGAGAGAACACCAACGGCCTAAAAATGGTCTACGAACCAGATTATCTGCGCTTCTTCCAAGCTCGGTTTGAGCAACTATAGAGTTGTTCGGCAATAACTTGTCATCGCATAAAAACTCAAATTCGAGGTCTGCGGAGTGCAAAAGCTTCTTGCTTTTGCATGTTTGTCTCCGGCAAAAGCAAGAAGCTTTTGCACTCCTTTATTGCCGAACAACTCTTATAATTTAGAGTGAGCGGTTGTGATTTGCAGTCATAATTTGGAGTGTAAAGCTCGCTTTGCCATTTGAAAACAAACGAAAAGGGTCTGACATATTCATGTCAGACCCTTTTTTGTTGATGGTTCACCGTGACAGTTGTACCATTCAGCACGCACTCATCACGCATCAGCCCGAAACCGATTATTCGGTAAAGCACAGCTTTAGACACTGCACTTATCTTTCTTATTGTACGGAACAATGGTTATTTTCGCAAACGAGGTAACCGTTCTTCTTCGTTACCATGCTCCATGCTCCTCCAACGGTTCCTCGCGCTTTCAGTCGTTATTCTAGCTCAATGACCTGCACCGCCAGATTTTCAAACCCATCATCAATCGCGTAATAGATCACAATCTGTAACGCATTTGGTTGAACGGGCAGAGGCAGAGTGTACATGTCGGCTATCAACTCATTTACTCGCCAGCGGCTGGTTGGGTATAAGCCCCACACCGGCTGATGGTCTTGAATCAGCGGCGCGTCGTTCAGGCTGATGGGTTGTCCGCCATGCAGGGGGCGCACCGAGATGGTGTAGTCGGCAGGCAGGGGCTGGTCGGTGTGCCAGTAGAGGGTAATTTGCGTATTAGAAAAGTTATCTGGGCTAGGGTTGATATGATACCCTTGCAGAGTCAACGACTCACCGAACGGCACAACTACCGGCGTAGCTTGATCTGGTAGCGCGGTTAGCGGTTGTTCGGTCAGCATGATGATCTGCTCGCCGAGGGCATGGGGAGCCTGTTTATGCAAATCAAGCTGGGTGGGGTCGGCAGTAAGGGCGCGACGGGTGATATAGCGCGGTTCCGCCGACGGCTCTACAATATCATCAAGGCGCATGGTTGGAGCCAATTGCCACATGGTTTGCAGATACTGTAGCGCCACTCGCTCCTCAAAATCGGTATAGAGGGTGATGTTGGCGGGCGGCTGGTCAGCCAGAATTGCCCACCCCGCAAAAAGGCCGGTATCGGTGGGTAATCCTTGTTGATTGGCACGGGGGAGGTTGGTAGTTAAACGGTAGCCGACCAGAATCAGCATGAGCAGGTTGAGGATAATTAACACCGGCGCTCGGTTTTTTTGAGAAACTGTAGTCAGATTTTTATCAGAATGTGGGACAGTTCCAACTTTTAAAACCTCCCAAAAATCGTTGGCTGAGCCTGTCGAAGCCAGTTCCCCTTCGACAGGCTTAGGGGACGGTGGGAGATTTATTTTTCTGGAACTGTCTATGTTGATGTCAAAATGTAGGTTTTTATCGGAATACGGGTTGATGTCGGAGTGCAATGGGTTCAGCCATTGCCATTTATAAAGCGCCTCCACACCCGCGGCCATGCCAATCAAAAAGATGGGGTAGACCGGAATGATGACCTGAAACCAGTTGCCAAAACGATAGGCCCAACAGAACAACATGTAAATCGCCAAGGTACTGTACAAAAAGATGGCTCGTCGTTTGCCTAAGCAGGTTATGCCTAACAATCCGCCTACGAGGATGAGCCACGTTAGTTCATGCGCCATCAGAGCCGGAAACTCGGCGGTAAAGAAGTTTTCTAATGATAGACCCGGCCCTAGCTCATCTTGGCCTTGCTGAATGGTGATAAAATCGGTGAACCAGTCCCATGCCGTAGGCCACTCCCCCTCGCCGCGCCATTCGGGGTGTTGCGCGCCGCGGATGTAGATGTAGATATAACTGAGGAGTGGTAGTGCAGTTACCAAGATGGCTTGGCTGATCAGTTTGGGTTGTTTGAGATAGACGAACAACATGCGGGTTTGGGGCTGAGGGTGTTCAGCAGGAAGTGGGGTGGTTAGATTATTGGAGGTAGCCCTCCCCCTAACCCCCTCCCAAGGGGAGAGGGAACTAGCCTCCCCCTCTTTGGGGGGGGGACTG
>JAUCGA010000058.1 GCA_030377865.1 Anaerolineales bacterium HSG25 | reverse complement strand
CGGGTCTGAACTACATCCTAAAATTTCTGAGCTTTGCCATTTGACGGCAAGGTCTATTTTTGTGTCTGAAATCAGTTTTGTGCTTTACTTTATCGTTAGGTAGTTTAGTTGACCTGTTTCTTGGTAGATAGAGAACAGGATTGCCGGAATGGGCGGATTTGTGGTGCGCTGATCCGTTCGTTCTGGTAAGCCTGTTGTTTTATATGGGGCAGGATATCGAATTGGGGGAAAAACGAATTCGCTTTTCCCTTAATTCGATGTACTGCTTGGTTAGGTAGAGAACAGGATTGCCGGAATGGGCGGATTTGTGGTGCGCTGATCCGTTCTTTCTGGCAATCCTATTATTTTATATGATAGGACATCGAATTGGGGGAAAACCGAATTCGCTTATCCCTTAATTCGGTGTACTGCTTGGTTAGGTAGAGAACAGGATTGCCGGAATGATCGGATTTGTGGTGCGCTGATCCGTTCTTTCTGGCAATCCTATTATTTTATATGATAGGACATCGAATTGGGGGGAAACTGAATTCGCTTATCCCTTAATTCGGTGTACTGCTTGGTTAGATAGAGAACAGGATTGCCGGAATGGGCGGATTTGTGGTGCGCTGATCCGTTCTTTCTGGCAATCCTGTTATTTTGTATGGTAGAACATCGAATTGGGGGGAAACCGAATTCGCTTATCCCTGAATTCGGTGTCCTGCTTGGTTAGGTAGAGAACAGGATTGCCGGAACGATCGGATTTGTGGTGCGCTGATCTGTTCTTTCTGGCAATCCTGTTATTTTATATGATAGGACATCGAATTGGGGGAAAACCGAATTCGCTTATCCCTGAATTCGATGTACTGCTTGGTTAGGTAGAGAACAGGATTGCCGGAATGATCGGCTCAGTGGTGCGCTGATCCGTTCGTTCTGGCAATCCTGTTGTTTTATATGGGTTAGGACATCGGATTGGGGGAAAAACGAATTCGCTTTTCCCTTAATTCGATGTACTGCTTGGTTAGGTAGAGAACAGGATTGCCGGAATGGGCGGATTTGTGGTGCGCTGATCCGTTCGTTCTGGTAATCCTGTTGTTTTATATGGGTCAGGACATCGAATTGGGGGAAGAACGAATTCGCTTATCCCTGAATTCGTTGTCCTAACCCATTGAATTCGGCTCCATTATACAACGGTGTTAAAGGCTTGTCGAACCTACGTTTAGAGTGATACAGTCGGGTTTGTTGGATCGTTGATATTGACTGAACATGACTGTGCTGATGCGAATGGAACGCAGATTGGCTCAATCTTTAAGATTGAACCAATCTAGGCGGGCTATACTATCATAATACAACCGACTATTTTGCTAACTGCCCCCACATCAGGTAAAATACCTTAACCTTTATGGCGATTAAACGCATAAAACAATATTGAAAATTCTACCTGTACTGTTTGATCCAGTCAGTAGCCAATGGTACAGGTTGAACCTTTTGACTCTGTGAGGCGTTGATACTAATTTTGATAAACGACCAGTTTATTTGTCGTGTTGTCGTGGTCAACTTGATTTAGCTATTGCTGGCAAAAGCAAGATGCTTTTGCACTCCAACATCATCTTGACCATCAAAATCAGTTTATTCAACAAATCATAACAAGAGTCTTACCGTATGGGGTAATACGGCTATTTTATTACCCCATACATCCATAGGCTAATTGATTGGTACGACCTTTTCAAATTCGCGACTCCCTAAAGCTACTCCGTTTACAGCAAACGGGAGCGCCCTTAGATATTGAAGAACAACTAACCCAACCTTGTCCCCCCTTGCGCTTGGTGTTATTAGAGAAGCTCTTTTCCCCACGCGCCCATCCCTCCACCTTTCTGCTCGACCAACCGACTGAGCGAGACCATATCTTGGGTCTAGCTCAAGTACGTACGCGTCCCGGACAGGTAGAGCGTGATGTGGTTTTTATGTCCCCTCGTTTAGATGTTGGCAGTGGTGGTTATGCCATCTGGCAACGTCTGCTCACCCATATCAGTATCAACACGGCTGAACATGGCGGACTGCGGGTTTTTGCTCGTCTCCCCAACGATAGTAACGAACTACACCTGTTTAAAAGTGTCGGTTTTGTTGAGTATTCTCAAGAAGAGATATTCTGTCGGCAACCGACGCAGGTTCCACTTCCGGCTGATGGTGGGTCATTACCGTTACGTTCGCAAAAGTCGAGCGACAGTTGGGCCTTGCAACGGCTCTACACCACCCTCACCCCGCACCCCGTGCAAAATGTTGAGGGGTTGGGCCAAGGGCGCTGGGCCTTGCCGCACCAGATGTGGGGCGAACCCGGTCAACGGCGGGGCTACGTGTGGGAGAAAGGGGGCGAACTGTTAGGCGTGGTGCATCTGCGAGTCGGTAAACATGGCTGTTGGGTGCGGACGCTGGTTCATCCAGACGCATTCGACCAAGTCGAGAATCTCGGTCGTACCGCCTTGGCCTTGCTAAAACCACCCGTCTATCTGCCGATCTACTTCTCCATGCGGCAGTATGAGGCCGGTTGGCTCAACGTCCTGCCTCGTTTGGGCTTTGAGGCACTGACCAGCCAGAATCTGCTGGTCAAAAACATGGCCGTACAGGCTCGCAAAACCATCAGCACTGGCCTGCCGGTATTAAAGGATAGCCAAGCCGTCGGCTCGCAGACCTCAGCAGTTAGTCAGCAATCGTCGGGAATTCAGACAGATTGATATGAAATATGGATAAATACAGTTTTTTGTGGTACTCAACTTGATGTTGAGAAAAGGAGTGCAAAAGCTAAAACCGTTGTACTCCGATAGGAATTTTTCTCATTACCACGCTCCGGTAAATATTCAGTGAACTCGCCAGAAGGAGTGTCAGAAACCCGATTTCTCAAAGAAATCGGGTTTCTAGGGCGGTTTTACTGAACTTTTACCCGCTCCGCTTGGTAATGCCTACCCGACGCTCTGCGTCGAATCGTTATTCACCGCGAACCAAACATTATGAAGGATGTATTACTTTGGGAGGTGTATTATTACTACCGAAATGAACAAACATGTAAATATGATTGATGATTTAGCGGCCCTGTTAGATGTTTTACCGCCGCGTATCAGAACCTTGTTAGAAGAACTACCCGATAATGAAAATTTACTAGAGATCGTCATGGATTTTGGGCGTTGTCCTGAAATCCGTTTGACCAACCGTGAGACGATTTTCAGCCAAGAGCCGGTTACGCAGGCTGATATTGATTACGTGATTGACCACATCAGCCCTTTTATGGGCGACAATCGAGCCGGAATCGAGCGGACGTTGCACCGTATCTCTGGCATCCGCAACCGACATGGCAAAGTCATCGGCCTGACCTGTCGGGTCGGGCGGGCGGTGTTTGGCACGGTTGACATCGTGCGTGACATCCTCGAAACGGGGCAGAGTTTGCTCCTGCTTGGTCGTCCGGGGGTCGGCAAGACCACCCTCCTGCGGGAAGCGGCTCGAATTTTGGCCGAAAATAAGCGAGTGGTTATCGTCGATACCTCCAACGAAATTGCCGGAGATGGCGATGTGCCCCACACCGCGATTGGTCGAGCGCGGCGCATGCAAGTCGCCAACCCTACTGAACAGCATGAGGTCATGATTGAGGCCGTCGAGAACCACATGCCCCAAGTCATCATCATCGACGAAATTGGTCGTCAGCTTGAGACCGAAGCGGCGCGCACCATCGCCGAACGAGGGGTGCAACTGGTCGGCACCGCGCACGGGGTCACGCTAGAGAACCTCATCATCAACCCCACCCTGTCTGACCTGATTGGCGGGATTGACAGCGTTACCCTGTCTGATGAGGAGGCTCGACGGCGAGGCACGCAAAAAACGGTGTTGGAGCGTCGCTCGCCCCCGACCTTTGATGTGTTGGTCGAGATTCAAGACCGTCAGACCTTTGCGGTGCATGCCAATGTCTCGCACGCGGTTGACATGCTCTTGCGTCGCAAGGCTCTACAGCCCGAAATCCGCTATCGGGATGCATCGGGTGAGATTCGGATTGAGGCCGCGCCGCAACCACAACAGCGAGGCGGCAAACAGCGTCAGGCCACTTATGGTAATCAAGCCGGTTACAGTAATCAAAATCAAAATCAAAATCAAAATCAAAACCCAAGACAAAATAACAAAACAGATAATTATGGTGATTTTCGTGGTCGGCTAGCGTTAGATAGTGGCGGAGAATTTCAGGAAGAAAGAACCTTTCAGCGGGTCAATGTCTACTTATATGGGGTCGGTCAAAACCGATTGCGCCAAGCGGCCAAATCGTTACATTTGCCCGTAAATCTGGTATCACAAGTTGAAGAGGCCAATGTGGTGATGACCCTAAAAAGCCATTATCGCAAGCGTCCCCAACCGATTACCGAGGCCGAAAAGATGGGCAAGCCGGTCTATGTTTTGCGCTCAAACACCATCATTCAGATGGAATCATGTCTGGCCGACATCTTCTCGCTGAATGTGAATGAGACTGATAAAACCTCGTCAGCCATGCGCGAGACACAAGACGCGATTCGCAAAGTGCTGACCGGCATTCGCAGTCTGGAACTGACTCCGCAAAGTTCCGACATCCGGCGGGAGCAACATCAGCTAGTCCGACAGTCGAATCTGTTGTCGCACAGTTTAGGACGTGAACCACGGCGGCGAGTGCGAATCTATCAAAATACTGCGGGTGGAAAGTCGTAAATAAATAGAGTTGTTCGAGAATAAAGGAGTGCAAAAGCTTCTTGCTTTTGCCGGAGACAAACAGTAAAAGTTCAGTAAAACCATCCTAGAAACCCGATTTCTCAAAGAAATCGGGTTTCTGACGCTCTTTCTAGCGAGTTCACTGAATATTTACGACAAACATGCAAAAGCAAGAAGCTTTTGCACTCCGCAGACCTCGAATTTGAGTTTTTATGAGACGATTAGTTATTCCCGAACATGTCTAATGAAACAGACCCTAAAGGTTTATAAAACCTTTAGGGTCTTGTTGTGAGGATACATCGATGAGTCTATTTATCACCTTTGAAGGAACCGACGGCTCCGGTAAAACAACCCAAATCCAACGGCTAACGGCTCGCCTAGAGGCCGAAGGACAGACTTTTTATGCTACCCGCGAACCGGGCGGCACCAAAATTGGCGACCAGATTCGGCAGGTTCTGCATGACGTAAACAATACCGAGATGACCGCCGAGGCCGAAATTCTACTCTACACGGCCAGCCGAGCGCAGTTGGTGCGAGAGTTGGTCAATCCCCGTTTGGCGCGGGGGGAGGTGGTGCTGTGCGACCGTTATGTCGAAAGCACCTACGCTTATCAGGGGTATGGGCGAGGACTAGATTTTGCCATGCTCCGCAGTTTGAGCGAGTTCGCCACCCAAGGGCTACGACCAGATTTGATTATCTATCTTGATTTGGATATTGAAACTGGCTTGGCCCGTAAAGCCAATTTGGCCGCCACGGGGCAAGAGGCACTCAATCGCATGGATAAGCTCGAACAAGCCT
The DNA here is from genome assembly GCA_030377865.1 of Anaerolineales bacterium HSG25. Taxonomy (GTDB): domain Bacteria; phylum Chloroflexota; class Anaerolineae; order 4572-78; family J111; genus JAUCGB01. The sequence continues at coordinate 29,236 of JAUCGA010000058.1, read as the reverse complement.
TTTATCAACGGGTGCGAGACGGTTATCATGAGTTAGCTCGGCAAGACTCAGAGCCAACTCGGTGGCTGATTCTGTCTGCCAGCGAGTCGATTGAGACGATTGCTCAACAGATTTGGGCGCGAGTGTCAGCATTATAGAGTTGTCAGGTTTTCAAAACCTGACAACTTATTTTTATCGAGGTTAAACCATGTTAACAAACTACACCGACTTGATTATTATGTTCGAAAAAACCCATCTCGACTCGCACTACGAAGTAACCGCCATAGTAAACGGCGCACCTTACCCTTCTGAAGAAGTGCTAATCGACCTGACCACTTTACGCTCACTAGAAGCCGATGCCGAGGCTTATGGCGAGTTACTGTTTAAAACCTTGTTTCAACGTACGCTTAATAATGAAGAGAGTATCAATCGTCTACCCCATCTGAAACAGGCATTTAACACTGCGGCTCGACATGCTCAGACTCGTAACGATGACCGCTTGCGGATCCATTTGGATATAAAAAACGAGGTATCAGAACTGCAAGCTGTGCGATGGGAGCGGCTTTATTATCATCGTTTAGGTCAATTGATTCCACTTTCTATTTCGGCTCAGACCCCGTTTTCGCGCTATCTACATCAACCCGACAGCCTAGAGATTACGCCCCTCAAACAAGCTCGGCTCAAACTATTAATTGCTATCGCCAACCCGAAAAATCTCATTGACTATAATCTAACCCCTATTGATGTTGGGGCTGAGATTGAAAACCTGTGGCAAGCCCTATCAAATAATCAAAACAGCGCCCTCCCTCTCGATATTAGTTTGATGACCGGACACAGCCCAATCTCTACCCATTTACTAGCCAAACTGCGTCAAAGTGGGTGGCATATTATAACCGGCGACATCAACCCCCTAACCGAGAATCCAAATCCAGATTTACCGAAACCAAGTCAGCCCTTGCCGACCAGTTTATGGCACCTAAAAGAGTGTTTGGCCGATTATGACATGTTTCATTTTATTGGACATGGAGCCTTTGGCAAGCGAAACAGTGAGACAGCGCTTCTGTTTTTGGAGGATGGGAACAAAAAACGACGGGGGCAAGCCCACATCGTCGAAGATGAGGAGTTTCAACAGATGTTGGCCGGACTATCAAAACGCCCCCGACTTATGTTTTTTGTGGCCTGCGAAAGCGCCAAACGGCATGCTGATAAGGCTCCCCATGTCGGTTTAGCGCCCAAAATCGTACAGACCGGCGTTCCGGCAGTGGTCGCCATGCAAGAAAAAATCACTATTGCGGCGGCACAAGTGTTAAGCCGAGAGTTCTATCGGGGACTATTGACACATGGCCTGATTGACCGTGCCCTTAACCATGCTCGGTTTATTTTGTATGAACATGATGGTTACAGTTGGGATATTCCAGCGCTGTTCATGAATTTGAAATTGGGTCAGTTATTGTCCGCGAATCCAGTATGTACGGCCTTAAAAGCCATGCAAAAAGATGACAATTTCACCTTTTTTGCCAGCCACCGCAACCAATATCTGGATTTGCCGATTGAGGTTCTGAACCCTCGCAATCAAACCGACCTTTATAATGTTGATTGGCGGGGCTACAAACGAACAGCCCTCTCGGAGGCACAAGATGCGATTACCGACATTTTTATTCAAAAAAACAAACAGACACAACCACGCCTCGTGGCTCTGATTGGCGGACATGGCTCCAACAAATCGACCCAGTTAAAACGGTTAGTTTGGGACACTGTACAATACACCCTCAACAAATTATGTGGTGAGACCAACAGCATGAGAGATGAGGCATACGACACGATAACCGGTACTATTTTTCCACTTTACGTTGACTTGGTTGACTATCCAGAGGCTCGCTCAAAGTTAGGGAATCCCATCAAACAGTTGATTGTGATGACCTTGCAACAGTTCTGGCCCGGCCTAACTGAAGCCGATCTGCCGACTTTATTAGGAAAACGGAGTTTAGCCGAGGGCAGTACGACAAATGGCTCTCTAACCTCTTCTCTCTGGAAGGGAAAGTTGGCTCCGCCTGTAGAAGAAAAGAAATCTCGTTCAATCCGGCTGTGGCTACTGTTTGACGGTAGTGACGAGTTACCAGAGCGAGAACGTGAGCCTGCTTGGCAACAGATTTTAGAACTTATACACGACTATCCTGATAATGAGTATGTGCTGGCCTCGACTCCCGCCAACTTTTCGGCTGATTATTTTGTCACGACAAATCTGCACATGTTGATTATCCAAAATCTTGACTGGCATAAGGTCTATCAATTTTTAGAATCACAAACTCGCAATGATGCCAGTAGCCTGATTTTGCTTAAAAAAATTGAGCAAGCTCACCTGTTTGACCTCGCCCGCGTTCCGTGGTTTCTCATCCGCATGATTCGGCAAGCAAGGGCAGGTGACTACCCCGACTCACGCACCGAGGTGCTACAACGGTTGGTTAAAGACGCGATTGCCACTATTCCTGCCGAGCAGGGCATGCGCGGGCATGCCGAAAAAACAATTTATGAGTTGGCTTGGAAGATGCACCGTCGCCAAAAAGTAATTTGGCCGGTTAGTCAGGCTTTTCAGATTATGACCGAGTTACGAGGCAATCGAGAATATAACCTAGAATCGCTTTACGAGGCACTGGTCGATTGTGGCTTGCTCACACCACATGGTGAATACTGCTTACGCTTTACCTACTTGCCGATCCAAAGTTATTGTTGCGCTCAGTCGATTGTACGAGCGCCTGACCGTACCGAGCGGCTCGACGATATTGTGGCGACATTTGGCCGTTTGACTCGACTACGCTGGTGGGAGGAGGGCATGATTTTTGTGACAGGTTTGATGGTGCGCGAGCAACGAGTGGTACAACAGTTTATGCGCCTGTTGGTCTACGGTATTGATCTACTCCAAAGCGATCAGACCTTTTTAGCCACCCAATGTATGCTCGAATTGAAGCGAGAACAAGAACGGCTGAAAACCCTCGATTCGGCAAATTTGGCTCAACCTTTCTTGGTGACAGCGCCCGCTCCCTCGGCCAACCGTTCGTTAGAGGAGCCGGTGCAACAACTACCCCCGCCCATCGACACAAACTTGCTCGACCAGATTATTAACGCCCTAATATGGCGATTGGATAGCCATAACGAGCCACGTCTCTCCCATCGCACAACCGCGGCGCTATTATTGGGTCAATTGGCTCCCCCAGATATCGCGCCGGAGTTAATCAGCCTGACTCGTGAAAAAATCGCGGCCGATATTGAAGATGAGGTCGATTATGATTTTGCGAGCATGGCTTGGGCTTCAGCATTGGCAATTCGCCGCATGATGAGTCGCAATCGAGTAGCGATGTCTGAAGTACTCAGTCAAGATACCCAACTTAAAACCTTGTTTGCCCTGTGGCAAGACAAAGATATGGGATATATCCGCTTAATCAAACTGTTAAATCAGCCCGATGTGGGGGATGGAACGCCCTCTATTGCAGGTATGATATTGGGAGACGTGTATAACCATTTTCGTCGCACTCCCGACGGCTCTACCCCGCGCCAGTTGATATTTGAGGCTCTAAGAGCGGCATTTTTTAAGGCTATTGGTAAGATCAGTCCGATAACACGCTGGTGTGTGACCCAAGCCTTAGCCATGTTAGAAAGTAAGCGAGTGATCAAGACGGTTATTAAGCCATTTTTAGAGAAAAAGAAAACATATAAGGATGAAAACTACGAGCATTACAAATGCATGGCCTATTTAATTGGGCAAATTAGTTACCAAGACAAAGAAGCTTATAATTTTTTGTTGATCGATTGTTTAGGGCAAAATGAAAATAGTTCGCTGTGGGTATTAGCAATTGAGGCGTTGGGCTATTTGACGACAACCGCAACTAGTCGTAAAAAACTGGAGTCGATTGCTACAGGAGAGTTTTTCGTTAAAGAAGGGCGTTTGTTGACCAAATTCCCTCGTCATCATATTCAGCGTAAAGCCTTTGAAGCGTTGGGGTATATTGGTAATGAAGAAACGTTAGCCCGCTTGCAACAGAGCGAGGTTAAGACGATGCACCAGTTACAACGGGCGTTTTATCGTACCAGCGAGGAGATTTACTGGCGTTTACAACAACAAAAACGACTTAAGGATATGTATCGGACGATTCAATAAAGGAGTGCAAAAGCTTCTTGCTTTTGCATGTTTGTCTCCGGCAAAAGCTTCTTGCTTTTGCATGTTTGTCTCCGGCAAAAGCAAGATGCTTTTGCACTCCGTAGACCTCGAATTTGAGTTTTTATGCGATAATAAGTTTTCAGCCGTCACCTTCCCGCAAGTTTAGAACTTGCGGGAAGGTTGGTCTTGATCTGAAAGATTGCATGTGCGCCCCAGAGAGGTTCAATCTTTAAGATTGAACCTCTCTCAAAGTTAAAATCGGCGATAGTAGGCTTTGGCTCCGCCAGCAATAACGAGCAGAACCAACAAACTAAGCGAACCAGCCGTCATAATAATGGTTCGATAAGGTGACGGTTTAGGTTCTCCACCCACTTGAGGTATACCATAGGACATTTCTAATATTTCGTTGGGAACATCAGCCGCAGTAGGCATGCCCAAATAGCCACATTGTTGCAACAGATCAATCTCGCTTTGGTTACTAAAGGGTAAAAAATTGCCGTCAGGGGTTTTTAACTGCGAGACATCTTCGGGATGTTCATCCCCTCGATAAAAGCCCAATAGCACGGTAAACGGTGAGAGGGCGTTCTCTTTACCTGATTCCAAACCGCTCGAAAATAAGGCCACATTCGGGTTAACCGGATGGGCATCTGGGGGGAGACGTAGGTTCAACACCATCGGCCCGGCTCCTAAATTTTGAAAATAGTAATAACCTTCATCATTTGTAGCCCATGAAATATCAAAGGTGATGCCATTTAAGATCACAGGCACATCACGAGATCGCACACCAAACCATTCACCATTGCCATCTTTATGGAACTCATACACCACCCCTTCAATCAAAGTATCCAAAATCGGGACAATAGTTCCGTCAGCCTTCTCGCAAGCTCGGTCTAAATCGGTTAAATATCCCTCGTACAATACCGCGTCCTTGGTATCAAACCCAAAATTAACGTTAAATGAGTTATCACAGGTTTGAGTCTGAGGGCTATAATGTTCATAACGATTATCCCGTTTGACCTCTCCATTGTCAGAGGTAATCTCTCCGCCAATCATGGACTGGTAATAGTCGTCTCGAAAAGTCGGGTCGAGCAAGGCTGGCCCACCATCAAAAATCAAATCCCCGTCATCGTCAGTGACATTATATTCGATTAAAGCCCCACCCGGTAAAACTCGGCGAACCGTCCGTTTGATAAATGGGTCAGGCTGATAGATTTCAGTGTTCGTGCCATCGACACATTTATACATAGTCGGATTCATTGGCCCAATTACTCCTGTTGGTGGGTCACCGGCCAAGGCCACTCCTGTTGAGACTAAAAAGGTAAAAATCAGTACCAGTATATGTTGATTAATTAAGCATTTCATCGGCTACTCCTTTTTGAGTATAAAACACGCAATCGTCCTGCTTCATTTTATCATACCCTGTATATACCTGCAACAGAATTTTTTTTTATGGCTGGAAGCCCAAGGCTATCAGTCAACACGTCAACACTACCAACATGTGTATATTCTTGGAGCCAGAGCGCTGGTTTCCACTATTTTGTAATAGAAAATCAACTTGAATGTTGGATCGTGTAAATATTCAGTGAACTCGCCAGAAAGAGCATCAGAAACCCGATTTCTCAAAGAAATCGGGTTTCTAGAGCTACTTTACTGAACTTTTACGATCGTTCTACGGCCCCCAAGCAATCTGAGACATGAGCCAATCCTCACGATTGAGGCTACTCCAATCGATCAGTTTTGTGGGAGTACCACCCGTAGCGGGGATGGTATAGACAGCCCATACACCCCCCTTATCAGAGACATAGGCAATAGAGTTACCATCCGGTGACCAAACCGGCAGACCATCATTTCCCCCGTAGGTGGTGATCTGTTTGGGATCGCCTCCGCTTCGGCTCACAACATATATGTCCCAATTGCCGCTTTGGGTGGACATGTAGGCGATTCGGCTTCCATTAGGCGAGAAGTGAGGTTTGCGGTCACTTTCGTGGGTGGTAATTCGTTCGGCTTGTCCACCTAAAAAGCCAGAAAAATAGAGGCCGGGGTTGTTTCCGTCGGGTGTCGTAGTTTGAATAACCAATGCCCCGTCTTTAGCCCAATCGGGCGTGCGACCATCAACAATAATGTTCGCTTCGGTTAGCCCATCGGTAAACCCTTGATGTACCTTCCAGATGCCGGTAGCTGGTTCTTGGGCGTTGTAGACAAATTGACCACTGTCACCCCCGAATCGAGGTAGAACATCCTGCCGAAAAATCGTAATCCGTTGCGACTTGCCGGTATGCAGGTCATACAGATGTAACCCCTCTGAATCTTTGGCCTCAGAGCGAGTCATTAAGAAACGTCCATCCGCGCTTAGAGCAGGCATAATCATCTTGGTTAAAATCACTTTTGGCTGACCACCAGAGGCCGGAATCGAAAACAATAGCCATTGGTCTTCATCTTTATTGTAGCCTGTATAGTAGATGTTACCGCCAACAGCCACAGTCGCGGCCTCTGTATCTGTAGCGTTCTCCGTTTCAGTGGTAGCTTCTTCGTCCGTGGTCGCCTCTTCTACATCAGATTCAGCATCAGCAGGAACGACAATTTGGGAGGCAATATCACTCTCGCTCCCCTTAGCGGGAGTCGGAGTCGGTTCTACGTCGACCGATTCTGGCTCTTCATCGGCCTGTTCAGATGTCTCGCTATCACTTTCAGACGAGGCTTCTTCCTCGTCAGTCGCATCGGTTGTTTCATCGTCGCTGGTCGTAGTGATGACGGTTTTGCCCTTTTTCTCCAGACATTCAGTACCACTATTGTCGGTCTTGGCTCGTAATTTTTCATTGGGGGCGAGAACAACAGCCTGCGCGTACTCCAGTTCAGCCTCACACCAGTCACCTTGCAGAGCCAAATCGTCGCCCAACAGTTCATGCGCCAATACAACACGTTCATCAACATCTAAATAGGTCGGGTCGAGGTCATACAGGTCGGTAAAATAATCAACGGCCAAGGATTTGTTTCGTTGTTGAGCCTGTTGTCCATCGTTATAAAACATGGCCCGGTCAAGTTCGGCGCTGGCCTTGGGGTCATCAGGTCGCTCGACCAGAGCACGCTCAAAAGACAACACCGCCTCATCAATCTGCTCTGGAGTGCGTTGCTCTATCCCAAGTTGATAGTTAGCCGTGAATATCATCTCCGACACACGGTCTAACTCATAGCTTGAATCGATGGCTCGCAGTTGAGACAGAGCTTGCACTGCCTCAATCCAATTTTGTTTGATGATATGGTCTTCAGCTTGTTCTAACAAGGCTGATGTGCCAGTGGTTGCGGCATCAATAACAATCGAGGTTGGGGTGGGCTGGGCGGCAAGGCCAGTCTCAGCCTCTGCTTTGGCGTTGAGAGCAACCTCAAAGTTGGGGTCAAAACTGAGCGCATAATCAAACTCGCTAAGTGCCCGTTCGTAGTTCCCATTTTCTAAATGGACAAGCCCCTTTTCGTAATGAATCTGAGTTTTGGAATCGACCTCGGCCGCGGCTTCTTGATACCCGTTGTAAGCACCAAATGCGCCAATAATCGCAAAGGTAAACAGTCCGCAGGCTACAATACTCAAACAGCCTATCGAAAAACGAACAAACCGATAAAACAGCGACGGTTTCTCTTGGCTGACCATATCGACTCCCGCCGGTTGAGCGTACTGGTCGGCATACGGGCTATATGGATCGTCATAAGCCACCTCTGCACCATAAGGGTCATGATACTCATCCGCATAGTCGTCTACATACTCCTCGGCATAACCGTCTGAGTAGCCTTCTTCATACGGCTCCTCATAATACGGCTCCTCATACCCCTCCTCAGCATACGCTCCCTCGGCTTGATAGTTGGGATCAACATAATCGACCTCACCATCATACTGATACTCCTCATGATTAGCATCTGCCGGATAATCGCCCTCAGTATACATATCACCATCTTCGGCGACGGGGAGCGGATTTGGTTCGCCACAATGAGGACAGGCATCTTCTACATCGTCATAAATATTATGACATTGCTCACATTCAATCGTAAACTGTTCATTCATACTGTTTTGTTTCCATTAGAGTTGTTGCAAAATAAAATTAGGACACGGATAAACGTGGATTAACACGAGAATTGTTCGGGAATAAAGGAGTGCAAAAGCATCTTGCTTTTGCCAGAGACAAACATGCAAAAGCAAGATGCTTTTGCACTCCGAAAACCTTGAATTTTCCTGATCGTTGCGATTATGTAATCGCAACGGGTATTTGGCGGGTATATACCCGTCTGTTATAGGTAACGGGTACATACCCGTTACCATCATGAAGCATAAAGAAATATCTAATAGGATTAACAGGATTAAAGGCAAAAAATCCTGTTAATCCTGTCGAAATTTTTTTGTTTAATCATTATGGCTCACTAGGAGTTTCCGTGCAAAATTCTGGTGATACTCTCACAAAGGCGCAAAGAACAACATAAAAACTTTGCGTCTTTTTCTATAGTGGTCAGCTTGATGTTGAAAAAATTCAGAGTTGGTCAAAGAACAGGATTGGTGGAATGACACAGATTTGGCGTGCTTTTATCTGTGTCATTCCACCAATCCTGTTATAAATATTTTTAGACCAAGGCCCCATTAATTCTCATTCCTAACCTAATGGTAAATATATCATAAATGTTGTTCCTTCATTCAAACGGCTGGTCACATCAACCCGACCCTGATGTTGCTTCACGATAGCTTGCACGATAGACAACCCCAAACCAGCCCCGCTATATTTATGAGAATGAGTGTGCGCTTTGTCAACCTGATAAAATCGCTCAAGAATATGGGGGATATCTTCTGCGGGAATCCCCGGCCCATTATCAGCAAACTTTATAACCATTTCCTGACCAGCCTGTTCAGCCGAGACATGTATCTGACAATTTAGGGTGCTGTGCTTGATAGCGTTGCCAAGTAAATTATCACATATCTGTTGTAATTGGTGGGGGTTTATCTCCAAAGCAGGTAAATTTGGCGAACAATCAAATCTAATCGTGGAATTTTTAGCCTGAGCAGTTGGGGTTAAGGCTTCAACACGTTCCTTAATAATCGCACAAACATCCACCGATTCTGTCTTCAAATTTAACACACCTGAGTCTAACTTAGAGAGCAAAAGTAAGCTCCTAGTTAAGTTAGCCATACGGTCTGTTTCCGACTCGATTTGAGCCAAGAATCTATTTGCCACCTCAGTATCCTCCAATGCGCCGTTTTGGAGAGCTTCAACCCGTAATTTTATATTGGTTAGCGGGGTACGAAGTTCATGGGAGGCGTTTGCTACGAATTGCTGTTGTTGCTCTATCATTCGTTTTATCTGAGAGGCCATATTGTTGAATGTTTTTGCCAAATCACTTAATTCATCGGAGCCAGTTACCGGAATCTTCTGTTCAAAATTGCCCTCAGCAATTTGAGTTGCTGCCTGTTGCAACTTTCCTATTGGACGCAAAATATAGTTGGCTAACCATAGACTGACCACCACCACAGCCACAATAACAGTTGCTACCGTCCCAAAAACAACCGACCATGCTTGTCTTATTTTAGTCCATATTGGGTCTGTTGGGACAGAAAGTTGCAAGATAGCTAGATATTCCTCGTCATCTTCTTTGATTAAAATCGCTATGTATAACCGTTCTACTCCTGTAACAGGATCAAAGCGGGTATCATGCTGTACTTGATTTTGAAGGGCAAGTTGAACTTCAGTTTGGTTGAACTGATTGGGAATTTGATCTATTTCAACAGCAGAATCATAGACCGGATTGCCCGATATATCCAAAATAGTAATTTGACTATCCAATGATTTTGTCAAATTAACAATGAGTTGTCTTAGTTTGGTTCGAGATAACTTTCCCTCTAAGTAATGTTCCAACGGCTTTTCCAAAACACTGTTCAGTAAAAGTGCTTCAAGCTCTAAATGGTGTTCCGCCTCTCCAATGATTTGTTGACGTTGGAGCAGGGCAAAGCGGATACCTAAGCCCCCTAATCCGACCATAACCAGCAAAAGATAGACAAATAGTACTCTGCCCCGTAATCCTAATTGTTTCATAGTTCCTTGTTGGTCGCAAATCGATAACCAACCCCTCGTACTGTCTGAATATATTTAGGACGACTCGGATTTATCTCAATTTTTTCTCGGAGCCAACGGATATGAACATCTAATGTCCGGTGATCTCCAACCCAATCAGTTCCCCAAATAATATCAAATAATTCATTTCTGGTAATAACTTCTCCAGATCGACTCATGAGAGTTCTAAGTAGATCATACTCCTTTTGGGTGACAGTCAACGGAGCATCTCCATTATAAAGTTGATGGGCTGTTTCATCTAGGCGAATATTACCAACACTTATAATTTTATGAGCTTGTCGTTGTCGATCAAACTCCTGTCGCCGGAATATGGCCCGGATTCGGGCTAATAATTCTCTAAAGCTGAATGGTTTGGGGAGGTAATCATCGGCTCCTATCTCCAACCCCAACACTCGGTCAAATTCATCACCTTTGGCAGTTAGCATGATAATTGGCACCACACTTGTCTGGCGAATTTGACGACAAACTTCCCAACCGTCCAGAGTAGGTAGCATAATATCAAGCAAGATTAAATCAGGCTGTTTTTGCTCGGCCAGAGTAATAGCTTCCAAGCCATCTCCTGTGGTAATTACCTGAAAATGCTCTTTTTGGAGGCTATACATCAAACTATCAACGATAAGTATATCATCTTCTACGAGTAAGATTGTTTTTTTTGTAGATATCATCATGTCCATTAGTCCAAAATTCTGCGATAGACCTGACAGGTTTTAGAAACCTGTCAGGTCTAGGGTATCAATCATCATCGTCGTCGTGTTCGTGTTCTTCACCAAAAGTCGCTTTTAGTCCCTTGATTAACGCCCCTGTTTCCTCTGCCGTAAAACTAGCTTCTGGATGTAGCAACAGATAACCCTTAAGAGGCATCTTATCTTCTTCAACCTCTTCAGCCGCTTCATCACCGTCACCTGAAGGCCATTCAGAGACATTAAATTCCTCTCGACCCTCAAGAACATGATCTGCAATAAGCCAAGAAACTGGGGCAATCGCTGAATACCACGGCCATTTTGTTTCATTACTGTGACAATCAAAGCAAGCACGTACCATCAACTCCCGAGTTTGCGGTGAATCCCAATTTGGCTCACTAAGCACCGGCGGGTTGCTCCTATCAACAGGAACAAATTGGATACAAATTAAGGCAACAAATACAACAGCTACCAAAATTAGGATACTAATAACTATTTTCTTTATCATTTGTAACTCCCTTGAAGATTAAATCCTGTTTTTATGGTGTTGATTTAGTCATCAGATGACTATCTGTGTTGTGTGGAGTTTTCGGTGATTCATTAAGTGGAAAAAACTCTCACAAAGCCACTAAGTCGCAAAAGTTTTATATTTTTTTGCGACTTAGCGAGAGTATCTCTGCGAATAAAATCTTACACGGAAACTCTATCTGATAATTACAGGCAGATAAATTGATTGACCTTCAGTCAACACCGCAAATTTACTAAAATGTGTTGTTGTGCTGGTCAATTCCGTATCTGTATTGCTTACAGTAGTAGTAATTCCATCGGTACTCCAACTATTATCTGTTTTTTGGTAATAAAGTTTGAGTTTATCCTTGCTAATGGATAAATCAGCCGGATATTTTACTGTAATAGTAACTGGCAGTTTGAAGTCGGACGTTATTATAGAACCACCCTGCATAGCTGTCAATTGGAAAGACCTGTCAATACCGAGAAATCCACTTGGATTTGGCAATAACAGATGAGCATAACTAACGATGGTATCGGTATCAACAGCGCCAGCGGGAAATTCAACGCTAACATCAATCGAATTGAGTTCTCCGCCACCACCAGAAATAGTTGTGGATACAGTTTCAGGTGTTTGTGTTGCTGTAGCTGGTATGGCCGTGGCTGTTGGTGTTGCTGTAGGTGGTAAACTTGTAGCTGTTGAGGTTGCTGTAGGTGGCAAACTCGTAGCTGTTGCCACAACTGGTTTATCATTTGCATCACCGGGAAGGGTGAGTGCATTAATCTCATCAATGTTGATCGCTCCGTCACCATCTGAATCAAAGTTCTCAATGGCGGCGAAATTTTTGCCATTATCCATGTAATCTCTGGCAAAACTATTCAGATTATTGTCATCATTCCCGCCACCAGATGGATGACAAACGGCACAATTGTCCAATTTACTACTAGAAATTTGTGGATATTGAGAGGTCATTGAATTTAGATAGCTGCCTTTGGCATTTGCTTGGTATGGCAATAACCAACCTATTGCAATCAACAGGATACCGGTCAATGCTACGATGATTGACATGATTGACCAGTTATTCAAACTAGATAATTTGTTACTTTGTTGTTTCATAAAAAGCTCCTTTTTTTATTAATTAAGTAATTAGATATCCTCGAGTTTGCCCTAGTTCTTAAACTCAACCTACTGAAACATCGAAACATCCTTTTTTCAGGCTATTCGTTTCTGTTTGAATCTCAGAGTAAACAACCGATAATAGGTTAAAAACAATATACTCAAGCCAGTCAGTAGGTACATTCCTTTTATCAAGATAAATTGACTATCTGAGCCGGCCATCAAACCATGAATTAGAACTAGCACAAAAGCAAGGTAAGACAGATAATGAAAACCTCGCCATATTTTATGACCAGTTCGCTTACGAATATAAAAACTTACGATCAGAGCAATACATAACTGGAGTGCAATAACCCCCAACCCAGTCCAAAGTGGCTTATAGGGACTAATAAACGGAATTATCAAGTGAATAATATTGAACTGAATGTAAGAATCTCCTAGCAAAATAACGGCATGTAAGGTAGCAAAGATGGTGGCAAGAATTGGGAAAAATTCATGCAAACCGTAGGTAACGGGTGTAGCTATCAGAGTAGATGTCATTTTACTGCTCATCGTAATACCCCAAACTGTTGCAAACCATAGGAGTAAATAAGCAAAAATACCACTAGAACGAGCGATATACCAGTAGGCTTTAGTTTCTTCGGTGAGTGGCAACCCCATAATATGGGCTTCTTTATAAAATACTGTTTGCCACCATGTAGGAATATTACCTACAACATGGCTACTTGTGGCGACTAGGATATTGTTAGCCGGATCATTTTGATAATTGAGCCAGAGCAATCCTCCCATCAAGGCGATGATTAGTCCTAACAAAATACCTAAGATTACAAATGTAACATCAATGAAGGGTGATCTATTGAACGATCTAATTTGTGTTGTCATTTTTTGTTCCTTGTTCCTTATTTATGGTCATGACCCTGACAGGTTTTTAGAAACCTGTCAGGTCTTCAGGTCAAGGGCTGTTCAGTTCTCCATCTTGTCACGCTACAAGCGTGACCTACACGGTTTCATCTCCAGCAAAATTACTGTAGGTGACGCTTGTAGCGTCACGATTATGCCCATATAGATTAGAACTGAACAGCCCTTCTTCAGGTCTTATTATGATCCCCAGCTTTCATTGCCCCAGTCCTGTGGCTGTATCACTGGCATATCAGGTAGCGGGGCTAAGGTCGGGATGGGAGCTAGGGTTGGGATTGGAGCAATCTGAATCTCTACGCCGACTGCATGCCCTTCCTCTTGTATTGGCATGCTAATCGGCATCAAGGTTGGTACTGGTGGAATCTCCGATAGGGGAGCAACCGTAGGCCATGCAGTTGGAAGAGGTGCCGGTTCAGGCTCGCTGGGTTTTTCCACATGAGCAATTAGATTCCAGCCTCCAACAAATCCCATCACACTTAAAGCGGCTACAGTAATTTTAGCGTTGGTAGTAAATTTAGGTCTTTTTCTTCGAGACATTGTTAATCCTTATTATGGGATTTCCAAGGAAATAAATCTCCCAAACTGATTAAATTCTCTATGTCATTCCCGCATGCTTTTAGCGGGAATCCACATTCTGCATACAAATGGATGCCCGATAACAACATTCGGGCATGACATTTGGGAGGTTTATTTTCTTGGAGTTACCTATAGCTTCGGGATAGACCTGACAAACCATAACACAGAGTTTCACAGAGATGCAGAGGAAAAAATAAATCGCTTTTTCTCTGTGAAACTCTGTGTTAATTAGTTTTGGCTAGACACCACGAGCTAATTTTTTGAAAATCCTGTTGACTCAAGCTGGTCTAATAACAAGCCGAAACCAGCCGTGTACAAAAGTTGTGAATCGTCTGTAAAAATCATTCCATCTACACCGGGCAATCGTTCCAGATAGGCCAAGCCACGTTTCGCCCCCAAAATCAGGGCTACTTTGGCATATATTTCTGCCAATACTGTTCGCTCCGCCACCACAGAAACAGAGATTGCGTCTGTTTTAGCTGGCTTTTTAGTACGAGGATCAATCAGATGGTGCATAACTTGTCCATCCTTTTGCCACCGCCGTTTGGCAATCGTAGAGGTTGCCAATGCCTGATGATGAAGATGAAGCCTTGCGTAGAATTTTTCTGGTTTGAAAGGATGGATCAAATTAACCTGCCAGCCCTTCTCACCCGGTGGAGAATGATATGCGAATATATCTCCACCAGCATTGACCATAAAAGGCCCAACGCCTTGCAATTGGTCGGCGGCCCTGTCCACTGTCCAGCCCTTACCCATTCCTCCCAAATCAAACCGTAGCCCGACTGGTTTATGGATTTTTCTATTTGTCCGATTAAAAGAGACTTCTCGAAAACTGAATGATTGCCGTTGAATATTTTTTATTGGAGAAATGGGTTCATAATCTCTCGTGGACTGTGCATAAATAGTAGCAACCTGCTCAAAAGTACGGTCATAACCAGCCTGCTCTAAGTTGTTCAGTATCGTAGGATCATAAAGTCCATTCGTCGCTTCAGCGGCCCATAAAGCAATCTCTATCGCGTTCAGCAATGTAGGACTAACCAAAGATGCCCTCTGTGTACTAATATTCAGTTGGGACAGTTCACTTTTTGTATCAAAACGAGATAACCGTTTCTCAAAACTACCAAATAGCTCTTGCACATCCAGTAATATTTCGTCGGCCATGTCAGACTGACTAAAGAGCCGAATCTGTACCTGAGTATTCATTGATTTGAAAGAATGATTATTCCAGTGCCACATTATGAACCTCCTGAATTACCGCCGCCGCCACCGCCAGACGAACTACTATCTGACGAGTCGTCACTGCTATGTCTAAAACCTTGCCATTTGATGATAAATGGTTTGCTATCACGACCCGTATCAGAAATAAAATGTTTGGTATCACCTTCTAAGTGGCCTTTTATGATGCCGATTTGCCAAGTATACGCGCCACCTTGCCAACCACTCCAAGGAATAAGATGGTATTCATTATCCTTTGTCCAGTCAACAAAAACCGAATTTTCATTTCCCAACGGTTTAATCTTTATGTCAAAAAACTCATCTTCAGCCAAATGACCGTAGAACTCCCAATGTAGCACTGTATCACCAAAAACATCCACGTCGTCAGGTGGTGAGTAACTCACCGGAATTGCCCCACCTGCTATATTTTGTACATTCGATACGATCGACACTGGAGTCAACGCTGGTATAACTGGCACGGGAGCCAACGTTGGCGGTAGAGGTAGTTGTGTCGGTGCAACCCACGCTACCGGCGTTGACCAAGGTGTCGGTGAAGGTAACGGTGTTGGAGTAAACCAGAGTGTTGGTGAAGGTGTAGGAGATGGTGAAGATGTAGGAGATGAATATGGCATAATTGTTGATGCAGGTGAAGTAGCTGTTGGAGATGGCGTATCTGCCAAAACCGTATTACATCCTGTGGTGAATAAACTTACTAATCCAAATGTGGTTAAATGTTGCCAATTTATCATAATTTTATAGCTCCTTGTTAATCGTCATGATCGTCATCGTCATCGTCATCGTCATGATCGTCATCGTCATGATCGTCATCGTCATGATCGTCATCGTCATGATCGTCATCGTCATGATCATCATCATGATCGTCATCATCGTCGTCATCATGATCGTCATCATCGTCGTCATCATGATCGTCGTCATCGTCATGATCGTCATCGTCATGATCGTCATCATCATGATCGTCATGATCGTCATCGTCATGATCGTCATCATCATGATCGTCATCATCATGATCGTCATCATCATCATGATCGTCATCATCGTCATGATCGTTATCATGACGGTCGTCATCATGACTGTATTGTTGAGCCACAGCCTGAGTTGATTGTAATTCAGCGTAAGCACGCTCCGCTTGGTCAACTATCCCGTTCAGTTCCGTCTGAAGTTGATTCTCTGTATCGGCCATTGAGTTCAACTCGTTCTGATAAGTTATATTATCTTGTTGGATATTTTGCTGTAAAGTAGCCATGTTAGCTTGTGCGGCCTCAATATTTTGCACAGTCTGACTAATTTGATTCCGCAAATCAAACAACTTGATTTGTAAACGAGTCACTTCCGTTTGGGTACTGCCATCTAACTTGCTCAAATCCTGCTGACGTTGTTCAACCTGAGATTTTAGTGTAGCCTCTCGTTCCTGTATAACCTGCTCAAGTGACTGCTCATTCGGTGACGTAGGCGTAACAGTTTCAACTGTTTCAACATTATTTGTCATCTTTTGAGGAATGAACATCAATATAACGATACATACACCAACTATACTGGTCAAACAACCGGAAATGATTAATGCGATATTTCTTTTCATTGTCACTACCTCCCTAATAAAGTATTAATTTCGGTAAGTTTGGCTTGTGCCTCTTGAATTTGTTTTTGCAACTCTGTATAACGTGCCCGATGTTGATTGCGAGCCGGTATCAACTGTGTTTCATAAGTTTGCAATCGACTGGTTCGTGTAACTTCCAACTCACTGATTTGATTAAGCAGGGATTGCTCCTGTGCTTTGAGCGTATCAAGCTGGCTCTGAGCAGGGGCAATTTGCGAACTCAATGTTTGCAATTGGTTTTGATAGGTTCCATTACGGTCTTGTAATGCTTGATCAATCTGCCTCAATTGTGTCCGATAATCCTCCTCCTGCTGAGTAAACGGATTATCCGTCGGAGCCGTCACGGGTTTACTGTTCACTGATGGTTTAGCCTCTACGTTAGGTAGGAAGCTAAAAACTGCTACGATAAACAAGATAGCTAAGGTTAATATTACCGCCAAAAATGCACCTAATTTTTTCATTGTTACTCCTGTTATTGTGAATTTTTATTTATGGAGCTATCATATCACAATTAAAATCGGCTGTGGTTAAACCTGATTTAATGAAACGTTAAGCGCAGTTTAAATCGTTGCGAAGCGCGTGTTCCAGAGTGGTTCAATCTTTAAGATTGAACCACTCTCATGACTAGAAACCCGATTTCTCAAAGAAATCGGGTTTCCGCTGAATATTTACGTCATATCTATGGACATCTCTGACTTACCTCGAACTAGGCTTAGGTATTCCCCTCAACATGGGTTTGTAGCTTCTCTTTTATTTCGGCCAACACATCTGCCGAAACTTTGGCCTTGATGATACGACGCACTTCGTACAAGTGACTCTGTTTGCCGCTTAGCTGTTTCAAAAAGCCTAGCTTAGTCAACTGATTGATATTGGAATCGAGGTTCCGCAGAAGCCGCACTTCGTTGGTCTGTTCTGGGAAAAATGGGCGCACCATCTCCCGAATATCATCCACAGACATCACCAAACGAGAGGATAAATCGTCACTGGTATCAAACTGTTGCAGACGTTCTCGCAGTAATACTAACAGAAGCGTGACATCATAACTCAGTTTTATCCGCCGGATTAGACGTGGTAACGCCTGCCCAAAATTCTCTCGTACAGCCTCTTCATCCAACTGTTGCAAATAGGCATATCCCTCTGCTTCGTCAAGATACAAGGCCAAACCAATCTTGCCGACATAGTCACGTACCGCACTCTGATGATGCAACAGCATGTCCCAATGAGTCGTGTCATCTTGATAAAGAATGCCTTGCATTAGTTTTATCATTACCGGAGCGTATAGAGTTGGTTCGTTTGGTTTCATAAAATATCCTCAGGTACGTATAATTTGATAATTTCCTCCTACTACCCGACAAGATGTTTAGCTTAGGCTAATTATAGAATAATATCTGACAGGATTAACAAGATTTACAAGATTACAAGCAAAAAAATCGGCTCTTTGGGGCTTTCCGTGCAAACGTCATGTTTGTATCATCATCTTCCCGCAAGTTTTAAACTTGCGGGAAGATTGCCTCTTTATAAGATTCAGAAGTTTATCGTTTCAACATGACTAAAACAATATCTGACAGGATTAACGGGATTGACAGGATTACAAGCAAAAATTCCTGTCAATCTTGTTAATCCTGTCAAAAAATGCTTTTGGTTTTATCAATATGTCAGATCATGAATGAAACAACAAAATTTTGAAGATTACAAGCAAAAAATCCTGTCAATTTTGCCGTAGTCCTGTCGAAAAAATCTTTTTTATAATCAAGATATCGGGTACCAAGTAATTTCCTTATCGCCGAAACATCACTCGCGGCACGGTTAATCTGACCTCGCCTTCATCTACTGGTATGATAATTTCCTCGATAGCACTTTCATCAATTGTATGTTTGGCTTCTTGTGAGGCTAGTGCAAAATAGGTCACTAGTTCTGACAGTCCTTTTTCAAGCGGATAATGCCCTGTCAATTCGGCTAATGTAACCTGTGGTTGACGAAGCAGGATGCGGTTGATTTGTTGTTTTAGAGTGGCTCGGTCAACATAAAAAGGGTTGTATAACAGGTCGGGATTGTCTATGCTCAGGGTCTCATCATCGCCAAGTTGAAGGTCGCTCTGGTCAAAATGAGGGATTTCTGTCGGTTTCCATAGAGGGCGTTCCATGGACAGGTTGATGGCTGGATTGCCGTCCAAAGTGATCCAACCACGTTCGGTAGGTGGCTGGTCGATATTAACTAAGGCCAGTTGTTTGATGTCGGTCATAAGTGCTTGTACTCGCCGACTTTCGGCCAACTGGCGCTCATCTAACATGCGACGCAACTGCTCGGCTAGTCGATGATTCGACTGAACAATTTTCTCTCCGGCTTGGATGAGACTGGTTTTGATACGTCGTAACACGGGTGCTTGGGTGGTAACTTCTTGCAATTCGGGTAGGTTATAGACGGTCTCCAATAAATCGCGCAAATTGTCTTGTCGTTGGGGAGACATGAGGAACTCCCAAAAAGCATAGAAGCTTCGTCCTTGGTCAGACTCTTTTAGCTCGTCATCGGCATCAAGAACATATTCAACCAGTTTGCCTTTACGAGTACCAGCCATTAGTTGACGTTCTTGAATTTGTCGAGTGATGTCACGGAAATTCTGCTCAATTCCTCGAAAATCGGATATAAGTCTTCGAGATTCCTCATTAGCCTCGTTAAACCGCTCTTTAAGTTGTGTTTGAGTAAACGCTTCGACTTCACCAGTGGTAGTAATATGGTTAATCTCGGCTTGAATCTCGGCCTTTTGGGTTTCTAATTGAGCCAAGCGAACCTCAACATCAATAGTACTGCGGTTGTCAATTTCTTTTAATAGGTCGAAAATTCGTAAAAACCGAGATTCTGTACCGATAAATTGATGGTTTTGAGCCTGCAACAGTTGCACCCAACCAAGTGTCTTCTCTGTGTCAGGAGTTAATTCAAACACAGGATCATCGTCGTCAAGAAAATATTTACGCAACCAACCCGCGTCACACCATTCATTAAGATATTTCTCTGGATCACTTGGATACAGACCCGGTCGACCGTCACGGAGTAGCTCTAAATAGTCGTCCAACCGTTCAGACAAAAAAGTCAGAGGGATGGTTAGTTGTTGTTTTTGCTTAAACTCAAGGTCAAGGAAGCTGATAATTAGTGGGGCATTATCACTGCGGAGGAGCTTTATACTGGGAGCATTTTTTAGGATTACTTTTAGTTGATCATGATCCATGTTTCATCTCACCGTTTCTGTTGTTCATAAATTGACAAACTTTTGTTAACACTGTATTTCATCCAAGCATCTTATTCACGCACCCGCCCCGACATCATCGACATGCCCAAATCGGCGGTTAACTGCGCCCGAAATGAGTCCTCATCAATATTAAACGTTTGACCGTTGGTTGCGGATGCGAATCTGCTCGCCAACCACAAAATCGCCAAGGCCGGTTCCTGCGGCGGACGCAAATTCCCATCCTCAAACAGGGCATGCCACTTGTCTACCAGAGGCAACTGCTCGGCAGGGATGGCTCGAATGTCGCGCTGCATGTCGGTCTCAACCACGCCGGGCCGAAAAATCATCACGCTAATGTTGGTGTTCGCGACCTCGGCGGCTAACACCTCGCTAAACCGTTCTAGGGCCGCTTTGCTGGCACAGTAGGCGCTAATCCCCTCAACATTAGAGACCGCCGCCCCCGACGAAACGTTGATAATCCGCCCCTCGTTCTGCGCCAACATGGTCGGTAAGACCGCTCTCGCACACAGGTAGGGGCCAATCACGTTGACCCGCATAAGCCTCTCCCATGCCGTGGGGTCGGTCTCCCAAACCATGCCAAAAGGGTCAATTAATGCCGCGTTGTTGACCAGAATATCAATCCGGCCAAATGTTTGCATGGTAACAGTGAGCATGCGGTCAACCTGTGCCTGCTGACTAACGTCGGTCGGTACAGCCAACGCCTCCCCACCTGCCGAGATTATCTCGTCAGCCAACTGGTTTAGAGCTGTTTCAGAACGGGCCACCAGAACCAGTTTGGCTCCTGCTTGAGCGAGAGTCAAAGCAGTGGCGCGGCCCATACCTTGACTAGCTCCGGTTACAATCGCTACTTTATTTGGTAATAAATCAGGAATTTTCATAAGTTTCTCCTTGTGTTTTTTTGCTCCCTACTCGTAAATATTCAGTGAACTTGCCAGAAGGAGCGTCAGAAACCCGATTTCTTAAAGAAATCGGGTTCTAGGGCGGTTTTACTGAACTTTTACCCCTACTTCCCTTTAGACCTGTTCGGGAATAACTAATCGTCTCATAAAAACTCAAGCTCGATATTCGCGGAGTGCAAAAGCATCTTGCTTTTGCATGTTTGTTTCTGGCAAAAGCAAGATGCTTTTGCACTCCTTTATTCCCGAACAACTCTTTTCTTACAACAACATAATCAGCCCGCCGATAATGAGGGCCATAAACAACAATACCGACACACAGACCAAACACATGCCGACGATGACAATCAGGCCGAGCAGGGTTGCCTCGTCGTCGGTCAGTTCATCTTCGGCATACCCCGCCCCCGGATCGTCAAAGGTCGGCGACGGTTCGTTTGCGGCGCGGGGGGTCGAGGTGGCTCGTACCTCAGCCACTTTGGTGGGGACGGGTGTATCGACAATGTCCGGTTGTTCAGCAAAATCAGGAATATCGCCCAGATTGATGCGTCCGGCTCCGAACTGATTGTCTGAGCCGGTGCGCCCCAAATCAAGCGCCCGCTCTTGGATAAAGGCTCGCACATCATCAGGCATTAGGTCGGGGAAAATCTGCAACAGGAGTGCCGCCGCACCCGCCACATGGGGTGTGGCCGCCGAGGTTCCGGGGAAGTTTTCGGGGCTGTAAGTGTGGCTATCCACACCGGCGGGGGCAGAAATATCGGGCTTCACTCGGCCATCGGTGGTCGGGCCACGAGAGCTATAATCCTCCAACAAGTCATCGTACCAGTAGGTCGCGCCCACGGCAAAGGCATGCTCGGCATCGGCAGGGCCGCCCAAACTATGCTCCCGCACAATGAACTTTTCTGGGATTAGGGACGGTTCGATAAACAGGTCGAAGGTGGCATCGCCTCTGGCTGTGCCATCATAGTTTTCGATACCGAGCAGATAGATATCCTCATCGTCAAAGGTGTATAAAAACCCCTCTAACGGTTGTTCACCAAACCCACCGCTTTGCGATTCTTCTGATTTAGCCAGTAAATTGCCATCACGGTCATACAAAATCAACTCATAATCCTGATCGACATCCTCCCAATTATCCCAATTTAACACGATATGGGTTGGGTAATCCTCTCCGGCACGAAAAGAGATGGTCTGTTTTTTGAGGTCACCAAAATCGTGCATGTTGTCGCCGTCGCTATCCTCAAATCGGCCTTGATAGTGACGTTCGGCGTAGTTTCCAGCCGAGTTGACCCAAAATATGCCGTTTTCGTAGGCAAGCTCAACCAAATCGGCTGAGAATCCCGTGCCGTCGAGCGGGGTGGTGCCGATACTGTTGGTCGAGTTGCTGATGATGTCCACCTCCTGCTCAATCAGCCACTCCACGGCCTGACCCATCGCCACGTCGGTGCCATCGTAATAAACTAAAAAAAGCTCCGCCTCGGGAGCCATTTCATGCACGATTTCGGCGCAGGCTGTGCCATGCGCCTCTTCATATAGATCATAGTCGTCACCAAACGCCTTAAGCGTGACCGTCGCGGGCAATTCTTTGCCGAGTAGATCCTCGTATCCGGCAAAGCCTAAATCAAGCACCCCAATCTTTACCCCTCGACCGGTGATTCCGCGAGCATGCCAATTATCGGCCAGCGTGACATCAACCCCCTGCCCCGAAGTCACGCCCTGCTGAATGGTGGCCCGTTTGGGCAGTTGAAGCCGAATCACATGCTCCAAATTCGAGATTCGTTCGACAATCTCATGCGGATCTTCGGTCTCAGCTTTCTCTTCGATGAGTGAGATTGGAATGGCGATGTTGATCAGGTTTTTGTAGACTCCGCTGATGAGGACACCTTCCGATTCCAGTTCAGCGACAAGGGAAGCCGTCTCTTCGGTGTCTAACACCAGCGTCATGATGATTTCGTCGTTTTTGTTGAGGATGTTCCTCTGCCGAGCCAGCGCCATAGCCGCCGGTAGTCCACCCTCATTGTAGACCAGATAAAAATCTTTGTAGACCGATCCCAACTCTGGATTTTCGAGCAGGTCAGCCAACTCTGGGTATTCGGGGCGAATTTTGTCCGCGATCTCGTCCAGAGATTCGACAGGTTCTAGGGTAATCTCTTCGGAGAGGGCCAAGGCATCTGGCGTTGGCGTGGCGATAATGGTCATGCGGGTCGGCAGGGTTCCACCTTGTGATAGGGCGTAGGCTAACACCGCGCCGCCAATCAGCAATAACCCCACGGCCATGATACCGATAATAACGAATTGCTCTTTTTTTATGGTCATGGTTGACCTCCTGTATGAAATATCAAAAGTTTGTCGTTTCATTCATAACCCTGACATGTTGATAAAATCAAAAGCATTTTTCGATAGGAATAATAGAATTAACAGGATTTTTTGCCTTTAATCCTGTCAATCCTGTTAATCCTGTCAGATATTGTTTTATCCATGTTGAAATGATAAACTTCTGAAATATTTTACTGCTCGGCATGTGGAAACTGATCTGTGCCCAACGAAGGCCAATCATCCCCTACGGGCGAATTCCCGACCATCCGGTGCAGAGGTCGTCTTGACAATGTTAAATTACAACATGTCACACTGAGAGAAGCGAAGTGTCCCCCATGATGCCACTTTAGAGTGGGTTTTTCGCAAACCACACTCAGAATGACATACAAGAAGGCTAATGTAACATTGTCAAGCTACTTCCCGCCACCATTCGCTTGATAGATATTTTGCTGGAATATCCTCATCACCCCATTCGTGGCCTAACGCCTCTATCTGGTTAAACCATTGGTCTCGTAACGATGACGGTAGCTTCTTTCCACACCAAGGGCAATAATAAATTTCTTGAAAGGAACTGCCCCCGTCTAATATTTGGATACCATATTCCCTGAATTTAGGAAGATAGAGTAGCGCAACTTCCCCCTCTTGAAGATGAAACTCCATTTCCTTACAACAATGCTGACTCATGCTGATTGCTCCTGCTCAAACTGGTGGACGAGATAGAGATCATGATTTTCTGCGGTATCGGTCACTCCTGAGTCAAACATCCCAACCAATGAATCGAGAGGATTCTGTGCCTCATCGTGAGGCGTATTAGGAATGGTTTCCGGTTGTTTGGTTCTAAATAACAAGAATTTGATAAATAATAATACCTCACCTAACAGAGAATCGGGTAACATATCAAAATAATGTAACAGTTCCTGCCGTAATTTTTGTTTATGCGTAATCATAGTATCTCCTTAATCTGATAGTAGATTAGACATGTTCGGCAATAACTTATTATCGCATAAAAACTCAAATTCGAAGTCTGCGGAGTGCAAAAGCTTCTTGCTTTTGCATGTTTGTCTCCGGCAAAAGCAAGAAGCTTTTGCACTCCTTTATTGCCGATGGTGCTGAATCACTTCACCTTTTGAAAGGTAATCTCATACGAAAAATGGACACTATAAAACGGTGGCTCACAGCGTATCTCAGCTGTCGGGCAGACTGAATACTCATTGTCAATTGAGCCTAACTTACCAATAACATCGGGAATATGTGGATACATGGTATTCAGTTGGTTTGATACCTCGCTAGTGGTCGGGCCGGTTGGGTCTGAGGCGACGTATAGCTTAAACGGGTCGTAATCCATCTGTAGTTCAGTTTTGCCGGGGCCTTTATTGCCGGTGATGACATCATAAGGCAAGCCACCTAGCTCATTTTTTAAGACCGCTCCATCAATCCCGTTTCCGGCTTGGTCAACCACGGTGATAAAAATAAAGTGTTGCCCCCCTTTGTCAAAAATGCCCCCGTTATTTTCTCCATCACCCAACACTCGGTAATGGATAATTTTGTACATGACCTCCGGCTCTGGTTCGGGAGTGTCGGTCGGTACTGGAGTCGGCTCGGCGGGAACAGGCGTATCGGTGGGCGGGACAGGTGTTTCCGTTTCGGTCGGTTCTGGCTCTGGTGTGTCAGTAGGCGGGAGTTCCGTTTCGGTGGCGGTTGGTTCGGGTGTTTCGGTGGCTGTCGGTTCCGGTTCCGGTGTATCGGTAGGCGGAACCGGAGTCTCGGTGACGGTGGGTTCAGGTGTAGCCGTATCAGCGACCGCTACCGGAATCGGGGTGTCGGTTTCCAATGGTTTGGGTGTTTTGGTGGCCGTGGCGGTTGGGGTGGGGTTGCCCACTCGGGCTAAAAAACTGGTCGGGCTACAGGCCAACATGAGAATAGAGATTAGGATTAGTGTGGTTAATTTGTTTTGTTTCATAGCTGTATTACTTCTCCGTCAACAATCCGAGTGGATCATTTGAATTGATCCCCTCGATAAAGGGTAACTTACGGTCAACATTGGTGAGTTGATAGATCAAACCGAGCCAATTGTTAAACACCGCTTTGCCGGTATCACCCCAAGTGTTGTCAATATATGGGTCTATCTGAGCGGTCGGGAAGGGCGGGGGTGTTGTGCCTTCTCGTTGACAGTCGATGATTGTTTGATGGTACGCATCGGCAATGTCGGCGGCTTCGGGTGAAAAGTAGTTTTCGGGATGGGGCGGATAGTCGGAACGTTCACCATTGATAAACAGTGACACCTCACGCCGGTACTCTTTCAGCAGACTGTTATAGTTATATTCGGGGTGTCCTTGGAAATAAATCACCCGAAACTGGTCAGGGCTGACGGCCATGTGAACGTCGCCCTCTCGTCCGGCGACCAACACGGTCAAGCCCGCTGATTCAAGCTGGTCGCGGGTGATGGCGTTATAGCGCGAGTGGGGTACATCAAAACGGCTGTTAATACTACGGAGCATGGGATGTTCAAACTGGGTAACTCGATGACTATAAACCCCCCACCGTTTTTTTTGCAAGCGCTGACGCTCAATCTGGTAGAGATGTTTCATCAAGGCATGGGTCGAAAGGCAGGAGCATAACACCGAAGTCACATTTTCGGTGGCCCAACTTATCACCTTTTGCAGGGGTTCCCAAAACTCTTCTTGATCCAGATTCGGGTTGGAGATGTTGGCTCCGGTGATAATTAGGGCATCTAAACCAGTCTCTTTGACCTGCTCAAAAGTGGTATAATATTCATCAATATAGGCTTGAGTGTCGACACTGCGAGGCAGACCCGGTATCGAAAAAAGGTGGACAAAAAACTGAGCAATCTGGTTACAGTTACCAACTAGTCGCATAAATTGGCGCTCTGTAGCGATTAAAGCCGCGTCGGGCATCATGTTCAAAAAACCGATGTGCAGTTCCCGAATATCTTGATGGAGGGCATGGTCTAAACTGAGAATTTCTTGTCCATCTTGACGCAGACGGTCAAAGGTAGGTAATGAGGTATGGTAAACTAAGGGCATAAATTTTCATCCTTCCTGTTTTTATATTTATCTATTCTGAACCAATTTTGTATCTATAGGTGGCCGGTTCGGTGGTGACGGGGGCTAAAGCACTGATGACCATAATCACCTGCTCAATCTCACCGTTTGAGGTGTCAATCGTTAGTTGACCATGATTATCGTCGTCAAGAGGCATAGATTGCACTGTTACCTCGTCGTCGATTTGAATCAGTTGCACCAGAAATCGTTGCGGTAAACGATTATCCATGCGAATGAATCCCTCGGCCTGCCAGTTATTGGAGCCATTTTCCACGTCATCACTAAAACCGATTTCAGGGATGGAAATGTCATCAAGAGCAAAGCCGGGATGATTGACCGCGTCATCGGTGACATACTCAAACCGAATCAGAACCTCTCCGCCGGTGTAGGGAGATAAGTCAGCCTGATTTTCTTGCCAAAAGCCGTTTGATGAACCAGTAAACGCCGCGCCATAAGCGTTCCCACTGGGGTTGTCGGTGGTGGTATGCGCCGTCTCTAGCACATGCCAACTCTCGCCACCATCGGTCGAGACTTCCACATAAGCGTAATCCCAATCCGGCTCGATGTCGTACCAACTCCAAAACTGGAGCGTTGCTTGCTCAACCCCACTTAAATCGACAGCGCGGGTCAAGTGGGTGTTGCTATCGTCGCCCCGATGCCCGTACCATTGATAATCGCCACTGTGAGCCTGATTATCCAACAATCGAGCCTCAGTATCGCCCGTAAACTCTATCGTCAACGCCTCTCCGTCAGGGTAGAGTTCAATATAATCAGCCCCATATTGATGTACCTGATCGTTCTGCTCAACGGGGTAACTTTGGTGACGTTGGGCGGTGGTCACAGAACTCGGTGATAGACCCGTGTAGCCCCATGCGCCATCACCGATAGTCGCATCTTGCAGATAGTTGGCGATCAAAAAGTCGGCAAAAATATCATCAAACTGCTCGGTAAACCCTCGTTCAGTCAGCACGGCGTTAAATCCGGCCATGCCATTATTTGGGTGAGCCACTACTGCCTTCATGGTGTCTTCGCCATAATGCTCCAAAAAATAGGCCATAAACAGAAAGCTGAGGCCATAGTTGGTCGTAGTGTCGGAGGTGGTTGACCAACTGGTTAGTTGGGTGTCGGGACGCGAGAGGAAACTGCCCATGAAATTGCTTGGGCCATGTCCATTTAAAAAGGTCGCCAACTCACTCAAACCCTCGTTGACCCAAGTGTCCTCATTGCGGTCTTGATTCCAGTGGATCATGTGCTGAAATTCATGCGCCAAAGTGCCATCAAACTGAGAACTTCCCGGTCGAATAGCTCCCAAATTGATAAAGAACATCTCCCGCTCATTGCTGTAGGTCTCGGCTTGGCTGGCATAGGAGTTGGCCGCGGCATAATAACCGGCCACCCCCGGAACGTTGCCCATGTAGACATGCACTCGCTCATCGCCGTCGATACCCGGCGACCATTCGGAGCCAAAAAAGGCGCGGTCGGTGGGGTAAGTCTTTTGTTCAAAGGCTTCGGCGGAACGTTTGAGGTCACTGGCTGGCACGTTAAAACTGTTTTCAACCCACCAATAAGAATGGGCGGTGATATATTGCAGGCTGGCGGTTGCCTCAAACACATGGGGCGGGCTTTGCTGATTGTCCGTCACCCAAAAGGTGGTTTCGTCACCGAGTTGATAGTTCGGTGGGGTGTCACTGACCACCAGTGGAATCTCTTGCCCATGATGTTTAAGCCGCATGGCTAACAAGCGCTGGTCACGCTCTGGCAGGATTGCATTTAACAAGGCTGTTTCAGTCATCGAGCCAGCATGCGGTTCGGCAGGTGGTGCTGGTGTATCGGTGGGCGCGCTGGCAACAGGTGTGTCGGTGGCCGAGGTGACGGCTTCCGATTCCGTGGTGGCTGGTATAGCCGTGGGGGTAGCGGTCGGCTCGATTTGAGCAATCGCATCCAGATTGTAATACGTCTGCCAACCGACAATCACCACTCCGACAAAAACGAGCAGAGCCACTACGGAGGCTCCAATTCCAATTAATAGTTGTTTGTTAGACACAGTGTGCTCCTTGAACTACTCGGTAATGTTATTATCTAGACTGATGACACATCGGAATAAATCCCGATGCTGATAGCTAAAGCAGGCTACTCATACCCTCTATCTTTTGACCAGCTTCGATAGACCCCTTTATCACAATCCCAATTGCAGGTCCAATCGGCGTTGATGATCGATTCATCGGGGGAGACGACTTCAATTTTATGTTCGCGCGAGAGTTGGGTATAGTTTTTACACTGAGCGTCAAATCCAGCTATAAAATCACACTGGTAGATAACTACACTCATATACCATAGCCCTTGAGCTTGTGCCATTTGTTCTTTTGGAAACACTATATCCCATTCTCCGATCCTATTTCCAGGGTACCAATGGCTTCCCCCACTTGGATGAGATATTACTTTCCAGGCCCAATTATCTATTAGAATACTATATCCATTGACTAAATTTCCGCCGGGATCATAGATACGTCCCTTAAAATGAACAATTCCGGCGTTCTCTGAAGCGTGCCAACCGGGGGCTGGAGTGAACTGATATTTTGGTTCTGGCGGAGGAGCCGATTGTTCTGGTTCTGGCTCTGGAGGGGGAGCCGGAGGTATGGGATCCATAGAGGGGATGCCAATCGGTAGGGTGCTAATATCACCCTGAATATCAATTAGTTGGGCGTAGACCCATCCTTTGCCATCCTCTGAGGGGTACTCAACCTGTACCCATGAGTTATCGTCATTACGTCCGATAATAGCCGAGCTATCACCCGCTGAGGCGGAACCAACCGGCAGATAGTTTGTCCCCGGCCCACTACGGACATTCATATTTTGTTGG
>JAUCGA010000057.1 GCA_030377865.1 Anaerolineales bacterium HSG25 | reverse complement strand
TGAATAAAAAATCTGTTATTACTATTCGTGATATAGCCCGTGAGGCAAATGTTTCAGCGAGTACTGTTTCGCGGGTGTTAAATAACACGACCGCGGTGACCGAAAATAAGCGCCAAGCGGTTTTAGAGGCGGTCAAAAAACTGAACTACCGTCCCAATATCATTGCTCAAGGTCTTGTACGTGGTCAATCTATGGCGATTGGTATTTTGACGCAAGATTTAGCCAGCCCGTTTTACGGTGGCATGCACCAAGGGATTGAGCAAGGCCTCAGTACTAGTGGTTATCAGCCCCTTTTTGTGAGCGGTAATTGGACTCCCTCGAAGGAGATTGAGGCTCTCGACATGCTCGTTCAACGGCAAGTGGATGGACTAATTATTATGGCTGGTACGGTTCTTGATGAACGGATACGCCAAATAGCAGAACGGATGCCTCTCGTAGTTGTTGGAGGCAGGCTCAAAGATTTGGAGAAACAGTGCCTCCAGATAGACAATCAAAAAGCCGCTTATACTGCCACCCAACACCTCATCGAGTTAGGCCATCGACGGATTGTTCATATTACGGGTATGCCCACTCATCCTGATGCAATTAAACGAAAACAAGGCTATGAGCAGGCCCTTAATGAAGCAGATATTGAGATAGACCCAACTTTAATTATAGAAGGTACATTTCGGCGGCGGTCTGGTCTTTTTGCTATAGAAACCTTATTAACACGAGGAACCCAGTTTTCGGCCATTTTTGCGGCTAATGATCAGATCACGAATGGCGTTTATTTAGCTCTTTTTCGACGAGGCATTCGTATTCCTGATGATGTATCGATTGTTGGATTCGATGACCAGCGATATTCTGCCTATATGTCACCACCACTAACAACTATTTATCACCCCATAGTCGAAATGGGAGTTGCCGCGGCTAAAGCTGTTATAACCTTAATAAATGGTGAGCCGATTAATTTACCAGTGCCGTCAACAAAGTTAGTTATACGTGAGTCTACGGGAATATATAAATAGGGTATTTGTCGTACATTCTGTAGTGGTCAGCTTGATGTTGAAAAACATGTCATACTGAACCGAAGGCGAAGTATCCACTCGAATCTTCCTAAATTCGGGTGAGATAGGCCCTTCGCAAAAGACGCTCAGGGTGACATGAACCTTTTCAACATCATCTTGACCACCACAATTTGTCGCACATTCGTTAAAAGTTTGGGATAGCACCCGTTTATATCGTTTTGACAAAATAAAAGTTGAGAGTATAATTGAACGCATTAAGTCAGTAAGCGCCTCGGTGGCGGAATTGGCATACGCAGCAGGTTGAGGGCCTGTGTCCTTATGGACGTGAGAGTTCGAGTCTCTCCCGAGGCATACTGTTATCAAAAACGGAAGCCCCCAATATTGGGGGCTTTTTGCTTATAAAAGACCGCAGGACAAAACTCAAACTGACTCACTGTAAAAGTTCAGTAAAACCGCCCTAGAAACCCGATTTCTTTGAGAAATCGGGTTTCTGATGCTCTTTCTAGCGAGTTCACTGAATATTTACGACTCACTTCCTGTTCATGCCTTGCAAAAGTCATCTGCAAGGTTCATAGTTTAATTAAGGGATTATGTTATGGGATATTTACCAATTAGTGGACAAGGTCATCCAGAACTTCAGCGTGAGATTTTAACATGGGGAGATATTGATCAACTGATTGACCATCTGATCCCTCAGTTGGAGGGAGAGTTCGATGGTCTACTCATGATCACTTCTGGTGGATTGATTCCGGGTGGCATTTTAAGTGAGGCCTTAGGGATAAAACATGTCCTAACCGCATCCGTCTATTTTCCTGACGAGGTACACCAAAAATTGGCTTGGCCGACCTTTATACAGTTTCCTCCCGACACATTACTCACCCAACGCCGAATCCTCATCGTCGATAATATCTGGTCGAATGGGCGAGCTACGGTAGTCGTGCAAGGACGTTTAGCCGCCATCAGCGCAGAGTTCAAGACCGCGGTGTTACATTACCGCCTCCGTTCCAACCTCTTCCCCGGTTTAGGCCCAAACTATTATGGAGCCGTCACGGAACGATATATCATCTACCCTTGGGAAACCCCAATGGTCACACCAACCGGAACCGGTGCATTACCAGCCATTTAAGATAATCGCGTCAAACATGCAAGTACACGATAAATTTTTTACACAATCAAAAGAGGCACTCTTTTAAAAAGTGCCTCTTTTGATTCTCGTACTGTTCCAATTAGGTGCCTGTAGTCGTTGAGGCAGAACAACGAATGAGGGGAAAAACGAATGATTGACCGATACAACAGAAGTTTATCATTTCAACATGACTAAAGCATTTTTTGACAGGATTAACAGAATTGACAGGATTACAAGCAAAAAAATCCTGTTAATCCTGTCAAAAAATGCTTTTGATTTTATCAATATATCAGGTCATGAATGAAACGACAAACTCTTGATACAAGTAGCGAGTAATGGTTTGAAATTGGTCGATTATTACTCTTACCGCAAAATTCGTTGTTCCCTAAATTCGATGTCCTTTCCTTCTTCCCCGTCCAACTCATGCGTCCGTTCCAATTAACTCACCTTCAAACAAAAACAATTTTGCGTTTTAAAGGAGGTGTGTTACGCTTTCGGTAATAGTGTGTCGGTATTCTGCCGACCACAACTTATTTAAACACTTCAAGGATAACTTATGAAAATTGCTATTATAGGAAGTGGCTTCCTCGGTTCAATAGACCTGTATCGATAGTAAAAACCTGCCGCCATAAATTTTTTCGCAAATTTGTTAACATTGTAATCCATTTGTCCTACAATGCCCCAAAAGTACAATCTTTATTAGGCCAAATACGTAGACAAAAGCCACATTGAGTGGTAAGCTATATTTTATTTATCATTTCTTGTTGGGGCTTGAATTGCAACTGCTTCTATGATATGTATAATAAAAGGTGGCTATGGTT
The DNA here is from genome assembly GCA_030377865.1 of Anaerolineales bacterium HSG25. Taxonomy (GTDB): domain Bacteria; phylum Chloroflexota; class Anaerolineae; order 4572-78; family J111; genus JAUCGB01. The sequence continues at coordinate 32,533 of JAUCGA010000057.1, read as the reverse complement.
AAATCAGTCGATGGAGACATTTTATGAACTCATCCGGTGAAATTCAAATATTTCAGCAAGATGACACGGTAACAGATCAATTTCAAATTTTAACGGTTTACGACATTACTCCAGAATTGCAGACATTACTGCAACATGTGGCTGATGATGTGGTTAAACGACTTGGTTGTGTCGGTGCAATGGTCGCTACTCTTGAAAGCGATAACTCCATGCCGGTTCGAGCCTACACGATTGACATCGCTCCGACATTGTTTCATCAACTCGAAAAACGTCTCGGTGCGACCCCTATTGGGCCGAAATCAGTTTCTTATCTTGACGACCCTAAATTCCAAGACAATTTAAGTGTTAAAGCGGTTAATGGCTCAAATGGAACGCCTGAAATTGTGGTTTCCGACAGATTGCATGATCTGTTTGTGCCGGTAGTAAACAAACCACTCTCTGACATTGCTCAAAAGCTTTCTGGCATTAAGCAGGTAATCGCAGTACCTTTCTTCTTAGAGGATGAGGTAGTCGGGAATCTGTTTGCCGCGGCGCGTAAGAAATTCTCACCTCAGGATATTGATTTTTTGACCGCCTTTGGTCGGCAAGCCGCGGTGGCAATCAAAAGTCAGCGACACTTAACCGAAACGCAAGCACTCGAGCGGGTAATTTTGGCCTTGCAGACTAATATTACTGATGAGACGCAGGTACTACAAACTATTGTCGATGCAGTGGTCAAACGACTTAACTATATTGGAGCTATGGTGGCAACCTTAGAGTCTGATAATTCTTTGCCGGTTCGGGCCTATTCAGTCAACATCGCCGAAAATTTGCTCGACTTTTTATTGGGCAAGTTGGGAGTTGACAAGATTGGCTCACACTTTGCCGCACATCTCGACGATGATCGATTTAAAAAGAATTTGTGTGTACAAGCCATTAAAGGAATTGACGGGCATCCGGCTAAGTCAGTAGTTTCAAATAGCTTGCATGACCTGTTTACACCAGTTATCAATCGTCCCTTGTCGGCGATTGCTCAAAAAATGACCGGTATAAAACAGGTAATTGCAGTACCTTTTTCGCTTAACGACCAAGTAGTTGGAAATCTGTTTGTGGCAACTCGACGACAACGTTTTTCAGAACGCGAGCGGGATTTACTGGCGACTTTTGGTCAACAGGCCGCGGTCGGTATTCGTAATGCTCGTTTGTATCGACATGCCGAGGAACAACGCCAAATCGCGCAGGTGTTCGCCAAAATGGCCTTTAGCGCGGCCACCAATGTTCATGCTTTGCGGAACCATATTGGTGGCTTCCGAACCTATTTGAGCATGGTCAAAATGTTCCCCATGTTATCTGAAGAACATCGGAATGATATTCTCGAATCGACCTCAAGTATCATGAACAACCTGAATGAAAGTGCAGAAATTCTAGACAGTCTGCATGAACCTTGGCGCAAACATCAGGATGAACCAACGGATGTTAATTCTTGTTTGCATAATGCGGTCAGAAAATCCTTTACTAAAGATGCCTTAGATAGAAAGGCCAAAAAAGTGACTACCCAAGACGGTATTACCATCTATAAGTCTTTGGCAGACGATTTACCACTTATCCAGACCTCACCCGACATGCTGACCGAGGCATTTAGAATTGTTATCAAAAATGCGGGCGAAGCACTGACGGAGCATAAGGTGGGAGATAGCTTGTGGGTAGAAAGTCGCCTTAACGTGGATACGATAAGGGTGGTTATTCGGGATAACGGTATAGGAATTAGTCCTAAGAATTTAGCCAAAATATTTGAGATGGGTTGGTCGTCTAAAAAAGGCAAGGGCATGGGCTTTGGGCTATTTTGGACTCAAGATTATGTAGCGGGTTTGGGCGGCAAAATCCGAGCCGAAAGTCGCGAGAAAAAAGGCACCACATTTTTTATTGACTTGCCGTTAGATGCCTAAACAAATAACGAATTTTTCACATCTTTCCAAATGCAAGGTATTACAGAGAGCCGATGCTTCTTTCAGGATTATCAAACAGCACCTCGGATAAACCAAACACGCCTCATCACTCACGCGAGTTACAATCGGTGTTTCAGCGGATTGTTGACGATGTGGTTGAACGATTAGGCTGTGTCGGTGCGATGGTTGCTCCCCTTGAGCAGGGAAATGCTTTGCCTGTTAAAGCTTACGCGGTGAGTATCGCGCCCACTCTGTTACAACAGCTTGAAAAACGACTGGGGATCACCTTCATTAGCCCTAATTCTGTGGCCTATCTGGATGATGAGAAGTTTCAAGAGAATCTAAGCGTTCGAGCCATCACCGGTCAGGCTGGCACGCCGGAGGTAGTCGTCTCTAATCGGCTTTATGATTTGTTTCGACCCGTTGTCAACAAACCTTTATCTGATGTAGCTCAAAAATTAACTGGCATAAAACAAGTTATTGCTATCCCATTTTTTCTTGACGATCAAGTAGTTGGGAATCTGTTTGCCGCCACCCGTGAACGGTTCTCTGACCGAGATATTTCTTTCCTCTCTGCGTATGGTAATCAAGCCGCGATTGCTATTCAAAGCCAACGACGTTTAAGTGAAATCCAAGCTCTAGAGCGGGTAATATTCGTTCTACAAAGCAATATTACGAACGAAACCCGCGTGTTTCAAGCTGTGGTTAATGCAGTTGTGCGTCGGCTAGGATATGCTGGAGCCATGTTAGCCACATTTGAAGTCGAAGATAACTCTTTGCCTGTCCGAGCTTATGCGGCTGATATCACGCCTCAACTCATAGATAAGTTACAACAAATTGCCGGAAGTACCATTCTTGGGCCAAATGCGGTAGCTTATCTTGATGATATACGGTATGCGGAAAACTTAGGGGTTCGAGCTGTAAAAGGCGATTATAAGTCAAATGAGCCGTACATTATCTCTGGTAGTTTGCATGATTTGTTCCGGCCAATCGTCAATCATCGGGTGAGTAGAATCTTGCAACAGCTAACTGGTATCAAGCAGTTAATTACAGTGCCATGCTTTTGGGAGAAGAAAGTAGTCGGAAATCTATTTGTGGCTACACGTGAGCCAATATTTGCCGCCCAAGAGATTGTGTTTTTAACTACTTTGGCTCAACAAGTAGCCTTAAGCATCCATAACGCTCGTTTGTACAAACGAGCAGAAAACCGGCGACATATTGCCCAAATGTTTGGTAAAATGGCTTTTAGTGCCGCCGCATATATTCACTCATTACGGAACCATGTTGGTGTTTCTCGAAACTATTTAGAAATGATCAAATTGTTGCCCCGCATGAACGAGACTCAGCGGGAACGACTTATGGCATCGGGTGAAGATGTGATTCATCATCTTGACCAAGCAGTACAGATTCTAGATCATTTGCATGAGCCTTGGCGTGAACACCTTGATGTCCCGACTAATGTAAATAGTTGTTTGATTTTTTCGATCCGTAAAGCTGTTCCCGAAATCGGCGCTAATGTTGAGGCCGACACATTAAAAACCGATATTGGCATCACCATTCATAAGTCGCTTACCTCGGATTTGCCATCTATCAATACCTCACCGGACATGTTAACCGAAGCCTTTAAAATCTTGATTAAAAACGCGGTTGAGGCCATGTTAGAAAAAAAAGGGTCTGGTAATTTGTGGCTAACCACGACGCTTAAAGACACAAATATTGAGGTTTCGATTCGGGATGATGGAACAGGTATCAAATCTGAGAGTCTAAAGCGTATTTTTGAAATGGGTTGGTCATCCAAAGAAGGCAAGGGAATGGGATTTGGCCTATTTTGGACTAAAGATTATGTCGAAGGCTTAAATGGAACGATTAGCGTAAAATCTGTTTGGCAAGAGGGAACAACATTTTTAATCGTGTTGCCGATTACAGAATAATACCTTTATCATGGATGATATCGAACTCCAAAAGCTACAAAAAGAAAGTTTTATAAGTGTGCTGGTCTCGATTTTAGCATTGGCATCTGCGGTATTTTTTGTTAATTTCTACTCGTTAGATAAAATACTCCAGTTATTTTTGCCCATTATTTTAGTCTTATCTACTTGCGCCTTAAGTTATCGACTTTATCTAATTGACCTGTTCCGACGAGCGACATATACCTTGGTTGTTGGTCTAATTTTGGCAGTGCTATCCTTTATGCTGGTTAAACCATTATCAGAATTTGCGACTATTTATGGTTATTTACTCGTCATAATCGTTAGTATGGCTGGAGTACTGATTAATCCACAGGCGGTTATAGGAGCAACTGTATTTGCCATCTTGACAACGATGACAACAGCCTTTGCTATTTATGGCGTATCGTGGGATGTACTGTGGATATTATCACCTCCCTTAATTATGGTCATGGTTATGGCCTTTGTCAGTCAAATCAGTTCGGCTCATTTAACCGAAACTGTCAAATGGGCATTGCAAAGTCAGGCAAAGGCTCAACACCGTTCGGAAGATTTATTTGAGAGTCAACAACAGCTCAAAAAAGCAAACCAAATTCAAGAAACGACAAATTTGCGTTTGCAAGAGGCCGAGGCAAAGACCCGTGAACTGTATCAAAAGGAGGAGACTCAGCGCCGCAGTATCGAAATCCTCCATCGCTCTAGCCGAGCGTTGTCTCGCTCTTTAGATTTAGACGAAATATTCAATTTGGTTCTTCATCATCTTGGTGAAATCGTACCAAATGACCGCACCTCGTTGATGATTGAAAAAGAAGGTGCGTTAGAGATTGTGGGGGCATTGGGGTTTCCGCAGGCGATGAATCCGCGTAACATTCGAGTTAAGGTTAGCGATGGAGATGTATTTGACCAGATTATTCAGTCACAACAACCTGTTTCCTTTGAGGATGTGACCACTTTGTCTCATTGGCAACAAGTTGACGGTCTACCAATCGCCCGATCATGGCTCGGTGTTCCCTTGACTCGATTTGACAAAGTAAGCGGCATGGTCTCAATTGTACGCGAGGCAGTTACACCATTTAACGAGAATGAAATCGCCTTAGGCTCTGCATTCGCGGCAGAAGCCGCAATTTCGATAGAAAATGCACAGTTGTATAATAAGATAACTAAACTATCCCAAACATTAGAGCAAAAGGTTGAAGAACGAACCGAAGAACTTGAAGAGGCAAACACTCAGTTAGAACGACTTAATGTGACGAAAACCGACTTCATCAAAATCTCTTCCCATGAGCTAAGAACACCGTTGACAACCATGCATGGTTATAGCCAGATGTTGCTCAACGATGCTACAATTAAGGCCAATCCTTTTCATAAGGAACTCGTCTCAAGCATCTATTCAGGTGCTGTAAGGCTCTACGAGATTATCAATACCATGCTAGATGTCGCTAAAATTGATGAACGTGCCTTAAAAATTTATCCTGAACCGCTGTCGATTACCTACATTATCAAACAGATACGAGAAAAGTTTTCTACTCCTCTTGAAGAGCGACAATTGAGTTTAGACATTATTGATATTAATATTCTGCCTGAGATAGAAGCCGATCCAGATGCATTACAAAAAGTTTTTTATCATCTAATCATTAATGCCATCAAATACACACCAGATGAGGGAAAAATCACGGTAATGGGGCACTATCCACCAGTTAGCACTAACCATACCCTAGAGACTGATGCGATTGAGGTAATTGTAGCTGATACAGGAATTGGTATCTCGCCAGAATATCATGAGTTGATTTTTACTAAGTTCTATCAAACGGGTGAGATGGCACTTCATTCGAGCGGTAAAACAAAATTCAAAGGCTCTGGGCCGGGCATGGGGCTAGCAATTGTCAAAGGTGTGGTTGAGGTTCATCAAGGTTTGGTGTGGGTCGAAAGCCCCAAATACGATGACGAACTGTGTCCCGGTAGCCGTTTTCATATTTTACTACCCTTAAAACATAATCGTAACAAGTGAGATAAAACACATGAGTTATACTATTGAAAAACAGATAGCAATCGAAGCGGTCACAAAAGCCGCGATACTTTGTACTCGGGTTCGAGCCGAGATGGTCGGTGCAGAATCTTTAGAGAAAGGGGACAAAAGCCCTGTCACGGTGGCTGATTTTGGCTCGCAAGCTCTGGTTTGTGAGCATATTCGCCAAACATTTCCACGCGATGAAATTGTTGGTGAAGAGGATTCGGCTGATTTAAAGAAGCCCGAAAACTCAGCTATATTGACCAACATATTGACCTTTGTACATCAGTTTCATCCACAGGCGAGTTCCGACATGGTCTGTAGTTGGATTGATGCGGGCAATGGCCTCGTTGATGAAAATCGATATTGGACACTTGATCCGATTGATGGTACAAAAGGGTTTTTACGAAACGATCAGTATGCCATTGCATTAGCCTTGGTTATTGGTGGTGAGTTGAAGGTAGCCGCGTTAGCTTGTCCAGCCCTGCCAGTATCTTTGGTTGATTCGGCTAAGGGGGTCGGCTCAATTTTCGTGGCAGTACAGGGTGAAGGAGCTTACATGGCGGCTCTACCTACCGATGGAACCGAACCAATATCGTCAGCCTTTAAACAGATTCAGGTTGCCAGTTCTTCCGACGAACAGAATCTACGTTTTGTGGAGAGTGTCGAATCTGGTCATGGTGACCACAGTCGGCAACAAACCATCGCTCAAGCGGCGGGTATTAGTCAAGCCTCACTCAGAATGGATAGTCAGGCCAAGTACGGTGCGGTAGCTCGTGGCGACGCGGCACTATACTTACGACTACCATCCCCAAAATCGCCTGATTATCGAGAGAAAATTTGGGATCATGCCGCCGGCGCGTTAATTGTTGAGGAAGCCGGTGGAACCGTAACCGACATGCATGGTCAACCACTCGACTTTGCGACTGATTATCGCATGCAAAACAATCAGGGCGTGGTGGTTAGTAATGGTGTATTACACCAAACTGTAATTCAGGCTTTAAAAAATTAGTGCAAATAAAAAAGCAGTGTGAACAGGTATAGCTTATACCTGTTCACACTGCTTTTTTACTGGCTTGTCGGTGCCTCATTCTGCTCGGGTGAGCATCGTCCCAATGGCCTCACCAAGTTTCCAACAATTCCATGTTAGTCACTCGACTTTGGCAGTAGAGGTGGTGGTCTCCCCCTAAAAAAGTTGCTAAAAGAAAAAAAAACGCTAAAGTTTCCCTAAATCATAATTTAGGGAGGCCCCTATGTTTCCAATAGTAGAAATACCAGAGATAGTAACGCATTATTCCTCGTATTATGAGGGAGTATTTTCTGAGCAAGCCTTGCTCCAGTTTGAGCGGTATATAAGTGGACTGATAGTATCAGAAAATAAGACAGTAGAAGGCTTAAATCGGTTCATTGTTAATCCGAAACGGAACCAAAGTAGCTTGAACCGTCTATTAAACCGAAGCCCGTTTAGTCTTGAAGCGTTGAACAAAAGCCGTCTACAGATGTTACAAAGCCAACCTCAAACTCAATACAAAGCCAAAAAGGGAGTTGTCAGTATTGACGATACCTTACTGAGCCATACCAGCCCTGGATTTGAGGATATAGCCTATCTGTATGACCACGTTCAGGAGGGTTACACGTGGGCTCACAATCTAGTCAATGTCCATTACAGTGATGATCAAACCGATTATCCATTGATGTTTGAGCTATGGAAACCAGTCGATCTGGAGCAGTTAGAACTCGGGTTACGAGAGCTTGAGATTCCCCTGAAAGCCAGTAAAGAACCATTGAAACAGAGTGCACCGAAAAAATGGCGTAACTACTTGTTGGGGGTGTGGCGACGACAAGCAAAAAAGGATAAAAGAGTAGCCCAGTTGTATGACACTAAACTGGCTATTGCTCAACGATTATTAGAGAACTGGTGTCGAATTCACCCGAACCTACGATTGCCAATAACCTTTGACCACTGGTATACCAAACCTGCCTTTTGTCGTTTCATCGATAAACAGCTACAACGCTTTTATGTGGGTACTCTGGCGGGTAGTGATACCGTTCGCTTAAAGACCGGAGTGGCTACTTTGGATCAATTTGCCCAACGGCTAAAACTCGAACATGGTCAGGCGCTTAAAACTGGCAATCCACCCATTTTTCGCAAAATCTCCTTCTTTTTCAAAGGTGAAAAAGAAATTTATTATAGTTATTACCGAACCCACCATATTCCAAGGTTCGGAAGACAACGGTTGGTTATCAACTTCCGCCAACCCGACTTATCAGACACACCGACGTTTTTTATCTCAAACCAACTCAAGTGGCACGCAAAGGGCATTACTCGTATTCGACGACATCGCTGGCCCGTTGAGGTTTACCACGAGGAAGGAAAGGTCGAAGGGCTTGACCAGTATCAGGTGCGGAACATTCAAGCGATATCAAAGCATATTGCTTTCGTTGCCATTGCCTATTCGATATTGAAACTGGCTCAATATGACCGTTCGCTTCATCTTAAACTTCAATCGCAACTCAAGAAGACAATGCTTGATGGCTCTGCTCCTCAATGGCGACGAAATACACAAGCCCAACTCCTTTGGAGTCTGGGAACGTTCATTGCTCAGGGGATCGATCAAGGACAGACTTTAGCTGATATCTTGACTCCTTTGACCGCTATTTACGACTTCTAATTGCTTTCCCTTGTTGTCGGTTCAGATAACTGCCTAGCAACCTTTTTTGCGTAGGTTTGCTTTGGGTTGCCTAGGTGCAATCTCGTACCTATTTTTTGTCACATGTCATCGCATAATACAACCTCTAACAAGTAATCATTACCTATTGTGTGCGATGCAAAAGTCGAGTTAGTCAGCCTGCAAATGTTAATGGTTACAGTTTATAATGTTTACGTTGAGAAAAGCTTTTAGCCGTTGAATCACCAGCGAATACGCCTAACTTAAGCAGTTTTGCTGTCGAGCGTGGCTTTTGAAGCTGAACATCCAACAAACTAGCCAACGTTTGGAGAGAGTACGGACAGGCTTCTGGAATATGACGAAGCATCAACTGCATTTTTGAGGCAAGTTCTCTTGCACTGACATAGCCATACGTATCTTCTACGTCTACCAGTTCTAAAAACTGCTCTAGTGTTTCTTGATCGAGTTGAGGTAAGTAGTTAATTGCGAAAAGTACCATTTCTTTAACATGAACCTTTTTGAGACCTCTAGCTTGTGTATATCTGGATTTAATCATGATCATTTCTCCTGAGTTATAAGATGGATGGTTTAGTAAAATTGTTACGTACAGTGTAATCTTTTTTAACTGTTCTCTCAATGACGTTAATACCCATCTTAACTACGTTAAAATAATTATCCTAATCTGCGTAGTAGTACGGAGAATATTTATTTAAAACAACTCTAATTTCCCTTAAAAGGCCAGCAATCATGGCGCGTCAAAATATACCAGCTCTCCCTGAATTTGAAGATGATATCGACGAAACAGATACCCTTAAACGCTCCGCTTTTCTTTTAGGGCTAGTTATGTTACTGTTATGTGGTGGTGCGATTTTATTAGCCCTGTTAATCATGTCGCCTAGATTAATTCCTTACGGTAAGGTAGCATGGTGTCAGCCACAATGTCAAGGCCTCGATTTAGCTCGAGTAAAAGTCACTAACTCGTGGCCCAAGATTGAATTAAACAACCTTGATTTACGTGAGGCTCAGTTAAGGCATACAGTTTTAACTGATATAGATATGAGCAATAGCGACTTAACGGACGCAAATCTATACAAAGCCCAATTACAAGGAAGTGACTTAACGAATGTTATTTTAGCTGGGGCAAACTTACGAGAAGCAGACATGAAGCAGGCTGTTTTAGCAAGTGTTGATTTACGTGGTGCTGACTTAACCGAGGTAAATCTTACACAGGCTGACATGTCGGATGTGATTTTAGGTGGAGCAACAATTGATGGTATTTCGTTGCAAAAAGTAAAGCTACAAGGGGCTGATTTAAGTGGGCTTGATTTACGGGGACTTGATTTAACAAAAACAGATTTACGCGACACTAATTTAAGAGATGTACGGCTATCAGGGACTGACTTAAGTCAGGCCGATTTACGTGGTGCAGAACTGTGGGGGGCAAATCTGTATGCCTCAAAAATTGATAGGCGCACTCGTTTAGACCCTAAATGGAAATTAGCATGGGAAGTTGTCAATGAATCTTCTGTAGGGCGTGATTTAACAGGTCAAGATTTAAGTTACGCCAAACTAACTGGGGCTAATTTGCGGCAAGCTATTCTATATAAAACCAATCTCCAAGAGGTTGATTTAGGCGGAGTAGATTTGAGGAATACCGACATGCGGTTTAGCAACTTAACTGGTTCAAGTCTAGGACAATCTAACCTTAGCGAAGCAAATTTACATCAAGCTAAATTACGTGGAGTCAGTTTATGGCGGTCACAGCTTATCGCCGCCGATTTAAGTGGGGCTGATTTAAGCACCGTTAAAATTGGTTCAGGAAACAGTTTACATCAAACTAACTTACGCGGTGCCAACCTATATGCCGCCAATTTAGAAGATGCAAACTTACAAGGTGCCGATTTAAGTAATGCGACGCTAATCTCGGTCAATCTTAAAGGTGCTGATTTAACTGATTCTAACTTAGATGGGGCTGATTTAACGCAAGCAGTTTATGACGATCATACAATATGGCCAGCAAACTTCATCCCAAAGGGTGCTATAAAACAATAGTCTTGTACTATTTTTTGTTGTAAATTATCGCAGAAGCAGTTGGTATCTAGCCTATTTGTCTTTAAATAGAGTATTTATTTAACCAACAATCACATGCTGTAATAAAAATTGGTAGTGGTGCAGAAGTAGTGATACGGATCCGTTAGCTACCCACAAGTTTAGAACTTGCGGGTAGCTGACCACTACCTATGCAGGACTACCTAAAAATTCATTCACTTTTGTAATAACAAAGAATGATTTACAAAAAACACTAGTGCAACTTTTACATTCAGATTGACTTATAGCAGATGAACGAGTATAATAGGCCAAATCTTAGTAAATATACAAAGTTCCCCTTTGATAATGGCAGGTAGGAATGGCTTTAAAAGGAAATCTTAAAGATTTTAGTACAACTCAGTTGTTAAACCTAGTTAATCTAGCTCGAAAAACAGGCAAGCTAAATATTAGCCAAGATGGAAGTTCTGCCTATCTGTATTTTAAGGAAGGCCGATTGGTTCATGCTACTAATAGTAGTGATGGCGGATATTTGATGGCAATGCTTGTGAAAACAGGTAAACTTACTCGAGAACAGGCTGGTGTTGCAAACAAAAAGTCTAGTAGTTCATCTGATAAAGTTGTTGGAAAATATCTGATGGACAGTAAATTGGTTACTCGAGAAGATATCGTTCAAGGTGTCAAAGATTATATGCTTGAAATTGTATATGATCTTTTCACTTGGAACTTAGGTGATTTTTTCTTTGAACAAAACTCCCTTCCTTCGGGCAATCGGATAACAATGCCCCTGAATTTGGATAATGTTATCCTAGAAGGAAGCCGGCGTATTCAGGAATCAGATAGGCTCCAAGATGAATTACCTGATCTTGGTAAAATAGCATTAAAAATTACTGATAAACCTTTACGTGGAGTCAAACTGACTCAAGATGATTGGCGTGTTATATCTCATATTCATCCCCGTAATTCGGTGAAACAGATTGCTCAAAACAATAAAATGGATGAGTTTCAAATCCGTAAAATTGTTTATGGGATGTTACAGGCTGGATTGGTTGAGATAATTCGTCCCGAAGGTTTAGAACCTAAAAAACAACGACGACCTGTTACTCGTGCAGGTCGCCGAGCCGCCAGTCAAACACCTGCTGAAAAACGTAGCGTGGTGACAAAGTTGATTGATAGAATCAAACGTATTTAATAATTAAGTGCTAATTTTGTAATTTTCCACAGAATCAGCTGTATATTTCCTTTTCATACAAACTATACAAAATAGCTAAAATATTCAAAGCTCTTAGAGGTAGGTCGATTCGATGCAAACCGTAAAAATGGTCGTCACGGGTCCCTTCAGTGCCGGAAAAACTGAATTCATCCAAAGTGTTAGTGAGATCGATGTTGTTAAAACAGAACGAAAAATATCTAGTGATGCTGAGCGTGTCAAAAACGAGACAACAGTTGCTATGGATTTTGGGCGTATCACCGTAGATGATGATTTGGTTCTATATCTGTTTGGTACACCAGGTCAAAGACGTTTCGATTTCATGTGGGAGATTTTATCTGAGGGCATGTTGGGTTTTATCGTCTTAGTAGACAGTGTCCGGCCTGAAACATTCCGTGAAGCTAAACACATTTTAGAAATCTTCAAAAGTTATGCAACAACTCCCTATGTAATTGCCGCTAACAAACAAGACCTTCCAGATGCTTGGTCACCAGAGGATATAAAAATCGCCTTAAAAGTAGGAAAAGATACCAAAGTTTTGTCCTGTGTGGCTCGTGATAAAGAGACAGTAAAGACTGTATTGCTTGAATTACTGTATTCCATCTTGGAAAAAATGCAAGCAGAAGAAGACATGTAATTTTCCTCAATCGTTTCTTTCTGTTATTGCACTGAGGAATCGGGATTAAATAAATTGCGCGTCTTTATATAAGAATGAGTTCTTATCTTGACACAAGAAACCTGCTCAAGCAGGTTTTCCGTCTTAAACGCTGATTTCAACCTGTGGCCATAGGTACAGGTTAATTAATATCCATTCCTGAACACCAACTATAAAATCCCTTTTATATAAAACAACCGTCTATAGAGATGCATTTGTGAGTTCTATTGTTACTGACCAAGGAATTGTTCATTATGAGGCCTATGGTCGAGGTCAACCAGTAATATTATTGCACGGCTGGCTAGGATCTTGGGGGTATTGGCTTAGGACCATGGAGTCACTTAAGCGTCAATATCGTTGCTACGCCTTAGACTTTTGGGGTTTTGGTGATTCAGGGAAGCGTCGTAGTAGTTACCAAATTACAGACTTTGTTGATCTAGTAGATCAATTCATGGGCAGATTAGGTATTGATGCGGCACCAATTGTTGGACATTCGATGGGAGGAACAGTAGCTGTATGTTTGGCTCTAACAAAACCCAAACGCGTGAAACGTGTAATCGTTGTTGGTTCTCCTATTGTTGGTAACTCGCTCAATATTTTTCTTAGACTGGCAGGTAGACCTTGGGTTGCAAATGTTGTTTGGCATCTTCCTGCAATATTAAAACTTGGAATCAAGCTTTTTTCTCCCTTTATCGTCAAAGACTGGCCTAATTGGTATCAAATGATAACCCGTGATCTTTCAAGTACCACATTAGAAGCATTCTTCTCTAGTATTAACTCCTTACATCAAACTGATCTCAGTATAGAACTACCAAAAACGAATACTCCTATTATGGGAATATATGGTGTTGGTGACAATGTCGTAGCTCCAAACCAGGCTAATGTTATTATGAAAAATGCACTGGTACCCAGAATAAAGATGATGAAAGATTGCAAACATTTTCCCATGCTAGACGCTCCACAGGCATTTAACAGCAGTTTAGCTGATTTTCTCGCATGGGAGTTCACTCTCTCAAATTGAGAACCACGACACTCAAATCATCTAGTTGAGTGTTTTTTACATGTAAAATCTGTCAAATTAACAACTCATACAAATGCTTCATAGTATTTGAACCCTAACATATGAAGAAAATTATTATCAGGGATAAAACACTTATTCCCCCCTTCAATGAACCGGCTCGAGATTTACGTATTATGAATAAGCCTCTTTGGCTTTATCAGCGTGATGTACTTAGCCCATATTGTCATGAAGAGTTAGAGTGTAGTTCGTTAGAAGAAATACCCTCATTTCCACAACAAATTCTATCTGACGAATTGCTTGTTTATCGAGATAATCTTTTCTTTGATGAGTTTCTCTTTAAGGATTTTATAGAAAAAGCGCGTCAATTTGGCAAGGCGGCACAAATAGCCTTTTCTGAAGATGATAAAGCTATTGTAGCTCATGCAGTTCCCCTCCAAACGGGTATTCGTCTACAAGATGGATTATTCGTTGCTGATTTGTTTTATTATCCTGATGGAAGTAAAATTGAAAATGATCAAGCAACCCCTCTTATTATCGATACTCAGCCACGTGAAATGGGATATTATCGTGTTCCAACATATATGGCGGATGAAAGAGGAGATTTAGCTTTTAATGTTCCATTGAAGGCGTTCTTGTCAATTGAGAATTGGGTTCACATATTTACGGCCAATGTAACGTTTGGTATCTTTTCACATGGGGCGAGAACAGAACAATCACTTGATACCTTACCCACTATGCTAAAAGTATTGTGGCGTTCTTTAGTTGAAAGGAAACAGTTCTTATCATCATCAGCGTTAGTGATTGTTGGCAAGGGTACACGAATAGATCCAAAAGCTATAATCCAAGGTCCAACTATTATTGGTAAAAATGTCACTATAGAGGCTGGAGCAGTCATTAATGCTAGCGTCATTGGTGACGATGTTACCATTATGCAAGGTGTTCAATTGCTACTAAGTGTTGTGGGAGATGGCTCATATATGGCATTTCGAGCCGCACTTTTACAAACTACGCTGATGGAAAACTCTTTAGTCGCGCAGAATACCTGTCTACAATTAAGTGTTGTTGGTCGTGACACCTTTGTTGGGGCAGGTAATACATTTACAGATGTCAATTTATTGGCTAAACCATTAAAGGTTATGCATAAAGGTAGTTTAGAAGAGGTTAGTATGCCCGTTCTTGGCGGTTGTATAGGACATAATTGCAGAATTGGTTCTGGTCATATTCTTTATCCAGCTCGAACAATAGATTCTGACGTGGTTTTGTTTGCAAAACAAGGGAGATCTGTTCTTTCTAAGAACGTTAGTTACGATGAAAGTGACCACCATGATTACCCTGGATCAGAACATATTCCAAAATATCATTGAGGATATATCGCCTTTTTTAGAAAAGGTGTTTTGAACTTGTATGGACAATTTTGCATTCATTATTCATCCTGTCAACCCGAAACGCGATGTCCAACGCAAGCATCCGATTTTAGGCAAATTATTGACTGAATCAGCAATAGACGTACTTTCTCGCTACTATCCACCTATTAAGATTTCCCATATCACCGGTATAACCTCTCAATTAACTTCTAAAGAAATAGAAGGTTGGTTTATTGCTTGTCCTTTAACGCCCAAACAGATGGTCTCGTTACCATCAGAAATAGTTTACAAAAAAATCATCCAATCAGGTAAATTAGCTCAAAAATTAGGTGCAAAAGTATTAGGTTTAGGCGGGTTTACTTCTGTTGTAGGTGATGCAGGGATAACGGTTGCAAAACATTTAGATATCCCCGTAACAACAGGTGACAGTTATACTATAGCTGTCGCAGTTGATGCAACCTATAAAGCGGCATTACAGATGAATATTAATCCTAACCAAGCCACAGCGGCTATTGTTGGTGCAACGGGATCGATTGGAAAAGTATGTGCCCAATTGTTGGCTCCTAAAGTTAAAAATATTATTTTGATTGGACGTGATATTGCTAAACTTCAATCGGTTCAGCAAATTGTTTTGTCGCAAGGAAACACTAATAGTACCATTAGTACAAATTTTGAAACCTTGCAAGAGTGTGATATGGTTTTAACCGTTACCAATGCAATTGATAGCATTATAGAACCAAATCACTTAAAAGCAGGTGCGGTTGTTTGTGATGTTGCTCGCCCTCGAGATGTATCGAAACAAGTCATGGAAAAAAGAGATGATGTTTTGGTTATTGAGGGAGGAGTTGTTAGAGTGCCGGGCAATGTAAATTTTAATTTTGATTTTGGTCTACCTTCTAACATGGCATTTGCTTGTATGGCTGAAACAATGACCATTGCACTTGAGGGACACTATAAAAATTATACGCTAGGCAAAAATATAGCACTTGACCAAGTTGAAAAAATGTTTAATATATCAACTCAACATGGATTTCAAGTCAGTGGTTTTCGTGGTGCCGAGTTGGCAATAACTGATGAGCAAATAAAGCAGATAAAGCATAACGCTCGGCAAAAACAAGCCCAGTTATATTGGGCTAATTCATAAATAAATGTTTTTTGTCATTAAGAATGAAAGGGGTAAATCTTGATTACTGGCAAATTCACTACTAACAAGAAAGAGGTATAGCATGAGCAAAGGTCGAATTTTAGTCGTTGAGGATGACCTTGACATATCAAAGATGCTACGCATCTATTTTGACTCTCAAGGGTATGAAGTATTTGTCGCTAATCGCGGTAATGATGCACTTGAAACCGTGCGTCGAAAATTGCCTGATGTCGCAATTTTAGATATAAATTTACCAGATATTGATGGCTATGAAATCTGTCGTACATTACGAGCCAACGTACGTACAAGCCAAGTTCCTGTCATCTTTTTGACTCAAAAAGATGAACGAAGTGACAAAATTGCAGGACTTGAGCTTGGTGCGGATGATTACATAACCAAACCTTTTGATATAGAGGAGTTGAAGCTTCGGGTCGAAGGTGCTATTCGTCGTTCTCAACGTGCCGCGTTAACTCATCCCGTTACCAACCTGCCAGCAAGCGAGTTAATCGAGGAACAGTTAAAAGATATTAAAGAAGCAAAGGCCCCTTGGATATTATTGTATTTAGGTATTCGCAATATTAATGCGTTCAAGGAAATTACAGGGCCTATTAATGTTAATGAAGTGCTGACCTTTTTATCTGATGTGTTACGTAGTGTAGTTGAAGAATATGGTACTATGAATGATTTTGTTGGTCAGGCTAGTGATAATGATTTTATTATAATCACTAGCCCAGAAGTAGCCGGTACGATATGTCGCGAAGTTAAACAGCGTTTCGATTCGCAAAATCAAATTTTTTATCCATTTTCAGTTAGGGAAGCAGGTGTCGTAACCTATACAGATATTGATGGGGTAACACATCAATCAGATTTTATGAAATTGGCAATCGGTGTTGTTTCTAGTAATGATGGCCCATTCGCCGACATTGTACAGATTACTGAAGATGCGGCTGAAGATCGTCGTCGTGGTGGTGATTGCCCGTAGCATTACCGTTTATACCAATTTGAACGCCATTAGCGTTAGTTTTAGTACAAGTGGTACTCAAATATCTTGGTTTGTTTTATGAACGCACTTTATAACAATAGGTTAACGAATGAGTGCAGTTGTAATTGATGGTGGTTTAGTTCATTATGAAGCATTTGGGCGGGGAAGACCCGTCCTATTTTTGCATGGATGGCTTGGCTCGTGGCGTTATTGGATGCGAACCATGGAATCTATATCGGATAAAAACCGTACTTATGCCTTAGACTTGTGGGGATTTGGAGATTCGGATAAATCTAAATCTCGTTATAGTGTTTCAAATTATGTAGCACTTGTTGACGATTTTGTTAATGATATGGGGATTCGTGAAGCTCCCATCGTTGGTCATGCATTAGGTGCAAGTGTCGCCCTAGAATATGCCGTACGTTACCCTGACAGAGCGAAAAAGATTATGGCTATTAGTTTACCTGTTGGGGCAAACAGTATTAGCCGTAAACTGCTTGATTTTACCGAAACATCCGTAGTGAGCCGAATGATGTGGTGGAGACAACGGATTGTGCATAAAGAAGTGGAAAAAGAGTTGGAAAAGGCATCTAAAGATGCGATTAATATAAGCATGCAATCGGTTGCTGAACTTGATATTCATAGCCGTATTCAAAGTATTGACCAACTCCAAGATTCAATGTTATTAACTGTTTATGGTGAAAAAGATGATATTATAGACCCTGATACAACAGGTGATATAAATAATGGTTGGATATATGATAATCGCAATATTCGCCGTATTATCTTAAACGAATCAAAACATTTTCCCATGCTAGATGAAGCATCTAAATTTAATCGCTTATTAAAAGACTTCCTCGAAGGTGACGATTTATCTAATATTGAACTAAAAGAGGAATGGAAACGACGACATCGTTAACTAAATATATTTTTATAATCCTAAAATTTTAGTGCCTTTAGCCTACTGAGTTTATCTTAGTAGGCTTTTTATTTTTAGAGTAGCCATTCCATTCGTCATCAAATCTGTTGGAGAATTGTTGGCTTGTGGTCGGGCACTTGTTACCGATTATGAGTATGATTCAAGTAACCTTATAAACTTTCAGGAGATTAACATGACTCGATATTTCAAACGTATTACAATCTTATCGTTAATCATACTCGCTGGTTGTCTTATTTTGATATGGCAAATTTTGTTAGTCGATCTACCCGATCCTAATCAATTATACAATCATACTACCGCTCCATCAACTAAAATTTATGACCGACATGGTACATTGTTGTATGAAATTACCGACCCACACCAAGGGCTTCATACACCACTCAAACTAACTGATATACCAGAATCTTGCCGTAATGCTACGATTTCTACAGAAGATGCAACCTTTTATCAAAATCCGGGAGTCGATATATGGGCAATTATTCGAGCTATCTATATCAATATTGAGGGAGGAGAAGTTCTAAGTGGTGGCAGTACTATCACCCAACAATTGGCCCGTAATTTACTGCTCACACCAGATGAACGTCGTGAAATTAGTCTAACTCGTAAATTACGTGAAGCCATTTTAGCCTGGCGTATCGCCCGCCGCTACAGCAAAGACGAAATTTTAACTCTGTATTTGAATGAAACCTACTATGGCAATTTAGCCTACGGTATTGAGGCCGCTAGTCGAACCTATTTTGGTAAACATGCCGCAGAACTCGACTTGGCTGAATGTGCCATGTTAGCTGGTTTGCCTCAAAGTCCAGCCAATTATAATCCCTTAGAAAATTTAGATGCGGCCAAAATACGGCAACGTATCGTTTTAGATTTAATGGTTAAGGGTAACTATATTACTGACGAATCGGCGAATAGCGCTCAACGTGAGAAACTTGGGTATGCCGCAATACCGTTCCCTATCAAAGCACCCCATTTTGTAATGTATATTCGGGGTGAATTGGAGCGGCGTTTTGGACTAGAGGCGATTTATCGTCAGGGACTAGAAGTACATACTACGCTTGATTTAGACATGCAAAACGCGGCTCAACGCATTGTTCAGTATCGTTTGGCCGACTTAACGGAAGAGCGAGACGGTGTACCACCTCGTAATGTCCGTAACTCGGCAGTGGTGGTGCTAGAGCCATATTCGGGTGACGTACTGGTGATGCTCGGTAGTCCAGACTATTTTGACCCCGATATCGATGGCGCAGTCAATGCTACCACGTCCACTCGTCAGCCCGGCTCATCTATCAAACCAATCACTTATGCGGCCGCGTTTGACCCCAGTATAGCCTCGAACTACAGTTATGAACCGTTGACCGGCGCGACCATGATGATGGATGTTCGGACTGCATTTGTGACCAAAGAAGGCAACCCTTATGCTCCCGAAAATTATGACCGTACCTGGCGAGGCCCAGTGTTACTGCGTCAAAGTTTAGCTAGTAGCTACAATTTGGTAGCGGTTAAAGTGCTTGATTACGTAGGGCTAAAGGCCATGATTGATTTGGCTAGGCGTATGGGCATTACCACTTTTGATCATCGGGAGTTTGGTTTGGCTCTAACGCTTGGTGGGGGAGAGGTACGTCTGCTCGAATTGACCGGATCATTCGCTACTTTTGCCAATGGGGGGCAAGGAATCGAACCTGTAACAATTACGCGTATCACTGACCGTACTGGAAAAATAGTTTATGAGTGGCAGGCTGATAATAACCCGCAAGAACAGGTTATACATGCAGAAACAGCTTATCTCATCACCGATATTTTAAGCGATAACCATGCCCGACGCTCGACGTTTGGAGCGGGTAGTCCCTTAAAATTAAGCCGACCGGCCGCGGCAAAAACTGGCACGACTCAAGATTGGCGGGACAATTGGACAGTTGGATATACTCCCGATTTGGTAGTCGGAGTTTGGACGGGTAATGCTGACAACGAACCCATGCGGAACGTCTCTGGAGTAACGGGAGCGGCTCCAATTTGGCACGATATGATGGAGATTTTGCACAAAGGCCGTCCGGTGCGAGAATTCACAAAACCTGCCGGATTCACTGAAAAAAAGGTTTGTCGCGAAAATGGATTACTACCTTATCAGAAAAATGATATAATGGTTGAAGATAACGATTATTTACTAACAGATACCGTTTATCAAACAACATGTCCGCATACTATCAATGAACTATTTATTAACGGCACAGAGCCACACAAAACAGATAATTGGCATCAGAAAATTGCCATCGACCGCCGTAATGGCTTACGAGCCGGAAAAGGTTGTCCTCTGGAATTTGTAACATTTCTCGATATAACTCAATATCCGACTGAGGCTGAAGAGTGGGCCATAACCAATGGCGTACCATTACCGCCTAGAGCTTACTCTCCCTTATGTTCGGCAAATGGCATGGAAACGACGATACAGGTATCAACCGAACCACATGAAACGAAACAAAACCCGTTAATTTTTTTAAGCCCCGACCAAGGAGCCGTGTTTCGATTGGTGGCTAATATTCCATTAGAAAAACAAAAAATTGACGTTACCGTCCGGCCAGCCAATGAGGTTCAACTTAAAACAGTTTCCTTGTTTGTCAATGGAGAAAAACTGACTGAGGGGAGCCATATCTTATGGCAATTAAAACCGGGTAATTATAATTTTGAAGCGATTGGGCTTGATGTTAATGGTAATGAGATCCGTTCTGGTAAACAAACTATTCGGGTGGTTGAGTAGCGCTCTTCCCAATTGATTACTCACAAGGTTAGTGAGATAAAAGTAGTACAACAGATTATGACAAAACAGATTCTTCTATTATTGATACTGTGGCTAACGCTCATCAGTTGCCAAACTCAACCGACTGAGGTTGCCACGCCCATACCACCGACCAGTACCTCGGCTCCAACGGTGGGTTTGAAGCTAGTCAAAACCCCCATCATGCCGACTCCGCAGGTCACACCGACTCCTCTGCCAACCTTGGTTGTGCTTCCGGCTAATTGCCCACCGGCCTGTCGTCAGCTCGATTTACGCCATGTTGATCTTGATTCGCTTGATCTACGTGGGGCGAATCTTAGTCAGGCCAATTTGAGTGGGCGTGATTTAACGGGATTCGATTTGCAACAAACTAATCTAAGTGGGGCGAATCTTAATCAGACTAATTTGAGTGATGTGATTTTGTATCAAGCTGATTTAAGCGGGGCTGATTTGAGCGAAGCCGATTTGAGTGGGGCTGATTTAAGCCGAGCTAATCTAGCTCAGGCCAATTTACATGGGGCACAACTAAAGGAAGTAAACTTATATCAGGTGGCATTGAGTGAGGCGCATCTCGGCAATACAACCGTATTAGATGAGCGTTGGCGGTTAGAGTGGGAGATTATCAACCATCAACAAGTCGGGCGAGAGTTGGCTCAGGTTGACTTGAGTCAGGCCAGTTTACATGGCGCGTATCTGCACATGGCAAATCTCAGTCAGGCGAACTTGGTCGGAGCCAATCTAAGTGGCGCTGATTTAAGTCAGGCCAACCTGAGCGGCGCTGATTTAAGTCAAGCCAACCTGAATGGAGCCAATCTGAGCGCGTCGATTCTAAATGAAGCCATGTTTGAGGGGGCGATTTTGCATCAAGCGGTTATTCGAGACACCGACGCAATCGGGGCTAACTTTCGGCAGGCTGACTTAAGTCAAGCTGACCTGTATCGCATCAACCTAACTGACGCTGATTTAAGTGGTGGGACGTTGCAAGGAGCGAAACTACAACGGGCTAAATTTAGTAATACCGACTTAACCAATGTTGATTTACGACGATCCAAACTTGATGTGTTTACCGAGATGGATGAGAAATGGTTTATTGTCTGGACTGTAATCCATACAGGCAGTTGGGAGCTAGATTTGCGCTGGGCCGATTTTTCGGGGGCTAAATTGTACGATGCAGACCTACGGGGAGCTAACCTCAGTTGGGCCAATCTGGAGGGGGCTGATTTGTCTCAGGTGCAGTACGACGGTTGGACACTTTGGCCGGAGGGGATTGTTTTGGAGGAATGATTGCCGTTCTTACGAGCATTGATTAGCCGAAAGAGAGGTTCAGCAAAAAGCTGAACCTCTCTTCTTTTTTATGTAGTGGTCAGCTTGATGTTGAAAAAGATCATGTCGCCCTGAGCGTTTTTTGCGAAGGGTCTCTCTTACCCGAATTTAGGTAGATTCGGGGGGATGCTTCGCCTTCGGCTCAGCATGACATGGTTTGTAACATCATCTTGACCACCACACTCTCTTCTTTTTTACCTAGTTTGATGCAGATGTTTTGTTTTTAGTCGGTAGCTGATTCTGTGCCGCCCAGCGCTCCATACCAATCACCAACCCAAAACCGACGAGGGCTAGAACAATGGCAAAGACCAACTCCATGCTCATGGGGGGCGCTACATTGGCCTGCACCAGTGGAATCACCTCCCCACTTGGTTTAGTATAGGTTTCCAACGTTTCTTTCCACGGCCAAATTTTCCACAGGGAGCCTATCATCAAGCCGATGAGGAATGAAATAGTTTGGTCAGCATAACGCTTAAAGAGCCAACTGACTATTTGAGCAAAGGTAACAATCCCCACCGCCGCGCCCAGAATAAACCAGATTAAGGTTAATATATCGCGATCATTCACTGCGCCCAAAATCTGCTGATATTTGCCTAATATTACCAACAAAAAAGAACCGGATATACCGGGCAAAATCATGGCCGAAATCGCAATTGCCCCACTCAAGAATATCGCCAATGGAGTGTTGGGAGTCTCAACCGGAACGAGCGTGATTACCAAATAACCAAAAATCGTACCTACCACCAAACCGATGTATGTCTGCACATTCCAAACAGTCACTCGGTTACGCACGACAATAATAGAAGCTACAATTAGGCCAAAGAAAAATGACCATAACATGACTGGTTGATTTTCTAATAGCCACTCCAACGGACGAGCCATAATCACAACCGCCAAGATAATACCGATACCAAGAGCTAACAAAAAGCGCCACGGTAGTTCGGCAATGGCCCATTTTACATCAAACTGGAGTAGTTTTTTGATGGTATCGGGCATGGTAAAGGTCTTAATCGAATCGATTAACTCTTCGTAAATGCCTAAAATAAAGGCCATCGTTCCACCAGATACTCCCGGCACGACATCGGCACTACCCATCGCAAAGCCGCGAACAGTAATGCCAGCATAATCTTTCAGGGTACGCTCATTCTGTGGTGTACCCTCATTTTGTTTCGTTTCGTTCTTCATACATATCACCTTTTTTAGTTACAAATTTACAAACAATTTCTCATTGTACCACACAACGAAATCATTCGACAAAACAGGCGGAGTTCCTCCGAGGAAAACTACATACCTCGGAGGAGATAAGTCCGCAAAACTTTTGAACAGTTACTTAGCATCACCTTTGCACAGTAACAGTTTAAACAGGATAATTGCCCTATATATGGTAATATATTTTTTGATAGCACACTGTATATAGGATAAAAACTCTTGAGAGAAGCCGATTTCATTCAATTATTCAGTTTCTAATCTTAGCGCGCAAGAGTAATGTTAGGACTCCAAAGCCTATCCCACTGTAAAATACCATGTGCTAATATTTTGACTCCGCCTGTAGCACATGGTATAGTTTGTGATGTTTAAATACTCACCAAACCATAGAGGATAGTCATTTATGAAACGTTCAAGTAGTCTTATCATTATCTCAATAATCGGCATTGTCGGTTTTATATATATTTTCTTTGTCTTACAAACCGAGCCAGTTCCCATTATGGGTCTTTCTGAAGTGGGCCGTCTAGCCAACGATGGCAAAATTGAGACCATCACCATCGACCAAGAAGAAGTCCGAATCACCTTGACCGATGGTACTGAAAGCGTAACCCACAAAGAGTCAGACATCGGCATGGTCGAAACCCTATCACAGTTAGGAGTAAGTGCCGAACAGTTGTCCACCATCAAAATCATTATCACCCCCCGCAGTGCTTGGGACGGTTGGGTGACAATTTTAACTACCCTGTTGCCACTCATCTTAATTGGGGGCTTTTTCTTCTTTATTTTACGTCAGGCACAGGGCGCAGGTAATCAGGCGCTCAGTTTTGGTAAAAGTCGAGCCAAAATGTTTACCGGCGACAAACCGACCGTCACGTTTGATGATGTGGCCGGAGTTGATGAAGCCAAGCAGGAGTTAGCCGAGATTGTTGAGTTTTTACGTGAGCCAGAGAAGTTCATCTCATTGGGGGCACGCATCCCCAAAGGCATGTTGATGGTCGGGCCGCCCGGCTGTGGCAAAACCTTAACCGCCAAAGCGATTTCCGGCGAGGCTGGAGTCCCCTTCTTTAGCATCTCCGGCTCCGAATTTGTGGAGATGTTTGTTGGTGTTGGAGCAAGTCGAGTACGTGACCTGTTTGACCAAGCCAAACGAAACAGCCCATGTATCATCTTTATGGATGAGATTGACGCAGTTGGTCGCCATCGTGGAGCCGGATTAGGCGGTAGTCATGACGAGCGGGAACAAACCCTGAACCAGATTTTGGTCGAGATGGATGGGTTTGAAACCGACACAAACGTCATTATTGTGGCCGCCACCAACCGACCCGATATTCTTGACCCTGCCCTACTGCGTCCGGGACGCTTTGATCGCCGTGTCATCCTAGACCGTCCCGACAGTAAAGGGCGTACCCAGATTTTAGAGATTCATACCAAAGGTAAACCGTTAGCCAGCGATGTAGATTTGCAAGTCATCGCCAAACAAACCCCCGGTTTTGTCGGAGCCGACATCGAAAATCTGGTTAATGAGGCCGCAATTTTGGCCGCACGACGCAATCAAAAACAGATCTCCATGTCTGAAATTCAAGAAGCGGTTGAAAAAGTGATTGCTGGCCCAGAACGTAAAAGCCGAGTCATCCCCGAAAAAGAGCGCAAAGTTATCGCCCATCATGAGGCCGGACACGCGTTAGTCATGAAAATGATTCCCGACTGTGACACGGTACAAAAAGTCAGCATTGTAGCTCGTGGCATGGCCGGTGGTTATGTTATTCCTCTGCCTGACGAGCGTTATCTGAAAAATCAAGAAAAATTTGAGGCTGACCTCGTCGCCATGCTCGGTGGACGAGCCGCCGAGGAGATTATCTTTGATGAGATTACCAACGGAGCCAGCGACGATCTGAACAAGGCGACCAAACTGGCTCGTGCGATGATTACTCAATATGGTATGAGCAAAAAACTAGGCCTGTTAATCTTTGGTGAAAAGGAAGAGATGGTCTTTTTAGGCAAAGAGATTGGCGAGCAGAGAAACTATAGCGAATCGATTGCAGTTGAGATTGATAAGGAAGTCAGCCGAATTATTCACACTGCTTACGGCAAGGCCAAACAGATATTAACCGATAATCGGGATTTGCTTGAGGAGATTGCCCAACGCCTACTACGTGATGAGACATTAGATGCTCAAGAGTTTAACGCCATGTTTGCTTAACGAAATATAACAATAAACCAAAAAGCCCGTTGATAATGTATCAACGGGCTTTTTTAGTTATATTAGTTAAATCACTCCCATAACATGAGCGTTTAAGTAACCTTCATTTCTAAGTTCTCGGAGTGCAAGAATTCCATTCTTGCTGTCAAAATATAATTTTGACACTCCTGTTTTTAACAAGTTAGTTCTGAAAACTACCTAATTATAGGCATGCACCACTGTTTTTAGTTGGTTGCGGATGTGAGGAGGCAGTTGAGTTCGCCGCGCATCAATTAATGCGCCCTGCATCGAAAATAGATAGTATCGAGCAGATAGGTTTTGCTTTGGGTAGCGGTGACGGATTTTACGCCATGCTTCTACAACGCCCACCCTTTCTAACTCCTCTCGGCTATAAATACCGATGCCATTGAGACGCTTCTCGATGGTTGTACCAATGTTAACTAAAGTTGATAATTCGGTTCTTTCGACAATCATGTTACCTCCCCCATATCGCTAAGTAATGATGATTAAAGACTGTTCTATTATATAGAACAAGTGTTCTTTTCGCAAATTTAGCTGACACAAAATAAATTTTGAAATTAGCTAAAATAGGGAATTATCAACTTAAAAATCGCCTGAAAAATAGTTACCCTGTTCATTTTATCGTAATCGGTGGTTCAGCATTGATAATGAAACTGTCAGATAAAATCATCCATCACCACTTTGGTGGTTTATAGGCATGGGAGAAAAAAGCGAGGCCAAAAAACATATTAACCGAATAGTGTGGGGCTGTAAAACTGGTTTTGAATTTCCCTATGCCAAATTGTTTCAGAAGTTTATCATTTCAACATGATTAAAACAATATCTGACAGGATTAACAGGATTTTTTTCACTTGTAATCCTGTTAGTCTTATCAATCCTATCAAAAAATGCTTTTGATTTTGTCAGCATGTCAGGTCATGAATGAATCGACAAACTTTTGTTGTTTGATTATAATGTCGATGAGCTAGAGTCGTTACCATCGAGTCGATTGATCTGTTTGAGCAGTTTGTCGCCGACCAACCGCCGATGATGATAACATGCTGATGGTACAGGCAGAAAAACCATCAACTAATTTACCCTACGTTCCCGTTCAATGATATAATTGAGCTAATTTGATAACGTAGGTGGCATACTATGCACCAAAGAAAAAAGCCATCGCCGGATGGGGTTGGCTCTCGGATGGGGATCCGATGATAATGGCTAAAACAAATAAAAAAAAGCCTGATGACCAATATGACAGCCCGTGGAAAAAAGCGATTGAAGAATATCTGGCCGAATGTTTGACTTTCTTCTTTCCCCACATCTACAATGATATTGATTGGCGACAGGGATATGAATTCTTAGACAAAGAGCTAGAGAAAGCGGCTCGCCAAGCAGTCGTTACCGAGCAATATGTGGATAAGTTGGTGCGAGTCCATCGTAAATCGGGTGAAGAGAGTTGGGTTCTGATTCACATTGATGTCCAGAGCCAACATGAAACCGAATTTGCCAAGCGGATGTACCATTACAACTATCGGCTGTATGACCGTTATAATCACCCCGTTGCCACCTTGGCGATTTATGGCGACGAAAGCAAAACATGGCAACCCTCTACATTCAAACGGGAGCTATGGGGCTGTGAAAGTCAATTTAAATTTCCATCGGTGAAACTGATGGACTATAATATTGATGAGCTAGAGCAAAGTGACAACCCGTTTGCGATTGTGGTGTTGGCGCATCGACACACCAAAGCCACCAAACATCAACACCAAACTCGGTATAACCTCAGATGGCGGCTGACCCGCATGTTGTATGAGCGCGGTTATGACCGAGAGCAGATTATTTCGCTATATCTGTATATCGAGTGGATGATGGCTTTGCCGAAAGGGTTGGAAGCACAATTTAATGAAGCATTAGTACAGTTTGAGGAGGAACAACGGATGGGGTATGTATTATACGCAGTTCGTAAAGGGATCGAAGAAAAGGTTCAGGAGATCACCAAAGAAAACGAACAAAAGCTCTTGGAAAGCAAACAGAAGGTCTT
The DNA here is from genome assembly GCA_030377865.1 of Anaerolineales bacterium HSG25. Lineage (GTDB taxonomy): Bacteria > Chloroflexota > Anaerolineae > 4572-78 > J111 > JAUCGB01. Next base: position 5,080 of record JAUCGA010000057.1, on the reverse strand, counting down.
GGAAAGCGAACAAAAAATATTAGAAATCGCCCGCGAAGATGTTATCGAAGTATTGATGATTCGCTTTGGGAAGCTACCAAAACTGCTGGTCAAGACGATTAAACGATTGGATAAACTGCCTTTGCTGAAAACCTTGCTCAAAAAAGCCGTCACCATCGAGTCGGTTGACCTGTTTGAGCAGTTTGTCGCCGACCAATTACCGAATGATGATGGGTCAACGAGACAAAAAGACAAATTTGTTGAATAGTTTACCCCACGTTCCCGTTCAATGATATAATTGAACCTAATTTGATAACTTAGGTGACACACCATGCACCAAAGAAAAAAGCCTCCACCACAGATGGCAAGTAGCTCTCTCGGATGGGGAGCTAGGTTACAAACCGCTTGGGTGGGGCAGTTTACTCAAAAAGATTCACTACACTTAAAAGTAATAAAACGATACAATTTGTATGTTCACGCCAACAAAACATGGCTTGCGCTTGCGCGGGCAGGTTTAGATTGGCGTTTTTATTTGGCGCAGTATAGGTCGGGTAGTTGTCAAGTGGGTGATAGGCTCGGCATGCTGATAGTTGCGACTAACTCAAAATGTTAATCACATAAGGAAAATAAACATGACCATTATCGACTGGGCTTACTTACGTAACTCCTGAACATCCTGCAAAAAGACTCAAGAGGCTCTTGAGGGACAGCAGATGAGTATTAACACGCGGGTCGATGCCCGCAAAACCCGTATCAATGCCGACGAAGCATGGATACTCCTCGAAGCGGCCAATCACATCTTGATTGCCAAAGGACGCAAATACAACAGCTATGCCCCTACGGCGGAACATAAGGATGATATTCTGAAACAGGTTATGGGACGCAGTGGAAATTTGCGCGCCCCCACTCTGCGGGTGGGTGATACCTTTGTGGTGGGTTATAACGAAACCATGTACCAACAGTTTTTTGAGGATGTCAGGTAGCCGATGGCAAATATATATCTAGCTTTAGGCACAAACATGGGCAACCGTTTAGCCAATTTACGCCAAGCCATTACCGCACTTGCTCCTATGGTAACTGTCACCGCCACCTCATCGGTGTACGAGACCGCACCTGTTTATGTAACCAATCAGCCCAACTTTTTGAACATGGTGCTGGCCGCTCAAACCACCCTTACGCCCGATGAGTTGTTAACCTATCTCAAAACCCTAGAGACAACAATTGGCCGTCAAAAAACCATTCGTTATGGCCCTCGTAAAATTGACCTAGATATTCTATTTTACGACCAGTTGATGCTAGAGACCCCAATCCTGCAAATACCCCATCCCCGTTTAACCGAACGAGCCTTTGTCTTAGCCCCTCTGCTCGAGATCGCTCCAGACCTGCAACATCCCCAACTCAAAAAAACGATGCAGACACTGTATGCCGCTCTACCCACAACGGACGGGATCATGCATCAAATGGAAATTCGGTTTCATTTCTAAAAATTAGTGTAAGTTGTGCGGGTTTTTAAGACAAGACCTCCAAGAAAAAATCACACATTGGAGGACTCGGAGGCGTTTGGAACGAAAGCTCACAAGACTTAATTAACACTGTATGTAGGACTCGTTCCTAGCTGACGGGTCGGCTAGTCAGCCGACGCGCCATAAACCTGTTACTTTTTAATATCAAACAGAATTTATGCTCGCCTACTTATCAGGCGCGTCTGACCCCCTGCTTCTTGCAGGGCGGGCTAATGATATTGACAATGAGTCGGAAGTCGTGAATAATGAATAGGCAGGTCTTTTCATTAAGTTAAAATCAAAATAGACCTGACACTATCAATTTCGATATAAACAGGGGCTTCCCATGAAAATTCGCTCAATCACTGTATTTACCCCCTTAAATTGGCCTTTTGATGAAGGAACGATTGCCGGCGTAAGTCGTTTTTTGGCTGATGCACGGTTACGCCTAAATAAAAGCGGATTTGAAGTGCAAACGGTGCGTCTTGCTACCCCACCGTTTATGGATGTTATTGGTGACCCAGATGTTAGCGTTTTAATCGAATACGCCCAACGGCTCGAATATTTAGCTACCAAACATAATATCGACTTTGTTTCAATTGGCCCAGTCGTTGCCACCACTCCCTTAGCTTTGTTGATGTCAATCTATGCCTTACCCAGACTGATTATGGAGACAGAGCGCATTTTTTCGGGAGTATTATTCGCCGATAATAATAGTGGCATTAACTTGGCCGCGGCGCAAGCATTTGCTAAAACAGTTCATAAAGTGGCGCAATCAACACCGCAAGGGTTTGGCAATCTGCGTTTGGCCGCCTTGGCAAATGTACCACCGAACGTTCCCTTTTTCCCCGCGGCCTATCATGACGGTGGGCGATACTCGTTTGCCATCGCCACCGAAGCGGCTGATGTAGCACTTAACACCGTCGAAAATGTCCGCTCTCTCAACGAAGCTCGACGGCGACTCATCGCTGTAATTGAAGGAACCTCTCTCCATATCTTAGAAATTGTTGATGAACTTGTTGATGATCACCAGATTCGGTTTGAGGGGCTAGACTTCTCTCTTGCTCCATACCCTAACGACGAAGTTAGCATTGCCGCAACAATGGAAAAACTGGGGCTGGATTCCTTTGGTGGACATGGCACCGTGTTCACCACCGCCTTTTTGACCAGTTGCATCAAACAGGCCGAGATTCCCCACACCGGTTTTTCGGGCGTTATGTTACCGATTCTAGAAGATAGCGTATTGGCTCAACGGGTCATCGACGGTAATCTCTCCGTCAACGACCTGCTTCTTTATTCTGCCGTGTGTGGCACCGGACTAGACACCGTTCCCATCCCCGGCGATACCTCTCCTGACGACATGGCCGCCCTCTTTTTAGACATGGCCGCGTTAGCCGTCACCCTCAACAAACCCCTCACCGCTCGGCTCATGCCCATCCCCGGCTTAAAAGCAGGCGACAAGGTCGAAATTGACTTTGAGTTTTTCGCCAACAGCCAAGTCATGCCCATCAAAAATATGGGCGCAAGATCCCTCATCGACAAAAGCTCGTTCCTTAGCATGGTTCCACATAAAAGTGGGTATTAGATACAACGCAGAGGGGTTCAATCTTAACGATTGAACCCCTCTTTTTGTTACAAACCACGAACAACTATTTCAACAATACCGCAATACTGACCGATTAAAAATCGGTTACAAAAAGCCATAGATGTGTCAAGTGATACTCAAACAAGGTAAATCACCGACGATTGATTGTTGTTTTCGCAATCAATTATATAAACAATCTTATTTCGGTATAGAGTGCAAGCTTGTTGAAGCCAATCGTAAAACCCTATGTAATGAATACATCACTAATGGTATTGAACGATTTCTCGATTGCCGTTATAGCTCTAAATCTTCCCATAGCGCCATGTTAGGCTATATTCGAAAAACTACATGTCAGGATGTCGCCACCAAAATCAAAGAACGCCTTCCTCACGATTCTAAACTCAATAAAACGAAACAACTGTTGCCGTTTGAAGAGCATTACACTTCGCAACATCAAAGAGCGGCCTGCCTCTCTCCGTTTACCCTTCATCATTTTTTGTTATCATTCTAAATACTTCCTTTATAATGCACCTCAGACAGGTCATGCAATTGAAGCTCACCCGCTCCAGCCGAGGCGTGGCAGACGTAAATAGTCGGGGTCAGGTTGGTTTGAGTCGGATACTGTTTCTCAACTTGTTGCACCACTTCCGAGACGGCCTCGCTCGGCACGAGGGAGACGACACAACCACCAAACCCGCCGCCGGTCATGCGAACTCCGCCGTTTTCGCCAATTACGGTCTTGATAATCTCGACCAAGGTGTCGACGGGCGGTACGGTAATCTCAAAATCGTCCCGCATGGAGGCGTGTGATTCGGCCATGAGACGACCCATGTGCTGAATATTGCCCTGGGCCAAGGCGGTGGTGGCGGTGACGGTGCGCTCATTTTCGCTGATGACATGACGGGCACGACGGGCGATGAGCGGGTCAAGCTCGGCCTGCCTCTGCTCAAACTCAGCCAAGGTGACATCTCGTAGCGCCGGAACACCAAAGAACTGGGCCGCGGCCTCGCACTGCTCCCGCCGGACGTTGTACTCACTGTCAACCAGACTGCCTAGCTCGCCTCGTTTGGCGTGGCTGTTGACGATGACCAGACTCGTCCCTAACGGCATGGAGACGGACTGATAACTGAGGTCACGACAGTCAATCAGGAGGGCATGGTCAGCCTGACCCAAGGCCGAGATAAACTGATCCATGATGCCACAGCGCATGCCGACAAACTCGTTTTCGGCCTGTTGTCCAATCAGGGCGACCTGTTTGCCGTCCAAGCCAAGTTGGTTCAGCTCTGACAAGGCTGTGCCGACCACCACTTCTAATGAAGCTGACGAACTGAGTCCGGCTCCATGCGGCACGTTGCCCGACACGACCAGATCGAATCCTGTAAGGGCATGCCCCTGCTGTTGCAGAACTGAGACTACGCCCCGAATATAGTCACTCCATCTGGCTCGCGGGTCTGGCTTGATGTCGGCGGTCAGGTCAAATTGGCTGGTCTGGTTATCATAATCAGCCGCAACCAGAGTCACCAAACTGTCGGTACGGGGTCGGATAGCGATGACTGTTTCGTAATTGATGGCACAGGGCAGGACGAAGCCATCGTTATAGTCGGTATGTTCACCGATAAGGTTGACTCGACCCGGCGCTCGAAAGAAGTGGGTCGCCGGTGAGCCGAATTTTTCTTGAAATACAGTGCTTGTTGTTTGTTGTAGGGTCATTAGAATGAAGCGTGAAACGTGAAACGTGATGTCTCAGTTATAGTTCTCCAGAAAAGTTTTATCCCAGGCAATTCCAAGAAAATAAATCTCCCAAATTGAGCAGAGTCTCTACCCCCCTCAGTCCCCCCTGCTAGGGGGGAAGCGGCTCCTCCCCCTAGCAGGGGGAGGCTGGGAGGGAAGGGTTGTTCAGTTCTAATCTATATGAGCATAATCGTGACGCTACAAGCGTCACCTACAGTAATTTTGTCAGACATGAGGCCGTGTAGGTCACGCTTGTAGCGTGACAAGCATGGAGAACTGAACA
>JAUCGA010000056.1 GCA_030377865.1 Anaerolineales bacterium HSG25 | reverse complement strand
CTCCCAAATTGAGCAGAGTCTCTACCCCCCTCAGTCCCCCCTGCTAGGGGGGAAGCGGCTCCTCCCCCTAGCAGGGGGAGGCTGGGAGGGGGTAGAGTGTCACAATGGTTTTGGGAGGTTTTAAATTTTAGAACTTCCTTAATGGTTATCTTAATACATTGCAATTCTAGAGTCTAACAGACTTTGGACTCATCAGAAAATCACACTTAACCACTACTCTTCAACGGCATCTTTCACGGCTTCTTGAATGATTTGGTTCATCACATCAATATGCTCATCATTGCTCATAACCGTACCAAACTTGGCGATAACTTTATCGGTCCAGAACGATTCATCAGCCATATTTTGGTGACAACCCATACAGACACCAGTACGTTCCATGCGGGTGCGTTGGTCTTCGGTCAATGGGCCTGAATCGGGCCAGTGTGAGCCAACGGTTTGTAACTGCTCACCGGTTTCTGGGTCAACAATTTGACTCAAATCCATAGGCAAATCAGGAATAGCCTGCATTTGTACCTGAGCGTTCTCTGGCATGACACTACCATCAGGATTATATAGATCAACATAACGATCTACTTCATACCCTTGCATGAAACGTCCACCATCAATCCCATAGCCTAACGCTTTGGGGTTGCCGTGACAACTTTCACAACGGCGGGCTTCACGTCCAGCAGTGTGGGGCTGTACTGGAGCCATGTCGAGACCACGTTGTCCTTCTGCACCAGCCCCTTCGACATTGGCCGGAGTACGACCAATCTCATTTTGGGTCAGAACGTTGCCTTCACGGTCACGGACGGTAAAGATCACTTGACAACCCGGAATAAGTGGTGTGACTCGACCTTCACCATTGACACCTAGAACAGGTTCTTCCCACCGGAGATAAGAGCGGCTTTCGCTGACTTTACCGGGAGATTTGATGAAGTTATCGTACTTGTCACCGCTATCTTTCTGATTAGCCGTCGCCACCCAGTCAGTATCTACCAATGGATTACCATCAGCGTCAACACTGTAGTTCACACTAACATGACAGCCATAACATTGAGGAGCCCAGTCAGCATGGCAGGCGTAACATTCCATTTTGTCCATGTGAGCGCCGACGCTTTCCATCGCTACTTGAGCATCCTGATTCTTCCACTCACCATCTTCGGAAAGTTGCTTCAGGACTGGCACAAGGAAATCGTTACCCGTGGCGGAATGAACCATGACCGTGCCATCTGTTTGAAGAACCACGTTACCAAAGGCGTTCCCTCGGCTGGTCAGCAGATAACCATCTTGCTCATCATACAAGGTTGCATAATTACCACCATCTTCTAAATCGTCCTTTGTGCCAACACCACGAGCCTCAGCCTCGGCCAAATCTTCGCCAAACTCTTCGCCATAGCCGATGGGGAGTTCCCACGGATATTCGACGGTTGTCCCATGACAGTCGGTACATTCAATCTCGACTTGAGCCAAGGTTGTCCCGAAGATATTCCCGTCCCCATGCATGTCGATACTGGTATGGCAGTCTTGACAAAGCAGACCACCTTCGGGATTTTCAGGGCGACTTTCCTGCTCATGGTGCAAATCAGACTTAATAAAGAGATACTGTTTGGTGTGTAACTTAGGTTGTTTACCACCATTTTCATCAAACGGAGTACCATAGGGGAACTCCATAATCCCTTGATAGCTGACCCCAATTCGTTTACCACGGTTATGGCAAGTGTTACAGGTTTCAGTTGGAATACCGTTACGGGCTTCGCGAGTTCCTTGAATAGAGTGGATTAACATGTGTCCAGATTCTGTTTTATCAATTGTCTGGTCAGCCCCTTCGTACAACCCTTCGTTGCTATAAGGAATGTGACAGGATGAACAACCCATGCCGCGCCAGTCACCTCGTTTAGGGCGACCTTTGACTGCCACGTGACAACGCTGACATTGCTGACGTTGATAAGTGAAACCAGCCAATTTCGGGTCAGCTTCAATCTCTTCAACGGTTGGGTTTGGGAGCATTTCTAATGATTCGGGGAATTGGTCGGGGAACTTCTCTTTCATAGCAGTCATGTGTTCTTTGTAGGTGTCATTACCCAAAATGGTCTCAGCACCTTCCACATCATAGTTCCCATAAATTACATGTTGGTCTTCTTGAATACCCCATGACCACAGGTTTCCTTGAATTTTACCGGCTTCGGTGTTCATCAAAGAACGCTCTAAAGCATCAACATAACCCGGGTGACAAAGACCACAGGTTTGGTCGGCAACCCATAAACTACCCGGGTCGGGGAAGAACTCATCCAGCCGACCAGTAGGCGTATGAGCGGCTTCAACCGTGGCGGTATCGCTAATGACATCGCCTTCGGCCAAGGTCACTGAGGGATCACCACCATGACAAGCGGTACATTCGCCCATCGCACTAAGCGCGACCATCATACCACTATCTTCTTCACGAATATTTTCAATCCCATCGTGACAGGTTAAACAACCTTCTTGATCGCCACCTTGGTACAGGGCAACCGGCTCTACCATTGCTTCTGCCTCTTCTAAGGCTTGCACAGAGGGCTGTTCCATCATAAACAATGCCCCTACTGCTAAAACTAACATACCGATAACTATAACAACTTTTCTCACAACTTCCTCCTTTATACTAACTTCTACGATGATTTAGATGATGTTGGAGTGCAATATTTTAGGCAACAGCTAAAGCCGCTACACTTCGATTTCAACATCAACCTGACTTGTGAATTAAATCACGTTTATGCAGTTTACCACAATTAATAAAAATCTTCTTTGCGTTAACGCAAAGAAGATTTCAAAAAAAAAAAAAAACTAAAAAAATTCAATTTTTTATCATCAAAACCGACAAATAAAAAGGCCGTCAACATTAAATTGTTGACGGCCTTTTGCCGAATCACTGAATCGCCAATACATTACTTCGGCATACCTGCTTCAATCCATTCTGTGAACCATGTCAACGAATCCGCGGGGAGGCGGTTGGGGTGCTTGTCTAGTTGTACTTGAATTAAGGGGCTGTTCGTTGCATCTTCTTTGGTGACGGTGGTTAACACACCTTCGTAGCTGGTTAGGTCGATGTCCGCGTTCGGGTTGTCTGGATTGTGGCATACCACACACCGTTCAACCAAAATCGGCTTGATTAAGGCCGACCATGTGAGCGCAACCTCTGGATGAGTGGGCGAATCGGCAGACAGAATATTTGTCCGCTTGATTAACTCGGCAGAATTCAAGCCAGTATAATCCCCCTCCATCGCGTGGCAACCGCTGTTGGCACAATAGCTGATATCATCACTGCCACCGGGATTTTCCACCGTATGACAACCCTCACAGGTATCATTAAACTGGAACCGGTGTTGCGAGACCCAGTTGCTATCGGCATGGGATTCTGGCTCAAACTGAGCGGAAACGGGTAGAACTGGAGAAGTGCCATCAACCTGGTTTTTAAGAGGAACGGAATGACACAGGTTACATTCTAACCGAATCGTTTCCTGTTGTTCGTTGAGATGTTTGCCATCATGACACCGAAAACAGCCCGCGGTGGCCGTATGGCCTTGGTTATTGGGGTGAGTATTCCAACTTACATCCATTGTTGGAAAAACCGTATTTTCATAAATGCCTAATAAGGTTTCAATCCCATTATTGACGATTTCGGGATGTTGAGCGTAATAATCAGGCCAATGAACCTGATAATATTGGCGCAACCTGCGAATAGCTTTATTGGCTTCCTCCATAGAGGGATATTTACGCTCCATGACCGCCAGCGCATTTTGTTTGAAGTAAGGAATCTCTGGCGAAATCAGGCCACGAGACATGGCCTCATCTATCGTGTCCGATGGTCGGCGGAACTGGTGAGCAATACGATTGTGGCAGGATGTACAGTCCATAATATGGAGATGTTCTTCGTTTTTCATGGCAAAATCAGATGGTAGGTCTGCTTCAATATCTACATATACCTCCGTACTGCCATCAGGACGGGTTAGGCGAACCCAAGGGATTTCTTGGGCCAGATAGGATTCATCAGTAGCAATATATTCGACTGTATTATTGATATGCCAATGAATTCCCTTTCCTAGCCCTTCTTCTGCCATTCCTCCGCCTGTTTTGAAGGTTAAATAGGTGATGGAGGGCTCGTTATTTCTCTCCGCGCTAAAACGCTCAAACTTTTTTAAGCTGTTGTCAGAGAATTTTTCAGGATTATGACATCGTTCACAAATCTGGTTGGCTGGGCGTAGATGTTTGATATGCAGGGGTACCTCGTATTCTGCCCCAAGATAGCTGATGACATGGCTTAAATCACCAGCTTTACGGGTGAACTGGGTGGCAATAAAAGCTCGACCAATATGACATTCCACACAGTTAACCCGAGCATGGGGCGAAAACTGATAGGCCGCGTATTCAGGGGGCATGGTATGGCACTGCGTCCCACAAAATTGAGAACTATTGGTATATTCCCAAGTAGCTCCGGTCAGGGCAAAAATAAGCAGACCAACAGCAATTAAAAAGGCATAAGGCAACAGTCTAATCCATAAAGGCCGTGTACGCCTTGGTGTAATAACTCGGTTTATAAGATTTAATATAGTCTTAAACATGATCATCTCCTTTTGGTGTCCTGTCAAACCAGATGAGCGTTCCTAAATAGAGACTACCAAAAACTGCCAATATACTACCAAATATCAGTAGGATACGTAACCAGTATCCTGTTTCTACGCGGTAGATTTTAGCTGGCTCACCCACCGAGGGGAGTGGTGTTGGCACAGGTGGAGATGTGGGTGTAGGTCCAGGACCAAAGAAAGATATTGGCGCAGGGGTGACGATTGTTTTTACATAAGCAACAGTATCCGCGGCCCATTGGGCCGATTCATCTGGGGTGGTGTGACAACCATTACAGGCATTGAACATGACCTCAGGGCCACCCTGCTCAAGGGTTGTTTCGGGGTCAGGCTGATGGAATGTGTGGTTATGGCCGTCGTATGCAATGGTATTGATTGCCATATTTGGCATGTGACAATCTGCACAATTAAATTGATAGTTGTTAATCGCTTGGTCGTGGTAAGGGGTATGGTTGATAATTGCTTTTTTATCGCTATGACATTGGATACACAGGTTCTCAATCGGTTCGATAAGTTGACTGTGACTGGTGCCGGAGTCATGAACCGCATGGCAAGTGACACAGTTTACCTTACCAGATAACCTCATGACTTTATTCTGTTGCCAATCGATATACTGTTGATGATGTTTTTTAGCACTGCCATCGGGCCAAAGGTCGTTTTTGTCACTGGTGAAGGTGAAGTGGTCGGTTAGGGTGTCGCCGGGGCGATAAGTGGCCGGGAAGTCAAATCCATCAGGCGAGACACCTCGGCTATGGCAGGCTCCGCAGACCTGATCATCCACCTCGGTAAAGAGGTTGACGTTTTCAGGGTCGTTTGCATGGTCTGCACCCATACCATGACAACTCTCGCATCCCACACCAAACTCGGCAAATCCCCATGTTTGGGTATCCAACCCCGTTACATGGCACGAGCCACATGCCTGTCGCCAATCCTCATCAGGAGAAGCATAGGACACCCACTCCTTCGCTTCTATATTCCATTGAGCAGGCAAAACATGAAACTCATCCGCGCCAGATTTGGTAATATATTGTTGTTTCCAACGGTTGCCGATAGTGTAAGATACAACATCACGACTAAATGTTAAATCCGTATCAGGTTGATTAAAGTCGCCGACAACAGCATCGAGATCAACTGTTGGGTCTTGAATCATTTTGGCATGCAACGTTTCACGCCATGAGAAATATTTTTCCTCGTGACAGCCACCGCAACGGTCACTGCCCACGTAACCTTCGGCAGCTTGCCCCACCCCTAACCGAGGCGCTATGAAGTCGGTGGCCCACTCCGATGTTTGTTCGGTGTGGCAAGCAATACAGGCCGAGGGCATACTGTTGAGAATATCGTCGGCATAATCTATTTCATGGCTTCCGTGGCAATCGACACAAACTGGAGACTCAGGGTCAGGCTGGTCAGGGGCATGCAGTGGGCTGTGTGGGTAATGGCAATCTTGGCATTGTTCTGAAGTAGATCGTCTGAAATCTTGCCGAGTTTGAGCGGTGAGAGGCTGGTGAGGATATTGGTAGTGAATCCGGGTCCGGTGGCAATCTTGGCATAAAACCGGCATGTCGAGATTAAGGTTGTGCGGTGAGTTGTTCAACGCGCCTAGAGGAACATGCAAAGAAAGTGTCTCTTCGGAAGGAAGGGTCAACTCACGCTGGTTATTGCCATGACAGCCTCGACAGGCGTAATCGCCCGGAGGGCCATCCGCATAAGTAAACTCTACCGAAAAGAAACCAACCCCCGTAATTGCCAAAACAAGTAGGCCAAATAGTAACATCAACGCTTTTTGTGACATAATTTTTCTCGTCAGAATGAAAACCTTTAAAATCTGGACTATATACAACTAATTCCATGATTGTCAACTTAAGAAGTTCGTAGTAGGCACTTTAGTGCCTTTGAGGGCGACGAATCGCCTACTACAAACGTTAAGTTTACTTATTATTAGATGACGACTTTTCTTCGGGTTGTTCTTCTTGATTCCCCTCGTTGTAGCTACCCACCAAATCACGGTCATGATGACCTATGGCAAACTCCATCATAACCTCATCCGATTCAACGGTAGCCGAGCCGCCCTCGTAGTGGCAACTTTTGCAAGCAAAATCCAAGCTGAGATAGGGCTTGGATACCGCGCCTTCCTCATCAAATTGGGTCAAGGAACGAGGGTTGATAGCCATCAAATGTGTACGCAGGTCGCCGCTAAATCGCTCAAGGTCGCCCAAAGCACTCTTGGTAACGCGAGGCATGTGGCAATCAACACATTCGGCGTGTTTTCGATCCGTGATTTTTTGCAAATCAACATTCTCAAAATGGCAATTTTCGCAAGCTGTTTTGATACCTAAACCCTTAGCGTACTTAACGCTTTGATGCGGGTCATGGCAATCAATGCAGTCCATTACCCGCTTCTTAGATTCAAACAACTCTTCGTACTGCTCGTGATGCTTAATGAAGCCACCGCTAGCATCTATCTCTGTTACATCACCTCGAACATGGCATTTGCCACAAGCCTCTGCATCACGGTCAACTTTTACAGAAACCAGTTTGGGGTTATTTACATGATTTTCGCCGGGGCCGTGACATTCCTCGCACTGAACGCCCGGTTCGACCCAAGTACCAACAATACCGGGCAATCCGTCCTGATGAGTTCCCTCTTCATCGTCATAGCCGGTGGTGTGGCACGAGCCGCAGTCGTAGGGTACGTTTTCTTCGCCAGCATGATAGCCCACCCAATTATCGCCCATATCAAGGTCTTTATTGTATAGGTTGTACTGTGTTTGGGCATCTTCATCGGCACCGGTGATGATGTAGCCTTCTTTGTCGATAAAACGGGCTTTCCAACCATATCCGCCGATGACGTAGGAAATATCATCCCAAGTGTAGCCTTCGGGTGGTTTATTAACTTCAGAATAAGGGTACTTTGGGCGTTGACCATCGACGACTTTATTGAGTTTGTAGGGATGTCCGGTTTTCATAAAAGATTTGTAAATATCTTCATGACATTCCTCACATGCCTCGGCACCAACATAATTTGGGGGGGTATAGCTTACACCATCCTCGCCGTCTCTCCCGTCAGCACCCGATACGCCGGGTAGCCCATCTGCTCCGGCAGGGCCTGCCTGACCGGGCGGCCCGGCTACTCCAATCGGGCCTTGCGGGCCAGGTTCTCCGGTGCAAGCAGTTGTCAAGGCTATCACTAAAATCAGTGTTGTCAGCAGAATGAATTTTTTCATGATGATTCCTCATTACAATTTTGGATATTTTGGATTTTACGATTAGTGCTGGCAGTGATTTCAATCGTACCTAAAGGGCTGTTCAGTTCTAATCTATATGGGCATAATCGTGACGCTACAAGCGTCACCTACAGTAATTTTGTCAAACATGAGACCATGCTTGTCACGCTTGTAGCGTGACAAGCATGGAGAACTGAACAACCCAATACCCTAAAGGTTTCAAAAACCTTTAGGGTATTGGTGAGAACTTTTCTGGCTAACTAATATCAAAAATGGGTACACAGACTTTTTTGAGAAGTATCTGTGTACCCGTATGATTTTGTTCTACAGTTTTTTCAGAAATTCATCTTTCTGCAAGTTCTAAACTTGCGGGAAAGTTTATCTGAAAGGTAAAAGTTCAGTAAAACCGCCCTAGAAACCCGATTTTTTTGAGAAATCGGGTTTCTGACGCTCCTTTTGGCAAGTTCACTGAATATTTACTCTGAAAGACCGCAGAAGCATATATTAAGATTATTCTTCGTTGTAACTGCCAATCTGGTCGCGTTCATGATGCCCCAGAGAAAACTCCATCAAAACTTCATCTGTTTCAACGCTGGCCGGTCCGCCCTCGTAGTGACAACTCTTACATGCAAAATCTAGTGCCAGATAAGGCTGGGAGGTCGCACCTTCTTCATCAAACTGAACAGTTTCAAAGGGATTGATGCCCATCAAGTGAGTACGCAGGTCTCCGGTATAGCGATCCACATCTCCCAGAGCGTTCTTACTGATGCGCGGCATATGGCACTCAATACAACTGGCATGTTTGCGATCCGTAATTTTTTGGAATTTTGCTTCTTCAAAATGGCAGTTCTTGCAAGATGTCCTGATACCCAGGCCATTGGCGTATTTAACGGTTTCGTGCGGATTGTGACAATCCACACACCTCATCAGCCGTTTTTTGGATTCAAACATCTCTTCGTACTGCTCGTGATGCTTGATGAAACCACCACTGGCATTAATCGACTCAACCTCACCCCGAATATGACACTGACCACACTGTTCAGAGTCGCGGTCAACTTTCATTTTAACCAGATAAGGATCTTCGTTGTGCTGGCTACCGGGGCCATGGCACTCTTCACATTGAACACCGGTTTCGCTCCACGTGCCGGTAATACCGGGTAGATCATCCTGATGCCCATCGGGTTGGTAATTAGTGGTGTGACACGAACCACAGTCGTAGGGTACGTTTTCTTCGCCAGCATGATAGCCTACCCAATTATCGCCCATGTCAAGGTCTTCATTGTATAGATTGTACTGAGTGGTGGCGTTTTCATCGCCAGTGATGATGTACCCATCTTTGTCGAGAAAACGAGCCTTCCAGCCATAACCACCGATAACATAAGTGATGTCATCCCAAGTATACCCATCCGGTGGGTCGGGAACCTCAGAGAAAGGATATTCTGGTGATTGACCATCGACCACTTTGTTGAGCTTGTAGGGGTGTCCGGTCTTCATAAAAGAGTCATAAGTATCTACGTGACAATCCGCTTCCCCGCAAGACTTAGCACCAACAAATTGAGGTGCTTCAAAATCTAAGTTCGGAATTCCTAAATCATCAGAGTTGGTCTGTTCAACGGCAACTTCTTGTGGATTAGTTGGAGAGGCTGATTCTGGCAAGGCTATAGTACCACATTGGGCCGCTACCATCGCTACTAATAAAACAAAACTGGCAAGTATTACTAATTTTTTCATGGTGTTACTCCATTTACTATATTTACTACAATAACGTCATTGTTGTTGTTGCATAATTTTGGCTAACAAGACTATCAACTTAAGGTGCGACACTTTGGTAAGTTAGCACATTCTACCAATACAACTTGGTTTTCGTTGTAGCCCTTATAGATAAAGGGTTACAACGATTTGTATTAGTAGATAATAACCTTGTATACTCAAACTGCCGTACTTAATTAGATAGTCGGTATTTATACTATTTGATAGGCAACACCTCCTTAAAAACACTACTTTTACAATTGCTATTTAAAATGGTAAATATTCTTTGGTCAATAGGACATATAGGGTAGGTTAGCAATTATACCATAACAGACAATAGTCTTCTTTGCGTTAACGCAAAGAAGAGAAAAAAGCCAAAGAAATTCAATTTTTTATCATCAAAACCGACAAATAAAGGCAGTTTTGCATAGGTAGGACTACCCTTCTTCGAAAGTCGGGTGGTTGTCAATTTGCCGAGACCGCTCACGGAACATATTTTAGTCATTCAATTCGGTTGACACTTTCGGTGATGATTATTGTTCAACCGTTTTTGGTTTCAGTTGTTTTAGAATAGGATGGTAAAAGACGATATTCATATTCTGTTTGAAACCAAAAAGGCTCTTTTCTCAATTGAGAAAAGAGCCTTTTGTTTTATAGACCACCGAGAATTTACTCGGCCAAAGCGGGCATGTCACCCATATAGAGATTGTTGCTGTCAAGAATATAGATTCTCTGGCTAATTTCGTCCACGAAAATATCTTGTAAGTTGGCAAAGCTGACCGCCTCTCCGACGGCAGGCTTAAATTGTCGTACAAAACTGCCATCTTTGTTTAGCTGAACGATCCGCTGATTTCCGGCATCGGCAATGTAGATATGTTGCACTTCCTCATCGGGAGCAGTGAAGATAGAGACCGGTGCTTTGAGCGGTTTATCTAGTCCGGTCAAAGCAAACTCATCGGGGCGACCGCTTCTAAATTTGCTGACTCGACCATCTTGAAACAGTACATAAACCGCTCCGTCAATCGAGAAGTCAACCGCTTGACTCAAGTCAATAGGTTGGTCGGCAGGGAAGTAACTTTCGGGCAGTGCGCCATATCCATCAGCAGTAGGTAGATAGCGCAGAATCGTGTTTGCTTGTCGATCTAACAGATAAAAGTTACCGAAGAAACTTTCGGCGGCGACAGCCTGTGACAGTTTTTCTATGCCTGCTAAAGCCGATGTGGTTACACCCCAGTTGGGGTTGTATTCTAATAAACCACTGCCGCTGAGAACCAGCAGGTCACTCGTTTGTCGATTGCCCCCAGAGGGCATCCAGACCATGTCAGTTAAACCATTAATGGTAATATCATCGACCACTTGTCCCTGTTGCATTAGCAAAACACTGCTATCGTCGGACAAAAGACCGTCTCCCATGCTATCTATCTGATGGTGGAAAACTCGATTGGTTCCGGTATCGGCCACATATAGCTCAACACCCTGTACCAAAATCGACTTGAGGCTGGTTCCGGCATCGGTATAACTGCGTAAATGGGGCAGATGGTAGAGTCGCTGTACTTTGCCGATGGTGTCGGTTTCTGCGGCGATTTGTTGTCGCAAGGTCGCTACTTCTGGCTGACCGAGTTTAATCTGCTCGGCTTGAGCCAGCATGTTCTCGGCCTCAGCCATGAGCATCATCGCCGACCCACTATCAACTATAGCACTTTGAGACACTTTTTCTTGAGCGGTAGTCACCAGAGTCGTGTACTCAGCTTCCCGTAAACGTTCGGTACGAAGATAACTAATCGCTACAATTGCCATAATCACTATCGGAATGGCAATTGCCACACCGAGCAACATCTTCCATGAGACGAGCGGTGAACTTGAGGTTTCAGCGGCCTGTAATCCAGCTTGGCGAGGTGTGTCTTCATTCTCATCGGGTGATACAGCCCCTAACAACGATTTGAGACCCTCCGCAAAACCTGCCACCATCATCAAAAAGAGGCCGGTTAAACCCTGCATGGCCGACTGTAGGCCGCTTGGAGTCTCTTGCAGTTGTGGTTCAAAAGAAGGATGCGGCGTGGCAGAGGCCATGACGCTGGTTGTTATATACGGTGCTGAGGCCGTCTCTTTTAGGGGTGATGAGGTTGGCATGTCGGGTGGTGTGGCCGTATCCATTGACGGTGGGGTGCTTACATCGAGCGATGAGGCTGGCGCAAATGACTCCTGAGATGTTTCGGCGGTTGAGTAGGCTTGCGGGGTATAAATTGTCGGCGCGGGGCTAAATGCCTGTTTGACCCAGTCAACCATGGGAGTCAAGCGGTCAAGCGGACTAGGCCCTGTGGCCGTAGCAGATATGGGAAAAGCCGTTGGAATACCATTAGCATCGGTATCCGATTCTTCGCGAGTCGGTAACAAACGATGCAGATGGGTTGAGGTAGGCATGTTCAACCCACCAAATCCAGAACTGTTTGTATCCTCAACAACCGTTAAGGCCAAGGCCGAACAATCTTTATTGTTAGCCGCTTGCCCCAAATTTTTGATGGCTGTCCGAATATTCTGTAAGGTCACGGCCTCAGCTACATCTTGCGGAGACAGTTCGTTAACTAGGTCGCTATCGGCCAGAACCAGCACGTCTTGTGGATTCACTTCAACATGATAGATGTTTGGCTCGATAAAGGAGGTGATTCCCAAAGCCAACTCATCTTTTTCGGAGGTGGTGCGGTCGTCGAGCCAAATGGAGTTAGTTGGATACCGTTTTACATAATCACCAGAGATAGTATAAATCGCTGTCGGGCCAACTTGGACCACAAATACATTTTCCTGACAAACTGCCAAAGCGACGATGCCACCAACGACGCGGTCATCCACCTCGATTTGGGCGTTATGTTGATAGAGATGGTCACAGGCCGCCTGAATCGCTCGCCGCAGACTAGCCGTTACCGAGCCACGAGCCAGATAGTAGACATCACGCACGATTTCGGCTAACCGTTGCTCCAGATGATGATAGTCTTCTGCCGAGCCAAGTACGTCAGTCAACACGAACAAGTCACCCTTACCACGCCCAAGGCTATCTGTTGCTTTGGGTTCACGCACGGCCACTTGGTTGAGGGCGTTGCTTTGCCAAGTTCCGTTCATAATTTTTAGTTGACCGACAAGGGTCGTTATTTCAGCAGTCATTTTTTGCTCCTTACTACGTATCTATCCAAAATTCGTGGCCTGAACCTGTCGAAGGCCGTTGATTTCGACAAGCTCACCCCGTTCCCCTCGTTCCCAATCTCCAGATTGGGAACATATTCCTGATCGTTGCGATTATGTAATCGCAACGGGTATTTGGCAGGTATATCCTCCTTCAAGGAGGCTTCGCGCTACCCGCCTAGTATGGGTAGCGGATACACATCCGCTACCCTCATGTGGACACCTGACTTTTTAACAAGTTTCTTTAGTAAAAGTTCAGTAAAGTACTCTAGAAACCCGATTTCTTTGAGAAATCGGGTTTCTGATGCTCTTTCTGGCGAGTTCACTGAATATTTACTTTCTTTATTCCCATTCAATCGTGGCGGGGGGTTTGCTACTCACATCATAAACGACTCGATTGACCTTAGCTACCTCGTTGACGATGCGATTGCTGGTTAGTGCTAATAAATCGGTGGGCAGTTTGGCCCAATCGGCGGTCATAAAATCGTCGGTCGTAACAGCTCGTAAGGCAATCACATCAGCATAGGTGCGACCATCACCCATAACCCCGACCGTTTTAACCGGAAGCAAGACCGCAAAGGCTTGTGAGGTCTGATGATACCAGTCGGAATTCCATAACTCTTCCATAAATATCGCGTCAGCATCCCGTAAGGTTTCTAGCCGTTCCCATGTAATTTCGCCCAAAATGCGTACTGCTAATCCAGGGCCGGGGAAGGGGTGTCGCCAAACCATGCGATGTGGTAGCCCCAGTGCCTCACCGACGGCTCGTACCTCGTCCTTAAATAGGTAGCGCAACGGTTCAATCAGGCCGAACTGCATGTCGTCGGGCAGACCGCCCACATTATGATGGGTTTTGATGGTTGTGGCCGCGCCTTGTTTACCGGCTACCGCGCTCTCGATAACATCGGGATAAAGTGTGCCTTGAGCCAAAAAATCGACCTGTCCCAAATTGCGGGCTTCCGCTTCAAAGATGCGAATAAATTTCTCACCGATGATTTTTCGCTTCCGTTCAGGGTCAGTTACTCCGGCTAAGGCTGACAAGAACTCTTCGGTCGCATCCGTAGCAATCAGATTGGCGGCCATTTCGGTGCGGAAGGTTTGGGCGACTTGTTCCGGCTCATTTTTTCGCATGAGGCCGTTATTGACGAAGATACAGGTCAACTGATTGCCGATGGCTCGATGGAGTAGAGCCGCTACCACCGAGGAGTCAACACCACCAGACAGGCCACAAATCACCTGCCCCTCGCCGACCTGCTCTCGAATTTGGGTGATACTCTCTTCAATAAAGTTGCCGGTTGTCCAACCACCAGAGCAGTCGCAAATTCGGTATAAAAAGTTGTGCAGAATCGTTTTACCGTTAGGGGTATGAGTCACTTCGGGGTGGAACTGGATACCGTAAATCTTCCGGTCAACATGACCAATTACGGCATAGGGAGAGTTGGTGGAGTGGGCAAACGGCTCAAAACCATTGGGGAGTTGAGCCACATGGTCGCCGTGACTCATCCACACCTGTTGCGGACTGTCAACCAGCAGATTGCTCTGTTCATTGGGGATAATCTCTGCCGAGCCATACTCCTGCTTGTCGCTAGGGTCAACTTTGCCACCTAAATGATAGGCCAACAGTTGCATGCCGTAACAGATTCCCAAAATTGGTTGACCACTGTTGAGGATAAATTCGGGTAAATGCGGTGCGCCGTCAGCATAAACGCTGGCTGGCCCGCCCGACAAAATAAAACCTCGCACATTCAGATGAGCCAAATCGTCAGCTGAAACATCATAATGGACTAGCTCACAATAAACCTCTAATTCACGCACTCGACGGGCGATAAGTTGGCTGTACTGAGACCCAAAATCGAGAATAATTACAGCTTCACGGGAGGGAGTTGTCATGAGGAGCTATCCTTAGCTAGAATTATTTCAGAGGCAGTCATTTTTTCAATGATGGCGGCAGAGCGAACCCGCAGGCCAATCGATTCTAGTCGTTCTCGGCCACCTTCAAACCGCTTTTCGATCACCGTTCCGACACCCAACACGGTAGCTTGAGCCTGTTGGCAGATTTGTATTAAGGCGGAGATGGTGTTGCCCGTTGCCAAAAAATCATCAATAATCAGCACGGTATCATCAGCGCCCAAAAACTCTGGAGAGACCAGCAGTTCGACGTTGTGGCCTTTGGTGTGAGAGGGAGCCATCTGTCGGTAGACCTGCTTCGGCATGGTGATTGGCTTCTGTTTGCGAGCGTACACAACGGGCACGCCTAGCTCTAAAGCGGTCATTACGGCAGGGGTAATACCAGAGATTTCAGCGGTTAGCACCTTGGTAATCGGCAAATCATCAAACTGACGGGCTAAGGTTTGACCCACCGCTAACATCAAGGCTGGGTCAACCTGATGGTTGAGGAAACTGTCCACTTTAAGGATGCCTCGTCCCAAGTTTAGTCCTTCATTTTGAATCCGTTCGTTAAGTTGTTGCATTTATATCCCTTACATTATGACAAGTACATTCTACCACAGCCCCCAAACTCGACCAAATGTGACTCATTGTTATGTAGAGTTGGAACAATGAAAGGCGAGCCTTGGTCGTCGTTTGGGCCATGTCACTCTGAAACCGAAGGTTGAAGAGTCCCCATTCTGCTACTTTAGGGCGGATTCTTCGCACTAGCTACGCGTCGGCGCTCAGAATGACATGTGTAGGTGGCCGAAACTATGACCATCGCCGATAGTTCTACCTCGGAACCATTCTCTGCTTGGCATCGTCTAACAATTAGAGTAAAATTGTAGTAGACATAATGTTATAACAGTAATCCTCTCCATAAAACAACGTATGATAAATCGCTAGAGCTGTCAGGTTTTTAAAAACCTGACAGCTCTGGAGTAAGAATCTAGCCATGTCAAATCCAAACAAACCACACCGCAAAAAAACAGATACCCGTCCCCATCATCCTCGTTTGGGTGATAATGATGAGCGCACCATTCGCTCACCACGTCCCAACTCGGAGCCGACCATGCGTTCGGCTCAAGCTCCGGTCAAACCGACACCTCGTCCGGCCTTGCCCGGTTTATACATTCCTAGTGTCCGTTATTTTGATTTAACGCACTCGACCGAGACCCTGCCAATTTCAGTACATGTAACTGACCCAACAAACCAGCCCACGATTCCGGTCTTTTTTGCTGACTGGTCGAATCCGGCTGAACCCGCACGACGTATTAGTGATGATGAGGCCGTGGCTCGACGGCGTTTGTCTCGTCAAGATACGCCAAAACTCGGCACCGAGACCGATTTAACCGCCACCGCGCCACCGTTTTCCTTTTTCGATTCATCTGCCTCGGCCAAGACAGAGCCACCTCGAGGTCAGACCACACCCCCCAACCAACCAGCCCCGACCAGAGATGGCAGTCGTCGTCGAGCGCCGACGCGGCCTAATCAGGTGGTTCCGTCAGCACCCCCCAAACGACCTGCGCCACGTCAACCTCATGCTGGACAGCGCCAAACTCCGCCTCGTCGTCCGCCGGTTCCCCCTACTAAATCGGGACGAAGTCGGCAAAAGACCAAAGAATCGCCCAACAAACAACCCAAACGAAGTTGGTGGAAGGCGACCATCCGCACCTTATCGACCTTATCCGTTTTGACCATCTTCATGCTGATATTTGGCCTCGCGGTCAGCATGATTGGCTACTTCTGGATCGCTTCACAACTGCCACCCGCGCATGAGCTAAAATCTCGCTCGGCACAGTTCGCCACCACTAAGATTTTAGACAGCAAGGACAATGTGCTGTGGGAGATTATCGACCCCCAAGGTGGGCGGCGAACATGGGTCAGCCTGAACCAGATTTCGCCTCATCTGCGAAACGCCACCGTCGCCACCGAAGACGAGAACTTTTACATCAACGTCGGAGTCGACCCGATAGCCATCATACGAGCCGTCTACTACAACCTGACCGAGGGGGACATCGTTTCCGGCGGTAGTACCATCACCCAACAGTTGGCTCGTAACGTACTACTGCCAGAGGAGCGCACCGAGCGCAGTTACACCCGTAAAGTACGGGAAGCCGTATTGGCCGTGGAGGTTAGTCGGCGGTATAGCAAAGAGGAAATTCTCGAAATCTACCTAAATCAGATCTATTATGGCAATTTAGCCTACGGTATCGAGGCCGCCTCGCAGACCTATTTCAACAAATCGGCGGCTGATTTATCGCTGGCTGAAGCCTCCATGCTGGCCGGATTGCCGCAGTCGCCCGCAGTGCATGACCCATACACCAATCTGGAAGGAGCCAAAGACCGTCAGGCTGATGTGTTACGGCTGATGGTCGAATCGGGCTATATCAACGCCAGTGAAGCACAAGTGGCCTACGAAACCGACCTCTATTTTTATCCGGTTGAGTTTAATCTTGATGCGCCTCACTTTGTCAACTATGTGCGGCAAGAGTTGGAGCAGATTGTGCCAACCGAGTATATCTATCGAGCCGGATTACGGGTGCAGACCACGCTCGACCCGTATTTGCAAGAAATAGCCGAAACGCAAGTCAGTCAGCGGGTGGCGGCGCTAAACGGATACAACGTCACCAATGGGGCGCTAATTTCGCTCGACGTGCAGACGGGGCAGATTCTGGCTATGGTCGGTAGCGCCGATTTTAATAACGAGGCGATTTCGGGGCAGGTCAATTTGAGTACCACCCCACGGCAGGTCGGCTCGACCATGAAGCCGCATGTCTATCTGGCCGCGTTTGAGCAGTTGGATTGGACGGCCAGCACTCTGCTTATGGATGTGCCGGTTGAATACCCGGACGGTGCGGGTGGCGTTTATCGACCGCGTAACTATGATGAAGATTTTCGTGGCCCAGTCTTGTTGCGGCATGCCTTGGCAAACTCTTATAATATTCCGGCGGTTAAGGCGCTGGAGCAGGTCGGCATTGAGGAGTTGCGCCAGTTTACCCGGCGACTCGGCATCACGACCCTAACTCGGCCTGATTATGGTTTGGCGCTGGCGTTGGGCGGGGGCGAGGTCTCTTTGCTGGAGATGACCGGCTCTTATCAGGCTATGGCAAACGGGGGTGTGTTGGCTCCCTCCACCGCGATATTACAGATTACCGACAGTTTGGGGCGAGTCATTGAACCCGCCAAACCACAACCACAGGCCGTTCTGTCTCCTCAGCATGCTTTTTTAATGACCCACATGTTGGCTGACAATGAGGCTCGCCAAGATACGTTTGGCCCGAACAGCGCGCTCCAATTGAGCCGTCCGGCGGCGGTTAAAACCGGCACGACCAACGATTTTCGAGACAACTGGACAATCGGTTATACGCCCCGTCTTGTAACCGGCGTGTGGGTCGGAAACTCTGACAATACGCCCATGTACGGTATCAGTGGGGTGACGGGTGCTGGCCCGATATGGAACAACTTTATGGAGCAGGCGCATGCTGATTTGGCGGTGCAGAACTTCAACACTCCACCCGAAATCGTTCAGTTTGAGATTTGTGCCGATTCGGGTACGATTCCGAGTCAGGTCTGCCCCCAAACCCGACCGGAGATTTACTACCGTAATCAGCCACCGCTCGACTCGACGCATGACATTCATCAGCTTATACCGATTGATAGGCCGAGCGGTTTGTTAGCCAGCGAAGCATGTCCGAATGATGTTGAGGAGCGTTATTATCAGGTTTTTCCGCCCGACGGTCGGGAGTGGGCGCTCAATTGGGGCATCCCTCAGCCACCAGAGGAGAACTGCCCCGCGGCCAACATCAAAGCCAAAATCAGCAGTCCGTTAGAGGGTAGTTCGATTCAGGGTGTGATTACTTTAGAAGGCATCGCCACCGCGGCCAACTTCTCTCATTATCAAATCGAATTGGGAGTCGGCACCAATCCGCAATCGTTTATGCCGATTTATGGGCCAGCCACCCAACCTGTCACCGGCGGAGCCTTAGCCAGTTTCGACAGCACCGAGGTCGATAACGGGCCGTATACCATCCAACTAGCGGTGGTCAATCGCTCCGGCGTGGTGCAGGAGACGCAAATCCGAGTGTTGGTCAATAATCCCTTGCCGACGATTACGCCAACCCCGACGGAAGCGCCGATTGTTGTTCCGCCGACCGATACGCCGACGGTGACCCCGACTCCATTGCCGACTGAAACACCGACCGAGGTGCCGTTACCGCCGACCTTTACCCCGATTCCTATGGATACGCCGACCACCGCCCCGACCAGCACGCCAATTCCGATTGCGACCAGCACGCCGATTCCGATTGCGACCAGCACGCCGATTCCGATTGCGACCGACACGCCAATTCCGACTAGCACCGACAGTCCTATTCCGTCGCCAACGTTGACGAATACGCCCGCGCCACTCCCAACCATTACACCCGCGTCACTCCCAATCGATACGCCACCCATCGAGGAGCCGACAGCGACTATCCCCCCCGAAGAGGCTACAGCCACGCTCGAACCGGAGTTAACGCCCACGGACACGCCTATCGCTATCGAACCGCCTCCGGCTGAAAATACGGCCACCTTCACCCCTGAGCCGATTCCAGAGGATGGGGAAGGTGTGCCAATGGAGCCACCACCGACGGAGTAACTGTGCGTCATGTGAGCGACATTAATCAAGGATTAGACAAGTTACGTGATCGAGAGTGGTTCAATCTTCAAGATTGAACCACTCTCTTGATGCACAACGTATTCATAATTCATAATTCGTTAATGTTGTTATCTTGACTGATGACACATCGGAATAAATCCCGATGCTGATAGCTAAAGCAGGCTAAAGCCAGCTATTTAGGCCGCTTTTAGCGGTCTTGAGTTTTTAGCCTTGTAGGACAATTATGACTTTTGCACGGGAAACCCAAAGAGCCAGTAACTTGCCTTAATCTCTGTCGCCACCTATCATGACCAACGGGTGCAATAGCTGAACGCCACGGCACCCGTCAATTATTCTAAAAAGGTTTTATCTTACAAAAAGGAGCTTTACAATGACAACCGAGTATGGATTGCGAGTAACCACGAATTTATCTTACGCCGAGGCAATTGAAAAAGTAACCGCGGCTTTAAAAACAGAGGGATTTGGCGTTTTGACCGAGATTGATGTAAAAACCACCCTTAAGAAAAAGATTGATGCCGAGTTCCGGCGTTATGTTATTTTAGGGGCTTGTAACCCCAATCTAGCGCACCAAGCTCTGCAAAACGAGTTAGAAATTGGCTTACTGTTACCCTGCAATGTGATTGTCTACGAAACCGACGACGGGCAAGCTACCATCTCAATTGTTGATCCGTTGGTCATGCTCGGTGTGGTTGATAGCCCCTCCCTCAAAGCCGTCGCTGATGAAGCTTACGCCCGTCTAAGCCGCGTCCGAGATAGCTTGACAACTGCCTAAATCTATTCTACTTTTGCCCATGCTAGAAACCCGATTTCTTTGAGAAATCGGGTTTCTGATGCTCTTTCTGGCGAGTTCACTGAATATTTACCAATGAATTGGGTACTACGAGCCTCACATAACTTAATTAACGCCATACTATATCAAGAGTTTGTTGTCTCATTCATGACCTGATATATTGATAAAACCAAAAGCATTTTTTGACAGGATTAACAAGATTGACAGGATTTTTTTACTTGTAATCCTGTTAATCCTGTCAAATATTGTTTTAGTCATGTTGAAATGATAAACTTCTGATTTCCATATTTCCCTTTTAGAACTAGACCGAGAAGTTGAACGAGCTAAACGAACAGCATAGAGGTTACACTGTCAGCTAACAATCAATCCGCAACCGCAAAACTATTTCGAGCCGCAACGCTGGTGATGGCGCTATTCATCGTCAGCCGAGCGTTGGGGCTTTTTCGAGAGATGGTGATTGCCTATCAATTTGGCACCACCGCCGAGATGGACGCATATCTGGCCGCGTTTCGTGTGCCAGATTTTTTGTTTTATGCTGTTTCGGGAGGAGCGTTAGGGTCGGCCTTTATTCCCGTTTTTACCGGTCATTTAACTCGACAGGACATGCTCGGCGCATGGCGCTTGGCTTCAGCCGTCATCAACACCGTTCTGCTGGTGTTGGGTCTCCTGTGTCTCGTCATGGCGATATTCGCCCCCACAGTGGTGAGTTATCTGTATTCCGATTTAACCACTACACAACAGCTATTAACGATTGAGTTAATGCGCTGGATGCTCATCTCAACCATGATTTTTGGAGTAAGCGGCGTGGTCATGGGAATTCTCAATGCCCATCAACATTTTTTACTCCCTGCGCTGGCTCCGGTCATTTACAATTTAGGGATAATTTTCGGGGCGGTTTTCTTAGGTGAAACATGGGGCGTAAAGGGATTGACCATCGGCGTAGTGCTGGGCGCGTTGGGGCATTTACTGATACAAATACCGGGTCTCGTTCGCTATCAAATGAAATATCAGCCAGTATTTGGTTGGCATGATGAGAATCTGCATGAGGTCATCGGGTTGATGTTGCCTCGTATGGTCGGTATTGCCGCAGTACAGGTCAACTTTATGGTCAATGCAATACTGGCGACTCAACTGACAACCGGCAGTTTGACGGCCCTAAACTATGGCTGGATTGTCATGTTACTTCCCCAAGGAATTATTGCTCAATCGGTGGCGACGGCCCTGTTTCCAACCTTATCGACTTTGGTCAGTCAAGGTAAACGTTCCGAGATGCGCTATATCTTTGGGACAACCCTGCAAAGCATGCTTTTTTTGACTCTGCCTGCAACCGCAGGATTGGTGATTTGGGGGCGACCGATTATTCGGCTTCTATTTGAACGGGGTGAGTTTGACGCAACCTCTACCGAGGCAACTGTATGGGCGTTGGCTTTCTTTTCGGTGGGTTTAATCGGCCATGCAGTCGTCGAGATTGCAACACGAGCGTTTTATGCCCTAAAAAATACCAGAACACCTGTAATGATTGCCATTGTAACCATGATCATTAACGTCATACTCAGTATTATTTTGATGCGGGGCTTTGCTATGTGGAGCTATCCGGCTCATGCGGGGTTAGCTTTGGCGAACTCAGTTGCCGTTATGTTGGAGATGGTGGTGCTATTGTGGTTGTTACACCCGGAGATGGGCGGCTTGGTACGAACAGGATTTGGGTCAGCATTAGCCAAAATGAGCCTCGCCACAGGTGGCATGGCCGTCACACTGCTATTGTTGCCCGCCACAACATGGTGGCTCGATATATGGGGGATTATCTTAGGGGGTGGGGTCTATTTTCTATTGGCTTATTTGTTAGGGTTGCAGGAGATACGAGTTTTAGTTAGGAAGATTGCTCGCTAATCTACCACCCAAAGGCTAAACGATTCCAAAGTCGAGGTGGGAAATTATACCCTTTCATCTTCTCTTGGATTTCACCAACTTTGTAGGCCACTCGCCGATACTCAAAGGTACGCGCCTCAGTGTCTAATAGGCCATAAGCGGCTCTAGCATCACCATCACGAGGTTGACCGACGCTACCGGGGTTGACAATCAGGCGTGATTCATCAAACTGAATCGGCCCGGCGTTAAAAACCGGCACAAGTGCATCACACATGTCATCAGGATTATCAGCTTGCCGAAAGATAACGGGGCTGTGTGTGTGTCCTACAAAACAGTAGGGAGTATCAAAATGCTCAAAGTTTGGTTGGGCAATCGTCGGGTAGAGGATATATTCCCACACATGATGCCGTGGGCTACCATGAACAAGGGTATAAAACTCTTCTTCGAGGAGTTTGGTTGGTAGTTCGTCAAGATACTCTTTAACATTCGAGGTTAACTGCTCTCTAGTCCATAATGTGGCGTATCGGGCATCAGGGTTAAAATCATCAATATCAAGTTTACCAAGTACCGCCCAATCATGATTACCAGCAATACAAAGATGGTCAAGGGTTAATAGTAACTCAACACATTCATTAGGGTTGGGGCCGTAGCCGACCATGTCCCCTAAACACCATACTTTTTCATACGAACCAGCCGCATCATTCAAAACAGCTTCAAAAGCAGTTAAATTAGCGTGGACATCAGAAACAATAAGATAACGCATAAATTTATACCAATTCTATAAAGAGGATAGTTTGATTACTCAGTCGATGATTGAGCAATATATAATGATACCACAATTCTCTTAATTCTGCCAAAGGCGTAAAAGTTCAGTAAAACCGCCCTAGAAACCTGATTTCTTTAAGAAATCGGGTTTCTGACGCTCCTTCTGACAAGTTCACTGAATATTTACCAAGGCTTTGTCCCTCTCCACAATATGTGTATAATGAGTGCCAACGTGACGAGTGATAAGTCAATAACGATTTTTATTGCCTTATCATTCATCACCATCTAGATATCGTGTCACCAATCCTCGAACCTAATACCCTAGATTTCATTAGTCATAGCGAACTACAAACACATCGTTTGGGCGCACGGCTTGGTTCACTCTTGGAACCTAGCGACGTGATAGCCCTCGTTGGTGAGTTAGGTACAGGTAAAACCCGTTGGGTACAGGGTATTTGTCAGGGGCTAACTGTGACTGACCGAGTTATATCACCGACTTTTACTCTTGTCAACGAATATGACGGACGATTGCCAGTTTATCATATCGACTTATATCGCTTAACTGGTGCAGTTGATGGTATGAGTTTTGGTTTAGAGGATTACATGTATGATTCTGGAGTGACACTGATTGAATGGGCTGACCGAGCAATGGATGTGTTGCCTGACGCTTACATGGTTGTCGAGTTATACCACCTAAGTGAAACGCGACGACGGGTGGTATTACGCCCTTATGGCTCTCGATTTGTAAATTTATTGAAAGTATTTAAAAAACGGACATTTGCTCGATGATATTAGCCATTGATACAGCCACCCAATATGCTGGTTTAGCATTATATACTGAAGATGGCCTCCATGCCGAAGAAGCTTGGTTTGCTGGTCGTCGTCACACTACCGAGTTAACGCCTCGTATCGTCCGCATGCTTAAGGGCGCAGAGATACAAATTTCTGACCTGACTGCCATTGCCGTTTCAATCGGCCCCGGGTCCTTTACCGGGGTACGCATTGGATTAGCAATAGCCAAGGGGCTAGCCTTACCCTACCGATTGCCATTAATCGGTGTGCCAACCTTAGATATTGTGGCCTACCCATTTCAAAAAGATGGCCTGCCGGTTTGGGCCATTGTTCAGGCTGGACGAGGCCGAATTTTAGCGACATGTTACGATCAAGTTGATAATGTTTGGCAAGTACTGGTGGAGCCGTATGTAACTAATGTTGAGGAGTTGGCTCCTACCATTACAAAATCATGTTTATGTGTCGGTGAAATTGACAGCGAGTCAGCTTCGGTGTTAGAGCATGGCTCAAATCGTCGAGCACAAATCATACCTCCGGCCAGTCGCCTGCGTCGAGCCGGTTATCTCGCTGAGATCGCGGCAGAACGATTTGCTAACCATGATTATCAAGATTCAAAATCATTAGCCCCCATCTATGCCTCGTCACCGTGACAGTTCACCTCCATATCAGGCCAATGCGGCATGAGGATATACCGATGGTTATTACCGTCGAACAGGCCGCTTATCAAAGCCATTGGTCTCGCCAAGATTACACTCGCGAATTAGAACAACCGAATCTAGCTCAAAACTACCTATTGACCATGAACAACAAAATCATTGGCGTGGGCGGTTTTTGGGCTTTAGCTGACGAGGCTCATATTACCACAGTGTCGATAAATCCTACATGGCAAGGTCAACAATTGGGTGACTGGCTATTATTTTATCTCTTGTCACAAGCACGCTACTCTTCCTTACGTCTAGCAACCTTAGAGATACGCGCCTCTAATCATCGAGCCATGCGACTGTATCAAAAATATCAATTTAATATCGTCGGAGAACGACCTAAATACTATCCCGACGGTGAAATGGCCCTCATTCTGACCACCCCACCCATCAACACCCCCGATTATCAGACCTTTATGCAAAATCGAGGGTGTATTATCAAACAACAGTTAGCCAAAAAATACTCAACCGGAGAACTATATCATGAGCAACCGATTTTTTAAGTTTCAAACCCAAGTTGAACAGGCAAACGAACGCTGTATCCAAGGTGAAATCAGCCCCGAAGAGCGTGATAACATTGTACGAGGGATGAGCTTGGTCGATGAAACATGGGGGGACATTTGGATGTTAAGTCCCAAAGGGGAGTGGTTTCGTAAAGCATACGGCAGTAAACAATGGGTGAGTGGTTATCCACCCGCGCTGGTAGACATGACCTCTGTCGATTCCTTATCTAGGATGGATATTCATCAAGTAGCCTGTACAATTGGCGACTGCCGACAATGCGGTTTGCATGTCGAGCGTAATCGGGCTGTACCGGGCGAGGGGCCTACGCCAGCGGATGTTATGATGATTGGTGAAGGCCCCGGTGCAAACGAGGACAAACAAGCTCGCCCTTTTGTGGGTGCCTCAGGCCGTTTATTAGAAGAGTTATTAGGAAATATTGGCTATAAACGAGCCGATGTTTTTATCACTAATGTAGTTAAATGTCGTCCTCCTAAAAACCGAGACCCAAAACCCGATGAGCTACAAGCCTGCAAAGATTATCTTGAACGTCAGATTGAATTAATAGATCCCAAAGTTATTGTCACCTTAGGCCGATTTTCCATGCATCGTTACTTTCCGGGAGCGGCCATTACTAAAATTCATGGTCAGGCAAAACAGATTGGAAAACGGATGGTTATTCCCATGTTTCATCCAGCCGCGGCCTTGCGTAACCCTAAATGGCGGGCCATGATTATTGATGACTTTAATAATATTCCGGCTTTGGTTGAGCAGGCTCATACGGCACAATAAAAGTAAAAGTTCAGTAAAACCGCCCTAGAAACCCGATTTCTTTGAGAATCGGGTTTCTGACGCTCTTTCTAGCGAGTTTACTGAATATTTACCAATAAAAGAATTGATAATAGATGAATTTAGCTATAACACAAAAAAGAGACACTTAAGTGCCTCTTTTTTGTGTTATAGCTAAATTCATTAGAGTGATTGTCTAATGTATTGGCTATGATATTATGTAGGGATAGATTAATTAGAGTGGTTCTTTGAAAATATGAAGCACACAGTTTTCATGCCCCGTGGCTACACATTCCATTTCTTCAACTCTAAAATCTTTCCCGCCACTAACCCAGCGTAAACCTTCTTGCAAGATGCCAATAGCACCATAACAAATCGGTTTAGCCTCTTTTCGTCCCCAACATACAGGGCATTGATGGATCGTGTATACAAAATGATCGCCATCTTCAGCTAAGGAAGAATGTTGATCGCTAAATTTGGTGAACGTTTCGGCTAAAGCTTTTAACCCGACTTTTAGTTTTGTACCTGTAGGCAACACTTTAAACGCCAAGTCAGCGGCTCCAGCTGTTGCACCAAATTTTGATAACCCATCGGCGAAAGAAGCTCGTCCAGCTCGGAGTGCCAAACCACGACCACCACGAGGGCCATACATATCGACAATACCTTGACCTAATGCTCCAAAATCAGCAAAGTCAAACTCTTTATTGAGATTTGCGGGTGGATAATTGTCGATTAATTGCGGTAGCTTAGCCAGGTTGAGCAGGGCGTTAATACCATTCTTTCCCATTACCTCTTCTAATGCCTGTAGGTAAATACGCGCCATCAAGTTAGGGTAAAACAGTCCACTTGGTTCTGCCATATTATAAACTCCACTTTTAAGTTATCATTTTTGAGATTATTTTGATTAGGTTAAATACCTAGTAACAATTTCTTTGAAATCAGATTGCAACTAACCTAGAATAAAACTGCCATTACGTTATATCTTTTAGTGTAAGACCCTGCTCACGTAAGTAAGGCATTAAACCTTTTCTCGTGACTGAACGCAAAGCCCGCGTTGACATACGTACTCGAACCCAACGATCTTCTTCCGGTACATATATACGTCGTTTCTGCACATTGGGCAACCACCGTCGTTTTGTACGGTTTTGGGCATGTGACACATTGTTTCCGGCCATTGGCCCTTTGCCCGTAATCTTACATTTACGCGCCATTTATCAACCTCCCGATATTTATACCAATATCTATCTTAAACTAACACCCTACATTTTTAAGGGTATTATATAGTTTCTAAAAAGTTATGTCTCTATTATAAGCCATCTAGCTTATTATGAAAAGAGACGACCCTATATCTGTTTTGCGGTACAGCTATTTGCTTAATTTAACAACTAAACTTTGGTCAATTCTAACCATAGTTAATGAGAATGTCAAATTCTATTAAAATTGGCAGAATATATTAGGTTGATAATAGCCTATTGCAAACTGTTTTAACAGTTTAGCTTACTTAAGCAAAGTTGGCAATAGTAATTTTATCACGAATTTTGTTATTAAACCGAATTTCAAAAAACAATTTAGGCAGTTCCAACTTTTAAAATCTCCCAAACTGATTAAATTCTCTATGTCATTCCCGCATGCTTTTAGCGGGAATCCACATTCTGCATACAAATGGATGCCCGATAACAACATTCGGGCATGACATTTGGGAGGTTTATTTTCTTGGAGCTACCTTAGCGTTTGGGCGGTCGCCGTCGCCGTCGTTTCTCTCGTTGTTTAGGCTTTTCTTTTTCACCTTGTCGAGATCTTTCACCCTGTTGAGGTTTAACGGGTGTTTTTTCTGTGGCCGGCTCTTTAGGTTTTGGCTTAGGCTTAGGCTTACTACCCGGCTTGATTAGTTCAATCTCTTCAGTAGACACTTCCACATAAGATTGGTTATCCTCAAGTTCAACGATGACCATCTCTTTTAGAATATTCAAACCACGAATAACCCCTTGCCCTTCTGCTAGTTGAACTCGTTTACCAACTTTGGGAAGTTTTTTCCGAATCTCTACATACATTTTATCTTCATAAGCTAAACAGCACAACAGTCGTCCACAAACACCTGATATTTCAGAAGGAGCCAGAGGCAATCCTTGTTGTTTTGCCATGCGAATCGATACAGGATGAAACTCGGTCAGCCAACTTGAGCAACAAAGTTGACGGCCACAACGACCATACCCATCAATAACTTTGGTCTCATCACGGGTACCAATCTGTTTCATCTCGATTCGTGTTTTTAGAGATTTCGCCAACTCTTTGACCAAGTCTCTAAAATCGACACGTTGGTCAGAGGTGAAGGCAAACATCAGACGGCTACCATCAAAACTGTAGCTCGCTTGAACCACCTTCATGGGAACATCCATATCTTTGACCAGTTGCTTACAAGTTTCGAGAGCTGAGGCTTCGGATGCTTTATAATCCTGTGCCATAATCAAATCGAGGGGTGTAGCACGACGTACAACCGGCTTCAGTTCGCCCTTAATCTCTTTAGCTGGCACATGTCGAATCGGTATTACGATTTTTCCTAGCTCTATCCCTCGAGCTGTTTGGACAATAACTCGGTCTTCGGCTTTTAGGCCACTAATCTTTTGTGGGTCAAAATAATATATTTTTGTAACGGGATTAAATCGAATCCCAACAATTTTAGGCATATTTATTCTTGCTCTTTATTAGCGAGTAAATGGTAATTTTAATAACGATACTTCTAAATTCAAGCGAGGATTGACATTTCTATCCAGATTAGTCAATGTTTTTCGTAACCGTGCCACCATGACTCTAACTTGGCTAATCGTTAACTGTTTAGACAGCTTTTCCAATGGATCATGCCAATCAAGGTTGATGATTGGAGTTTGGCACTGAGTTTGAATCAACATTAAATCTCGAGACACTGTTATCCAAAATATTAGCGCCTCCTTCAGTTTGGTTACATCCTGACTCAGCTTATAAGCATAATTCAAGCGTTCGGTTCGATTAGCCGATAACAGGTTCAACAAATCTTGTAGATATTGGTGACGGCGAGTCAACAACTCTGCATCCTCTATCGCTCGAACCGCCCAGCCCAAACGACCTGTAGCGAGTTGAGCCAACAGTTCGGCCTGTGTTGGTTCTACCTGCCAATGGGTTTGTAACGCGGTCAACACCTGTTTTGAGGGCAATGGGCGCAACGTCAAAATTTGGCACCGTGAAGTGATAGTCGGTAATAGCGCTCCGGGGTCAGAGGCGGTCAAAATAATGACGACACCGTTGGCCGGCTCCTCTAAAGTCTTTAGGAGAGCATTAGAGGCGCTAATGGTGGCCTGCTCAAAGTTACATAAAATTGCCACTCGATGACGGCTCTCAACCGCCGAAAGCGAGAGCATGCGTTGTAGTGTACGAATTGTCTCGATTTTTAACGAGCCATCTTCATCAAAAATAAACAGGTCGGGATGATTACCATGTAACACCTTACGGCAGGCGATACAATCGTTACATGGCTTCTCTTGCGGATTATCCTTTTCACAATGAAGCCGTTGCATAAAATAACGAGCCAAACTGCTTTTACCAATATTTGGTGGCCCAGCAATTAATAACGACTGTGGCGTTTGGTCACTATCTTGTTGTTGAACGAGCAAATCGAGTGCCCAGTCGTGCCCAATAAGCATAGACATTAAACCACCACACTTTTAGGTAAGGTAATAATGAAGGTTGTACCGCGTCCGGGTTGACTTTCGACATTAATTTTTCCTTTATGCCGCGTAATAATACCGTGAACGACAGAAAGGTCAAGCCCATACGTTCGATTTTCGGTCTCGTAAAACGGGTCAAATATATGTTGTAAATCTTTTTGCGACATGCCAGCCCCAGTATTACTAAAAATAACTTGCACCTCAGAATCGACATAACGGCTAACGATACGGAATGTCCCCCCATTGTTCATGGAACGATACGCGTTTCGAACTAGGTAGAGTAGACTTTGTTGCATTTGGCTTCGGTCAACCCAAACTTTGGGGAGTTTGGGACTAAGTTGCGGAATGACTTTAACCTTATCATTTTTATGGTCTTTAACATAGTTAGACCAAGTCTGCTTAATCATTCGATTTAAATCGGTCTGTTCAGGATGATATTCCCGCTGGCCGGAGAAGTCGAGCAGATTACGGGTAATTTTACGACAATGGAATGCCTCTTTTGCCAACGAGACTAATAGCTCTTTATCTTCTAGATTATTATTATGCTCGGTTAGCGTATCTAAGTTGCTCAAAATAAGGTTAATTGGCCGGTCAACGGCTCGAGCAATTCCCGCGGCCATGTACCCTAACGCGGCTAACTTTTCGGTTTTGAGCAGTTGTAGATTCAATTGCTGTAGCTCGGTATTACGGGCTTCAATCGCCTCTTCTAGCTCTCGGCTCGATTCTGCCGCCTCAGAAGTAACTTTAGCATACAGCCGAGCATTTTCAATGGCGATACTGGCATAGTTTGCCAACGCAGTTAACGAGTGGAGATGACTTTGGTCAAAAGCTCGCACCTCTGACTTATTGTTGATAGCTAGCACTCCGATGACCTGATTGCCAACTTTTAGCGGGACATTCAGCAGAGCCTTAACAAAGTATCCGGTCATGACCTTAAATGAATCATCCTGATTACTACCGCCAATCATCACTGGGCGACCAGTACGGACAACTTGACCCGCTAAACTGTCATTCACCTTAACTCGGAATGATTTGGCTCGTTTGTCGCCAATATTACGCGCCGCTCGCAAATAAAGCTCACCCGAAGTCGGGTCGAGCAACATCAGCGAGCCTTCCTCAGCCTTAGTTAGATAGACAGCCGCCTCCACAATCCGATTCAATATCGGCTCGATATCCTGCAACGAGGTAACAGAGCGTCCAATCCCATACAAAAACCGTAACTCTTCCAGTCTCCCCTCTAACTGCTGGTTGACACCGAGTAGCGTTTGGGTCAACTCATCCCGTTCTTCCCTCAGCCGAGATTCGGTTAAAGCTCGGTCAATCGCGGTCAACATCTCCTCAATCGCAAACGGTTTGATGATGTAATTTTGTGCCCCCAATCGAAACGCCTGAACAGCCGTCTCCTCAGAACCATGAAAGGTCATCAAAATTGTAGGAATATTGACACCCTCTTGACGCAAAGTGTCGAGAAGTTCTAGCCCACCCATTTTAGGCATCATAATATCAGAAATAATCAAATCTGGCTGATAATCCATCGCCATTTTAAGACCTTCAATTCCGTGGGCACCTTCAATTGTTTTATATCCATTAGGTTCGAGGATA
Source organism: Anaerolineales bacterium HSG25 (assembly GCA_030377865.1). GTDB lineage: Bacteria > Chloroflexota > Anaerolineae > 4572-78 > J111 > JAUCGB01. Next base: position 4,708 of record JAUCGA010000056.1, on the reverse strand, counting down.
TATTCGCGTAAAAATTTTCGGTTGTCTTTTCGGTCGTCAATAACTAAAACATTTTCTCCAGCCACGTTCTCCACCTCATGACGATTCAAACGATATGTTAAACCTCATGATAAGGGTAGAGTTAGAATTTGTAAAATTTTCATTATGTTTATCTTTATTTCAATCCGCTGGCGTAGTCGTACTGTTTTCACCACTTCTTTGCCCTCCATCTCCTTTGAGGCACTATTGACTACTAGACGGGCACGTTTTTCGCCCCTTTCCTTTCCATCCCAATCAACCACTACTCGCACGTCTTCCTCTAGATCATAAATATCCAATTTAGTTTCCATGCGACAGAGTGACACCTCTTCCCCTTCTTTTTCTTCCACCGGATGCGTCAACCATTCCTCTTCATCCACTTTGTCCAATGCTTCGGTTACAGTTTTGACATTTTTACCCCAAGTTATCAGACCCGTTTCATTCTTCTACGATAAACTGATACTTTCCTTATTGCTCCACCATCGGTCAGCTATGATACCTTAACTCTTTTCCCTCGATATTTTCTTGACAAACTACAAATCAAAATTGTAAAATCAAAATTTCATTTGACTTCTCATCCACCTTGACCTGCCCCAATACTACTCGACTATCGGATGCCCAAGCGCTGACCATATGGATGGCCTTGCGTCCCAACGTTTTGCCATGAGAACGACGCAAGGTTTTACTATAAGTAGTTTTCAGAACTAACTTGTAAATTGTCATTCCCGCATGCTTTAGGCGGGAATCTAAGCGCTGACGGTGGATTCCCGCTAAAAACGTGCGGGAATAACATGCCGACAAAAGTTACAACTTAGAAATGAAAGTTACTTAAATTCTGCTGAACTTAGTAGAATTACAGGAAGTGATAAAATTCCCGAAACAGGAGCTGAGAAAGCCATGAGCGTTATTCGAGCCATGCTTAAGAGAGAAGAAAAAATAGTCCACCCTAATTCATCAAAAAAACATACCCTTTAGCTTTAGCTCAAAACCACCCCATCAGGTACAATGCGGGTGGTTTTATTTTGTAACGGAGACCCTATGCCAACAGAACCCACCAACGACGAAATTGAAGAACTGCTCCGTCAGGCCAAAAAGAAAGGGTTAAGTAGTAACCTCTCTTTTGATAACCTGCCCGCGCCCAACTTAGCCTCATCAGATGACGACACCGAAGTGACAGAAGCACCACTGGAAGTCGTTTCCTTTGACGACCTGCCCGCGCCAAGCACATCGGATGCAACACGTCCGATACCGGTGGATTCTGTCCCGCCGACCACGCCCATTAAGCCCTCAAAAAAAGCCTCCAAACCTCGTCGAACCATCTCTCGGTTGACTAAAGTAGTCGCTACCCCCGCCGGTGCTGACCAACAAACTGATTTCTGGTTCATGTTACCACTATTTATCATTTTTCGGGGCCTGACTTTACTCCTATTGCGTCCGGGTGGTTTCATCCGCGACTGGTCAGACTTCGACACCTATTTTGGCATCGCCGCCTTGTCAGACTACAACCTCTACCCCTTTCTGAACTTTTGGCTCGAATGGCCGCCGATTCTACCGTGGTTAGCCGTTGGCTCATACAAATTGGCTCTCTTTCTCCCCCCGTGGACAGACGATCCCCGCCTGTGGTTTATTTTGATTCTCGGCACGATATTTTTGCTGTTTGAGGTCGGCAACTTTGGCCTCCTCTACCGCCTCAGCCAACGACTCGAACTCTCACCTCATCTGACCAATCGGGTACTGTGGCTCTACTTGGGGTTGTTTCCACCGTTGTACGCCATGCTCGGCTTTTTCGACTGTATCGCGGTGTTTTGCATCCTACTGGCTCTCGAACTTCTCCTGAGTGAACGTTACCTTGGCTCGGCGGTGGCTGTCGGTGTGGGTATCGGAGTCAAGCTGATTCCGGTGCTGATTGTACCGGTGGCGCTCCGTTACTTCTGGTCACGACATCACCCCCCCTCTAACTCCAATCGCGTTAAGCTAAGGGAATCAGCCCTCCCCCCCGCTTCGCGCCCTCTCCAAGAGGAGGGGGAACTAGCTTCCCTCCCTTTGGGGGGGATTGAGGGGGGGCTATATCTTCTAACCGTTGGGCTAACCCTCTTTATTATCTATGCCCCCTTTATCATGTATGGCCCACAATGGGTCATGGCCTCGGTACGGTCGATCATGAACCGAGGCGCATGGGAGACCGTCTGGGCCGTTATGGATGGTTACTACGGCTTTGGTGTTGTGCTTGGTGACCGACTCAATCCAGCCGAGACGATTTTCACCACTCATACCAGTATTTTGCCGTGGTGGCTCATCAGCCTGCTATTTGCGGGTTGGTACATCCTCGTCGCCACCAGTCGCGCTGACTACACCAAAGCTCGTCCCCTCGTCGCCTTTACCGGCTTCACCATCATGGTGCTGTTTCTGTATAGCAAAGGATACAGTCCCCAATTTTTAATCTATATATTGCCTTTTATTCTACTTTTGTTCCCCAACGGGCGAGGGCTGACCTACGCACTGGTGCTAACCGGCCTCAATATTTTGGAGCAACCGATCTACTTTGTGCTTCTGCCCGAAGCGACGTGGCTGTTGACCGGCGTGGTCACAGCTCGCTTTTTGATATGGCTATTGTTGGCCGGTGAGTTCTTGCTGATTATCTGGCCCGATATTCAGCAAACTCCCTCCTTCGCACCGATCTATCGTCGTCTACCGCTGGCCTTGGGAACAGTTTCAGCAGTTGGTTTGTTGATTGTCATGCCGCTGTCACTGCAAGCCTACCACAGCCAACGGCTGACCGACTCGCCGCTCATGCCGGTGATTCGCTTCATGCAGGCTCAAGCAGAACAGACTCCTAATCAACAACGTTTACTGGTCAGCGACCAAGCCACCTATCGACAGTTGTACCCGCATCTGTATAATCAGCTTGACTTACGCTTGGCTGGTGGGGACAGCATGTATCAGCAAGCCCCGCCCGTACCTGACCTGCTAGGCGATGTGGAATCGGTCTGGCTTTTGCCGACGGGGGATCAGCAACAGGCAGTTAGCAGTGCTGTCGCTAATGATGGTGCGGCCATCGGTCGGTATGAGTTTGCTAACATCGGCACTTTAACTCACTATAATTTGACCGGACAGTTTAACCCTAATCAAGCTGTTAAAGCCAGATTCATAGGTGGCATTGAACTGGTGGCTCACGATATAAAAATTGGTGACGACATGGCCGAAGTGACCCTCTTTTGGCGCACCAGTTCACCAGTATCGGGTGACTACAAAGCATTTACCCAAATTTTGTCTGCTAACGGGCAATTAATTTCGGGGCATGATGGCGCTCCGGCCAACGGTCAGGCTCCAACAAATAGCTGGTCAACCAACAGTATCTACATTGACCAGCATCAAATTATTTTACCCCCCCACAAATCCCTCACTGGTGCACGAGTCATCGCCGGTTTATACAACAACGTCGGCGAACGGCTAATTGTAACCGCCCCCAACGGAGCCTCTTACACCGACAGAGCCGTCCCCTTGAATTAGCCAAACTGTAGTAGTCAGCTTTCGGAGTGCAAAAGCATCTTGCTTTTGCTGGTAGCTAATTAGCCATAACACCCCTTTTTCAACATCATCTTAACTACCTCTCAGTACCCGACATGCTGATTAAATAAAAAATTTTTCGACAGGATTAACAGGATTGACAGGATTTTTTGCCTTTAATCTTGTTAATTTTGTTAATCCTGTCAGATATTCTTTTGTGTTTAGTTGAGACTAAAAGTTCTTGTCGGGTAACAAGAACTACCTCACAAATTTCGCACAAACTCCAAAAATGAGATTGGTGGTCGATTGAGCAACCACCCCAATACATTGGCATTACCATAAAAATCATGCTTAGCATAATGTTGGAACATTTGTCGTAAGGTATTGACTTGATAATCACCCAGACTGCTCTGTTTCGCTTGTGCAGTCCATACCTCAAGAGGAATCTGCTCGGCAGTGACAGGACGGTCTAACTGCTCCGAAAGGATGGCCGCAACTTCGATTTGGCTTAAAATATCAGGCCCAGCCAATTCATAGATTGCACCGTCATGTCCGGTTTCGGTCAGAACCGTGGCGGCCACGGTTGCCACATCATGCAAATTAACCATGCCTAGTCGGGTACGAATCGGATACGGTACCGCGTATCGTCCTTGCTCGGTGATGGTTTGCCAACCGGCCAAAACATTTTGCATGTAGGCCGCCGGTTGCAAAATGGTGTAAGACAAGCCCGATTCAAACAGCATCTCCTCGACCCGTAGTTTATGCCAATGGTGAGGCATGGCCTCAATATGGGGATGTAATACCGAGTGGTAGACAAAATGATCAACCTGAGCCTGTTGAGCGGCCTGAATCACCTCTCGGCCAATCTCAACCTCGTTAGGGTTCATGTTAGGGCAGATATGGTAAAGGGCCTGCACGTCCTGCATGGCCTGTTGGAGCGCGACCTCATCGGTCAGGCTTCCGACGACGACCTCATGCGCGCCTGCATCCTCTACCCGAGTCTGATAGTCAGCTTTATAAACAAAGGCTCGAACCTGCGCGCCGCGTTTTGATAGGGCGTTGATGATGGCTTGGCCGGTTTTACCACCAGCGCCGGTGATTAGAATTGTATTCATGTGACTTTTTAAAGCCTCAAAAAGAGAGTAATTTCGCAATAACGAAGATGTATATAGTTATTACTATG
>JAUCGA010000055.1 GCA_030377865.1 Anaerolineales bacterium HSG25 | reverse complement strand
ATTTAATCAGTTTGGGAGATTTATTTCCTTGGAAATCCCTTAAGCAGGTTTTCCGTTTAAGACGCTGATTTCAATCAGCGGTCATCAGCGGTCAAATGCACAAGTTAAAAAAATCTCATTCCTTAGGGTATGCCGCAGAATTTATCTGGCTAACTTTATACCTCCATTCACACATTCGCCATTCGTACATTCACACATTCGCCCATTCGCCATTTGCACATTCGCCATTCGTACATTCACACATTCGCACATTCGCCATTCGCTATTCCCCCAAATGCTCCCGAAAATAATCAGCATAAAGCAGACAACGGGGCAGAAATTTATCCCCTTCCGAGCGAACTACTAATCCCGCCGCTCGTAAACGATGTCCTAACCGCTCATCCGGCTCGGTCTGCTGATTGATAATCTGCTGTAACCCCGCGATCAAATCAGCATGGTCTTGCAGTAAAAACAGATACCGGCGTAGGTGGTCGGAGAATGGCCCTTGGTAGTTCTCGGTGGTCCGTTGGAACAGCGTGTCTGGCGTAAAATGTCCCTTCGCCACCAGATAAAACGCCAAACGGGTCAGATAAGGATGTCCCCGTAACAACGCATACAACTGGGGCATTTCGTCTGAGCTGAAAGGCGATTCATGCCGCAGGTTCAGTTCAAGCACCTGCTCCATGCTAAAATCGGTCAACTCCACCGTACGCCCTACATTAAATGGCGATTGGGTATGGCTCTCAATAAATAGGTGCGGCTCGGTTGAGGTCACCAAAGCCATATCAAACGTCTTAAAGGCGCGGTCATTATACCAACTCCGCAACATGCCAAAAAAATCATTCTTGAATGTGGTGCTGAAAACCCGCTCCACCTCATCCATAGCCAACAGCAATGGCGACTCTAGTTTGGGCAGGATATGCCGCTTGAAATAGCGGGTGGCCCGACGATTGTTACCTGTGGGGCGTTGCCAATATTTATCGGTATCATCTTCAATATCCAACTCATCGGAGACAAACCGGCAAAATTCTTGATAAAAACTGTCCGCTTCGGCCAAATCCTGCTCATCAAACTGCTGAAAATCGAGCAAGACCGCCTGTTTACCCAACTTTTCGGCTCCATCCATGACTCGGTATAACAAGGAACTTTTGCCCATCTGACGGGGTGCTTTGATGGTCACAAGGGCTCCTTGCCCTTCAATTTCAGCCAAGGCGATTTTATCAGCCTCCCGTTCTACATAGAAGATTGAATCCGGATCCATCGTACCTTCCGGCCTTTCCAAGCGGAGAGGTTGGGCGGAGGCAGTCGGTTGGCGCATCTTAGGTTCATCTTTTAAGGCCATTGGAACAGATACATTCAAGCTCTGGTTCAACCCCATAATCGCCTGCTGAATCTCCTCAATCAAGCTGGGGGTATCCACTTCGTCATGCCACATGGCCCAATTAATACGGTCTAAATAGATATTCAAAGGGTGCGGGAACGGCCCTTGATACCCTAAACGGACGGGCAATATCACCGGCTTACCAGTGCCCCGTTCTTTCGCTAGGCGATAGGCGGTCTCCACCTCGCTCAATATCATTTCACTATGTATCGACCGCTCTGATAGGAAAATTACCAAAAAATCAGCCTGCTGAATCTCCTGTTTCAAACATTCAGCCCAATGGGTGCCAACCAACATCTGCTGGTCAATAAAACAGTAATGCTCTTGGTTCAATGTTGAGAAGACCTGAAGGGCAATCGGTTCATCCGGCTCCACATCCCGCTTGTAGCTGATAAAGACCCGAGCCGTGCTACTGTCCGATTGGTCGCTGGACTGAACCGAAATCATTAACAATTGGTCAAGTTTGCTCTCTAAGCGGCTAAATACTTCCTGTCCCTGACGCAGTTCGGCAAACTGTTGGAAGAAGAAGCCATGCCGAGCTTTATCATCCCGTTTGATCGCCTCCTCGACAAAGAAAAAGGTCAGTTGATTCAGCAAATCAGCCTCTAATAGTTTCTGCAAATGCTCCGGTAACCCCTCCCACAGCCCGACAGACTCTAGCCCAGCAATCAACTGCCCTGTTACCTTTGCCGAGTCTGCGGTGTAGAGGCGCATCACATCGGTCTCGGTCACATACTGTTGCGGGTCGTCAATCGGCATGAACAGTTGGTTCATGATTTCGGGGTCGATAAACAGCTTGGCCCGTTCATCGACCAACTCTTGGTCATTTTGGCTCAATCTTTGATAAGCGGGTGAGTTACAATACTGGTCAAACAGTTTCTTGACCGCGCTCTGCCAAGCCCGACGTAGACCATTTTGGATATCATGGTTGGTTCGTCGGTCTAAAAACGGTTTGACCAGTTTGTCGGCCATCTCACCACTGGCCATCTCTTTGCCCACATCTATCACAAAGCCGCCGACGAGGCCAGCCACGGTTAACGTTAAAGGTTCTACCATAGGATAATTCCTCCATATCAAGTTGATAAATAACAGTGTAATCCAAAATCGCCAATCTCACTGGGACAGTTCCACCTGCCCCTGTTTATCCATCTGCACGGTGATGGGAGCTACCGTTGTATCTTGTACCGAGGCAAACCCTTGGTTCCCCAAGTCAGGCGCTTCATTGGTCAGTACGACTTGTTGTAGTTGCCCCTCTGTAATGTCGATGATAATTACGCCATTACCACCAATACTCAGTTTGGCTGTGCCTTGGAGCAGAATTTGCACCCCGTTCTCGACGATAATATGTAACACCTCATCCTCGCCGGTTGTATGATCGCGGATTACGAGAGTCACCTGCCCAAAATCAGCGACAGGGTAGTCGGCTCCGACTCCAAATCGACCAATGGGTGTAACCATAGATAGACCCGCGCCAATTCTCACCCCATCCTCGGTCAGCACCAACGAGACCGGCACAAAGGGCGGCTGATACTCTAGCGAGTAGATGGGGTCTTCCTCGTTGCCAATGGGTAAGTCGCTTAGGTTACAGCCAATGAGCAGGCCGAACAATAAGATAAATAACAGGAGAAGGGGATAAAACTTGTTTGTCTGAATGTTGCTAAACATGGGTATTGACCGTCCTTTTACAAAGAGTTCACATTTTTTATCTTAACTTTCACAGTCCTCTAACCAAGGTGGTGTTTCATCCGCTTGTTCCCACGTTAATCCATACGGAGCGCCACCTGATGTATAACCGACTATATAGCAAAAAGTATCATCTGAATCTGAATATAGTTCATTAAAAAGTTTTTCTTGTTGCTTTTTTTTCTTTGCGGCTTTTTGTTTGGCTCTGCTCTCTGCTGTTCTTTTTGCTTCCTCTAACCGAGCATCATTAATTTCTATACCTAACATTCTTAACTCTATTATTGCACATACCGAGCCAACGCCATACCATTTACAATAACCTCGTATAAGACTTTTCCCCTCGTATTTTTGTATCCAATTCGTACTTTTTGCTGACGATAATCGCCCAGGGCGTGACATGCGTTTTCGTCGCGGGGTATTTGATTTGCGCTTCTTCTTTTTTGCCATAAAACTACCGCCTAGAAATCTTTGCCGCGATTCGAGGCAACACTTCGGCTACATCAGCATGGATCACGAGGTCGGCTTTTTTGTCGAGGTAGGTATCATGATAGTTGATCATAATTAGTTTAGCACCATTTTCTAGGGCTAACGAGGGTAGGTCAGAAGCAGGGGCGACCTCCAACGATGAACCAGTTACCAGCACTAAATCGGCAGTTTTGATCATTTTTTGGGCGGCAACAAACTCCCGTACCGGAAGCTGTTCGCCAAATAGAATCACATTTGGCTTGAGCACACCGCCACAATCGCAGAGAGGAATCTCACCACCAGCCAAAAATTCAGGTAAAATATTTGCCGAAGGATGAATCTTGTAACAGCGAACACAGGTCAACTCGCGCAGATGACCGTGTAGTTCGTAAACGGTTTTTGAACCCGCTCGACCATGCAAATCATCAATATTTTGGGTAATAATAGCCTTGAGTTTGCCGTTTTCTTCTAACATGACCAGCGCATCATGAGCCGAATTTGGGTCGGCATTGAGGAGCTTTTGAGCTAGGGGACGCACCCAGGCAAAAAACTGTTGTGGGTTTTGCCGAAAGGCATAAATTGAAGCGACGGATAAAGGGTCTACAAAATCCCACAGTCCAGATTTCGCACTCCTAAAATCGGGGATGCCAGATGGGGTGCTGATTCCGGCTCCGGTCATGGCAACGATATTATTAGCTTGGTTAATCAGTTCAACTGCTTGGTCAATCTGCTTGTTAAGTAATGTCATATATTTAACCCATATTTTTGATAACGGTAATGTAAAATAGAATTCTGTACCCTCGCCGACGGTGCTTTCAACCCAAATTCGTCCGCCATGTTTTTGGACAATCTGTTGCACAATGGACAACGCTCTCGGTGAAACACGGTCACGAAGAGGAGCCTTAGTAAAAAGGGTTTTGAGTTTTTGCGAGGCAATCCCAACCCCCGAATCTTTGACTGTAACCTGTATTTGCTCGTTGAGCAAACTGGCATTGATGATGACATGTCCATCAAAACGGGAATGTTTAATGGCGTTTCCGATTAAATGGGTCATTACCTGCTCTAAACGTTGTGCGTCACCCTGTACCATTGGCAATGTATCGGGTAACTGTGTAACCAACGTTACCTGTTGCTGATGTGCCACCGTTTGCAAACCGAGTGTTGCTCGGTTTACAAGTTTTCTGATAGAGACAGGGGTAGCCTCTATGGTGACGGTATCTTCGGCCACAGCTACAGCAGATAAATTGTCGAGCGTGGTGTGCAGTTCATTGGCCTCGTCTTGAATTCGTGCTAGTAGTTTTTGATGGGTCGCCTTGTCCAATGCTTCCAGTGATTGATCTTCAACCAGTGTATCAGCCGCTTCCCGAATTGCCAGCACCAACGGGTCAAGCCGCCAAGCAATCATCTCAATTGAATCATCAGACGTCTCATTAAGGCTTAGTTGGTTTTCGGTAATATCTTGTATAATACGAACTTCGCCAATTGGTGAGTCGTTTCCGTCAAGTACGGTAATGGCTCGCAGTTGGATGAGCGGTCGGCTGAGACTATTTAGCACCAGTTCAATCGCTTCGGCCTCGGCTAGAGGTTGGGTAATCTGCTGTAGTTGGGGCGTTAATCCGGCACTATTTATATTTTGTCCGATAATTTGACTGACATGCAGGTCAAGCAACTTGGAAAGCGGAGGGTTACAGGTCAGGATTCTACCTTGCGGATTAATCAAAAGCACCCCATCGTTGACATGCTCGGTAATGGTATGGAGGTGTTGTTGCTCATCGGCCACTTTTGCCAACAGACGCGCATTTTCGATAGCCACACTGACCTGCCCCGCGGCGATTTTGAGGGTCTGTTGAGCCGAGCGGTCGAAAGCATTTGGACGGGCATCATCAATCACCAATGCCCCAATCACCTTGTTTCGACTGAGGAGTGGCACTACTAATAAGGAGCGCACCTCTTTGTCGCTCACGTCCACATTGGACACTTTACGAATATCTGGAATATAGACTGGTCGCGCTTCTGCCGCGGCTTGACCAATTGGCCCTTGGCCAAGTGGCTGATTTTTTTGTTCTCGCCAACGTGATTTTAAGCCCTCGGTGGCTTTAATCTCTAGGGCAGTTTCACTAGAATCTAATAGATAAAGTGATGCTCCTCGGCATGCCATAACCTTTTGCATAAACTGTACCACAGTGTTTAAAATCTCTTGCAAATCGAAACTATCAGGTAATTTTTGCCCCATTGTGTATAAAAGTGAAACTTGGCTGAGGCGTTGGTATACTTCGTCAAGTAGTTTTGTCCGCTCAATTGACAGACTAGCTTGACGGGCTAAAATACGGCAAATTTGAATATCTTCATGAGAAAAACGTCGATTTTTGTTTTTACCATATAGTTCGACTAACCCAATTGGGCCACGTTTGGTGCCTAATGGTAGTACCAACGCAACCCCCCAAGTGGCTTGACGGGTGTCATGGCCTGAGGCCGGAATTTGCCATACCTGTAGGTCAGCCGCTTTATCAGCATTAGCCCATTGAATCGTGGGACGGTTGGTTTTTAATACCTGTTGGGCTAAGGGGTCTTTAGAAATATGCAACGGTTCGTCGAGTTTGCGCCATGTGTGAGTTGGGTTACCCGGATAACGAACGACATATTCAGCCAGAGGTGTAATCAGATTAGCCCGAACATCGACCTGAGAGATGACGCAGGCATCAACCTCCATTACTTCGGTGATTTTGCGGCTCATGTGTTTGAGCATGGCCGTCAAATCAGAATCGATGTCGAGAGCCAAGTCATCCTCTTGCAGAAGTTTTTGGGCACGGGAGCGTAGCTCTAGTTTGGCTCGTAGATGAATATTGTCGATGGCGATGGAGATTCGGTCGGCTAGGGCATGGATAATTTGTCGGTCATCTTCACTAAAGGCGTTGACATGGTCGCTCTGTACATCCAACACGCCTAACAGATTTTTTCCGGCCAACATGGGCGCGGCTAACTCCGACTTTACATTAGGCAGAGTTGGCAGAGGAATGAAGTTCTCTCGCTTGCGGACATCTTTAACCAGCATGGTTTGACCTGTTATCGCGACTTGCCCGATAAGCCCCTCGCTCAGTTTAACCTCAAAGCGGGTTTTGGCACTAAATTGTTGCCCTTGCCAAGCGGCGCTACGGAGGCGTAATACCTGTTTGGCCTGATTGAGGAGGAACAGGTTAACATAGTCATAGTTAAAATTGTCGTGAATCAAAACGACCACTTCGTCGAGTAGTTCATCAAGATTTTGGATGGTTGAGAAGCGTTGGCTGATGTAGGTGATGGTTTTGAGGTACAGGGCGCGACGGGTGAGGATGTTGGTGCTAGGTCGTGCTTTACGGGCTTCAGACAGCTCTGCGGCCACGGCTAAAATCCGCTGTTGTACCAATAGTAAGTGTTTGAGGGTGGCGTTATTTTCCTCAACATGATTAGCGGCATCGAAAGTTAGGCCAAATAGATCGACCAAAATCGCCCAATCGTTTTGTTGTTCGTTACTATTGGCTCGAATGTTGAGCAGTTGAGCCAAAAAATGAGGGATTTGGTCTCGGTCGGTGGCTCCGGCATGGAGCAATGCTAACCAGTCGCCAAGGCTAGGTAAACGCCGAGCCACGGGACGGGCAAACAGATAGTCGGCCCATTTGCTTTTTAGTACCGGCACGACACCGGGGAGCCAGCTTTCTAAATATTGCTCAGATATTGGATTGCGGTTTTGGGTGGTGTGATTATTTGCCATGTAATATTGTGAAGGCATGAGGTGTGAAACGTGAGGATTCAGTTAGAATCATTACATGTCACGCGGAATATAACTTTTATCGTGCGTAATAGAGAGTGGTTCAATTTTCAAAATTGAACCACTCTGGAGCACACAACTTATTTAGGACTCGTTCTGTAGGATATTTCCTAAACATGTGGTGGTCAAGATGATGTTGGAGTGGGTTCAGCCATTGCTTTTGGCAACGGCTAAACCCGTTGCACTCCATTTTCAACATCAGTCTGACCACTACAGATATTTCCTAAACAGGATTATAGCATGGTTTTTTGGCTTAAGTAAACCAAGGATGTGCCACAGAACAGGATTTGCAGGAAGATACTGATTAGAGTCGAGCAAATCAGTATCTTCCTGCGAATCCTGTTCTGAATTTCGGGAGGTTTATGGTTTTTGGAAATTCCTTAATACGCATACCATAAAACACCTAATTATCGCTTGGTAGACGCAATATTCCTACGATTGTTGAGATAATCAGTGCCACTTCAAAAATCAGAAAACCGACAATAAGGGCATTTCCTTGATTGGCGAATAGTCCTAACTGATACAACCCCGAAAAAAGACTGATAAACAGTCCGCCGAAGACCATGCCAAAAATCTCCCCACTGGCGATAGCAAAATGGTAGCCGCTCATCACATGTCCATGCTCATTGGCCGTATCGCTAGCTGTATCACCAAGTTTGCCCATCAGCACTGGCACTAAGGCTGAGAGTAGCATCAAACCGGGTAACATGCCCATCAGCAGAATCGGGTTACTGAGCGATACATCATCACCAAGTAGCGGATAGACCAGAAACACGCCACCAAATAAAACCGGCAAACCTAATATTCCAATTTGCAGAGTCTGCTTGCGGCCTTTATGGTCAGCATACCAGCCCCAAAATGGCGCGGGTAGGGCTAAGGCGACGACTATCAGGGTGATGGGCAGGAGTGCGGCCAAGCCACGCTCGTCCCCAGCATGCTCAGAGGCTCGGAAGGCCACCGATGGCCCCCACAGTGAGGCCGAGCCAACCAGCGCGGCAATCGACAGCCACGGTAAGAGTAGCGGACGACGAACCGGCTCCATCATCACTTGAAAAGCGATTAACATGTCGTTTTTGATAGAGAAAGGTTTTGGTTCTGAGTGTTTTATGGAATTGGTCAACCCAAAATAAACGATGATCGCGGCTAAGAGCAAAATAACAAATAGGACAGGAAATGTCCAGAAGATACGCCATGCCTGTTCTGAAATCGTTAGCCCAACATGATCAACGCCAAACCAGATCCACAGTAACCCACCTAAGGTCATTCCGGCGGCGCGGCCATATAAAATGGCGTTATTGTACCAAGCCATGTTGTAGGTTCGGTTTTGAGCAGTGGAGAGAAAGTTGACGAACCCCAATCCCGGCGAGACCACCGCGGCGGCGAATACACCATGCAAAAAGTGGGTTATAGCCATATACAAAACCAGCATAAGAATTGCCAGATTGACATGGTCTTGAAAATAACTGTAAAAAAACGGTGACGGGGCGTAGGAAAGCAGAGCAAACGCGGATCCAATCGTAGCAAAAAATAGTACTGGCTTGGCTCCGATACTGTCAGACCGATTGCCGTAGTAGCCGGTAAAAATAACTTCGGCTATCAAAAAGGTGATCCCAGCAAAGGTGGTCAGCAAAATGGCGCTGGCACTGGAGGCGTTTTCATAGCCATAGCTATGCTCTACGCCCCAAACCATTGTCCAGTCAAACAAAATCAGCGATGCACCAAAACCAACGCGGACAAAGAATGTAGAAATAAATAGAAAAACAAGTTCTCGATTAATGTTAGAGATGTTCATGAATGACCTTATACAGGAACAGGGTAGCAATTATTATGATTGCTACCCTGTTGTTTTTAGTAATATAAATGATTTTCCACGCATCTAAAGAGGAAAATTTGCGTCATAAGAATTACGTACAAACATCAAAATTATAAATTATAAATGGTAAATGGTGAATTATAAATGGTGAACGACGTATTTCGGGGGCAAAAAATCATTTATGAGTAATATGTGTTGTGACGTAGCGATATTAGCTTTTTTGGACAATGTTTGATATTTGTAATGCAGGTGATTTAATGATCTCCATTCCTTCATACTCAAAAGGTATATCAAACAAGCCTATCGTGTATTTTGTCTGAATTAAAATAGATTTTTTCGATTGTTTAGTTTTCATCGCGTTGGCAAGTAATGCCGCCGCTTTATCTAATGGCTCATCCTCTTTTTGGACTCGAACTAAAATTGGTGTGTTTTTATATTGTTCTACTAAAATAGCGTCAATACCTTTATTACGTTGAACAGGATTGTATTCAATCCCGTTAAGTAGATTTAAGGCTACTTTGTCAGCATTGATGTAAGATTCTCGACCATTTTTGAGAAGATTCGATTCTGTTTTGACGGGTTTTTTAAGTCTATTTTTCGTCAATTTAATCGCCTCAGAGGATATATCTATACCAATATAGTTGCGTTCAAGTAGTTTTGCGGCAACGCATGTCGTCCCACTGCCACAAAACGGGTCTAGTACGAGATCGCCTTTATTCGTCACTAATTGAATAATCCGTTCTAATAATAGCAGGGGCTTCTGGGTTGGATAGCCCACTCGCTCCTTTGCTTTTGGATTTAAGTATGGAATATCCCAAACATCACTTAAGGGAACTCCGCGTTTTTTATCACCATGCTTAAATCCGCCGGTATCATCTTTATCGTAGATAGATTTGTTGTGTTGATCTCTGGTTCTACGTTGCAAAATTTGGTCGATATTGGTTGTTTCGGAATAAGAGGTATAAATCGTATTGAATTTGAATCGTTTACTTTTGGAGTAAAAGTAAATATTTTGATGGCTCGATAATAGACCTTTTTTGGAGTTTGACCACCTTTTATAGCTCCAGATTATTTCAGATTGAAAATTTGAGTTTCCAAAAACTTTATCTAAAATTGCACGAACAATATGTTGCCCACTTTTATCACAATGGACGAATATTGAGCCTTCTTCTTTCAAAAGCTCTTTCATCAGTTCAATTCGTTCTCTCAGAAATTCAGCGTAAACTTCACCCGAACCCCATACATCATCAAAAACAAATTCTTTTGTACGTTCGCGGTTTTTGAGCTTATGTTTACGTTCTGTAAAAAATGGTGGATCAAGGTAAATGAGGTCAATTGAGGCTTTGTCAATGGCTCTCATTTGATCTAGACAATCACCTTCAAGAATTAGGTTCATCATCGTTTTAACTCGTTTACCCTTCGTTCTGCAATCTCAACAAGAATCGCTTTTAAGTCGTAGCCACTGGTTTTAGTTACATAATCCCAAGCGTCATCACCCGCGTAATACTCGCCACCGACACCATCATAAATTGTCTTTAAAGTTGCCTGTATACGCTTCGCCTGAGTTCTTTGTGGATAGTAAAACATGACCCGTACAGGCTTGTATCCATAACTTTCTATGACCTTTACTCTCGTATGTTCTTTGGTTATGTGATCACCATCTGTTGTGGCATCACGCCATTTTAGTTCAATAGCATCATTACCGTTTAGAAAGTCTATTTCAAAAGTTTTAGGTCTTGCTCCCTGATTGTTATCAACAACGGTCTTTCCTCCATTGCGATTTGAAAAGAAAAAGCACAGAGAGGCCGTTTCTTCGAGAAATGAGCCTGCATATTTATATAAAAATCGCCCAGTATTTTGATATTCATCAATTAGCATACCTTCTTTTGTAGAGATACCTAATACTCTGTATATCAAATAATGAGAATTATCGTCCGCTTGCATTTCTTGCTTGCGAGCAGTTATCTTTTTATCTAAATTGCTTGAATACTCATCAGCTAAAGAACCAATTTTACGTTTCAGTAGTTCTAAGCCCTTTCCCGAACTCACCGCATGTTCAATGATGTTTTTTTCGTAAGTATATACGGCTTGAGTTAAATCGCTTTTTCGCTGATTTTTTGTCTCAATACCAAGATTTTTGCAATAGGTTATTAGTTCATTTTTACTAAGTTTTTCTACTTTCATGCTTCTTCCCTATCTCAATGCCGGAATAGAACGTGAACGCCAAGCAAAGGTACGTCGATACCCATAATCGGTACTAAAACTACCAAATGCCTTGGCCGGAACTCGTCGCCACGGATGGCGCATGAGGGAACGAAAGCCCCGCTGTACCATGCGGTACGGGTGATAAATCGCTTTGCAAACTCGGTCGTACTCTCGCTCAAACTCTTCGACGGTCATGCTTTTGGGGTAGTAGGTCAGGTGAGCGGTGTCGTAATAGCGCCAGCCGATGTCGGGAATGAGCCGATTCTCTTTAATCAAATCATCGCGAAACGGTGTGCCCGGATAGGGGGTCAGCACGGTGGCACTCATACTGTCTAGGCCGGATTTTTGGGCAAAGTCCCATGTGTCCCACATCACCTGCGGGGTGTCAGCGTCAAAGCCAAAAACAAATAGTCCGACCACGCTTAATCCTTGTTGCTGAACATTGGTAATAGCTTCCTGATACTGTTTGGTTAGTCCTTTACTTTTACCGCCGAGTTCTCGTCGATTGTCGGGGTTGACCGATTCAAAACCGATAAATAGTTTGTCCATGTGCGCTCGTTTTGCCAGTTTGAGTAGCTCTGGATATTTGTGAACCATCATCTCAGCTTGAGTTGTCCAACCGCGCAGGGGTGTTTTCTCTAAGGCCAGAAACAGTTTTTCGGTGTATTCGGGGTCAATTGCAAAGGCCAAGCCAAAGTTGTCATCGGTTAGAAAGAAGCGATCTATCTTACGACGTTCAATCTCTTCGACAACTTCATCAACTGGACGAAAGCGCATTTTTTGCCCGCTGACTCGAATCGCTGTACAAAAAGTACAGTTACGTGGACAGCCGCGCGTAATCTCTAGCAGGGGAGTCCAGTATCGACGGCGTTCATCAACCATTTTGATGACTCGGTCTGATAAGGGAGCCACTCCTTTCAAATCGGCCCATTCAGTGTCATCATAATGATCTTTTAGGGTGTCGTTCTGAAAATCTTCAATAATCCTTGGCCATGTATAATAAGCTTCACCAGTAACGATAATATCAGCCCACGGTTTTACATCTTCGGGCATTAGAGTGACATGTGAGCCACCCACCGCAACGACCTCAACGCCGGCCTCATGTGCCAAACGGGTATATCGTTGAGCGGCCTCAATGGCTAAGGTTTTGGCGGTGATGCCAACTAAATCGTGCTTTCCTAAATCTTTAAATTTTCCATCTAAATTTTCCCAATTCTCGTCCCAAATTTCGACCTCAATGTCATCGGGAACTAACGAGGCCAGACGCATCATGGTGTATGGTGAGGCAGGAGCTTTACCAAATATCCGCCCCTCACGTCCGGGCTGAATCAATATAATTTTTCGTAGTTCCAATGGTAGTTATCCTCCATTATAAATGATTTTTCACTCACTTAAAGGGCGAAATTTGCGTTGTTTGAACTATATACAAAACCAAATTACAAATGGTAAATGGTGAATTATAAATGGTAAATGAGCCGCTATGAAGGCACGAGCCAATCACACGTACCAGAATATCCGACGATTCGTTGCGGTGCTGTCTGCCCAAAAATTCTGTTAGTGTCAGGTAATTTACCATTCACCATTTGCCATTTGTAATTTCATTCCGCCCTGTATAATTCTTATGACGCACTTTGGGGGCAAAAAGTCATTTATGTCAAAAACTGATATTTTTAGTTTAGGTAGTTTTAAGTGACTTTCATTTCTAAGTTGTCACTTTTCCCGGAGTGCAAGAATTCCATTCTTGCTGTCAAAATACAATTTTGACACTCCTGTTTTCCTGATCGTTGCGATTATGTAATCACAACGGGTATTTGGCGGGTATATACCTGCCTATTATGGGTACACTTCTGTTTTTTACAAGTTAGTTCTGAAAACTACTTAAAAAGCTCACCCTAGTTTTTCTTTGGTTCAGTTGAAAACAAGACTACAACGGATAATTGAAAGAAACGGATTGGTTCTCGATGACACGAATTGACCAAATTTGAATGTAATCAGTCCGTTATCGAGGTTTTTATCCGTTAAATTCCCAAATCCGTTGTAGTCTTGCTCGCCCAAAGATTCTGTTAGCGTCAGCAAAAAAGTCAGTGGAGTGATGGCTTTAATCGTCAGAGTTGTTGAGAAACGATCAACATCTGAAAACATCTAAGTTTTTAACATGAGAAACCTGTCACGACACTCCAAGCAAGGAGTATATCACAAGGCAACAGAGAGGCAATTTTTATCAACAATGTTATAAATGCAGAACTCCTCAAGATACACTAGGCGTTTGGTCGAATCTATAATTAGCACGTTTTTGTTGAATGATCGACCAGCCAAAAATTATCCAAACTAATAATAAATAGAGCATCCAGTAAGATGCTTCTATATAAAATCGCCAGTTAGGGGGGATAATATAAAATAGATTAACCAATAAAAAAACTATCCCTCCGACTAGAGGGTTGCTCTGAAATAGCGGAACAACGCCAATGGCTAGGACGACAGTGAGGTTGTTTCCGGCGGCATAGGGGGCTGTTAAAAGAGAGGCAGTTATGAGAAGGGTCGCTTGCTCACGGGAGAGTTGATAGGTCGTTTTATGTAAAATAAGGTGGCAGGTCAGGCCGATAATCAATAGACAACAGAAAATTATTAGGCTGTTTGGAGCATCAAAGCGAGACATGGTCGCTTGCAAACTCATATCCATAATCGAGTTTCGTTCTTCAATACCGACCATGGTAAACCACCAGTCTGTTAGCCAAGGGATAGTAGGAATGATACCCAATATAATGAAGCCCCCTGCCCAAAGTAGTTTATCACGCGGCCATGTTTTTAGCAGATACCAAGCAATCACAATTAGTAAGAGCCATGATTCTTGGGGTTTGGCTGTGCTAAGTAATGCCCCAATTGCTAATAACCAAGGGGTTTGGGTTGCATAACCATGTAGTAGAATTAAAATTCCGGCAATCATTAACCCTTCAAAGTTGCCGTCTACGATATTACGAACAGAAGGAAACGCGGTAATCAGTAACAACAGACTTGTTAGGTACAGCGGTTTATGCTCAAGGCGAGGAACAGTAGCTATCAGAACGGCTAAGGTCGCGAGGGTCAGGATGGCCCAACTTACTCGAAATGACAGAAACCCCAAAGGTCGAACCGGCCACAGGCTCCACGGTGGATTTTTCAGGGCGCTACCTTCACCGTAATCTAAGCCGCCATCTCGTAATCCATAATGTAGTCCGCGCCAGTCGATGGCTAGTACACTGCTCTCTTGGTCTAGTGGTAACTGTTGGAAAACTAGAACCATTAGCCCACTAGTGATGGTTAAAAGCACGAATACTAGCACTAATTTAATAGCCATAACTGGTGTTTTGTGGTGTATTTTCACTCGGAAACTTGCTCGGTTACATCGATAAATTTGGTGGGGTTAGCCCAAGTAGAAAAATAGTTTTTATTGGGTAATTCTTCATAGTTCGTGCTAAAATAATGGTTGAAAATAAGTCGATAACTATTTACAGGGGTTATTGTGTCAGACAGCTTAGAACTGCCGCCATCAGGTAGATGATATGCATTTAGAATGTAAAATCGCTCTGTTAGATTGGTTTGATTGATATTATCCAAATCTAGTTGAGAGCCGGGGCCGTGGTCACCTTGCAAAATAATGATTGGTGGTTGGTCGGTATTAGCTAAAATCTTGTCAAGCACTATTAATAGTTGTTGGTTGGTAAAGGCTAGTTGATTACGATACCCCTCAATATATTCGGCCTGATTGCCACCTTTGTCACGAAAATGGTCACCGTCATCTAATGAAAAGGGACGCTTGGGATTGACAGGATTTCCTTCTGCATCAAACACAAAGGGGGGGTGGGGCAATAGAATGTGAGCGAATAGATAAATCGGCTGATTTGCCTTAATCGGATTGCCTAGTTGCTTAAAAATTTCTAAAAATCGCGCTCTATGAAAGTCATACTGAGAGATGTTACTGGATATAATCGTCAATAAAACTGGTATTGGGGTGGTACTGACCAACATGTTCTCAAACTCACTCAGCCCTAATTGTGGAATAATAAAAATATCGGCATTATCCATTTCGGTGAGACTGTATCCCGTAGAAAATGAGACAAATAGATAGCCATGTTGATGCAGAAAATCAAGCACTTTGTTGTTTTTTAGACGTTTACGTAAGGCAATCGTCTGATCTTCTTCCGATGATAGGTCAAGATTATCGATATAATCTAAATTTAGGATAGATGCTAACGAAAGTACTGTTTGAGCATAGTTAGATTGACTATTTTTTGCGACATAAAAGCCTCGTTCCTGCAATGCTTCAATGAAAGGCTGGTTATCATGTTGATATAGTTCTGCCAATATGTCACTTCGACCATAACCATCTAATATAATGTGATAAATATCTGGTCGATTTGTCGAGTCGTCCTTTTGTTGCATTATTCCTATATCAGTACTTGCCACTTCCTCTGTTTGAAGCCAGTGTATCCCGATATTAAAAAGTTGAAAGAGAACTAATATTCCGGTTACAACATTGAGTACACGGGTTAGGGATAATAAGTTACGACGGCTAGTCAAAATAAAATAAAAGAGAATAACAAACAAAATGCTCCATACAATAAAAAGAACATAAATGGGTTCAAGAATGACGGGGGGGGCTAGAACAAAGTAGAAATAGTTCTGGGTTGCGTTATAAATATGCCCAAAAGAATAGAACATAAACAACCCTAACGAGGTAATAGATGCCGCTTTATGACTGTTCCTCAATAATAGGATAAATATGCCCCAAATCAAACCAGAAACCATGATAGATATTATAAGAGGGACAAACAACTCGTTGATAGCGAAATGTGCTACATTGTGGGCGTACAAAAATAAAATAGGATAAATTGCTAGTAGAAAAGGGTGGAAAACTGGCGATCTATCTTTCATAACCGTTGCATAAGGTACAAGGTACGCTCAGAGCCTTCGACATGGTGAGATTTTTGCATGGTAAAATAGTGAGAAAATATCCGTTCAAAATCGACTTGGGTGTATTGAGGAAAAATGTCCTCTCGACTAGCTAGCAAGCGCTGTACTTGGGAGTCACTTTTTGGCACAAATTCGATAATGAGGTGCTGACATAGTTGACCGAAAAAGCGGGCAATTTGGTCAAAGGGAAGATTATTGGCAATGGCTAAGTGGTGGATGAGGGCTAAAGCCAAAACTGTATCGACAGGGCCACGACCTATAAATGAGTCACGTTCTTGATTAGCCCAACCAATACTAGGACTAGGATTGGTTAAATCGAGGATAAGGGGTAATAAATGGGTTTCATTTTTTGCCCGTAGTTGCAAGTAATTTTTTTCTACTGCTCCGGGGTCAATATCGAAAGAAACAGTATCAATTTGTCGTTCACTTGATAACCGACTGAATAACCCTGTATTGGCTCCTATATCCCACACAGTTTTAGGGCTAGTTTGATTTAGAAAATCAGCAACCAACCGCTTCTTTGTCTGCATGGCTTGGTCTGTGTAGTTGGTTTCTTGGTAATAATCAGCCCATTCTGTGCCCTTTGGTTTCCAGTTTAGCTTAGAAATTAGTTTCTCCAAACTTTCGATTAGGCCAATAAAGGCCATGCGACTCATCTTCGGTGGTTTTTTACTTGTTTGGGGAGTCTTATCAGCAAAATGTTGTTGACTTTTAGCATGCAGATGAATATTTGACAGTAATCCAAAATTAAGCCGAGTACGCCAAGGGAGTAATTTGCTGGCTAAATCTAACGGAACACCATCAATGTAAACCCGAAACAGTTGACTTAGTCGTATATCGGTGTAACTCATCAAGGCTAAAGGAGCTAAAAAATGTTGGCAAAATTGCCGATAAGCAACCCAAATTTGTCCTTCTTGATAGGTCTCAAAGGAAAGTGTATCAATTAGAAGCGGTTTGCCATGCCAAAATTGAATATTGTAGGCGCTACTATCCTTTAACACCATACCATGCTCAAAGGCTATTTTTTGAGCGCGGAGCGTGCTAAGAGCGGCATGTTTTAGCTGACTAAACGACCATTCATACGGATAGGAGATAAAAGGCACGCGTTTTGGTTGAATGACTTTGTAAGCTGTATCTGTTTGTGCAAAATCTAAACTCACTTCAACGTGAGGAACCAATAGACTGGCTTCGGATAACTTTTGATACAATCCTGATGCCATTAATTTATCATAATGGGTTTGGTATATTTGATTGATCTGTCGATATATATTGCCATTTTGCTCAAAAACAAAGCCGCTTGGGTCTCGAAATGAGCTAGGAATTCGGTTTAGGTTAGGGATTTTCATCATCAGCGTCAGAGGAGTTTTTTCCAGAGAAGAATACAGTTAGATATAGTTTAATATTGGCCCAAAACATTCTAATCATTACCGCGGCTCCAGCTAAACTAGCTACAATAATTTGGATAATATAGCTACCACTGCCGGGGTCTAAATAAGCGGCTTGAGCATTGAGAGGGAAGAGGATTGTGAGAAAAATTGTTAAGAGCAAGGCATCAACAAATAAATTTTTTCGTTTCATAAGATTACGATATTATGTGCGAGATATTATAGTTAGATGGCTTAAAAAAATACCCAACACACAACATGACATTATAATAACTGGCTAATAACGGTTTGTAAATTATCATCTAAAGGTACGGTTAAATCTATCAACTCACCGGTATGTGGATGTTTAAACTCTAAACGCCAAGCATGCAAAAACTGCCGATTTAGACCAAGGCGATTTTTTTTGCGACCATAAACTGTATCGGCTACTACAGGACATTTGAGCCAAGCCAAATGCACCCGAATCTGATGGGTGCGACCTGTTTCGAGGTCGATTTCTAATAAGCTGTGTTTGGTAAAATTTTGTCGAGTGCGGTAGTGCGTACGAGCTTCTTTTCCATTTGGCTGTGGTGCTATTCGTTGCCGAAAACGAGGGTCACGCCCTAGTGGCACATCAATCAATCCTTCGGGCATGGGCGGCTGACCATGAACGAGAGCCAAATAGGTTTTTTTGACGGTACGCGCCTGAAACTGTTGTTGCAGATTGGTCAGTGCCTCTTTCGTACGAGCTACAACCAACAGGCCGGAGGTATCTTGGTCAAGCCGGTGAACGATACCCGGACGTTGGGGGGCAAGGCTGTTTAGAGCGGCCAAGTCGGGATAGCGGGCTAAGAGAGCATGAACCAATGTACCAGTTTCGTGCCCCGGTGCAGGATGGACGACCATGCCAACTGGTTTGTTTATGACCGCGAGATGTGGATCCTCATAGATCACGTTTAGTGGAATATCTTCGGGGATTAGGGCTGTATTGGAATTATCTTTCAGATGAACTGTAACCTGATTTCCAACTTGTAGGGACATGCTCGGTTTACCGCGCTTTCCGTTGATTTGTACGTCTCCCCGCCGAATCAGTTTTTGCAACTGTGAGCGAGATAACTCAGGGATGGATTCAGCGAGGTATTGATCAAGACGGGCTACGGGTGTATCAATGGTTAGTGTGATTAGTTTTTTTGTACTCAAAAGGTTTCACCAAAAGGAAGCTGATAACAAAAAAGTCACGTTATAAACGTGACCAAATAAGCGAAAATAGTGAGTGGCGAATTATTTTGGTGGATGCTCTCCAAATGTAACCCATAAACGTCGAGCGGGAATAATATATTTATTATTAAGGTGTAATGCTTCTACCGTGGCTCGACCTATGGCAGTTATTCCAATAATAAAAATACCATCATTGCTCCACTCAAAATGTTCAAACCAGTTTTGATCTCTAGGGTTAAATAGGGAGACAATCTCATTTGAGAGGATATCTATGGCTTCTACCTTTGTTCCTTTATGTCCATTACAAGTTGGACAGGCCAACCATAGATTTTCCTCGACAGTTTCTCCACCTAATGCTTTAGGTATTATATGCTCAATATGCATCGCAAAACCCGCAATTTTTTCGGATGTCAGACAATAACCACATCGGTGTTGCGCTGTATCTGCAACTCGTTCACGTAGAGCTACAGGAACATAACTTTTACTCATAACGACTCACGTTTTTCTCACGCCGAACTAGTATGGCAGAAGCCTGGGCACGCCGTAACATGGTACGACCATATTCATCCATAAGATATTTGAGTTGTTTGGCCTCTAGCTGATCCAACTCTGCCCGCCCCTGAGCATTTAACAAGCCATGTAACCGTCGTTGCTGTTCTATAGACAAGGTAGCATTGGCAATAGTTTTTAATATTTCATTACTTAAATAAACCATCGCCGCCAATTCAGCTTTCATTTCTGGAGGGACATCATCTAACGGCCATATAGCAGTATCTAATACTTCAACCAGCATTTCTTCTAATGGGCGTTTTAAGGTATCTGCCATATTAAAAGCCCGTTGGTAGGTTATGGTTGGTATCTGCAAGGTTATGGTCTCTAGCATCATCTACTCCAATTTATGCCTCATCATCCTGATTACGGGCTTTGTCTAATCCATACGAGACAAGACTCGATTCATGGCCGCCTGATTGTTGAAACGCTGATTGGCGTTGGGAAATTCGTTTTTTCTGGATTTTTTGCCGGAATGAGTTTGTATCGGTCTGAGATGGTGATGAGGAACTGTGTTGTTTTGTGCGGGACTGGGAGCCATAAATACGATGCCACGCGGCTTGTAATTTGGCAAATTTTTGCTCGCCATAATGAGCCAATTTACTTAATGTTGGATGTTGCAACGGTTTACTGAAAAATCGACGATGTTTCATGAAACTGTGTCTCCTTTTTAGTAAAAGTTCAGTAAAACCGCCCTAGAAACCTGATTTCTCAAAGAAATCGGGTTTCTAACGTTCTTTCTGGCGAGTTCACTGAATATTTACCTTTTTTAGGCCGGATTTAGAGGGGTGACTTCATTGACGGTGGCTTTTGCCTGTGTTTCTTCTTCTTCATCCCATAAGTGATATGATAATATCGCTACACCACAGACGATCGCTAGGTCGGCAATATTAAATATCGGCCAAAAACCAATATCGATAAAATCAACCACATATCCGCGCGAAATTCGGTCGATAAAATTACCCATTGCCCCGCCCAACAGTAGACCTAAACTCAATCGGATCCAAAAAATTTCGGTAGGTAGATGATGGTGCAGGGTAATAATAGCTCCAATAACCAACACGCCAATAATTGTGAATAGTCCCCCAAACTGAGAAAACATGCCAAACGCGGCTCCGGTATTGGTGATAAAGGTGAACTTGAATATCGGCTCTAAACCGGGAATAACTGTCCACGTATCACCAAGATTTAGGTTGGTGACAACTAACAGTTTGGTGAGTGTGTCTAACCCTAATACTACGGCGGCAATACCTAATATTGTCGGCATCGCTCGCCACCATTTGTTAAAGGCTGAGGGTTGTTTTTTTGCAGGTGCGGGTGATTGGTTGTTATTTTCAACGGTCATAATAACTGTTATTGTACCTCATTGCAGATTAAGAAGCAATTGATTCACAAATGGGGTTGGGGGTTGGGTTAGGTGCAAATCAGGATTGGTTGTTGAGCATGGCGTAATAGCTCATCAACACTGCTCCCCAACACCGCCCCCATTACTGAGTTTCGACCATATCCGCCCATCAACGTTAGGCCGCAGTCATGCGATTCAATCGTTCGTAAAATTGCCGGAACTACCGTGCCTGTGTCTTGTACAAACAAGGCCGAAACCGCATGGTTGCTCAAATAAGTACGCACATCTTCAACTAAGTTTGGGTCGTGACTGCTTGCTGTTTCTGACACGGTGAGGACGACCAAGGAACTGTTGGTTCGTTTGGCGAGATAGGTGGCTATAAATAGAGCCTCCTTTGCTTTGCGGCTACCGTCATAGGCTAACAGTAGTCGTTCTACGGTCGGCACTTTGTCAGGTACAACCAATATCGGTCTGATACAGCGTCGGATGAGGTCTCGGAGGCCCGATGTCCCCAAACGAGAGATGATTCCGGTCGTGGGTGGATGGCTCATGGGTACAACGACCAAATGAGACCATTTGGCTCGTTCATTAATTTCATTAGCTGGTACACCTGACTCAATCGCTAGTTCGCCTGTAATATCGGCAACCTCACATCGACGCTCAAACTCGGTTCGAGTCTGTTCCCGATGCGCGGCCTCATCTTTGTCAGATGAGATATGCAGACCGCGCATTTTCGACATTTCTAACTTGCCTAGTCGAATAGCAAAATCTAGGGCATGCCATCCTTTTTGGTTGCCTGTTACAGCGACCAATATCTTATCAAACAGATGTTTTCGAGGTTCAGTCAAAATGATGTCTTTGTCTGGCTGGTCGGAGCGGGTCTCATTGGAGACGACGACATCATAAGCCCAACCGGTCAATCGTTCCACAACTTTGGGCAAACGTGCCCCAAAATATTCGGAGAGATCAGTTAAGGCATCCTCTGGCTCAATATCCCATCCCAACTGCTCTCTTAATGTGGCCCGATGTTGCCATATCCATATATAGAAATCGGTAACGGTTCGTTGTGGAAAATCGCGCAACATGCCCCGTCGCCAAATCGATTCGACAACAGGCAGATATATCTCGTCATGCCAGCGAATTGCCGCCTCGGGATAAGCAAGGGTTTCGGCCTCATGTTTATGGATGAAATGAGCATGGGTTTCAATCTGAGCCTCTAAAATCCAATATCGACCGGGGACAGTTGTTGTAAAGTCTGATTCTGGTCGAGTTTCGTCTAATTGGGTTCGGGTTAGAAAGTCGGCATATTCTGCCTTACGCACAATGTCATCAAGTTGATCATGTTTTGATAACGGAACTTTGGTTCTCACCTCGGTTACGTGTGCTTCAATGGTGGTCGCATTAAGCTGATGTGCCACCGATACCCGATGATTGCCATCTATTACAAAGTAGCCATCCCCAACTTGGTAAACCGAAATCGGAGGGAGGCCAATGAGGCCAGTAGCGGCAATTTCAACATTTGTCCAGCGGTCAAAGTCGTCGTCTCGACGTGGTAGAAAACTACGAGTAAAATCAGAATACCGTCCTACACTGCCAATAATCGCATCTAATGGAATTTCTTGAGTTCCTTTTCCAGCCATGCTACCGGCTTTTAACTTCCGGCGCACGTCGTCATAGGACAGTAAACTGGTTGAGTTTCCAGTCACCTGTCCCATAATATTTTCCATAATCGCTCGCCGTCGAGCCTTACGAAAATCTTCTAGGGCGCTTCCTTTAGAAACGCCGCCTGTTAAAGCATCCGTCATGATAGATAGCCTCTTATTTCATAAGGTATAGTCTTTCAGATAAGGGTTTTCGATTCAAGGCCAACCTTCCCGCAAGTTCTAAACTTGCGGGAAGGTGATGGCTGAAAATATTTATCTGAATATCTATTAGTCTTGCTATCCTTGCCAAAGGATAGCTTACTTTTTCAAAGGGAGGGATTATAGCACAAGGTGAGCAGGTCACAAATCGAACGCATTAGCCGAGTTTGACATCCCATTGGGCACAAGTTGCCTTGAATTTATCTAAAAATAACGCCGGATCATGATATTGCCACCCATTAAATTTCTTTTTACCGTTTTCATCCAGTTCGTAAAACATTAATTCCTCCTCCTTCACCACCTCCCAAATTTTCTGTAGCACCATCTGATTCACCTCACGGGGAGCGGTTTCGATGCCACTATCTGTTTTGGGAACAAAAGAGCCAGACAAAATTTTGAAAATATGTTGCCAGCGGCCTTTGTTACGGTATAAGGAAATACTAATTTGATAATCGTCTGCACCTGCAACCTCGCAAACCGGCGCAAGTGAGATGTTTTCGTATAGATCTGTCATGAAAAATTCTCCAATTTGTTGATGTTGTCCAAACCATAAATATTTAAGCAAAAGTTTGTCGATTCATTCATGACCTGACATGCTGATGAAATTAAAAGCATTTTTCGACAGGATTAACAGCATTAACAGGATTTTTTGCTTGTAATCCTATCAATCCTGTTAATCCTGTCAGATATTGTTTTAGTCATGTTGAAATGATAAACTTCTGATTTAAGGTTTGAGTATTGGCTAAATTGTAACATGACTTACATTTTTGTTGCAATATCGATTAGGTCATCTGTTTTTGTTTGTCGATTGCCCAAGACAACATTCTGCCCCCTACGCATACCGCCGCAAAACCGAATCAACCTGCCCACCGTACCCCTCGCCAAATAGGTTGAGGTGGTTGAGCAGATGGTACAGGTTATACAGACTTTTACGCTCGGCGTACCCCGTATCGAGCGGCCAACTCTCGTTATAAGCCCGATAAAAGTCAGACGGAAAGCCACCGAACAGTTCGGTAAAGGCTAGTTCTGCTTCGCGGTCGCCATAATAGACCGCAGGGTCGATGAGGGCCGGTTGTCCTGTTTCGGTGACGAGCCAGTTCCCGCCCCACAAATCGCCATGCAGTAGGCTGATGGGCGGGTGCAGTGGTAACAAATCACTCAAGCGGACGAGTAACCGATCCAGTTGCTTTT
This sequence comes from Anaerolineales bacterium HSG25, assembly GCA_030377865.1. Classification (GTDB taxonomy): domain Bacteria; phylum Chloroflexota; class Anaerolineae; order 4572-78; family J111; genus JAUCGB01. Next base: position 12,468 of record JAUCGA010000055.1, on the reverse strand, counting down.
TCCGTTGCTGATTGAGATGTCCCTTCTGACCAGCCAGTTCCATCTGATAACCAAGTCGCTCCTCATGGAAAAAATCGACCCAGTTGTCATGTTGATTGTTGGGCTGTGGATTGGCTCCGATAAAGTTGTCATGGTCAAGGCCATAAGTAGGGTTAGTGGCACGATGCATGTCGGCCAAACCTTGCCCCAACGCACTCCCCATACCCGTGCTAGAGTTTGCTCGACCTAACCAGTTCATCAGAATAAAGGCCGGGCGCGCTCCGTCAGCCTCTTCCGCACAAAAAACTTGTGGCACAACCAGAGAGTGAGCGGCCTCGCGCATCAAGGTTAAACCCTTGGCCTCGGTGGTGAACATGGTCGGTACGGCTCGTGCTCGCCATTTGAGCAGAACCTGCTGACCGTCGCTTAAGCTCAGGTGTACGGCTTGGCTAATATCGCCCCCGCCAATGGCACGGGTGGCGACGATTTGGCAGTTCATCAGTTGTTCAATATGGTGTTGTAATGGATTTGGGATCATGGTAACTCCTTATATATAAGTGTGGTTCTTCGTACCCGACATGTTGATTGACAAAAACATTTTTGACAGGATTAACAGAATTGACAGGATTTTTTGTCTTTAACCTTGTTTATCCGTGTCCAACTTTTCTTGTTTGCGGGGTGCTGATACTTATTTATTCATCCAACCCAATGCCGTCACGACCAACGCGGCCGCGCCAATCGGCAAAGCATCCTCATCAACCCGAAAGGTGGGCGTGTGCAGATGATATTGCCGTTTCCAAGCAGGGTTATGAGTTCCTAAGCGCATATAACAGCCCGGCACCTCTTGGGTCATCACCGCAAAATCTTCGGCTCCCATGCTTTGGGCGGCAACGGAAATTTGGTCGGGGCCTAACAAATCGCTTAACGCTGACATCATAACTTGGTAGGCTTCTGAACTGTTGACTGCGGCAGGATAGCCCGCTTTTAAATGCAACTCATACCGTCCACCAAATATCTCGGTTAGCTGACAGGCTCGGCGTAACTCATCCCGAAGTAGTTGCCGATTTTGTGGTTCTAAACTGCGAATGGTTCCGGTCAGGGTCACTTTGTCGGCCATGATATTTTCTTTAATGCCGCCTTGAATCGTGCCGATGGTGATGACTCCACTTTCAACCGGATTCAGTCTGCGGCTGACAATCTGATGGATGGCTTGAATAACCTGCGCCGACAGGGCAATGGTGTCGATGGTGCGATGAGGGTAAGCGGCATGCCCGCCCCTGCCATACAGTTCGATTAAAAAGGTATCGACACTAGCCATCATAGTGCCGGGGCGAGTGGCGACTAGGCCGACCTCGCGCGTCGGGTCAACATGCAGGGCAAAGACCGCGTCTAGCCCGTTTAAGCCCCCCTCCTCAACCATGTGCATGCCACCCGATTTTCCCTCCTCGTCCTGATCTTCCTCGCTTGGCTGAAACAGCAGTCGCACTGAGCCGGGCAGTCGCCCCTGAGCCGAAAGCTCTTGCAGAATTGTGCCGGCCCCAAGTAGGATGGCGGTATGCATGTCATGCCCGCAAGCATGCATCAGACCGGGATAGAGGCTGTTGAACTCGGTATTGTTTTGTTCTTGAATTGGCAACGCGTCCATATCGGCTCGCAGACCAACGGTTGGCCCATCGTTGCCGTATACCTGCCCGATTACACCCGTTTTGGCGATGCCTGTTTCGGTCTCAATGCCTAAATTAGTCAGTTCGTTGTATACAAGGTTAGCGGTGCGAGTCTCGTCGAACCCTAGCTCAGGATAACGGTGGATAGTTTGTCGCCATGTTCGCATCTTTTCGTGCAAAATCTCGGCGCGTTGCATAATCTCATGCGAAGTTATTGGGGTTAGTTGGTTGGTCATAGGTTTCTCTTTTTGAAATAATTTAAGTTGTTCGGCAAAAAAGGAGTGCAAAAGCATCTTGCTTTTGCATGTTCGTCTCTGGCAAAAGCAAGATGCTTTTGCACTCCGTGTGTTTTTATGAGGCGATTAGTTAGGCAGTTCCAACGTTTAAAACCTCCCAAAATCGGCCTTGCCCTGTGAATGAATTCACAGGCTGACATAAGAAACCTGCTTAAGCAGGTTTTCCGTATAAGACGCTGATTTCAATCAGCGGTCTATACCCAATGAATTGGGTACTACGAACGGGATCACGCCTCACGCCTCACGCCTCACGCCTCACGCCTCACGCCTCACGCTTCACATAATCGGATAGTCTCGCCAGCCCGACATCTGTCCCAATACTTTGAGGACGAATAGCGGGTTGTAGATGAGGTAGCGATACCATAATCGGCTCGGTTCTTGACTCAGCCGAAACAGCCACTCGAGGCCGTTTTGTTGCATCCACATGGGAGCTTGGCGGAGTTGGCCGGTATGCATGTTAAAGGCCGCACCGACTCCAAGCAGTACCGGCGCGGTCAGATTGACTCGTTGAGCGGCCATCCACAAATCTTGTTTGGGCGTACCTAAGCCGACCCAGATAATATCGGGCTGGGCATGGTTGATGATCTTAATCATTTCGGCATCCTCCGCCGCGCTCAGAGGGCGGAACGGGGGCGAGTAGGCTCCGGCAACCTGTAACTCCGGAAAGCGATTTTGCATGGCGCGGGCTAGTTGTTGGGGCACGCCCTCCGCGCCGCCATAAAAGAAGTGCCGATAGCCATGCTCGACGGATAGCTCGCACATGGCTAACAGTAAATCGGGGCCATAGACGCGATTGACCGGCTGGTCGCTGTGGTGTCGGCCCAACCAGACCAAGGGCATGCCGTCTGGAGTCGCCATGTCAGCCTGATTAACCGCTTGGCGCATCGGCTGATTTTGCTGACACTCCATGATAGTATGGACGGTGCAAACCGAGACGTAGGCTCTGGCCTGCTGGTTTATCCAAGCGGTAATTTGTTGTAACGCGTCGGTCATGGTGATGGCATGGATGCCAACGCCAAGGATGTTGACGCGGGGTAAACTCGAACTTGTATTGAGGGGCATGGGGCCTCTATGTAAACACCTCATAAGTGTCAACTTAACGTTTGTAGTAGGCGATTCATCGCCTTCAAGGCACTGAAGTGCCTACTACGAACGCCTAAATTGACAGTCATGGTAAACACCCGAACTACCAACGCCCATCGATCTGCAAACCGGGCATCTGTTCTATTTCTGGTGGAATGGTTAAGTCAGTACGCCATAAATTCAGCTTTTGCAAATTTTTTAGTTGGCTGATTTCCAGTGGTAGCGTGGTTAGATGACGCATGTGTGATAAGTCTAAAACCTCTAGACTTTTCAATTGACCGATTTCTGGCGGTAACACCTTCATATCATTACCGTTTAAATCTAATAGTTGTAAATTTTTTAGTTGACTGATTTCTGGCGATAATTCGATTCTATCATTACCTTCTAAATCTAATAGTTGCAAATTTTTTAGTTGATTGATTTCAGGCGTGTATTTTGAAAGATTGCAATAGTTTAACTTAAGCACTTGTAAGTTTTGCAGTTGATTGATTTCAGGCGGTAATGGAATTAGATCGTTGCGACTTATGTCCAAGGTTTGTAAACTGTGCAATTGCCCAATTTCTGGGGGTAGTTCGGTCAAATCATTGTCTCGTAGATTCAAGGTTTGTAAACTCTGTAATTGCCCAATTTCTGGGGGTAGTTCGGTCAAATCATTGTCTTGTAGATCCAAGGTTTGTAAACTCTGTAATTGCCCAATTTCTGGGGGTAGATTGATCAGTTTATTATCATATAGATCCAAACTCTGTAAATTTTTCAATTGTCCAATCTCTGGCGATAAACTAACTAAATCATTCCCTTCTAGGTTTAATTCCTGTAAATTTTCAAGCTGACTGACGACTGGCGGCACCGACTTCAAAAAAGCCTTATGTAAGTATAAATATCGTAAATTCTGTAATTGTCCAATTTCTGGCGGTAAGGTTAATCCATGACTATTACCAGCGGCAAGGGTTTGCAAGTTTTTTAGTTGTCCAATTTCTGAGGGAAGGATGAGACCAGAATTGCCATTAACATTCAGGGTTTGAAGGTTCTGTAACTGTCCAATTTCTGGCGGTAAATATTTTAAACGTAGGTAATCAAGTTCTAACAATTGTAAGTTTTTTAGTTGCCCAATTTCTGGCGGCAATGGATATTCTTCGGTTAAAGCCAAGGTGGAGACATCAGCGAGTACCATGCCATGTGAGCCTAAATTGACCCACGTTTTGCCCACACCTGAGGGGAGATATAGGGCAACTACGATTACTCCAACGGCGGCAAACTGGCCTACAGAGCGTAACCAGTCGGCTGGTTGTTTTGTTTGCTTGAGCCAGATATTGAGGCCAGACTCATAAGTAAAGAACGCCAAACCCCAAGCTACGATAGCCATCAACAGGTAAATTATCAGGCTTGTGTCATCAGCTTGACTGGCAGATCGTAGGTATGAGGTGGCTCCCAAAGCCAGCAGAGTGGTTTCGACCCGAATAATCCACATAGATGCAATGGGTATATTCCCTACGTGTGTAGGCAGTGACAGATAGCGGTTTGTAAACCACCCCGTAACATACATTACTCCCACAAGCGACCACAAAAAATATCCACCGAATGTGAGGTAATAACCAAGACTAATTGTGTTTGTGTAAAAAATACTGGGTAGAAAAACAAGTAATCCGATAATAGCTACCGGGATTATAACCTCTTCAGACGTAAAAGTAACAAGCATTTTTTCTAAATCGGTCAAAACTTGTGGTTGGGAGGAAGGTGTTGATTGTGGTATCGGTGCCGATTTGGGGGCGTGTTTTTTATGGGACGGAGTCGTTGGTTTTGTCTTTTTTGCCCTTTTGGGTTTTGAAGATTTGCGAGTCAATTGCCTACATTTTGGGCATTGAGTTACATGCGGACTATATAGATGCCCCTTTTTACAAAGTCGCAATCTCTGCTCCGCCTGTTTGAGGGTGGTTCGCCATGTTGGGGCGGTTGGGCGTAGAACGGGTTGTGTATGACCGCGAACGAAACAAGTCTTAAACAGATGTTGCAGATCAGGTGCTAACCACCCAAATTCAGGTGCTGACGGGGGCGGACTGATGCTCGGCGTATCACTGTATGGAAACAGCCCCTGTCGGATGGCATATAAATCAACCCGACCCACCGATTCTTGACTCTTTAGCACCCCGGTAAAAGGATGGAATCCTTCCATCAATAGTTGAAACAATAAAATCCCTAAGCCAAACAGGTCATGCTCGGTTGACTGGTCAACCGTCTTAAACTGGATGCCCTGCAACTCCGGCGGGGTGTACTCTGGCTTGCCGACCTGACAACGATGGATCGTGCCCTGTTCATCCGTCACCTGAAATGAATCACAATCGACAATGGTCACTAGAGCCTCACGATTGACCAGAATGTTGCTCTCGTTGATGTCGCCAATTACGTACCCTTTGGCATGGATAGCTGACACAACCGCGCCCAAATTGTAAGCTGTCCGATGCAGGGCGCGCCAATCAAACGGGTAGGGCAACTGCTCCCGCATGCGTGGATTGTACATGTTGTAAATGGCCCGTCCGCCGCTAATTTTGGGCATGAGGAAGCCAACGAAGCGTCCCCCTCCCCCTAACCCCCTCCCAAAGGGAGAGGGAACTGGCTTCCCATGTAGGGAGGATTGAGGGGAAATTGACTTCCCCCTCTGTGGGGACTGAGGGGCTGATTCGGGTACAGTCGCGTACAACTGCGAATCCCGTTTGTACAACAACGCCGTCGGCCATGCAATCGCCACATGCCCACCACTCGGTTGCTCCGGCGGATTCATCAGCATGGCGCGTAGTTTGGCCTCTCGCTCTGAGGTCGGCTGATGGTAGAGTTTAGCCACCATGTCAGCCTGATTAGCAATGTTGTAGACGGTCGCTTCGCCGCCGCGTCCGAGTTCTTTGGTTAGGGTGATGGGGTGATTGTTCATATCAATGTAACATTGTCAAGTTAAGCAATCCACTTATTCCATAAATAGTTAATCATCACAAAAATAGCCCCACTCATAAATACCATAGGGCTGATAAAAATCAGACCCCCAATATACAGATTGATAGGCTTGTAAGTCTGAGCCTGAAAGGATCTAGATGGGTTTTGGGTGGCATAAATTATCTCAATCTTATCACCTGTATTATGATTATTAGCACTACCTGTACCGGTATAGATATAGCGATTTCCATCGACCCCAATTACTTCAAACTGATAATGAATTAGATTCCAAATAGCAAAATCATTCTTTTGGGTGACTTGTCCGATAACGGTCTGGCTGGACATTTCTACGGTATGGATATCAATAATGCGCTGCAAACCAGCATTACCGCATAACATCGATGGATAGAACATCATTATCATTATCATTAACAAACCTATCCCTAATTTCTTAATTCCAAATAGAGTTAGAGGTTTTTGAGGTTTGCGTACCATTTTCCTTGGGGTTTTTGAAGCAGTGAGTGCCGAGCCAGATTTATATACATAGAAATTACCGTTAAAATCCGTGCCACCCCGATTCGTACCCTCAACAGTTATGGGTTGGGTTTCATCGGAAGCAACGCCTTCTTGAACAGGGCCTTTGATCCGCTCCATCTTGGCACAGTGCGGACATTCTGTCAGATGCTGCCCATACAAATGTTTCTCCTCATACAAACAATGGACCAAACTATTCTCGCCCAACCGTACCTTGGCATGCCAATCTTGCCCACTTGGACGCATGGCAGGATTGCCATGCCCGAACTCGAAACAAGTTTTGAACAACTGCTGAATTTGCGGATTTAGCCATGCAAAATCAGGTGCAGATGGTGGAGGATTCATCTGATCAGTTTTGCCATAAGGAAACAATCCTCGCCGGATGGCATACAGATCAACCCGCCCCACCGATTCTTGCGACTTTAACACCCCCGCAAAGGGATGGACTCCCTCCATCAACAGTTGGAACAGCAGTACGCCAAGCCCAAACAGATCACGCTCAGTCGTTTGGTCAATCTCTTTGAATGAAATGCCCTGCAACTCTGGCGGGGTGTACTCCGGTTTACCGACATGACACCGATGAATCGTGCCAGACTCATCGGTCACTTGAAACGAGTCACAATCGACAATACTTACCAAGGCCTCCCAATTGACCAGAATGTTACTCTCGTTAATGTCGCCGATGACATACTCCTTGGCATGAATCGAAGCCACCACCGCACACAAATTCGCCGCGGTGCGATGCAGGGCACGCCAATCAAACGGATAGGGCAATTGCTCCCGCATGCGGGGGTTGTACATGTTGAAGATAGCTCGTCCGCCCGTAACCTTTGGCATGAGGAAGCCGACGAACAGCCCTCCTGGCCCCCCCTCAATCCCCCCCAAAGGGAGGGAAGCTAGTTCCCCCTCCCTTTGGGAGGGGGTTAGGGGGAGGGCTGATTCGGGCAAAACCGCTTTGAGGTCAGCACCATGCCTGTACAACAACGCCGTCGGCCATGCAATCGCTACATGCCCGCCACTCGGTTGCTCCGGCGGATTCATCAGCATGGCGCGTAGTTTGGCCTCTCGCTCTGAGGTCGGCTGATGGTAGAGTTTAGCCACCATGTCAGCCTGATTAGCAATGTTGTAGACGGTCGCTTCGCCGCCTTTGCCGAGCGGGTCGGTCAGGGTAATTGTTTGATTGGGCATGGGTTTATATCATAAGTGTCAACTTAACGTTTGTAGTAGGCGATTCATCGCCCCCAAAGGCACTGAAGTGCCTACTACGAACTTCTTAAGTTGACAGTCATGGGGTTTATGTCACCGTCGCCATTGCTCGATTATCCACACGATACGGTCAGGGAGGGATTCTTTGCTAAGATTGTCTAACTTCATGAGCTGTTTTTGGGCTTGTTCCCGCTTAGCCGAATCGTTCTCCACCATCAGATAGTTATTCAGTGTCTTTTTAGATAGCGAGAACAGACCGAACTTTTCAAAGACCAGACTCTGCTCCCAATGTGCCTCACGGGGTTTGTCTTCGATAAAGTAGGTGATCAACATGGGGAAAAACGCTTTATGATAGGCTTTCTGCTGACTGTAGCTGGCTCCCAACACATGGTAGGCCAATGCTGGGGCGTTAAATCCTCGATGGCTTATCGCTTTTAGAGCATCAGCCTGCGCGGCTTCATAGTCACCTTGTTGATAGTAAGCCCAGCCACGATAGGCATTGCTCAGATGTTTTAACGATATGGCGGTTTCTAATCCGGGAGTTTCTTCTTGATGAACTTGATCCTCAAAACTAACCAGCGCATTCATGGTCTCAAATACAGCTTGGACATCTTTCTGCCGATAGGCTCGTTTGCCATAATCATAAATCAGTTCATAAACATTTGGTGACGGTGGATTTAGAAGGAGAGTTGGATTATTGATGTTATCTGAGGCCTGTTTTAAAGCCTTAAGATAATCATTCAGCGCAGAGGCATATTGTTGTTGTTGAGCATACCCCCAACCTCGGTAGGTGTAAGTTTCCACCGTCCCCTTGCCGTTTTTGATGATGACCGACATAACCTGAATCACCGTTTTGGCATCCTTCTTTTTATAAGCCTCAACACCTTGCGAATAGAGTAATTTTTGGCGCTTTGTGTTATCTGGAGTAATTTGCCCCAAGGCTTGCAACACACTATGTTTGACATCTTGAGCAAAGGAGGCCGCCAAATCGCGAGCCATGTCAATTGGTTGGAGAAGCCTTTGGTTGGCCTTGGCTCGGTATTGGTAGGCTTTGCTGGCTGGTTCGTAGCCATGCTCAATCGCTTGGCTAAAAGCGGTTATGGCCTTTTTGTATGCTCCTTGCTCGTAATAACATTGCCCCAAGGTAAAGTGAGCCAGCACATTCTCTGTATTGAGTTTGAGCGCCGCCTGAGCATCGTTTATAGCTGGTTGATAATCCCCTTCTTGATAGAAGGCCCAGGCTCGATAGGTGAATGCACCCGAGGCCGCGCCGTTGCGGGCCAAAACTTTGGTCATGGTATCGATAACAGTCAACGTATCCCTATTTTCGTAGGCCGTAATCCCCTCGATAAACGGTTGCACCCAAAGCTCTGTGGCTCCATCGGTTTGACTGGTTTGTGAAGCAATTCGTTCGCAATAAGGGCAGGTTTGATGATGACCGCTGTAAACATGTCCTCGATTTTTCTTGCAACGATGCAGACTCTGCTCGGCATGATAGAGTTGTTTGCGCCACAAAGAGGCCGATAATCGCTGGTGCGGGTCGGCATGCCCCTCGACAAAACTGTTAAAAAAACCAGTTTGTAACTCTGGGTAAAGCCACTCAAACGGCGGAGCTGAAGGGGGCGGGAGCATGGCCGGATTGTTATTGTATGGAAACAGGTTTTTTCTTATAGCGAATAAATCGACCCGTCCCACCGAAACACCACTCTGCAAAACGCCCGCAAACGGATGGAACCCTCCCATCAGCAATTGAAACAGCAAAACTCCCAAGCCAAACAGATCATGCTCAATCGTCTGGTCAACCTCTCTAAACTTGACCCCCTGTAGCTCTGGCGGGGTGTACTCTGGTTTGCCCACATGGCAACGGTGAACAGTGCCCTGCTCATCCGTCACCTGAAACGAGTCGCAATCGACAATCGTCACCAATGCTTTGCGATTAACCAGAATGTTGCTCTCGTTGATGTCGCCAATCACATACCCCTTGGCATGGATGGCTAATACGGCTGTACAGAGGTTGTAGGCCGTGCGATGCAGGGCGCGCCAATCAAACGGGTAGGGCAGATTCTTCCGTAAAGCCGGATTGTACATGTTGAAGATAGCGCGCCCGTCACGAACTTTGGGCATGAGGAAACCAACGAACTTTAGCTCGCTCCCAAGGGGAGGGCGTAGCCCACCAAAAGGGAGAATGACTGGCTCTGCGTCTGAACTATCCAACTCATTAGGAGTATTGACCGCATGTAGCTGTGAATCTTGCTGATATAATAGCGCGGTCGGCCAAGCAATCGCCACATGGTCACGGGTGCGGGGCGGGTCAGGGGGATTCATCAGCATGGCCCGTAGTTTGGCCTCGTGGGCAGGCGTAGGGGTATGGTAAATTTTCGCCACCAGATTTGGTTGTTCGGCCAGATTGTAGACCGTCGCCTCGCCACCCTTGCCCAGTTCGTTGGTCAAAGTAATGTTCATAACCTGACCATGATACTGGTATCTGGAGGGCTTGGCAAGAGCGGCGGTATTGCTAAGGAATGTGTTGGTTATGAGAGGTTCATAAATGATTTTCCACGTATCTAAAGAGGAAAATTTGCGTCATAAGAATTACGTACAAACATCAAAATTATAAATGGTAAATGGTGAATTATAAACGGTAAACGAGATGAATCTGATCAGTTTTGTCGTGTTTTCAATGCCAGTATTCAAACCGTTCTTGGTGATAAACGTAATTTGTAGTTCACCATTCACCGTTTACCCGTTTACCATTTCATTCCATTCCACCGTTAATTAGTTCAGGTTAAGGTTCTGTCGGGTACCTCTGTACCGGACAAAAACAAAAATCAATCAGATTGAATAAAAATGTCATGCCCGAATGGTGTTATCGGGCATCCATTATCCATAGATTCCCGCTAAAAACGTGCGGGAATGACACCATCATCTCAACAAGATATTTTGTCCTGTACTTAGGTCGGGTACTAGGAATGAGATTTTTTTAACTTGTGCATTTGACCGCTGATGACCGCTGATTGAAATCAGCGTCTTAAACGGAAAACCTGCTTAAGGGATTTCCAAGGAAATAAATCTCCCAAACTGATTAAATTCTCTATGTCATTCCCGCATGCTTTTAGCGGGAATCCACATTCTGCATACAAATGGATGCCCGATAACAACATTCGGGCATGACATTTGGGAGGTTTATTTTCTTGGAGTTACCTAAGCAGGTTTCTCGTGTCAGCATAAGAATTCATTCTTATGTGAAAACGCGCAACTTATTTAATCCCCATTCCTAAGATTTTCACCGGCCCAAATTTGGCGCTAAACAGATTGGCTTACCCTTCATGTTGATGTAAAATCCCTGTATCAAATCGACCCAAATTAAAAACAAGGAGGTTTACCCGATGCACATAGCTAACCCAATTTATGATGTAGTCTTCAAATATCTCATGGAGGACAATGAGATTGCCAAACTGATTATCGGCACGATTATTGAAGAAGAGATTGTCGAGTTAGAATTTTTGCCTCAAGAGACGACCGTCTACCTAGAAACCCTAGATCGTCGCGCCTTGACCATCTATCGGCTTGATTTTTCTGCCAAAATTAAACTACCGGAGGGAGGACATAAACAAGTACTGATCGAGATTCAGAAAGCGAAAATCAGCACTGATATTATGCGATTTCGGCAATATATGGGCGAACAGTACCAAGATAAAACCAACGTTTATCCAGTATTTGATGAGCAGAAACAGAAAATGGTACAGAAACCACTGCCGATTGTGACGATCTATTTTTTGGGCTACCCGTTAGAGAATATCATCGCGCCAGTGATCAAAGTGGCTCGACAATATTATGATGTCACCACCGGAGAGGAGATTCAGACACGCGAAGAATTCATCGAAAGCCTGACTCATGACAGCTACATTATCCAGATTCCTCTTTTGCACCCCGACCACCAAACCGAGGTCGAAGAGTTGTTGATGGTGTTTGACCAACGTTGGGCGACTGCCGACGAGAAATGGGTCTTGAACTTTACGGCGGGGAGCTATCTTGAACGATATGACCCGATTATCCGACGCTTACAATCGGCCATCGCTTCCCCGGAGGTGCGACGTACCATGCGGGCAGAAGATGAGATATTGGAAGAGTTAACCATGCTAGAACAGGAGATTGCCGAGCGGGATAAAGCGCTTGCGGAGAAGGACAAAGCCTTATCCGAAAAAGATAAGATGATTGCCGAGCTACAACAACGGCTGAAAAACTTGGAGTAACCGCCCCGCCAAATCGAGCGGCGATTCAGTGTAATAGGGCGAGGTTACGCGTCGTCTAGCTCAAGTTCGTCGAGCATTAACTGGTCTGTAGAAACATTAAACAAGCGGGCTATTTTGATAATCATTGGTGCATTAGGCATTTTTTTACCATGTTCTAACTGAACAATATAAGGCCCGCTGACCTCAATAAGATCACCAAGTTGTCTAACTGTTAGGTTTTTATTTTGACGTAAAACTCTCAACTTCTCACCAAATCTTTGCATAGTATAACGATTTTGGGACTTGACATATTCTAAAAAATATGTTATTGTCTTGATAACCTATTGCTTATCAAGATTCAAAAGGAGGTAATAAAAACATGGCAACCTATCCCATCGAACAGATTATGACCGAGTACGGCAATGCTCGGATGGATGTGGAGATGACCACCGGACATGCCTTACAACATATTCAACTGTTGTATCAGGCTCTAAAAACGGCCAACCAACAACAGCGTGAACTCCGTAATCAGTTGAACGTGTTGGAGACCAG
>JAUCGA010000054.1 GCA_030377865.1 Anaerolineales bacterium HSG25 | reverse complement strand
CTTTCCGGGGGGCACCCCCTGGGGGTGACCCTCCTGAACAGGTGTTGCAACGCTATGGATGCGAACCACCTTCCTTGGATGCCTCTTTGGTATAATTTTGTAAAAACCCACTACACCGTAATTTCAGTTAGGTAGTGTTGCATCATTGACTGATGGACATGTCACCCTGAGCGTATTGTGCGAAGGGTCTCATTACCCGAATCTAGGTAGATTCAATCTGATTCTTCGCCTTCTGCTCAGAATGACATTGAGCAGGCTATCAGTCAACATGTCAGCACTACCCTCGTGAAACGGCTATTGCTTTGGTGATAGGTCTTCCAGCCAATATGTCGGCTGGAAACTGACGCGCCGTAAATCAGTTTAATCTTGTTAATCCTGTCGAAAAAATCTTATTTAATTAGCATGCCTGATACTGAGAATTTATTCTAGCGATGAGATGATGAAGGTTTCATTGAGGGCTTTACGGAACCAGTTAACGAGGCGTGTCTTTTCTGGTTCGCGTAAAAAGGCGGCTTTGGCCGCGTTGAGGATAATGTCGGGTAAAATACGGAGTGGCATGCCGATACCGCGGGTGGCGACGATAAACTCGTCTGTTAGGGTGATGTTACAAATTGAGGGGTCGTCGGTGTTAATGGTAACGGGGATACCGAGTTGGTGGTAGGCGTAAACTGGGTGCTGATGAAGTCGCCCGACAATGCCAGTTTGTAGATTACTGGTCGGACACATTTCTAAAGTGATGTTCTTTTTTCTAATTAAATCAATCACTTCCATGCTCCGCATGGCTTGTACGCCATGCCCAATCCGCTCTGCGCCAAGTTTTTCGACCGCGCTGGTAATGTTACTGGGTGGCCCTGCTTCGGCGGCATGAACTGTCACAAATAACCCCTCTGCTTTTGCCCATTGAAACACCTTAATTAGACCTGTTACATCACCATAGGCTTCTTCATCTCCGGCCAAATCCAAACCCACAATTCCCTTGTCTTGTTTGGCGACGGCTATTTCGGTTAGTTCCGGCGCGTATTGCGGCTCCATCCGGTTAATCAAAACGATGAGTCGGACTTCAATTTGGTGGTCTAAACTCGCTTGGTCAACCGCTTCTATAACCCAATCGGTTACATCCTCAAAGCTAAATCCTTGATTAAGAGCCAAGGCAACAGGGTTGAAGCGTAGCTCTAGGTAACGAATATTATCAGCGGCGGCATCGGCAACCGCTTCATAGGCTACTCGCATAACGGCTTCTCGGCTAGAGTAAAAACGACGGAGCAGGCTAAATTTAGCTAAAAAGCCTTTAAAATCAGGATCATCTTCCTCAACAACCTGTACATAAGGTCGTAGCTCTTCAGGATCCATTGTCGGTAAATCGACCCCGTTTTCATAGGCAATTTCAGATAACGTGGCGAGGCGTAAACTTCCTTCGAGATGGCGATGTAGCTCAACTTTGGGCAGATTAAATATTATGGATCTCAAATCATGAGAGGAACTGTGGTTGTTTATACTCATTCGGCTCAATCTCAAACGAATAGATTGGTTACAGATTATGCTCTGTAACCAACCAACTCCAATAACGCCAGGTAACATAAGCACTGATGGTCAACCCAATCGTTAGGGGTAGGTAATAAAAGGAAAAAAGAAACCATGCGTTTTGAATAATAGGTGGTACATTATCAGGTTCTATGTTTGCTCCAGCTACAATAAGCTGAGTCAAAAGGCTAAAACCCATAATACCCATAGCAGGGTAATAAAACCAATAGATTGGCTCCATCTTTACCACACCACCAAACCGTTTCGATAGTTTAGCCAAAATAAAAAACAGAACTAGCAGAGAGATTGTGGCTAACGAACCTAATATTGAGCTAAAAATAATCACCGCCGTTCTCCTATCATCAATTTTAACACATATAACCCTACACCAAGCAAAATAACCCCTCCGATAAAACGCAGGCCATCTCCTAGAAAATCACCTGTAATTGTGGGAGCGATGAGCAAATAGCGCAACGTGGCAAGGCTAAAGAGAAACATGGGGGGTATAAAAAGCTGATGATATGAGCGTTGCTTCGATTTTTTCTCATAAAAACGTGCAATCGCCATCAAAAAATAGATGATCATCATACTTAAAGCCCATATATAAATTGTTAAAATAATATTGATAATACTCATCAGTATATTTTGTTATGGCTTCACAAAGGCTTTAACAAAAGAATCTGTCATTTGGTGTGGGTATCCACTCAGAATACCGGACTGTCCAGCGAATTTTGATTGAATTTGAATTCCCTGTGCCGTTATATCATACTGCCGAATATCTTTGGCATGATGACTGCCCCGCATTTTTAACACGAGTAGCGCTTTACAAATCGTCGATTCGATTTCTACGTATCGTAGTATTAAGTACGAATCAACAATAAAACCAACTGTATCGTTCCCGTGTGCCTCTCCGAGTAAAGCTTGACCTTCACTTGTTAAAACCGTTGTGATACCATACCGTTTAAAGGCGTTCAAAAAGGCAAATTTTAACTCTCTGGATTGAATTGGGTCTTGTGTAAGACGAGAGAAGTGGCTGATACTGTCAATCATTACCCGTTTAACACCTAAATTTTGAATAACCTGCTCGATGATACCGTCAACCCGTTTTAAGTCAACACGACTAACTTCGGGGCTGGTCATGACAATTTTTAACAATCCCCGACGTTCTAGGTCGACAAAGTCCCAACCGAATGTTGAGGCTGTTTGATAGAACTGTTCGGGAAACTGTTCAAAGGTGATAATTAAACCCGGTTCTTGGTGTTTCACAATACCGTTATATATAAACTGCATGCCAAGCGTGGTCTTTCCGGTACCGGGAGCGCCTTCAACGAGATTAGCGGTTTCGGCTAAAAAACCGCCGCCAAGCATCTCGTCAAGGCCGCTGATGCCTGTTTTAACACGGTTAAGCTTCATAGTCACGTCGCCTTTTCTACTGAGGTTTGATGTTGACTCGTTGTTGATGGTTTATCTAGCCCTTGTAAGATATGGTAGGCTACTTTTACTCGAAAGTGTCTATCTTCGCAGGCTGTTACAAACTGTTTGATCGATTCTCGTAATTGGATGTTGCTGGTAATAGTATAGACAGTTGTTTGACCAACCGTAGTTTTTAGCATCAGACCATTCTGGGCTAGGCTCTCTAACTCTATTTGAACCGCCTGTTCGTCCCGTCCCGTATACTTGGCGATATTTTCAACTGTATCGGTAGTATGAGGGTTTTGATGAAAAAATTTTATTAAGTCCCATTTTATAAAGGATGTTACCTTGGTTTTAATAAATTGCAATAACTCAGGATCCATCTCGTCCATTAAACGGGCTGTAAAATCATCATTGGTGGAAACCAAAAGGAAATATTCTCCTAAAATATATAATGTTTCTACATTGTTAGCCAATCCATACCGCAAAATAGTA
The DNA here is from genome assembly GCA_030377865.1 of Anaerolineales bacterium HSG25. GTDB lineage: Bacteria > Chloroflexota > Anaerolineae > 4572-78 > J111 > JAUCGB01. Next base: position 33,400 of record JAUCGA010000054.1, on the reverse strand, counting down.
TACGACTATGCTAACAAATAACAAACTATCTATTCGGTCTAAAAAACCACCGTGGCCGGGAAATAAGTTAGATGAATCTTTTATTCCCGTATCACGTTTGAGCATTGATTCACAAATGTCACCCAAAAAGGCAACAACTGGAATTATAGCTCCAATTATTACTAAACCAACTCCAAGGGTATTTGGAAAAACCAGCCCGACCAACAATGCCCCAATCACGCCTCCCAAAATACCCCCTAAAAATCCTTCAACTGTCTTTTTAGGACTATGGCGAGGCCAAATTTTGTGCTTGCCAAATTGTCGGCCAATAAAGTAGGCCAGCGTATCAGCCCCCCATGTTGCAAGGAAAGCGATTGTCACCCACACCGCGCCGTCAGCCAGTTGCCGTAAAGCGACCAAATGGGCTAATCCTAGTCCGACATAAAACCCTCCCATAATGGTTAAGGCCCAATCGGCAGTTGGAGTGTCGGTTTTTTTACGAAAAAGTTGCCAGATTAAAGCGGGGATAATGACGACCGTAACAATTAGCTGTAGTTGGCTATAAGGCCATTGATAACTATCAGCCAGTAACAGGGTGATGAGGGCAAGAGTGATGAGAGGGGTTGTGTGATACCCGCCCGATTTCATCATCTCTCCAAATTCCCAACCAGCAACCATTGCAATGAGCCAAGCTCCTACCAAAAACCAGACTCCACCTAAATATACTGCTAAAAAGACAATGGGAATAGCAAGAAGACCACTTATGAGACGTGTTCGAAGCATAATGTTATTTGGGTAGTGTTGCATCATTGACTGATGAGCATGTCATCCTGAGCGTCTTTGGCGAAGGGTCTATGGCAATTCCAAGAAAATAAATCTCCCAAATTGAGCAGAGTCTCTACCCCCCTCTGCTAGGGGGGTAGAGACTCCTCCCCCTAGCAGAGGGAGGCTGGGAGGGGGTAGAGTGTCACAATGGTTTTGGGAGGTTTTAAATTCTGGAACTTCCTATAACCCGAAACTAGGTAGGTTCAAGGTGATTCTTCGCTTTCGGCTCAGAACGACATGGAGCAGGTTATCAGTCAACATGTCATCACTACCGTTATTTAGTAAAAGTTCAGTAAAGTAGCCCTAGAAACCCGATTTCTCAAAGAAATCGGGTTTCTGGCACTCTTTCTGGCGAGTTCACTGAATATTTACGTTATTTATAGATGTTCAGATAAACATTTTTAGTTGTCACCTTCCCGCAAGTTTTGAACTTGCGGGAAGGTTGGTCTTGAATTGAAAATTTTTATCTGAAAGACGGTAGAAGAAATAAGAGACAAGAAGCGATCTCACTTCTCATGCCCTATTTTTTAAGGAAGTGTAATTAGAAAATGCAGAATGGTTCAATCTTTTAGATTGAACCATTCTTAAGCATTATGATTAGTGGCCATTGGTTGAGGGCGGTGTGGTGAGAGGTACATCGGCTTGTGGTTCAGTATTGCTTGAGGTGCTACTCTTGGTTTTGTCAGCTTTATTTTCAGTTGTATCTAATATAGCTACCGAGGCCACTACATCACCCCGTTTCATGTTCATCACTCGAACACCCATAGTGGGGCGACTTTGTTGGGATACGGTTTCGATAGGGGTTCGTAAAATAATTCCGTCTTTAGATATCAACGATAGATCACCATCCTCGGTTACAACCCTAGCGGCGACAATATCGCCAGTGCGATCCATGGCGGTTTTACTGAGGGTTCGTACTCCGCCACCGTTTCGGCGTTGCAGGTTGTACTCACTGAGCAAAGTTCGTTTGGCGTATCCTTTTTCGGTGACGACTAACAATTGAGCATCAGCTTCGACTACATCCATGCCCCGAATCTCGTCGTCTGATTTTAAGCGCATGGCTCCAACTCCGGCGGCAGTTCGTCCCATGGAGCGGACATCAGTTTCGCGGAAACGAATCGCTTGCCCACTACGAGAGACCACAATCACCTCGTTGGAACCGTCGGTCAACTTGACCCAACCCAACTTATCATCTTCGTCAAGGGTTAGCGCCTTTAAGCCACTCGGACGTACCGAGGCAAATTCACTTAATTGGGTGCGTTTGATACGACCTTTGTGAGTAATCATGATTAAGTAATCAGCCAGTTTAAAGTCCGGCACAACCACCATCGCGGTTACCCGTTCGCCGGGGGTGATATTGATCATGTTCATAATTGATGAACCTTTGGCGGTTCGGCTCGCATCTGGAATTTTGTAGCTATCGACAGCGTACACTTTACCGCGATCCGTAAAGAAGAGGATAGTATGTAGTGTATTTGCGGCAAACATAAACTCGACTACATCCTCATCACGAGTAGCCATGCCGGTTACACCACGTCCGCCACGACCTTGGCGACGGTAGGTTTTGCTCGGTACTCGTTTGATATAGCCTCGCTGAGTTAAGGAGATGAGCACCTCTTCCTCTTTAACCAAATCACGCTCGTCAAAGTTCTCGTTTACATCTTGTAAAACCTTAGTACGACGTTTATCTCCGTAGGTCTCTTTAAGGTAAATTAAGTCCTCTTTGATGATGGCTAGAATTTTTTGTGGATCGGCTAAAATACCCTCCAATTCGGCAATGACGTTTAGCAGTTCTTGATATTCATCCTCGATTTTTTGTCGTTCTAGGGCCGCCAAGCGACGTAACTGCATGTCTAAAATTGCTTGAGCCTGTACTTCACTCAGTCCAAATTTGACCATCAACTGTTGTCGGGCTGATTCTGTATCAGCACTGGCTCGAATCGTTTTGATAACCTCATCAAGATGGTTGAGGGCAATTCGCAATCCTTCTAAAATATGCGCTCGTTGTTTGGCCTTATTCAAGTCAAACTCAATCCGGCGGGTGATGACGATTTGGCGATGTTCGATGTAGGCCAAGAGCGCTTTTTTCAAGGACAGAACTCGTGGCTCACCATCTAACAATGCCAGCATGTTAATACCAAAGCTCGATTGTAAGGCCGTAAATTTGAACAGTTGGTTCAGGACTTTGGTTGGTTGGGCGCTCCGTTTTAGCTCAACCACAATCGCCATGCCTTTTCGATCTGACTCGTCACGTAGGTCAGAAATATCTTTTAATTTGCCTTGCCGTACCAGTTCTGCAATCCGTTCTAGCAGGGAGGCTTTGTTAACTTGGTAGGGAATCTCGGTAAAGACGATACGGAAGCGATTAGGCTTATTCATCTCTTCGATTTGGCCCACTGCCCGCATGATTACTCGGCCTTTACCTGTGGCGTAGGCATTGAGCAACCCTTCTGCACCGAATAGCTCGGCTCCAGTAGGGAAATCTGGCCCCTTAACAAACTGCATCAAATCTTCGGTTGTTACTTCTGCCGCTTCATCCAATCGCCCAATCAGATAGATAAGCGCGTCGCAAATTTCGTGCAGGTTATGGGGCGGGATATTGGTCGCCATGCCCACCGCAATCCCGGAGGTGCCGTTTAATAACAGATTCGGCAATCGAGCCGGTAACACTTCTGGCTCTTGTAAACTTCCATCAAAATTGTCACCCCAGGTGATGGTATCCTTGCTGATGTCAGCCAACATCTCTTGAGAGATTTTCGCTAATCGTGCTTCGGTATAGCGCATGGCCGCGGGACTGTCTCCGTCAACACTACCAAAGTTCCCTTGACCATCAACCAGCAGGTATCGTAGAGAGAAATCTTGAGCCATCCGTACCATCGAATCGTAAACTGCGGTATCACCGTGGGGGTGGTATTTCCCCAACACGTCCCCGACCACCCGCGCACTTTTGCGGTAGGGGGTATTATGTCGAACTCCCATGTCGTGCATCGCGTATAAAATTCGCCGATGGACTGGTTTTAAGCCGTCACGAGCGTCAGGCAAAGCCCGCGATACAATCACGCTCATGGCATAATCCAGATAGGCGACTTTCATCTCATTTTCGATGTCAACATTCTTAATCGTTCCAATATCCATGTAAAACCTCGTTGAACTAGTTACTGCGTATGTGACGCAATAAAGTTAGATTTACTGCTTATATTTCAACTGCAAGACACCATTTTAAAATGATACCCCATCCCTGTATTATACCCCAAAACGGCGCTTTGTGCTATTCATACAATAACTATCTTGCGCTTGTACGACGAGGTTTGACCACATAAATCAATCAAAATTGACATCTAACCCAAACAGACTACCATGCTCAATAAATCACCTAGTTGGCAAAAAAACACGCTTTTATGGCTACATATTGAATAGATTTAAGTGCCATTATATTTTTACAAGGGTAACATAACATTATGTGTAGTGGTCAGACCATTACACTAATTTACAATTTTTATCGAATGGGTTACAATGTCAGCCGAAAGCAATAGCGTATACCTCTTTGACTTGACTCCCCGCCAGATATACCAGTTTCACATAACCGACTCCGCACGGTGATGAATTCGCTGTGCTATAGCCCTGAAATTTATTTCGGGGCAGTCTTGTCAAACAGGAGGAGTATACGCTACTGAGTCAGCCGAAAGCAAGACCTGTCAACCAAACACGAGACATAAAGCACGTGGAAGAATTAAATTGACGCTAACGGAATCTTTGGGTGAGCAAGACTACAACAGATTTGGGAATTTAACGGATAAAAATCTCTCCGATAACGGACTGATTACATTTAAATTCGGTTAATTCGTGTCATCGAGAACCAATCCGTTTCTTCCAATTATCCGTTGTAGTCCTGTTTTCTACTGAACCAAAGAAAAAGTTAGGGTGAGGATTATTTCTTTCCTTCTGCCTAATGGAAATCAAAGTCAGACTACACGGCCTATTAAGAGACTCGCTCCCCCGTGAAATGAAAGGGCAAACGACCTTGACTTTGCCCGAAACGGCCACGGTTCAAGATGTGGTCGCGCACCTAAACATCAAGCGCAAAGTATCGGCCAATGTTAATGGTATGCAGGTTCAGCTTTCGTACCGTTTACAACCCAATGATGCGTTGCAATTATTCAGAATAGTCGGAGGTGGCTAAGATGAGATATGGATATAATGGCAAAATTTTACATGTTAACTTAACAACTGGTGAACTGACGGTTGAAGAACCACCAGAAAGCTTTTATCGTAAATATATGGGCGGTAGTGCCCTTAACACGTATTACCTGCTCAAGGAGATGCCCGCAAATGCCGACCCACTTGGCCCTGATAATATCTTGGCTCTTTCTGTCGGAGTGATCACTGGCGCGCCGATTTCGGGTCAAAGCCGCATGACCTCAACCGCCAAAAGCCCGCTCACCGATGCAATTGGCGATGCTCAATCAGGTGGATTTTTCCCCGCCGAGATGAAGTTCGCCGGATTCGATGCCTTCATCATTAAAGGACAGTCGTCTAAACCTGTTTATCTGTGGGTGCATGACGGTCAGTATGAATTGCGTGATGCCTCCCATTTGTGGGGTAAAATCACTGGCGAGGTCGAGGCCATTCTACAAGAAGAGTTGGGCGATAAACAGATTGAGGTCGCTCAAGTCGGTCCCGCATCTGAGTTAGGGGTTCGCTACGGAGCGATCATGAACATGAGCAATCGGGCTAATGGTCGGACCGGCATGGGCACAGTTATGGCCAGCAAAAAACTCAAAGCAGTCGTGGTACGAGGTAAGCAGGGTAAAAAACAGTTCAAAATGGCTGACCCGAAAGGGCTGATTAATCTGGCTCAACAGGGAGTCAAAGAGCTACCAGAATCAGATGTGGCTAGCTTGAGTAAATATGGCACGCCAGAGGTTACGGGCTATCAACAAGCCGCCGGTGGTTTGCCCTCATACAACTATAACAGTGGTGTGTTTGATAGTTGGGAAGCGATTGACGGCACTACTATGTACGACACCATTCTGCGTGGGGCTGATGAGGACAAGCAAGACCGACGTGGCCGTGATACCTGTTATGCCTGCACCATCCGCTGTAAACGTGTGGTTGAAATTACAGAAGGGCCATATAAAGTTGACCCTTACTACGGTGGTCCAGAGTATGAAACAACCTCGACCTTTGGTAATTACTGTGGTGTGAGTGATCTCCCCGCGGTGGCTTACGCCAATCAGCTATGTAATCAATACGGCATGGACACCATCTCGTGTGGAGCCACTATTGCTTGGGCGATGGAATGTTTTGAGAACGGTAAACTCACCCTAGAGGATACGGACGGCCTAGAGGTACGCTTTGGCAATGCCGAGGTTATGGTCAAACTGACCGAGATGATTGCCAAACGAGAGGGATTCGGTAATATTTTGGCCGAAGGGTCGGCCCGAGCCGCTGAAATTATCGGACGCGGTACCGAAGAATATCTGATAACCAGCCGTAAACAGGAAGCACCAGCCCACATGCCCCAACTCAAACGGAGCATAGGGTTGATATACGCGGTCAATCCCTTTGGAGCCGACCATCAAAGTAGTGAGCATGACGGAGCCTACGAAGGAGACGAACCAGAATATCCAGAACGGTTAGCCATGATTGGACTGACCGAGGCGCAACCGCCCCTCTCACTTAGCCCAGGGAAGATCAATTTTGCCCTTAAAACCCAACATTTTTATAGTTTGGCCGATAGTGTCAACGTTTGTCAATTTGTTTATGGCCCTGCTTGGCAGTTATATGACCCCGAAGTCTTACGGGCTACGATTACAGCGGTGACAGGCTGGGATATTACCATTGATGAACTATTAACCATTGGCGAGCGTCGGGTTAATATGTTACGAGCTTTTAATGCTCGTGATGGTATTGACCGTGAGCAGGATCAACTTCCGGCCAAGATGTTTAAAAAAGCACTCAAAAATGGGCCAACCGCCGGCCTCAAGCTCGACCGGGCCGAATTTGAGGCCGCGCTTGACGAATATTTCCGACAAAGCAACTGGGATGTCGAGACCGGCATCCCTACCCGTCATAAACTCACCGAGCTTGACCTCGCGTGGGTGGCGGATCAACTAAATCTATAAATAATTACGATTTATAATTATCCAGATAAGATTTGTTTCTAAAAAGCCGAGTTTTTTCAAAAAACTCGGCTTCTATTGTACAAGCAGATATTTTTCTGGATAGTTATTAGAGTTACGACTTGGAGCGCACAACGGCGGATGGTCGTCATTTCGGTCATTTAGAAAAGCACAAAACGTAACGCAAGAGGCGCTAAAGGCGCAAGGGACGCTATAAAAAACGTTTGCGTCACTCGCGTCTCTTAGTAACTTTCATTTCTAAGTTGTCACTTTTCTCGGAGTGCAAGAATTCCATTCTTGCTGTCAAAATACAATTTTGACACTCCTGTTTTTAACAAGTTAGTTCTGAAAACTACTTTGCATCTCTTGCGTTTAATTTTTTAACTGACTCAAACGAAGGTCAAGACCGAAAAATCGTAAATCATAAATCGTAAATCGCAAATCGATAAATGTCAGTAATTGTTGTTATTCCTACCTATAATGAAGCAAATAATCTGCCTAAAATAGCCGCCGAACTGTTCGCCCTTGATGTCGAGGGCTTACGGATTCTCGTCGTTGATGATGATTCGCCCGATAATACAGGACAAGTGGCCGATGAGTTAGTCAAAACCTACCCCGATCGATTCGATGTGATTCATCGTAAAGGCAAGATGGGCTTAGGCACGGCCTACATCGAAGGATTTCAGTGGGCACTAAACCAAGGAGCCGAGTATGTTATCCAAATGGATGCCGACTTCTCCCATTCACCCTCCTACATTCCCATGATGCTAGAACGAGTTCCCGATTTCGATGTGGTGGTTGGCTCGCGCTATATCTCTGGCGGCGAACTCGACGAGCGCTGGAGTTGGTGGCGGCGTTTTTTAAGCTGGTGGGCCAACACCGTCTGGACTCGCCCTGTGCTAGGCGTGCGAACTAAGGATGCCACCGCCGGCTTTAAGTGTTGGCAAGCCGACGCATTACGTCGCATTGGCCTTGAACGCATCACCTCCAACGGCTACGTCTTTCAGGTCGAAATGGCCTACGTCTCCGAAAAGTTACGTTTCCGTATCCTCGAAATCCCCATTTACTTTGAAGACCGTCGCATCGGTCAAAGCAAAATGACGATTCCAGTCAAAATCGAAGCGGCTCTGCGTGTCTTCGAGATCCGCTGGCGACATCATAACGTCAAACCGACTTAAAAATATACGAATATGTGAATATATAAATGGTCGAATATGCGAACGACCTAGAGGGGCAGGTCTATTTCAATCAGCCGAAGTCAATCACGTTACCAATGTTTGAGAAGATTGAATGGCGTGGCGGAATCGTCAAAACAGGCAAAATATTTGAGATCGACTTGACGGCTCAAACCGCTGATGACGCGGTCTGGCTGGTACAGATACGATACACGAAAGTCCCAATGGGCATCAAAGAAGTTGAGAAATTCATCAGCCAAACCGATCTGGTTATTCAAAAAGAGGGCTATACCGATGTAACACGGTGGTATTTCTGCAAGCAAGGATACACCGTCAAAGCCCGACAGGCATTAGAACAGGCTGGAATCTTGTCTAGTGATTTGCCTCAGTTTAATGGTGTGGCGAAAATGTTCAAGTTTTTTGGCTTGCCAAAGGGCGAATAGCGATTTACGATTTTAGATTATGCTGGTGGAGTCCAATCGGCAATTCTAAAATCGGCAATCGCAAATCGAAGGATATTATGAATAATAAAACTCAGCAACAAATAGAGCCATTGGAAGATTTGACGGGCGAACTATTTGTCAACCGAGATGAAGAATTAAAGATTTTTTGGAAATGGGCAAATCGTATCCCTAATCCGGCCAATAAAAGTGTCGCTCTGGTTGGGCGGCGACGTACTGGTAAGACCTCTGTTCTGGTCAAATTATATAACCGCTTGTTTAATGAGCAGAAAAGGGTGATGCCAGTCTATATCTCCTTTGCTCGTTATTTGAATCGCAAGAAGCCGATGACTAGTTATGATTTTGGGCGAGAATATCTAACGGGCTATATGAAAAGCTATCTAGCCTTTCAATATAAGTTGCCTTACTTGATGGGGCAACAACCTACTCTCGACCAGTTAAATCAATTAGCGATTGAGTGTGATGATGAGTATGCTCAAAAATGGTATGTTTTTTACCAAAGCGCAAAAAAAGAACATACTCCCCATGATTTAGTGCAAGGAGTGATCAACTTGCCCAGAGGAGAGGCTAGACTTAGAGACATGCCCACTGCGGTTATCGTAGATGAGTTTCAGGTCTTGACCAATGTGTATGATCCGACTCAGAATGTGCATTATGACATTACCGATAGTTTCCAATGGGCGGCGGATACCTTCTGGGCTCCGATGTGCGTCTCTGGCTCTGCGGTGACGTTGCTGGTTTGGCAGGCACTTGGTGGTATGCTTTCTGGTAGATTCAAATCTTGGTATCTGAAACCATTCAATCAAAAATATAGCCATGAGCTGGTCTTTCGTTTGGGGCGGACACTTGGTGTGAAAACAGATGAAACTTTATCAGAGGCTATTTGGAAGATGACTGGTGGATATCCCTATTCAATCCATTGTTTGATGACCAGTTTTTCCTCAAAAATAGATAATTACCCGTCACTTGATGCTCTTGAACAGGTGATAAAATTTGAATTGACCGATACGCGGGGAGGTTTGTGGCAACATTACAGTGAAGAGTTTGAAAAATACAGTAATCTTCTCAACACGGGCCAAGTTTCCAAAAAGGTGATGTTCTGGACCGTCAAATATCCGGGAGAGCGGATTGATGCCGAGCGAATCGCTGAGGAGATCGGGATTGAATTTGATGTGGTTCAGGATGCGCTCCGAAAGTTGCTCCAAGCTGATATTGTCCAAAAAATTGGCTGGACTTTGTATGAAGGGCCAAGTGACCCGATGCTGAGACGATACATTGAACATAATTATCGCCAAGAGGTTGAGAAATTGTCATTAGATGAGGCGATCAAAGATTGGCATGAGGAGTATAAACGGTTGCGGGGTCAGGTGAACAATTTCATCGGCCATGTCGCTGAGGGATATGTTTACGCAGTGATGAGTGGCTTTGATGGCCGAGAGGTAGAGGGGCAGGTCTATTTCAATCAGCCGAAGTCAATCACGTTACCGATGTTTGAGAAGATTGAACGGCGTGGCGGAATCGTCAAAACAGGCAAAATATTTGAGATCGACTTGACGGCTCAAACCGCTGATGACGCGGTCTGGCTGGTACAAATACGATACACGAAAGCCCCAATGGGCATCAAAGAGGTTGAGAAATTCATCGGCCAAACCGATCTGGTTATTCAAAAAGAAGGCTATACCGATGTAACACGGTGGTATTTCTGCAAGCAAGGATACACCGCCAAGGCACGACAGGCATTAGAACAAGCTGGTATCTTATCGAGTGATTTGCCTCAGTTTAATGGTGTGGCAAAATTGTTCAAGTTTTTTGGCTTGCCAAGGGACGAATAACGATTTGCGATTTTAGATTATGCTGGCGGAGTCTAATCGCAAATCGGCAATTCTAAAATCGCAAATCGGCAATCGCAAATCGAAGGATATTTATGAATAATAAAACTCAGAAACAAATAGAGCCTTTGGAAGATTTAATGGGTGAATTATTTGTCAATCGAGATGAGGAACTAAATCTTTTTTGGAAATGGGCGAATCGTATTCCTAACCCAGCCAATAGGAGTGTCGCTTTGGTTGGGCGGCGACGTACTGGTAAAACCTCTGTTCTGGTCAAATTATATAACCGCTTGTTTAATGAGCAGAAAAGAGTGATGCCGGTCTATATCTCCTTTGCTCGTTATTTGCATCGCAAAAAACCGATGACCAGTTATGATTTTGGGCGAGAATATTTAACGGGCTATATGAAAAGTTATCTGGCCTTTCAATACAAGTTGCCATACTTGATGCGTCAACGGATTGAGCTTGAAGATTTGAATCCTATAGCGATTGAATGTGGTGATGAGCATGCCCAAAAATGGTATTCCCGTTATCAAACTGGTTTAACAGCACATACGCCTCATGGGTTGGTGCAAGGAGTGATCAATTTGCCCAGGGGCGAGGCTAGTCTGAGAGACATGCCCACTGCGATGATTGTGGATGAGTTTCAGGTTTTGACCAATGTATATGATCCGACTCAGAATGTGCATTATGACATCACCGATAGTTTCCAATGGGCGGCAGATACCTTCTGGGCTCCAATGTGCGTCTCTGGCTCTGCGGTGACGTTGCTGGTTGGACAAGCTCTGGGGGGCATGCTTTCTGGTCGGTTTGGACAGTGGTATATTGAGCCATTTGGTAAAGATCATACTTATGAACTGGTTTTTCGTTATGGACAGGCTTACAACTTCACCGTTAATGAAGCCTTCGCTGAAGCAGTCTGGCAGTTGACAGGGGGATATCCATACTCTATCTATGGTCTGATGACCAGTTTTTCCTCAAAAGCAGATAAATTCCCATCACTTAGTGCCTTAGAAGAAGTGGATAAGTTTGAATTAACCGATTTACGGGGTAAGTTGCGACAACATTATCATGAGGAGTTTGGTAAATATAGCCGTGAGTTAAATGAAGGAGAGACCACGCGACGGGTGATGCTTTGGATTGTCAAAAATCCGAATCTGCGTATTGATGCCGAACTGGTGGCCGAAGAGATTGGGGTAGAAAAAAAGCAAGCGAGAGAGGCTTTAGAGAAGTTAGAATGGGTTGACCTTGTACAAAAAGTTGGCTTTATTAGCTATCGTGGCCCGACAGACCCAATGCTTAAACGGTATGTTGAATATCAACATTATACTGAAATTGAAAGACTAAGCCCTCAAGAAGCCTTAAAAGATTGGGAGAAGGAGTATAAACGGTTGCGGGGTCAGGTGAACAACTTCATCGGCCATGTTGCGGAGGGATATGTTTACGCGGTAATGAGTGGCTTTGATGGTCGAGAGGTAGAGGGGCAGGTCTATTTTAATCAGCCGGAGTCAGTCATGTTACCGATGTTTGAGAAGATTGAACGGCGTGGCGGAATCGTCAAAACAGGCAAAATATTTGAGATCGACTTGACGGCTCAAACTGCCGATGACGCGGTCTGGCTGGTACAGATACGATACACGAAAGCCCCAATGGGCATCAAAGAAGTTGAGAAATTCATCAGCCAAACCGATCTGCTCATTCAAGAGGAGGGTTATACCGATGTAACACGATGGTATTTCTGCAAGCAGGGATATACCACCAAGGCACGACAGGCATTAGAGCAGGCCGGTATCTTGTCTAGTGATTTGCCTCAGTTTAATGGTGTGGCAAAATTATTTAAGTTTTTTGGCTTGCCAAAGGGGGATAGTGAATAGTGAATAATGAATAGTGAACAGCATCACGCCTATTCACCCATTCGCACAGCCTTTTCGCAAATTCACCTAAACCAATATTCGTATCTCACATTTTTTCGTCAAAAAACAAGATTTACTGGCCGCACTGGTTCTGCTTCTGCTACCCCTACTCCTGTTTTGGCCGGTCACAGTTGGCTCAAGCATCCTCCTGCCGGTTGACAACCTGTTCGCCTACGAACCGTGGTTGACCTACCGAGAGGAGTTGGGAGTCGGTCTGCCCCAAAACCAACTGCTGTCTGACCTGATTCTGGAGAACTATGTCTGGAAACAGTTCATCCGCGACCGTCTAGCCCAAGGCGAGATTCCGCTCTGGAATCCCTACATTTTGGCCGGGCAACCCTTCCTCGCTAACGGGCAACACTCCGCCTATTATCCATTCAGTATCCTATTTTATATTCTTCCTTTAGATAAGGCATATGGCTGGTTTACGGTCAGTCAACTCTGGTTGGCCGGACTGAGCATGTACATTTTTTTGCGCGTCTTGGGTGTGGGGAGATTCTCAGCCCTGTTTTCGGGCATCACCTACTCCTTGAGTGCCTTCTTTTTGGTGCGAATTGTTTTTACTATGGTCTTGGCGGCGGCAGTCTGGTTGCCGGTTCTGCTGTCCATCATCGAAATCATCATCCGCAAACAGGAACAAAAAGGGCTAACCGTCTACTCGCCCATCCCATACGTCATCGCCGGAGCAGTTACGCTCGGAATCCAGACTTTGGCCGGTCATGTCGAGATTACCTACTACACCCTGCTAGTCAGCGGATTTTATGCCTTTTTTCGCCTACTGATATTATGGTACAACCAACGCACAGCCCAATTCATGGTAAGAATGGGCGTTTGGCTCCTGCTTTTGGTCGTCTTGGGCGTGGGCTTGGGGGCGATTCAACTGATTCCCATGTACGAGGTGGTCAGCCAGAACTTCCGCGATGATTCGGTCTCTCTGGCGCAGGTGCGTGATTGGGCCTTGCCGATCCGCCGTATCGCAACCTTTATTTTGCCTGATTTTTTTGGCAGTCCGGCTCATCATGGCTACTTTGACGTGGTGACTCGCCAATGGCAACCCCTCGGTCTGAACGCGCATGGCGAAATCAACCCACTCTGCCCAAACTGCACCAGTTGGGACATCAAAACCGCCGTCGAGGCGGGGGCGTATTTGGGCATTTTATCCCTAATTTTTGCCATGTTGGCGGTGGTGCAGGCGATACAACAGACCCTAAAGGTTTCAAAAACCTTTAGGGTCTTGTATCCAGTCTTCATCTTTAGCCTACTGGCGATTCTATCCCTGCTGTTTGCCTTTGGCTCTCCCCTATATGCCCTCCTATTTTATGGCTTACCGGGCTGGAACCAACTCCATTCCCCCTTCCGTTGGATATTCCCATACACCCTCAGCATGTCGGTCTTGGCCGGATTGGGCATGCATGCTCTGACGGAACTAGTCAGCAGTCGATGGGGCAAAGACGAGGCAAACAAACACCCCTTCACTCTCGCTCCCCCCTCTTTTTTAGGGTCATTTTCGCTCTATCTGGGCTGGCTTTTATTCTGGAGTGGTTTGGTTGGCATGGTCATCATGCTAACAGCGCTACTCTGGCCCAATCCCTTTATCCAAGTTGCCTCCGCCGTCTTTGATCGCTCTGGGCTGGCTCAAAATGCCTTTGCCAATGGACGACAGTTTTTTGGTTATCAGTGGCCGAATCTGTTCAAATTTTCGTTGATGGTTTTGGCTAGTGGGGCGATTTTACGAATAACTCGTTGCCCCATTTTTATCCGGCTCAGATTTCGAGGCGAATTTTGGCCCATCCCGACATGGCAAATCTTAACCATCATTATCATCAGCCTCGACCTGTTTATGGCCGGATATGGTTTTAATCCGGCCAACGACCCGACTCTACTGGAGTTTAAGCCGCCAGTGATTACATGGCTAGAAAATCAACAAGAGCATGATCCGTTTTTCCGGCTGACCAGTTTCGACACGCCCACAGGACGGGGAAACAAGATATTTTTAGCCAACTCCGGCATGCAGAGCAATCTGTTTGACGTGCGGGGTTACGACAGTATCATCCCCGGTCAATACGGGCAATTTATGCAGTTGATTCAACCCAACGGCGACCTGCTGTTCAACCGTGTCGGGCCGATTTATCATGACGGCTACAACGCCCTCGACTCGGCCCTGCTCGACCTGTTGGGGGTGCGGTATGTGCTGACCACGGAGGATATTTCTAACCCGAACTATCAACTCGTTTATGACCATGAAATTCGGGTCTATGAGAATCAAGATGCCCTACCGCGAGCCTTTATCGTGACGGAAGCCATCGACCTGAGCGGCGCGTCTTGGGAGGAAATGAGCTTTGCCTTGCGGAGTCTCAACCCCCGCCAGCAACTGATTTTGGATGGCGAGAACAACGGGCGCGGATCGGCAATCGGCAGTTCGCAATCAGTAATCGAAAATCGAAAATCGAAAATCGAAAATCCTATAATCACCGACTATCGCCCCATCGAAATTAAGTTGACCGCCAATCTTGAGGCCGAGGGCTGGCTGGTTTTAGCTGACAGCTACTTCCCCGGCTGGCGAGCCTTTGTCAAACAAGCGGGTGTTGATGAGGATGAGACCGAGCTAACAATTCATCGGGCAGACGGCAACTTCCGAGCCGTAAATTTGCCTGCCGGAGCATGGGAACTCCGGTTTCGCTACTCGCCCCGCAGTTTCCAACTGGGAGTCTACAGCAGTTTTTTGGCCTTGGTGACGTTGGCGCTACTCGGTGGCTACTGGAGTTGGGGCAAGCTCTATCGAGAGAGTGACAAGGATTCGGCCATCAAACGGATTGCCAAAAATAGCCTCGTGCCGATGGTCATGGCCCTCTCAAATCGACTGATTGATTTCACTTTTGCCATGCTGATGTTGCGAATTTTAGCGCCGGAGGGAGCAGGACGGTATGCCTTCGCGGTGGCATTTATTGGTCTGACCGAGATTCTGACTCGGTATGGTTTAGGCACGCTAGTTACCCGCGATGTGGCGGCTGACCGTCAACAGAGCAACCGCTATCTGGCTAACGTGACTATCCTACGGCTCTACCTGTGGCTGGTGGCTCTGCCTTTTATGGGCACAGTCTTAGCCATGTATCTGCTCTTTGGCAGTTTGACTTGGGATGTGGTGGTCACGGTGGCGATTTTTTCGATTGGGACGCTGTTCAGTAACTTTTCTGATGGGCTGACCGCCGTATTTTATGCCCATGAAAAGGCCGAGTATCCGGCGGCCATCGCCTCTGTGACCACGTTGACGCGGGTCAGTTTGGGCGCGCTGGTACTCCTGCTCGGTTGGGGGATTATCGGCTTGGCTGTCGCTTCGGTGGCGGCCAACCTGGTGGCCTTCTCCATGCTGAGTTATATTCTGGTCACGAAACTGTTCCGCCCACAGGCCGAGAGTGATTCTGGCCTACAACGGGAGATGATGGGCGAAAGTCTACCCTTAATGATAAACCATCTCCTCTCGACCATATTTTTTCGGATTGATGTCTTTATCCTGTCGCCAACATGGGGCGATAACGCGGTTGGTTATTACAATGCGGCTTACAAATATATTGACGGAATCAACGTTATTCCCCAATATTTTACCTTGGCGATTTTCCCTCTGATGAGTAAGTTCGCCACTGATTCACGGGAGTCTTTGGTTAGGGCATATCTGTTAAGTCTCCGCTTATTACTTTTGTTAGCCATTCCCTTAGCGGTTGGCACGCCCTTTATCGCGTATGAGATGATTCTCTTTCTGGCCGGTGAGAAGTTCATCCCCGATTCGGTCATCGTCTTGCAACTGCTGATCTGGTTTTTACCCTTTAGTTTCATCAACCAAGTGACCCAATACGTTCTGATTGCCATCAACCAACAACGTGCCCTAACGAGAGCCTTTATCATCGGGGTGCTGTTCAACACCATCACCAACTTGATATTTATTCCCATGTATGGCTACCAAGCCGCGGCCATCACCACGATTCTGTCGGAGTGGTCGCTGTTAATCCCCTTTTATATCCTTATCCGTCGCCATCTGTGCCATGTGCCGTGGTTCGACATCGTCTGGCGACCGACCATCTCGGCGATGATTATGGGGCTTGTCCTGTGGAGTATCGGCGACCTGAATGTCATCGCCACCATCAGCCTTGGCGGGCTGGTTTATCTGATCTGCCTGACCCTTGTCGGGGGCTTTCGTCAGCCTGACATGGCGGTGCTGTGGCGGGCGGTGCGGCGGTAGCTTGGCCAGTTCCAACTTTTAAAATCTCCCAAAAATCGTTAGCTCATTTGCCACTGTGGATTTGGTAAATAAAACGGAGCAATCCGCTCAATTCACCAAATTCGCATTCTAAACGATATAAACACTAATCAAGAAACTCGCTAATTATAGGCGAATGGACAATCGTCCAAATCTAAAATCGCCAATCTAAAATCTAAAATCAGCTTATGAATCCTGAACAAATTTACAACGCCTTCATGGCATTTATCCAAACAGACGACTTTGCCAAAAAACAAGCGATTGTCAATCAACATCCTGAATTGCTGACCGAAGCCGGCCAAGAAATTGGCCAGTTATTGTTAAATTATCAGAGATTTTAGGGACTCGGAACCAACTCCTGCGCGACCAACCAATCGGCCAAGCGCTCTCCAACCAGCCGATTTCCGGCTACATTCCAATGAAAATCCTCAGTCCAATGTAAATCTTGGCTGGTTTGTTGCAGATGGGTAACAAAATCGGCATGGAGGTCGTAGACAGGTAAATTTTGGCTGTCCATGTGAGCCATAAAGTAACGATTCGGCAACGTAGAATCGGCCTCGGCGAGGTCGGGCTGTTGCTGTTTAACCTGCGTCGCATACTCTGCCGAGCTGTCGGTGTATACGGCTTGATTAAAGGGAACAATGGCAAATACAGTTTGGGTCTGCTGATGAGCCGCTTCGTCAACCAGTTGCCGATAGATATTAAAGGTTACATTGTAGGCATACTGTAACATGGGATCATCTTGTTCGGCGGCTAACCACGGGGCAAAATGTTGCTGATAGACCAGATGATGGGTCGCAAATATGGGGCCAATTCGCTGAAATAGATAGGAGTTACGATACAATTTACTTAAACCAGCCCGCAACAATTTTTGTCCCCAACCACACTGTTCGGCAATGGGCGGTAGACCGGGCACCGAACGCCACACCTTAGCATCAAACTGATCGTTGCATATGGCAAAATATGGGGCATAACAGTTCACCCCCTGAGCAGTAAAGACATGGTCGGGTAACACGTTCAGCAAATCGTTGGCCGGAACCCACATCACGATAATCAAATCAGGCTGATAATGGTGTCCTTGTGTCCGAAAATACGCCAATGCCTGCTGTGGCCCCCAAGCCAAGGCACCAGCATTGATCACCTCGAACCGTTGCTCAGACATGGCGTTGAGTCGAGACTCTAAAACCGCATGGCTGGTTTCAGCCTCGTTAACCTGTGCCGCCTCCACAAAAGAATCACCAATCAGCATAATCCGAAATATATCATCATCCTTTTTTAGAGGATGATTCGTGTCGTGCATGCCTTGATCATTTAATGAAATCTGGTGTTCGTAGCCATACCAATCTATGGTTGCTGTAAAATTTGGTTCGCCCAACCAGCCGGTATCGGCATGGCATTGGTGCATGGCCTCGGCGGCAATAGGAAACGGTGGGCCGAGTAACCTAGCGCCAACTTCTAGCAGAGCCAACGCCCCTACGACACCAAACAATAACAGACTAAGGTTACCGACTAGTTGTAAAATATTTTTCATACGAGTATCAGATATTTATTGATTTTTGGTGAGCGCAAAAGTCGTCTGAATGTGGGCATGGGCACAAGAAACGACACTTACCATTCATCATTTACCATTTATAGTTTAGTTTTGCACCGTTCAAATAACGCAAATTTTCTCCTTTAAGGGACGAAAAACCATTTATAAGCCTCATCCGGTGGCGTACGCATCATGAATTCCGTTCTATAAATTGCTCCAATAATAGCAAAATCGCTTCATCCTCAAATTCCTTAGCAAGTTCCTCCATTTTGGTGGCAAAAGGGATATATTTTTCATCTAGAGTTTTCAGTTGTTGAGCCTTTTCTTGTACTTTAGTTATATTACCAAACAAGGTTAGTTCATACAAAGCCTCTAGCTCTTTTTGAGGTGGTGAAATCAGCGGCTGATCCAAGAGGGCCGAGATAGGGGGAGTATCTTTGGGTGACTGTTTTTTAGTTTCATATTGCCAGACAATTGGCAGATACTTTTCCAATGTCTTAAATAATATCTCTATTTTGACTGGTTTGTGGATGAAACTCTGACAACCCACTCGTATACTCTGGTTCCAATCCATCTTAAAGGTACTGGCCGACACCGCAATAATCGGTATATCCTTGAACTCCGGCATAAGGCGAATCTGCTTGACCGCCTCAAATCCAGTCATCACCGGCATGACCAAATCCATTAGAATCAAATCGGGATTGACGGTTTGCACTTGATCAACCGCCTCCTGCCCATTAATGGCTAAAGACATCTCAAACCCTAATGATTCTAATAGATTGAGCAGAACCAGACGATTATCTTCTTTGTCGTCTACGACTAAGATTTTCAATTTACGCGCGCCATGCGTGTCAGTAGATGAGGCAAGCTGATACCCCACAATCTCTCGGGCAAGCGGTGTCTCTTTGACCAGCAATTCATCCATCACCGAGAAAGCGGCTTCAAACCAGAAAACTGATCCTTGGTCAACCTCGCTTTTAATCTGCAACTCACCGCCCATCAAAGCTACCAACTGTTGGCTGATGGACAAACCAAGACCAGTGCCTTCTGCTCGCTGTCCGGCCTCGCCCGCCTGTTGAAACGGTTTGAAGATATTCTCCAACTGGTCGGCTGGAATACCGGGGCCGGTGTCCGAAACTTCAAAGCGTAAAAACAATTCAGGTGATTTAGCAATTCCTTGATTCGGCGATTTAGCGTTGCCTACTGAAATCGCTGGGTCATCCGAGTCGCTGAGGCGCTGAGTCATTGAATCGCTTGAATTGCCTGAATCGCTAAATCGCTGAATCGTTGAATCGCCTGAATCGTTGAATCGCTGAATCGTTGAATCACTCACCCGCAATGTTACGTTTCCTTCATCCGTAAACTTGACCGCGTTGCCAAGCAAATTGAGCAGTACTTGGCGCAGGCGGGTTGGGTCAGCTTTGATGATTTGGGGCAGGGTCACATCCGGCTGGTAGAGAAAATGTAGGTTCTTCTGTTGCGCTCGCATGCGGATGATACCCTCAATATCTGCCAAGAAATCTGGAAAGAATATTTCCTCTGGAAAAAGCTCCATTTTATGAGCTTCAACTTTAGAAAGGTCGAGAATGTCATTAATCAAAGTCAGAAGGTGGTTACCACTTCGGTAAATCAGGTTGATGCCATCGGTTCGGGTGGTGGCATTATGCGGGCGTTGTAGTATCTGAGCATAGCCCAAAATGCCATTGAGAGGAGTTCGTAATTCATGGCTCATATTCGACAGGAAGATACTTTTGGTTTGATTGGCAACCTCGGCTTTTTCTTTAGCCTGTCGTAAGGCTTCCTCACTCTGTTTCCATAATGTAATATCCCGTAGCGCGGCCACCCTAACCTTACGGCCTTGATAAGGTACAATTTTTACATGGACCTCCATTGGGAATAAAACACCATCTTTACGAACTCCCTCTACTTCATACGGTTCTTCATTATTCTCAGCGATACGTTTGATAGCCACGTCATGAGATTCCGGAGTCAAAAATTTATCAACCCGTTGCCCGATAATTTCATCAGCTTGATAGCCCAGCATGTCAGCCATAGCCTGATTCACATCCAAAATTATCCCTTTATTGTGAATCACAATACCTTCAAAGGTCGCTTCAGACAAACCTCGGAATCGTGCTTCGCTCTCGCCCAAGGCTTTAGTTCGTTCCATAACTCGCATTTCCAATTGTTCCTGATGCTGTTGTAGTTCAGTTTGGGCAGTGCGTAAGTCAACCACCATGTTGGTGAGAGCATTACCTAGCACGTCCTCCACAGAACGGGTCGGAACATCCACAGCTAAATTACCTTGGGCTACACTGTGGGCAGTTTGGGCCATTTCATTAAGATAAACAGCCATATCGGTAAACGATTTCTCAGCTGTTTGTAAACTAAAAATAATCTGATTAAATGCCTGAGCCATCTGACCTACCTCATCTTGGGTGTTTATTTCGAGTGGTAGGGCAATTAGGTTAATTGATTGGGGTGGTCTACCTTGGGAAAGTGAAATCAGTTCTGTTGATAGAGCTTTAATATCCGTATTGGCAATTTGTTGGGCAGTTTGAGCCACCTGATATAACGGTGCAGTAAGTCGACGAGAAATTATCCAACCTAACCCCAAGCCAATGATAACAGCGCTGGCAATTGCACTGAGTAAGATGATTTGGGTTTGCATGACAAAGGTATTGGTAGCCTCATTCTTCGTTTGAAACTCCTGCCTAGCTTGAGTCGCCATATCAAACGTAGCTTGGCTCATTTCAGATTCCAGATGTTTCATCGTTTTCTGCTCAAGAATTTTTAAGCGAATCTGACCCGTCTGAACGGTTTGGAATCCCTCAACATAAATTGCTAACCCCGTTTCTGTCTCATCCGCAACTTGATGCTGGATGGAATTGGTTGAAGTTTGCCTAAAAACAGCTAAATCTTGTTGAATTTCCAAATAGTTTAGCTCAAATAGAGTGGCAAAACGTTCATCACCCGTATTAAGATAGTTAAGTAAATTTAGGCGCAAATTTAAAAAACGATTTTGCACATTGTTTAAGGAGATATACAACTCCGGTGAGCTACCATAATCAACCGTTACCCGCAGAGTAGAAAATTTTGACACCATAAAATACTCTTGGGTTACAAATGTTTCGGTGCGAATCTGTGAGCGTTCTGCTAACAAATCGGTGATTTCAGCAAAAGCCTGCCCATAAGCGGGGAGTGTTTGATGTAACGTATCTAAGGCAACGTTTTCAGGATTGATGACCGTTTCTTCTACCTGAATTAATAGCTGATGTAACTGGTTAAAAGAGTGGTTAAAGGCATCTAAATCCTGTTGGTTTTGATGTTGGATGTAACGATTGGCATAAAGACGAGTCAACACAATTTGCTCGACCATCATGTTTGAAAGGTCAAGTTGGACGGCTTGAATCGTGGTTAAATCGTTAACGGTTTCCGTAACCTGTGTTAGACGCGTCGCTACAAGTACTCCAATCACAACCATCAGAGAAACCGAAACCAAATACCCTAAAATGATTTTTGTACCGATTTGAAGGCGGGAGATATTGAACATTATTTATACCTAATAATAAGACCTGACAGGTTTTAGAAACCTGTCAGGTCTGAGGGTCAGCCGCAAAATTTATGTTCACCTACTTATAGTCCTGCACAGGTAGTGGCCAGCTACCCGCAAGTTCCAAACTTGCGGGTAGCTAACGGAACTGTATCACTACTTCTGCACCACTATCCAAAATTTATGTTCACCTACTTACAATTTTGGGCTGGTTCAAACCACTGTTCCAAATTAGATTGTAACGCATCGGCGGCCTCTTGTGGTGATTGTTCACCATTAGCTACGGCAATAGTGCCATCCATCACTAAGATATAGGCATTGGGTGAGTTAGCCATCAATTTATCCCAAACAAACCGTACATCAAGGCCCCGCCCTTGGTTTAAAGCCAAAAAACTATTGGCATGATCATTGCTTAGGGTTGGGGGATTGGTGTGCATGGGATAAAAACCGGGCAATTCGTTCCCTAATAACTCAGCAAATTCTGCGGTGGTCATCCACTCTAAAAATTTTCTAGCTTCTGCTTTATGGGGTGAGGCGGCGTTTAATCCCATACCCACATCCTGATGAAAGGTTAGGTAGGCCGGTTGATTATGGGGCGGCGGTGGGGCAAACACACCCCAAGCAAAGGTGGGCGATTGAGCCTCAATTAAATGAATATCCCATGAGCCATCCAACATCATGGCCGCTTTACCTTGGGCAAAAAGCTGGACACTATCAAGATTTTTTAGGCCACTATGATTGGGGGGTAAAAAAGGAGCAATATCTTTAATGGCTTGGAAGGCGGCGACAACATGGTCATCATTTAAACAACGCTCTCCTGACAGGTAGGCCAATCGTCCTTCGCGTCCACCAATAAAATTAGGGGCTAAATTCATAAAAACTAGTTCGGCCATCGCCCACTTACTGCCTGATGAGTTAGCGATAGGGATATAACCAGCCTCCTGAATGGTTTGGGCTGTGCTGAGAAAGCTTTCCCAACTGGTCGGGACATCGAGACCTAACTCGTTGAACAAATCAACATTGTAATAAACCCCGTGGGATGTGGCGATATAAGGCACACCATAAGGTACGCCCTCATCGGTAGCCCAAGCCGATTGCATGGCCGGGGTAAAATTTTCAGACAAACCGGGCAAATCACTAAGCGTTTCCAGAAAACCCTGCTCAAACAGTGCCCGCGAGTCATCAAAAGAGCGTAGATAGATTAAATCTGGGCCTGTACCACTTTGCAATTGAGCCAGCAAAGGTGTATCGTAATCTGGTTGATAACCCGTGTCGTATACAATCTTGATATTGGGGTAATGCTCATTAAACTTAGCAAAAATACGAGACATTTGTTCCACATCATCAGAACGCCAAGATGCCATCGTTAAGGTGATGGTTGGATCCTCCGTTGGTGATGCTAGGTGTACGGTGGGTTGGGGGGCTGAGGTTGAATTACAGCCAGCTATCCATATCCCCAACAATAGTACAATCAAATTAAAAAAGAATCGTTTACACATAAAAATCTCCTTTTATCACTTTGTAGTTAAAGACCATTCCTGCTAAAAGCATGCAAGAATGACAACGGTTGCATAGTAAATATTCAGTGAACTCGCCAGAAAAAGCATTAGAAACCCGATTTCTCAAAGAAATCGGGTTTCTAGGGCGGTATTACTGAACTTTTACATCGACAGAGCCGAATCAAAGCCATAGGGACACGAAGCCGCACTTTCCATGTTGAGTGGTGCAACGAGTTGACCGATCTCGGCCTTTGTTTTGATAAACTGTAGTGGTCAACACTAAGGCAGTTCCAACTTTTAAAACCTCCCAAAACCATTGTGACACTCTACCCCTCCCAGCCTCCCCCTGCTAGGGGGAGGAGCCGCTTCCCCCCTAGCAGGGGGGACTGAGGGGGGTAGAGATTCGGCTCAATTTGGGAGATTTATTTTCTTGGAACTGCCTTAGTGGGACATTTTAATTCTTCCACGTGCCATTATAACTCAGAGGCATGCCGCTCGGCCAACCGTTTAGCATGATGCGCTCGGCCCGTGTTTTTGAGCCGCTCCAGATATTCAGCCAACTGGCCACGGGTATGGAACGGCCCGCCCTCCCGCAGAACGGTCATGAGCGGGTCAACGTTGGTCGGACTAGTGCGGATCATCTGCGAGGTCCAGTCAGCCAGATAACTGAGCGATTCCTCGACCAGTTGCGGGTATAATCGACTTAAATCTTGCTGTTGATGCGGGTCTTGGGTCAGATTAAAGAGCATGGTCGGCTCTAACATTTTATGCCCGTCATGATAGGTTTGCAAGCAGATATGGCCCTGCCCGTTGTAGTTAAAGCGAATCCCTCGCTGACAGGCCCATGCTCCTTGGCTGACTACCAGATAGTCACGTCCGGCGCTCATACCGGCTCGAAACTTATCGGTAAAAGGCCGCCCATCCCAATCGGCATGCGCCTGCCCGCCCAACAGTTCGATCATGGTCGCCATCCAATCAAACTGGTAATACAGCCCCTTATCGACCCGTGCCTGTTTAATCAAATCGGGCCAACGCACAATCAACGGCACTCGACAGGTGGTATGGTCGGCGGTTTGATGGTCGCCCCACACGTTTAACTCACCCTGATTTTCGCCATGATCAGCCCCGATCATGATGATGGTCTCGTCCAACACACCCAACTTGTCCAACTGATCGACAATCTGCCCGATATGCTCATCCACATACCGAATGGCGACATCGTAGCCGTTGATCCATTGTCGCATCTTTTCTGGCGAGTCGAGTTGGAGGGGGAAACGATGATGCGGCAGATAGAAACTGTCTGAGCCACCATAACCATGCGGTTCTTGGGGACTGTGTGGCCCATAGCCATCCCAACCCCGTTGCCAAGTGGTGCTGGTCAACCAACTGGGGAGAGGAGCAGGCTCAAAGGGGTTGCCGAACGATTCCGGCACGCTGTAGGGGGTGTGCGGGTCCCAGTAGTTGAGATGCAAAAACCAGTTATCGCTTTTGCCATTTTGTTTGAGCCACGGCATAGCGATGGCGTTGATCTCATGGGCATCTTCCAATCCTCCACCGCCCGGATTGTAGATTTCGTTGAAACCAGCGTACCAGTGCCAAGCGGAATGACGCTCGGCAAAGGAGCTAACGGTGATCGTTTTGTAGCCCAAATCTCGCAAGGCTGGCATCCAGCCGGTGGTGCCGAACAGGTCTCGAAACTCACGGCTTGGCCCTTCACTAAAGGGGGTGGCGGTGGTACCGCCATGCCCGACCACGCCCGTACGAAAGCCACAGCGCCCGCTCCACAAGGCGGTGCGAGAGGGCAAACAGGGTGCATCGCTGACGTACATGTTGTCAAAGCGTACCGCTTGCCGAGCCAACTCGTCAATATTGGGACTGGTGGGTCGATGGTAGCCGTAACAGCCTAAATGGTCGGGCCGTAGGCTGTCGATGTCGATGTATAAGATTCGCATGGGCGGTTAACTCGCTAACACCTGTTCAATAATCTCAAAAATCGTCTGAAACTGCTGAAAGTCGGCGGGAGTGTTGGCTCGTTCATGGCAAATCCAGTTACAAAATTTCGTTTTTTCTTGCACAATATATGTTGGTTTCGGCTGTGGTTGGGTAACGGTTGCCCGCCCTAAATCTTTGGCAATAAATCCTTTAAAGAATCCTTCCTCAAAAATATTTTCTTCAAATAGCCACTCTATCCCCTTGTCTTCTGGTGAATAATCGTTGCCAATTCGTCTAATATATAGGTTGTCAAAATCTTGCCCCTTATTAGGTAATTTATTATCCTTCACATCTTGGTCACACAAAAACATAACTTTGTTTGGCCTCAAACCTGGGTTGTTCTTTAAAAAACTAAACCCATGTCCAAGGTTTGTATGCCCTGACCCTTTTTGCCCTGTCTCATCACCTATAGTGTCCAAATGAACATCATCTAATAATTTCTCATACCCCAACAGAGTTGTTGCCTTTTTGATATATGCCACATCAGTCGGCCCTTCTACAAATACTGTTAGTTTGCTGGATAATGGGCCAAGTACAGGTAAATTAAGTAATGGGCCTTCAACACCAAATATAAGTCTATCAGAACTTGTGGGAAGCTCAATTTTTTTAATAACCGTTATAAATAACGGCAATTTCCGTTCAGACACTTGTAGTTTCAATTCTTCTAACGTATTAGCAACTTCAAGTACCGAGTTGTTGAGAACAGCAATGTATTTGTTAGGATATTTTGAACGAAGATACCCCATGTTCTGATTTATCCAAGCCTCATCTTTGGTATTTCCCCATCGACTAAGATAAGCCTTGGCTTCTTGTATAGAATTATGCAGAATTTCAAATGGGTTTTCTTCTGCGTTTTTTTGAATATAATCCCATACTTTTGACTTAAAAGCTCGACGACAATCCTCAACCGTATCATTAGCAGTCAGAATAATCACCACCGAACTGATGTTTCGCCGATTGACTTCCTCCAGTATCTCAAAACCGCTATCATCAGTCTCCATCCGCATGTCGGTCACAATAATATCAAAATGTTTCTGTAACTGCGCTTTGGCTTCGTCCACGGTGCGGGCCATGCTAATTTTTTGGTAGCCAAAACGAGTCAACCAACGGTTACATCGCTCCAAATGTTCATGATCATCTTCTACTAACAAAATACGAAACTGAGTTTTATTCAATAGCTCGTTCATAATTCACCTCTAGTTTTATAGGGAATGTGGATTTTAAAATGGACACCTTGTTGTCCCACCTCTTCGATTTGACCGCCCATTTTCTGTAAGGTTCGTTTGATGATAAACAACCCCAAGCCACTGCCTTGGTCAGAGGTGGTTTTGAGAGGCAAAAAGGCCCACTGCTTTTTATCGGCGGGAATCCCCACCCCGTTGTCACGAACACTCAAATAAAGATATTGTCGTTCGTCCGGAATGGTTTTGCTTTGGATGACCGGATTAACCACATCACGCGAAGTGATGGTAATCTCTAAATCAGGCTGACCAGCGTTATGACGCAGGGAGTTTTCGATCAGTTCACTTAAAAAGCTGATGATTTTCTGCCTATCGCCATAGAATTCGGAGTTGCCGTTGGTTACGTCAAACCATATTTTAGCATGATCTAACCGGTCTAGGTCTTGCCACGGATCAAACAGCTCTTGTACCTTAAACTGAGTCGGCCTAATTTTGATGCCTTGGTTAATCGACTTGAGGTCGTTTAAGCCTCGCTCGGCGACACGGATTTTGGCTAAGACTTGTTCAAGTTGGGGGTAGAAGGGGTCTGTTGCAATCAGTTCATATTTCAAAAACTCCTGTACATCGGTTCTGAGGCCAAACAGTTTATTATTGACAAAATCGGTAATATCATGGGCTGTTTTAGAGATGAGTTCGATCATCTCATGGTAGTGTCGGGTGGGGATGTCACGCCGTATTTTTTTCTCTAATTGACGACGTTCTTTGATACCTGCCAAAATCGTTCGCACCCCTTGCTTAATCGCTGTCAAAAAAGCCCGACTGTTTTCTGTCGCTTGGGGGGTAAGCTCAATCTCCTCAATCACCAAACGCAAGAGGTTGACTTGGTTATTCATTTTGTGGTAGATGATTTTATGAAACTCCTGCGTGTCGGTGAGTTCATCGTCCGATTCGACATTAAACTGATCGTAGAAGGCTTCACCCACTAGATTCAGCGATAGCATACGTTGGGCTTGGGCATAACGGGGCGATTGTTGGGTGATTTGCTTGAGCCGTTTCATGGCTTCGGCACTAAAAGGGCGCTTGACCAGAATGCTTTGGGCGGCGTATAACAAGGCCGCGTCCTGTTTGCTTGATAGGGTAATGGCACGGTCAAAATATTTGTTACCCAAGGTTTCGGCACGAGTGAAATAGTATAAGCGGCCCAAAGTGAGGTAGATAAAGGCGGTTTGGTCATCGGTATAGCTCTTGGTATCAACCCGTTCCAAATGAACAATCGCCGCCTCATAGTTACCTGCCTGTTCTAAAACGGCGGCATAACTGACCAATGTCACCCCATCATAAGCATCCACCTGTAACGAGGATTCAAACTGCTTAAACGCCTCCTCAAATCGCCCTGCTTGGGCTAAGGCCGTGCCGTAGCTCGTCAACGTCACGCTATCAGAAGCATCGATCTGCAATGAGGACTCAAACTGCTTAAACGCCTCCTCAAATCGCCCTGCTTGGGCTAGGGCCGTGCCGTAGCCCGTCAACGTCGCCCCATTTTCTGCATCGACCTGCAATGAGAACTCAAACATCTCAAACGCTTCATCATATCGACCCGCTTCGACTAAAGCCTTCCCATAGTTATTCAGGGCTACTTCACTTTCGGGATTAATGGTCAGGGAAGCTTCAAACATCTCAAACGATTTCTCTAACTGACCGGATTGTGCTAACGCCGTCCCGTAACTATTTAATGTCAGACTATTTTTTAGGTTGATGGCTAGGGAAGCCTCAAACATCTTAAACGCTTCATCATATTGATCTACTTCGATTAACGCTGTCCCGTAGCTTGTCAATGTTACGCTATCAAAAGGATTGATGGTCAGAGAAGCCTCAAACATCTTAAACGCTTCATCATATTGATCCGCTTCGATTAACGCTATCCCGTAGCTTGTCAACGTTACGCTATCAGAGGGATTGATGGTCAGAGAAGCTTCAAACATCTCAAACGCTTTCTCTAACTGACCTGTTTCGGCTAGGGCCGTGCCGTAGCTCGTCAACGTTACACTATCAGAGGGATTGACAGTCAGGGAGGCCTCAATCATCTCAAACGATTTTTCTAACTGACCGGATTGTGCTAAGGCCATCCCGTAGCTTGTCAACGTTACACTATCAGAGGGATTGACGGTCAGGGAAGCCTCAAACATCTCAAACGCTTTCTCCAACTGCCCCTCTTGGGCTAAGGCCGTGCCGTAGCTATTCAAGGTCACGCTATCAGAAGGATTGACGGTGATGGAAGCCTCAAACATCTCAAACGATTTCTCTAACTGACCCGCTTGGGCTAAGGCTGTCCCGTAGCTCGTCAACGTCACGCTATTTTCTGGATTGACGGTGATGGAAGCCTCAAACATCTCAAACGATTTCTCAAACTGACCCGCTTGGGCTAAGGCCGTCCCGTAGCTATTCAAGGTCACGCTCTCAGAAGGATTGACGGTGATGGAAGCCTCAAACATCTCAAACGATTTCTCTAACTGACCCGCTTGGGCTAAGGCCGTCCCGTAGCTCGTCAACGTCACGCTATCGTTGGGATTATAGGTAATCGCCTTGGCCAGCAGTTCAAGCTGGATGTGGCGATCAAAGATTCTGCGGTTTATGTCCGACAGGCTTTTGGCAAACAGGTCTGGTCTATCGGCTTGGTTTTCTCTTAAATAGTTCAATTTACGGTAGGCTTTTTTTAAGCTTCCTCTACTACCACGATTAAAATCGGCCACAATTTCACCTTTTAGGGCGTTTACTTCTGCCAAACGCATGAGAGCTGGTTTATAATTAACTGGTTTTTCCTTCTGCACGGTTGGTTGGGGTTTGAGCCTTTTTTTTGTATGTCGTTTGGCGGCGCGGCGGTCTTGCCGTTCCCACTGTTCGGTATAAATGTTGTAATCGCTCATGGGGGTGGCCTCCTTCTCATCCAATCTCACTTATGGGCAACAATCTACCCGCAAGCTATGAGCTTGCGGGTAGATGCTCCGTCAGAATTTATCTGGACATCTTATGGTCATGCTATCATGACGGTTATGAATAGGCAACGTATGGCAGAAGTTTGTGGTGGGCCAACACCTTCAAGGAGAAAAGCACACCTTGAAGGTGGCTACTCCACCGCCTTATCCAACGTCTCAGCCTGCTCCAGATCGAATCTGGCTCGCGCCTCGTTGCCGAGTCCGATTCTGGCTTGACCGCGGTGTTGATAGGCGGATGAATCATCGGGGTCGAGGGTGATGGCGACGGTGAAGTCGGCCACGGCTTTGTCATGCCCGCCGATATGGTTGTAGGCTTGGCCTCGATTGCGGTAGGCGACGGCAAATTCGGGGTCTAAATTGATGGCGGTGGTAAAATCGGCAATGGCTTGGCGATGGTTGCTCATGTTGCCATGCACCAATCCCCGCCGATTGTAGGCTGAGGCATCGGTCGAGTCGGTCTCAATGGCTGAGGTAAAGTCGGTCAGGGCTTGGTCGTATTGTTTGAGAGTAAAATAGAGGTCGCCCCGACTGTAATGAGCGTAGGCCAGATTATCAGACGCGAGGTCGATGGCATGCCCAAAGTCGCTCACCGCCGAATCATACTCACCCTGATAGTAGTAGACCAGCCCGCGACCAATGTAGGGCCAGTCGGGCGGATTGGGGTGTTGATTCATGGCCTCGCTGAAATCGGCAAGGGCGAGGTCAAGTTCGGCCTGTCCTAAATGAGCCAGCCCTCGCCCGATGTAAGGCCGACTGAGGCGCTCGTAGTCATGCTGAATGGCCGCGTCAAAATCGGTCAAGGCGGCCTCATAATCGCCCAAACTGTAATAGACCAGCCCCCGCCGATAGTAGGGCCAGCCCGGTTTGCTGGTGGTCAGGTTGATGGCGACCTCAAAATCGGTCAAGGCGGCCTCATAATCCCTCAACTCGACATACAAATCGCCCCGATTGTAGTAAAAATCGCCATCGTTGGGGTCGAGTTGGATGGCCTGCTCAAACTCGATAATCGCTCGCCGGACGTTGCCCAACAGACGGTAGGTGTTGCCTCGATTGCTGTAGACCCAACTGAGCGGTTCATGGCGCAAACGTAGCGCTTGGTTAAAATCGGCCAGCGCGGCCTCGTAATCGGCCAAATCTTGATAAGTTAAGCCACGGCTATTATAAGAGTACGGATTGCGGGGGGCAAGCTCAATCGCCACCTCAAAGGCGGCCAAGGCTTGCGAATAATCCTGCAAACTGCGGTAGGTAGCGCCCCGACAGACGTAGCCCAGCGGCTCGTCAGGGTTCAGGTTGATGGCCTGTTCGCAATCTTCCAAGGCTCGGTCATACTCATCCAACTGCCGATAAGCCAGCCCTCGCCGACTAAAGGCCAGCGCATAGTCGGCCCGAATCAGAATCGCTTGGTCAAACTGAACAATCGCAGACTTATATTG
The DNA here is from genome assembly GCA_030377865.1 of Anaerolineales bacterium HSG25. GTDB lineage: Bacteria > Chloroflexota > Anaerolineae > 4572-78 > J111 > JAUCGB01. Next base: position 2,662 of record JAUCGA010000054.1, on the reverse strand, counting down.
GCTCTGGTTGTACTCGCTGACTCCCTCATCGTAAAACGGCTCCGCGTCAGGAGTCGGCGTGGCGGTTGGGGCGCGGGTGGCCGTCGGCATGGGGGTGGTCGGCTCGATTTGTGGTTCGGTTGGGGCAGGGGAATTGCGGGTCAGCATGAACAGCCCCCCCATCAACCCCAATAAGCCAACGATCAAAATTACGCGATATTTCAAAGTGACACCTCAATTACAGCGTTAAATAAGTAATACGGGGTTTTTCCAAACACCTCTGAGGAGCTTCGCACCTCGGAGGAGAACGACTTTGCGTCCTCCAAGGCAGTTCCAACTTTTAAAACCTCCCAAAAATCGTTGGCTGAGCCTGTCGAAGCCAGTTCCCTTCGACAGGCTCAGGGGACGGTGGGAGATTTATTTTTCTGGAACTGCCCAAGGTGTGGTTTTCTCCTTGGAGGTCTTATCTGACTATCAACTGAAGCCGGACAGCTAGAGCGCAAACAGCCCTGTCTGTCCCGATTTGCAGGCTAGGAAGCCTGCGCTCCAACTTTCACTGTCGCATCTTAAGTTGATAGCCTTATGGCCCAAATGATGACCAACGCCGAAAGTTCAAAATCGAGATACGGAGTGCAAAAGCTTCTTGCTTTTGCCGGAAACAAACAGGCAAAAGCAAGAAGCTTTTGCACTCCGTATCTCCCAATCGTCTTACACCCAACCAATCGCCACCACGGTCACTGCAACGCCTTGCACCATGTTCGAGCCAGAAAGTTTGGCTAACACGGTCTCATCTAAAACCGGCACAAACACGGCCAAGGTGATGTTGTCTAGCCCCAAACTGGTGGCATAATCCGCCGCTTTGAGTTGATCCTGTTTTAAGACGGCTACATTCTTAAAACTTTTTAGCTCAATGATGCTCTGTTTCTGTTGATACCGAATGTGCAGATCAACCTTGCCGTTACCTGTGGGGAATTCGGGGCTGACGATACATAAATCGCCAATGGCTTCTTTGAGCCACGCATACAGATGAAAATGACCCACCGCCTCGGTCAACTGCAAATCGGTTTTGCGACGAGGTTGCTCCTTCCACGGATTGTGCCCCGCCTCCTTCAACCGAACCAGATAATCTTTGTACCGTTTCAGCAGGGCTGGTAAATCAAGATTCGGTTTGGTCGAGTCGAACACGTCGGCCAAATCATCGCCCACCTCTAGGGCTAGGGGCAAGCGTGTTTGGTTGACCAAATCGGTTTTTAGGGCATGGTAGATACGGGTTTGGATAAACGAGGAGCTAAAGCGACAGATTTCAGCTAGTTCGCCGTTGGTCTGCTCAATCGTTTCGGTACTGATGATACCGTTCATATACAGATAGTTATGACGCGGATTATCAAAAGAAAAGGGAATGTTCGATTGGGAAAACAGATCGGTCAACACCCTGCTATATTCAGGGTATCTGGCTTTGGCAATTAGATTCATGATCGTGTTGTTCGGTTCAACAAAACGGGCTTTCAGCCAAACCAGTCTCCAGGTCTGCTCGTCAATCGGTTTATCAGGGCCGGGGTTGTAGCTCTGAGTCAGCAACTCGCCAAACCAACTGACTAGTCCGGGTTGACCGTGTGTCACCTCGTAAACCTGCTCGATAATCTCGGCCTCGACAGGTTGTCCACTCTCCCGTTCGTACCATTGATACATGGACTCCACTTCGGCAAAGGTCAGATTCGGGACATGCAAACTCCGTTGTATATTAAACGGCGACCCACTCCGACTCTCGATTCCTAACACCGCCCGTACTCCGACCAAAGCCAAGCCATGCAATAAACAATCCTTGTCACTACTCTGTTTATCTTGCTCATTCATCCGTCCGCCATACATATTCCTGAACTCATTGACAAAGTTGTTGATGTATATTTCTGCCATTGAGTCGAACTCATCCAGAATCAAGATGACCGGTTTGTCGAAATAGGTCGAGGAGAATAGGTTCTCCATTTCTTGCCATGAGGTTAGTTTCGGAAATGGTTTGTCAAATGCTTTTTGTAACTTTTCGACGAACAGATTCAACACATCCTGCTCTGTTTTGGCGGTTTTGGTCGATTGCAAAGTAACCATCGCCACCTCAAACCCATCGTGAGCCATAATCCGTCTCACGATTTGGCGCATAATCCAACTTTTGCCCGTCTGACGGGGTGCCCACACGGTCAGGTAATGCCCGCTATAACTTGGGTCATCACCCAGCAGTTGGTTGTATCCCAACGTGACCAGTTCTTCGCGGGGGACATAGTAGTTGACCTTGGTATTAACCTGTTCATAAGAGCTAAATGTTCGCATGCTGATTCTTCCTAAAGGTAAATATTCAGTGAACTCGTCAGAAAGAGCGTCAGGTAATTTACCATTCACCATTCACCATTTACCATTTGTAATTTCATTCCGCCCTGCATAATTCTTATGTTCCTATTGTACCATAACCCGTGTTGATAGACGACCAGAGTTGACAATTCGCAAGCATCCCTTGATAATAACGACCATCATGCAACCCCCGATTAAGAGGGTCAGGTAATGTTGCTCACCCTAACTTTTTCTTTGGTTCAGTTGAAAACAGGACTACAACGGATAATTGGAAGAAACGGATTGGTTCTCGATGATACGAATTAACCGAATTTGAATGTAATTAGTCCGTTATCGGGGAGGT
>JAUCGA010000053.1 GCA_030377865.1 Anaerolineales bacterium HSG25 | reverse complement strand
ATTGATAAAACAAAAAGCATTTTTCGACAGGATTAACAGAATTAACAGGATTTTTTGCTTGTAATCATGTTAATTCTGTTAATCCTGTCAGATATTGTTTTAGCCATGTTGAAATGATAAACTTCTGAAGGGCTATTCAGTTCTCCATACTTGTCACGCTACAAGCGTGACCTCCACGGCCTCATGTCTGACAAAATTACTGTAGGTGACGCTTGTAGCATCACGATTATACCCATATAGATTAGAACTGAACAGCCCTTCTATAACAACGGTCTCAAATGCTGATCGACCAGCCAACCGCTGGCCTCAAAAAAGGCGTAAGTACGGCGTAGCGGCGCAGGCTCAAACTTTTTGGCTGGCATCACCTCAGCTTGATAGATAATGCGCTCAATCTCTTCAATCCGTTGTAACAACTCGCCGGGAGCGGCAGGTGCAGAAACATCGGCGTAAGTAGGCCGACGTTGTGGAAAGGTCACGGCTCGAGGGGGAAGACGTGGCACTAAACCTAAGGCAACAAGCGCATGGTTAAAAAAGAGCAGTTGCTGGTCGAGCAGAACCAACTCATCGCTTGGCGAAACATCAAGGTCGAACTCAGCCAGCCAGTTCCAGTCCAGCAATACATGGTTGACCATGTCACGCAGTTCGGACATTTTAGTCGCCATGTCGGTGCGGTGGCTAATAATGAACCCTTCTCGAACCTCTTCAATATGTTCTAACGTGTTCGATAAACTGGGTTTTTGTGACGGCGATAAACGCCCATATCGATTTAACTGGTCTTGTCGGGAGACAATGGCTAACAAGGTCTGCCGAGTAGTTTTTACAATTCGAGCTAACTCACGCAACGCTTGTCGGGTCGCGCTTAAATCTTGCAATTTAGACATCGTGGTACCCTCCAAAGACTAAAAAATCTATAAGTCCTAACAATACATACATGCGGACTATTGGAAAAATAATTAAATCACTATATTAATCTTACCATGCGACATCCAATTAAACAAGGGAATTAAGGAACTATTTGAACTAAAACATGACTGATTTTTAAGCGCTAAAGGTTTTCGGAGCCATTAGAGGTCATTCTCAGATAACTCATGGATACGAGCAATGGCCCAGTCAGCATGGCTTTGGATGAGTGGCTCATGGTCAGAAAGTGCCCGCTCCAAAGCAGGTATCATAGCCAAATCGCCGGAGTTACCCATCGCCACAGCCACATTACGTAAGAGGCCACGTCGTTTGGTTCGTTTGATAGGCGTGCCTTTGAAGCGGGTGCGAAAGCCAACATCGTCCAACGCCAGCAAATCGGTTAGTTTGGGAATGGCCCAATCAGGGTTGTAATTGAGGAATGTTTCGCGGGTTGGCTGAGTGTAACGACGTACCCAAGGGCAAATTTCCTGACATGCATCACAGCCATAAATCCAATTGCCTAACAATGGGCGTAAGGGAAGAGAAATCTCTCCCTTTAGCTCGATGGTTAAGTATGAGATGCAACGATTGCTGTCTACAATATAGGGAGCGGGAAAGGCCTGAGTGGGACATACGGTTAAACAGCGGCGACACTCACCACAACTGGCTATTTTTGGTGAGGATGAACTAGGTTGATTTTTGAGTAGGGGCTGAAAAGAGAGGGTTGCTCCTTGGTCGAGGGCGGGCGGATCATACTCTAACTCAAGGTCGAGTAAAATCTCACCTAAAAATAGATATGATCCCAGATGAGGACTAATCAGCAGGCTGTTTTTGCCCACAAAGCCAATCCCAGCTTGAGCGGCAAAGGTTCGTTCTAAGACAGGGCCAGTGTCCACATAAGCCCGTTGTTTGGTTGAATCAACGGTTTGATCGATCCAGTCGCCCAACTGACGCAAACGAGGCAACATCACATCATGATAGTCTTGCCCCCAAGCATAACGAGCGATTCGGCCACGTGTTGGGTCGTTCCACAACTCGGCAGGCGGATTGTGGACAAAGTAAGACAACCCAACCACAATAACAGACCGCGCCCCCGGCACAACAAGGCGTGGATCGCTCCGTCGTTCTGGGTCACGGGCTAACCATTGCATGTTGGCGTGATAGTTTTTGTCTAGCCAACGTCGATAGGCTTCGACATGGGGCGCACGCTCTGCTGGTGCAATTCCAATCAGGTCAAAGCCAAGGTCGTAGGCTTTTTCTTTGATAAGCTGGCTAAGGGACATAGTACTCTGTTAAAAAAGCAATGCGGGGGTTTGCAGTTGTAAAAATTCTATCATCCTTGAAATTCTGCTCTAAACCAGCTATAAAAGAGCAGAATTTCAAGGATGATAGAATAAAAAGTCCTAATAGTACAGTATACCTGAATAATCGGAAATCCAGCAAAACTTATTTAAGGCACGTGGAAAAAAATAATTGTCCCGTGGAGTAAGCACGCGTCGTGCCGCACCGCGGGTGCTGACTCCTCAATTGGGATGTTTTATTTCTTCTGTCTGCCTAACGCTGTAATGGTACTCTGTTAAAAAAGCAATGCGGGGGTTTGCAGTTGTAAAAATTCTATCATCCTTGAAATTCTGCTCTTTTATGGCTGGTTTAGGGCAGAATTTCAAGGATGATAGAATAAAAACTCCTAACAATACAGTATACCTGAATAATCAGAAATCTGTGGTGGTCAAGATGATGTTGAAAACATGTCATACTGAGCCGAAGGCGAAGTATCCGCCCGAATCTTCCTAGATTCGGGTCAGAGAGACCCTTCGCAAAAAACGCTCAGGGTGACATAATCTTTTTCAACATCAAGCTGACCACTACAGAATAATCAGAAATCCAGCAAAACTTATTTAACGCTGTAATGGTACTCTGTTAAAAAAGTAATGCGGGGTTTTTCCAAATACCTCCCCGAACTACCAACAGGCGAACGAGGAGCTTCGCACCTCGGAGGAGAACGACTCCGCGTCCTCCAAGGTGTGGTTTTCTCCTTGGAGGTCTTATCTTAAAACCCCATATTACTTATTTAACGGGAATCCGTGGCAACGTTAAGCCTCGTTCTTACCACACGGCATCACCAAAAAAGTTACGCGGATGTGATTTCGCCAAAAATATCTCAATCTCGGCTCGTTTCTCTCCCAAGACAAAATGTGGCCCATGCCCCGGATAACAGGTCGTTTCATCTGACCACGGCAAAACGATATCGCGTAGTGTGTTTAGAGTTTGTACGAACCCAGCATGTGACCATGTTCGCCCCGGCCCTCCCTCAAAAATAGTGTCACCGACAATAATCCGAGAATCATTCTGCAAGGCAAAACATATCTGGTCACCAATATGGCCGGGGGTGTGATATATGTCACAACGATGATTGCCAATATGCACCACATCGCCATGCTCCAACCAATGGTTGGCCTGCGGATCAACCACATGCTCGCCGAGATGGGCATAAACGGGCAATTTTAGCCGTTCGCGCATGGCTTCCAACGCACCAACATGATCCTGATGCGTATGAGTTAGCCAAATGGCAATCGGTTTACTATCGCCTAACATGGTCATCAATTTATCTGGATCATCGCCGGGGTCAATCAAAACACTTTGTTCGGTTTCAGGGCATATAAGGACATAACTATTCATGTCCCATTCGCCCACGTGGGTTGTTTTTAAAGTTAGTTGACTCATTGTGTTACTCCTGATTTCGGCCACTCTGAGCCGTCATAATAACGTGTTCCCATGTGCCCTTTTTTAGTAATGGGGGTAGCGAGTTTCTCGCCGGGAGCCTCGACCATCACCAAGGTACGAGGTTTGCCCGACTTAGGATTCGTTGCACCGCCAATTAGTTCTTTAATTTTTAGCCGACCACGTAGCTGATCTTTAAATATGGTGTACACATAATGACCAACTTGTAGCTTAGAGGGTTTACCAGCCATATGGAACTCAAACTCGGTGATTGAGCCATCGTATAACTCATCGACCCGTTTGATTCCTTCTTTGGCTGGAATCGTCTTTGTAATACCAAAACTCATGCTTGCCTCCTGTATCATGTTGTAGAAAATCGTTGAGCGTAGTTTAATATAGACTCACCAAATTAGACAATTTGGAGGAACAATGTTAGATAAAGTTTTTGTGTATGGAACACTCATGTGAGGTTACGCGAATCATCGAGTAATAGTGCCCTATGGAGATTTTTTGGGACAGGTCGAGTTAGCCGGTTTTAAGCTAGAAAGTCACCCAAGCGTCTACAGTCTTTCAGATAATGGTTTTCAATTCAAGGCCAACCTTCCCGCAAGTTTGGAACTTGCGGGAAGGTGATGGCTGAAATATTTATCTGAACATCTATATTTACGGCAGACGGTAAAAGTCAGCATGACCGACGGTCAGACAATGCAGAGTTGGGTCTATGTGTGGCAGGTGGAGCCGGACTATCCAGTCATTGAATCGGGGGCCTTGATCGTAAATATTCAGTGAACTCGCCAGAAAGAGTATCAGAAACCCGATTTCTTTAAGAAATCGGGTTTCTAGGGCTACTTTACTGAACTTTTACCCTTGATCTTCGTTTGGGCCAAGAACACAACAGCGAATGATGAAAAAAACGAATAAAACTTCCCGCATTAAGAGAGTTGTTCGGCAACAACTTGTCATCGCATAAGGCAGTTCCAACTTTTAAAATCTCCCAAACTGATTAAATCTCTATGTCATTCCCGCATGCTTTTAGCGGGAATCCACATTCTGCATACAAATGGATGCCCGATAACAACATTCGGGCATGACATTTGGGAGGTTTATTTTCTTGGAGTTACCTTAAGAATCTCCCAAACTGATTAAATTCTCTATGTCATTCCCGCATGCTTTTAGCGGGAATCCACATTCTGCATACAAATGGATGCCCGATAACAACATTCGGGCATGACATTTGGGAGGTTTATTTTCTTGGAGTTACCTAAAAACTCAAATTCGAGGTCTGCGGAGTGCAAAAGCTTCTTGTTTTTGCATGTTTGTCTCCGTGAACCTCTGTGAATCTCTGTGTTATCGTTTTAGTCTTTTCTAAACCAGTCTGAGAAAAAGTTAGCATCAGTAATTTTCTTGTTTCCGATCTTGTTACTCCGCGCTTGATCTGACCTTGGCTCTTCATTGACAATATCTCCATTTGCCTTAATATCCCCCCCCACCTATCATGAAAAAGACCCACGAACGGTCACAGGTTCGCAGGTCTCTATACGTTGTAAGCCTGATTGCTCAGTCTGAGAGTTTCGGTTTGATACCTGTCTGAGCAATCAGGTCATCCATGTCTGCCCGAAGATTTTTGGCGGTAATGTTTAGGGCATCAAGCGCCCGGTATTGCCTGACGTTCTGTTGCATGATTTGACGTAACGCCTCTTCGGTAGACAGTTTGCCTTGTGACCAGAGTTCGAACAGTTTTTCCGGCTCGAGTAGATTCTGGACACGGGGCAATGTTTTTTGCATGGTGAACCTCCTATTACTTATTGAAATTGTGAATTTAACTCACAACGACATTGTAACACTAATTATTAAGGCTGTCAAGCCCTGTTTTAATATTTGAATATGAACAAACTTGGCGAAAAATTATATTTTTTACGAAAAAAACAAGGTTTAACCACCAAACAGTTAGGCGATATGTTGGGTGTTGATCGTAGCCTTATTACTAAATTTGAAACGGGTAAAAATATTCCATCGTTGGGGTTGGCATTCAAAATAGCTCAATTTTTTGAGATAACTGTTGATGATTTGGTGAATGATGAGATCGAGATAGATTGAGTATCAAGATGAATAATATTTTAACTCATTTAACCAACCAAGCCGATATACTCCCCTCACCCTACCTCATCACCGGCCCTCAAGCCGGATATATCTACCATCGGTGGCTACAACCAGCTTGACCGAGATTGTGGCCTTGTTGGTCAAACAAACACACACTTTAGATTGGGCCTACCTTTTTGAGAAAACCAACGGATATTGGCTTGGCTATCGTCTACAACAGATTATTCAGACGATTAATCATGAAGCGAACGGGTTATTGAATCCGCCCCCGTTTTGGGAGCAGAAAAAAACCATGCCCGTACCTGATAATCTGACAGTGAACCCCGATTCTGTCCGTGAGGTGTTACGTCCCTATGTTCAACTTGCTTGAAGCAGAGTTACAAGCTAACAGAAAATAAGAACCGAAAAATTAACGAAGGAGGTTTGTCATGCAAGTTGGAATTTTTACCGATACCAATATCATGGACAAAGGTATTGAAGCGATTGTCCAAACAGGTGGCTATAAAAACCGAGAGGCGGTTCTGCAAGAAGCATTCATGCTGTTCTTGCGAACTTATCCCGAACATCGGCTTATGATGGCGGTGCGGCTGTATCAAGATGGTCTGCTCCCCTTAAAACGGGCTACCGAAATCTCTGGTCTCCCCCCATCAGATTTTGAGGCTGTTCTACAGGCCAGGGGAATTGAGGCTTTTATTTCGGCAGAGGAGAGTTTTCGGCAGGGTTGGCAAGAGACGATGGCTGATGATACGAGGCCAATATCGGAGTTGTGGGATGGTATAGATTGTGAGTGAAACCAAACCAGTTCGGATTAAATTTACCCAAACTTTCAAACGTAACTTGCGAAAATTAGCTTTCAGCATGCATCCACAACCGAAGTAGAGTAGCCTGCCCAAGTTAATTACCGAAAAACAATCTCTTTTTATTCTCACATTTACGAGGTTATTAAATATGTTTTACGAACCATTTCATGATAGATTTCCAAAAATAGCAGAAGAAGAAGTTCGAACTATTATCATTTTGAATGATCCAGATGTGCCCGAAGATAGGTATATTTTGACAGAGGCTTATTGCAATGAGGTTGGTTGTGACTGTCGGCGTGTTTTTTTCAATGTGTTTTCATTGCAAACACAAAAATTAGTCGCTGTGATTGCCTATGGTTGGGAGAATAAGAAGTTTTATCGCAAATGGTTTCGGGCTGATACCCCCGAAGCTGTGAAGGTTTTGAAGGGGCCAGCACTAAACCCCGGAAGTCCTCAAGCTAAATTTGCACCCGCTCTATTGAAACATATTAGCGATGTATTGCAAGACAAAAACTATCTGAACAGGATCAAGCGGCATTACAGAATATTCAAGGATAGTGTCGATAAAGGAACAACTACACCACGTATGCGGGCTTTCAATCGGCGGGAAATCGGAAGTGATATAGAGGAAGAAACATCAAAAATAGTTCCGCTACGGAAAATTAGAAGAAATGCACCCTGCACCTGTGGCAGTGGGAAAAAACACAAACACTGTTGCGGGAATAGACCGAGACAGTGAGTGAAGAAATTTTGTCGGGTATGTGAATACGTAATTCGTGAGGAGTGATACGTAATTCGTGATACGTGAGGAGTGATGCGTGAGGAGTATTCACGAAGCACATGTTCACGAAGCACATGTTCACGTATCACTCCTCACGTATCACGTATCACGAATTACGTATCACTCCTCACGAATTACGTATTACGCATCACGCATCACGAATTACGAATTACGAATTACGAATTACGTATCACGCATCACGTATCACGAATTACGAATTACGAATTACGCATCCATGATCCTAAAATACATCTTACGTAACTTTAGACGACGCAAAGTCCGCACCATTTTAATGTTAGCCGCGCTAATTGTTGGCGTGGCCGCGTTGGTCGCCCTGAACGCTACGGTTGACACCTACGAGCGGTTCTACGTGGCGACCATCAGCAATCAAGCCGGTGATTTTGACCTGATTATCACCGCCAAAGATACCGAAGCGGAACAGCTTCTTGCTCCCGCCGACCTGATTCCACGCCTCAAAGCCACCGACCCCGATATAAAAACTGTGGTACCACGCATCGTTGGCACGGTCGATGTGGAAGCCGAGCCAGATTATACGGACGGCGACAGTAACACCGAAGAGTTGTTCGGCACAGCCAACTTCATCGCCCTTGATGATGAGCATGACGATTTGGGTGATTTTGAGTTAATTACCGGCACCATCAACCTCGCTCCCGGATACGCGGTGGTACTGCAATCGACGGCCAACACCTTTGGTTTAGAGCCGGGCGATACCTTTCAGATAAGCTACGCCCTGCCACTTCCCCGACGCAAAGGGTTCGCCAGCCCAACCGACAGTAGCACTCGGCAAGCGACCACCAAACTAACGGTCAGCGGGGTGGCCTTACAACGAGGCTTAACCGGCCTTGGCGGGAATGACGGGGTGGTGGTCGATTTGGGCTACACTCAAAACTGGCTCGGTATTCCGGGATTGGCCGAGCGCATCGTGGTTGCCTTTGACGAGGGCGTGTATAACAACAACGACCCCCAAGCCGCCTCGTTCCAAGCTCGACTATTGACCGAAAAAATTCAAGTTCTACTTGGCGAACGGTACGATTACTCTCTGCCGCGAGCCACGATTCTCAGCAACACGTTTGAGGCATTCATCTTTTTTCAAGCCCTCGTTTCAATATACGGTCTCCTCTCCTTGAGTGTTGTCGGGTTGCTAATTCGTACTATGGTGCTGACCAACGTCCGCGAACAGATCCGCGATCTGGCCCTATTTCGTATTCTTGGTGCCCCCCGTATGCATCTATTCAACATGGTCGCCGCCGAAGTAGCCACGTTGGGGCTGATTGGTATCGGCATCGGCACTGTGGTTGGACAGTTAATCACCAATTTTGGCATTGTGCCCTTCATCGCCCAGCAAGCCAATGTCCCCCTCGAAGATGTTCCGCCGGTTAGCCTCAACGCCGTCATCATTTCGGTTTTAACCGCCGGAGTCGTGTTAGCCGTGAGTGCCTACGCCCCTGCTCGACGAGCGGCGGGCACAAAAATCATGTACGCTATCAACCCCGGTGTAGCCGAAGGATTGGGGTTTGATGATTTGGCAAAACTGCGTCAACGTCGCACCGATTTTCGTATCTTTTGGAGCGGCCTCGTCGTTCTTTTTTATCCAGCCCTAATATTTTTTGCCTTTCCACTGGCCTTTACCTTTGGGGTGTTATGGCTCCAAGCAACCTTAATTTTCGGCTCATTACTTTTGTTGATTTTGGGTACGGCCATGCTGTTCTTCCCCGTCACCCTGCCCATGCAACGGTTACTGGTCGAGCTAGTGGCCTTATTGATGCCGCGGATAGGTTATTTCGCCAAACGGAACGTGTTACGCAGTCAAAATAATAACACCCTCATCAGCCTGATGATTGTGATTAGTGCAACGTTGCCCACCTTTTTTGCCACCACCTTGGCAATTGATGTAGCCAACACCACCACCGACATCCGGCTAGACAATGGTACACCGCTGGTGGTGCGTAAATACGGCTCAATTTCGGTGCAAAGTGATGACGAGGACGCACCTAGCACCGAAGTTACCGAGGTAAAAAACCGAATCCCACCAAAGTTGGTGCAAGAACTTCGGCAAACTGGTCTTCTTGGCCCCAATGTGGCAATCACCCACCGTTTTAACACCGCCGTGCGCGACAGCGTCGGGCTACGAAATGTACAGGCTCGGCTATATGGCCTTGATGGCAATTTGGCTCGGATTACCTACCAAGAGGGTGTTGAATGGATTGAAGGGGACGCGACCAGTTTTGACCAACTTTTGAATGATCCAAACACCGTAATTTTGAGTGAGGGGTTAGCCGAATTTTTTGAGCGAAACATGGGGGATGTTGTTTACGTCAGTGGGCAGGGGCTTGACCATGTCCGCCCCATGCGAGTAGTTGGCGTATTAGGCCGTTTTTCTGGTTTTAACGGTTTTACAGCCAAACGAACTTGGGCCGAAAATGGTCGCACCGACATCTTCATCAACCAGACCGCCTTTCGTGAGTTGACCCGCGACCCATTAGACGGGCCGTATGACCCAAGTTTTCCGGTTGTAGAGCGACTTATGACTGCACCCCAACTACGCTCTGGTTTAGAGGATTTGCCCGATGAGGTCAAAGATGTGGCCGTCACCGAAACCGCGGCCTACCTACGCCGAGAGTTCAGCCTGACCGAGAATCTGAGCGTCGATGCCACCCCAGAGGATATTGAAACCGCAGAACAAGGCGCACGCCAAGTCCAAGTCGTCATCATGGTGCTAACCACCATCAGCTTTATCCTCGCCATCTTCGGAGTGTTTGTAGTCACCTACATCGCCGTCTATACTCGCCGAGGCGAAATCGCCATGCTCAAGGCAATGGGCGATTCTAAGTGGCATCAATTTGGCATGTTCTTGGCTGAAACGCTCGTCATGACCCTCAGCGCCACCTTAACCGGCATCGTGGCCGGAATCATTCTTGGCTATGTGTTCCGCTACTCCAGTTCATTTCAGCGAGAAATTCCTACCGTGGCCGCGTTTGATACCGTGGTCACACCCTACATGCTGTTGTTGATGACCTTGGCCGCGGTGTTCAGCACCATCATCGCCACCTGGGGTTATCTACGCCGCCGCACCGTTGAGGTTATGCGGATGGCGCATTAACAATTTGAGTGCCCTGCCCATGTTTATCCGTGTCCAGCGTTTTATCATAATAAACATGATACTTGTCGCCTGCCAAGCCACGCCAGCACTGCCCGACATTGACTACTCGGCCAGCCGTCACTTTCCCGATACTGGCTACACCGTGCAAGGTGAATTCCTACATTTTTTTGAGCAATACGGTGGCGAGGAAAGTTTAGGTCAGCCGATTAGCTCAGAAATGCTCGTTGACGGCTGGACCATGCAATACTTTGAACATGGCCGTTTAGAGCGTCATCCCGAAAACGACGCTCGCTACCGTATCACCGTCGGTTGGTTGGGCGAGGTATTACATCGCCGTCAGCCACCATTACCGCCAAGCCATATCCCCTCTAATGCAGACAAGGCTCGCCACTATTTCCCCCAAACAGGTCATACAATCAGCGGTGATTTCTGGGACTATTTTCAAGCACATGGAGACACGGTTCGCTTTGGTTTGCCTATCAGCGAGCCGTTTTTGTTAGAGGGACAACTAACCCAAGATTTCCAGAGTGCCCGATTTTTCTGGACTCCAGAGGCTGACCAACGGGTCATGTTAGAGGATATCGGACGGGTTCATTTGGAGATGATACTCAATACCCATTCGGGCATGTAGGAACTTCGTACCTTCGTACCTTGAAGGTCGCGGAACCGTTAAAAAATCAAGAATTGTTTTGCACGGAATCCACCAGAGAACCATTTATTTTTTCCATGTGCCTCATGCCTCACGGAACATGGTCAATCCGACTCCTCGGCCATCCCTGTTTGCCATAACCACTGGCCTATCGTCTCTCCGGCCAGTTGATTACCCGCTTGGTTCCAATGTTTATCACCTTCAAAATAGAGGGATTTTCCAGTCGGGTCTACCTCAGCAAAGGCCGGAAACAGGTCTAACACCGTCAACCCAAGAGAGTCGAACCGTTCATTGAGCATCTCGTTGGGAGGAGCGATCTCCTCAGCCCGACGCATGCCCGGAATCTCTTGGTAGATTTGCTCTCGTTCTGCCGAAGTCGATTGGCTAAAGTCAAGTAGACTCAACGGTGGGATAAGCACCAAACCAAACTGAGCGCCGTCAGCTTCAACCTCCCGCTCAAACTGATTGACGAGGGCGATGGTTAGATCAAACCCATAGGCAAAAATTTCATTTTGTCCCAGATAAAAGTCAAGCAAACTGGCCTTAAGCTGAGGTGTGGAAAGAAGCGGTTCTAACTGGGCATATAATCGCGATGATTGATACAAACGCCCCAAGATATTGTTGAGCAGTTTCCATGTTGCGCCAGTTTGACTAGTTGTTGGGGTAATGCCGGGGGCAAAAAACCACGGTGCGGTATCAAGCTGATTGCCGGGTCGGACAAAATAGGAGGTATAACAGTTATACCCCTCTACGGTGACTCCCCGACCGGGCAGATTGTCCTTAACATCGTTACCCATGTAGAACATAAGCAACACCAAATCAGGCTGATAAGTTCGCCCATCGGATCGGTAATAGAGCAGTTGCTGACCTGTGCCCCAACCACCAACAGCGCCGCTAATCACCTCAAATCTATCGGCTCCAGCCTGCTGATTTAGCCAATTCTCTAACTGTTGATGACTAGTATCTGCTTCGACCACCTGCACCGCCTGCACAAAGGAATCACCAATCAACAGGATGCGAAATTTATCATCCGGTTTGACTTTAGCATGCTCAGTATCATGCATACCTTCACTGTTAAGGGCTAGGTCATGCGTGTATCCTTCGGTAGCAACGGTGGTTTGATAGTTCGGTTTACCCCGCCAGCCAGTCATTGTCGAGCAACTATCGGCAGGGTTACTAGAACCATCAAACGGAGATGGAAGCAAAAAACGGACAGCAATCTCAAGCAGGGCAATAGTGATAAGGACACTAGCCAAGATGAGCATACTGTTAAGGATGATTTTTTTCATGGTGTATTCAACCTACTTGTTAGATCAATCTACCACGACAGGCCAAATGTTAGATTTACTAGAACGATCTTGATGTAGAATGGTAATTTTAAACGTATGCATTATGGGTCATTTCCGATTTTGTTTGGCAAAAAATAGTCACCTGAATCTACCAATTATCGATAGGTTTGTCAACCACGACACTGGTTCAGCACGATGGGATTTATCCGACCTCATCTTTAAAAGCCGCACCATAAGAATTTTATTAGCATAATTACACTGTTTCAAATAATTTTAGGCAAAAACAGGGCAGAACCATGTCAAATATTTGTTTTTTTATTCAACTGAACCAGTGCCGAGAAGCGGATTGACCATGTTCCATAAGGCATGATATACTGTTTGTATACAATTAATCTGGGAGCGCAAGGATATTTCAGGATGATTTAAATTCCCCATCTCCCTAAAGTTGGGTGTAATAATTACTAGAAAAGAGGATAATAATGTCGATTGAAGTTCCCAAAGTATTCATCAGTTATAGCCACGATTCCTTAGCCCATGAGGAAAAAGTTCTAGCATTTTCAGAGCAATTACGGGCTGACGGGATCGACACAGAGATAGATTTATATTCGCCTTGGCCAGAAGAAGGCTGGCCCCGCTGGATGGCGCGCCAGGTCCGCGAGGCTGACTTTGTGTTGTTGGTTTGCACCGCAATCTATTATCGCCGAGTAAGTGGTGACGAGGAACCCGGCAGTGGGCGAGGGGTTGCCTGGGAAGCCAACCTTATTTACAACGAGCTTTACAAAGGAAAGACAGAAATAGGCAAGTATCTACCTATTCTGTTTGCTGAGGGACAAGAAACGCATATTCCAGCGCCCTTGCAAGGCCATTCTTTCTTCCACCCCGATTCGCCAGAAGGGTATGAAGCACTATATCGCCGTCTGACCAACCAACCGCAAGCCGTTCCGGGCAGAATCGGCGAACTTAAAAAATTACAGCAACTTCGCCCTCGCGCCGCTCAGGCCCAACATAATTTGGGTCTCGAAACCCTTGCCCCCCAAGCTGACGATACAGAAAGCAAGAATTTTTTCAGTTCCTATCCACATGGAGACCCCGCCAAAGAAAATACAGCCCGGTTTCTCTACTCTAACAATACAATGACAACTTATCAACCGATTGAGATACATATTTTAGGAAATAATACGTCCGACAGCTACGAGATTCAACTCAGTGTACCGCACAAACGAGATGATTTCCCCAAACATCCCTTACAGATTGACCGGCAGGCTCTCCTCATCGCCGACGTAGACCCGCAAAAATACGGGCAACTATTGGGTGAATATCTATTTACGGGTGAAACCAAAGGGGATTATCGTGAAGTGATTGCCGTAGCCCAAGCCTCGGCCAAGGGGATTCGGGTTCGTCTTCGCATCGACCCACCCCATCTGCATGACCTGCGTTGGGAAACACTGCGTCATCCCATGCAGGGGACATGGCAATCCGTCGCTTTGACGGCTGACACACCCCTTTCTCGTTATATCTTAGCCCAAGATTGGACCCCACTAACCGCCGTCACCGAGCGTCCCATCAAAGCCTTGGTGGTGATTGCCTCGCCGGATGATGATAGCCTAACTCCTATTCCAGAGGCGGAGATTCAGCAGGTACATGATTTATTTGACAGTTTGGAAGGCATTGAGCCAACCTATTTACAAACGGATAGTGATGCTCTCCCAACGTTAGAGGAGATTGATAAACATTTAGCCCAAGGATATCATATTGTACACTTTGTTTGTCATGGCCTTAAAACAAAGAAATTTAATGTTCTTTGTTTAGAAGATGAGTTCGGTTTTCTTAAACGAGTTCCGACTCAGCGGCTTATTAGCTCTTTACGTGCGCCGAAGAAAAAGCCGCTATTTTGCTTTTTAACAGCCTGTGAAAGTGGAGGACGTACAAATAAAGAAGCCATGATACCTATGGGGCAGGAGTTGGTCAGTCAAGGTCGTATTCCCGCCGTGTTAGCCATGCGAGACAAAATCAGCATGAAAACCGCGGGAATGTTTATGCCTCAGTTCTATCGTCAGTTGTTGAGTCATGGTCAGGTTGATGTGGCGGTGAGCGAGGCTCGTGTTTTAGTACAAGATCGGCATGATTGGCATGTGCCGGTACTGTTCAGCCGTCTGCCCGATAACCAATTGTTGGTGGTCGAGGATAAGACAGAGACCGATGATCAAATCTCATTAACCAGTTCGCAGAGGAAAACACGCGGTCTATCGGGTGATCTCTTCGCGGATATAAAAGAGGCTCTATTAGCGTGTGATGAGATATACAAGATGGGAGAACTGCGGAGTTTATTTCAGATAGAGAAACTCCGCCCGTGGCGTTTTCGTCTTAGTGTGTCTGATACTCCAGATGGGCAGGCTGGTCTCTTAATTAAGGATCTGTTGAATCAGCGTAATACCGATGGAGAAAATGCCTTGGTGCTGTTTTTGCAGGTTCTGCGTGACCAACGTCCTGATACAGAGTTATACGGGGTGTTAGACACCCTCGCCAAGCAACTAGAATCACAACAACAGCAGTAATTTAATTTCACAAAACCAAGACCCTAAAGGTTTCGTAAGCCTTTAGGGTCTTTTAGGATGCTCCCATGAAAAATCATAAACTCAACCTAAGCAGTCCCTTTATCCCAACTCGACAAACCATCGCCCCGTGGCTGACCATCTTTGGCATTGTACTGGTGGCAGTCTTTTTATTACGAAGCCAAGGCCGGTTGTGGTGGTGTTCGTGTGACCGTATCTATTTTTGGGCGGGAGATATTTGGAGTTCCGACAACTCGCAACACATGTTTGACCCGTACAGCTTTACCCACATGTTACATGGGGTACTATTTTGTGGCTTGCTAGTTTGGTTCAGACCGTGGTTATCGCCCATGTGGAGATTGTGTGTGGCAACTGTTTTAGAGGCGGTGTGGGAGGTGTTAGAGAACACCGAAGCGGTGATTGAGCGCTACCGAGAAGGCACCGCCGCGTTGGAGTATGAGGGGGATACGATTGTCAATTCGTTAGGTGATATTTTCATCTGCGGGGTGGGATTTATCATCGCCTTTCATTTGGGGTTACGGCGTTCAATTATCCTGTTTGTCGTAACTGAAATAATTCTGCTGATATGGATTCGGGACAGTTTATTGCTCAACAGTCTCATGTTGCTCTATCCCATCGAAGCGGTCGTTCAGTGGCAAAAGGCAGGTGGGGGATTTTAGATTTGCGATTTTAGGTTGAAGGGAGTAATCGGCAATCTAAAATCGCAAATCCAACAATCCTACTCGCTTGGCTTAATCTCTACCCGTCCGGTCATACCGGGGCGGATTTCAAGGTCGCCACTGTTAAAATCAAAAAAGACAGTAAACAGGGCTATATCCCCGTCCTTGGCCTGCGATTCTAACTCAATCCGTTGTACCAACCCCGGAAACGGAACCCCCGGATAACTCTTCAAATAGATAGTC
Source organism: Anaerolineales bacterium HSG25 (assembly GCA_030377865.1). Taxonomy (GTDB): domain Bacteria; phylum Chloroflexota; class Anaerolineae; order 4572-78; family J111; genus JAUCGB01. The sequence continues at coordinate 21,908 of JAUCGA010000053.1, read as the reverse complement.
GCCTCATCGCCTAACGATATATCGGCCAAATTCCGCTCGCTAAAATTGGTTGTGGCAAAGCGGAGTGGATCAGTTTGGGCCAACACCACATAAGCATTGTTAATATGTACGCCCGGCGCGGCATTTACCTCGGTTACAGTTCCTCTCCAAGGCGCGTATAGTTTGGCCTTAATCAGATTATCTTGCGCCTCCTGCAAGGATAACTCCGATTGATAGATACGAGCCTGATTCAGCGCCTGCTCCTCATCACGTAGTCCCGCTTGTAGTTTTTGCAACCGATTTTGGGCTTCCATCACTCGCGATCGTGCTGAGGCGATTTCAGCCTCGGCAGGTGGCTTGATGGCTTCATTGTAGGCCGCATTTGCCTTTTCATAATTGAGTGTGGTCTGTTGTAACTGTGCCGCTTGGGGACTCATGCCAATTCCTTCGGAGTAGGCGATGGCATCATACGCCTCTTGGGCTTGACGTAGTTCGATTTCTTGTAGTTTTAGGTCGGCTTCAGCGCGGGTAATCGCCTCATCAGATGGTAAACTAAGCACCCGATTTAACTCGCTCTGAGCCGCATTTAAGGCACTTTGCGCTTCAGCAACATCACTTGGTAAGGCGGCCACTGATTGATTGTTAATCTCCGCTTTTAGTACATCCAGATTCGCCACGGCTCGTTTAACTGCATTGCGTAAATCGATATCGTCAATTTCGGCTAGTAGCTGTCCGGCTTCAACTTGTTGACCCGGAATGACATATAACCGCTTTATCTGCCCATCAACGCCACCCGGAAAGCTGAAACGTTGTGGTGCAATCGGCAATACGATCTGACCATCTGCCGAGATGGTCGTCTCAAAAGCCGCGACGGGGGTAGGCAATGGGGTAGGTGTTAGCTCTGGTGTGGCAGGTTCAGAATCAAAAAAGGTTTCGCTAGGGTTGCAAGCTGACAAGAGTATGATGATTAGATTGAGAACTATTAGGCGATAGATGGGTTTCATGGGAATCCGTTTGGGTGATTTTTTTTGAGTAGATACTACTTTGACAATGTTAGATTACAATTACATTCTGTTAGCTTGACCGCTAAAGCGGTCGTAAAAGTTCAGTAAAGTAGCTCTAGAAACCCGATTTCTTTGAGAAATCGGGTTTCTGATGCTGGCAAGTTCACTGAATATTTACAAGCGGTCAGGCTAATAGCTTAAGACCGCTAAAAGCGGCCTAGATTAGCCACCTTTAGGTGGGGTTCGCTATCAGCCTTGTGGCTTTAGCCCAAGGTGTTGCTAATGTAACATTGTCAACGATATAGCATCAAAAAATTAGGCGGGTAGAATTAGCTCTACCCGCCTATTAATTTACTACTATTTGGTTTTATTTACAACTATTTCGTTCAAATACGGCCTAGACTCTTGCTCCGCCGTCAACACTGAGCACATGCCCATTAACATAAGTCGCTTCATCTGAGGCCAGCCAAAGATAAGCGTTGGCGATGTCTCTTGGTTTGCCCATGCGTCGTAGAGGAACCCAGTTCATCATTTTGTCGATAACTTTGTCTGGCACACCAGAGGTCATGCGGGTTTCAATCCAACCGGGGGCAATGGCATTCACCCGAATACCTTTGGGGCCAAGTTCCCGTGCCCAAACCCGTGTCATTCCCATTACTGCCGATTTACTGGCAACATAGTTTGTTTGTCCAAAGTTCCCATAAATCGCTACAATCGAGGAGGCGTTGATAATTGCCCCGCTACCTTGCTCAACCATGGTCGGAGCCACGGCTTGGGCGCAGTTATATACCCCTTTTAGGTTGACTTGGATAACTGTATCAAAGTCATTTTCTTCCATTTTGACCAAACGAGAGTCACGAACAATACCAGCATTGTTGATTAGGGCATCAATTCGACCATACTCCTTTTTAATTGAGGCCACAACTTCATTAACGGAGGCTCGGTCGGCAACGTTAAGTCGCTTAAAAACCACTTGCCCCGAATAACTCTCATTATTGTTGATAACTTCAGTCAATTCCTCGGTTTGTTCGAGATCACCAGCAATAACAATGGCTCCCTCTTCGGCAAAACGTAATGCTGTGGCTAAACCAATACCACGGCTACCACCTGTAACGATGGCTACTTTATCTTTTAATCTCATAATAGTCTCCTTAAGCAGTAATAAAAAATGTCAGAAAAATAGTCAAAATAACCAGATGATAAGTAAATATTCAGTGAACTCGCTAGAAAGAGCATCAGAAACCCGATTTTTTTGAGAAATCGGGTTTCTAGGGCGGTTTTACTGAACTTTTACGATGATAACATCCTCGCCATAAACCAACTTCCATAGTATCGACAGTATCGATTTTAAATTATTGTGGGATTGATGCTCAGGAATCGGGATTAATTAACTTGTGCAGGTCGTCAAGAGAGTGACTCAATCTTAGAGATTGAACCACTCTGGAGAGCGCAACTTATTTAGGACTCATTCCTCATGATGAGCTACATCAGCAAGCTAAAAATGTAAGGTATGTATAGCAGGCGGAGCAAACACAGAGTTATATGGTGCGTAGGGATAGCTATGGTCAAACTAATTATTTGAATTTTTCCTTAAATTATGTGGAATTTTTCACAATAACTAAATTGTAACATAGTGGAGTTACGGGGGAGTTGCATGGGCAGACTTGGGTCAAAGATGAAATACAAAAGTTTGTCGTTTCATTCATAACCTGACATGTTGATAAAACTAAAATTATTTTTCGACAGGATTAACAGGATTTTTTGCCTTTAATCCTGTTAATCCTGTCAGATATTGTTTTAGTTTTGTTGAAATGATAAACTTCTGGAAATAGACCGAATAAGGAGAGGTGAGTGGTTTCTCTCTGGTGAATTCAGTTGATGGTCGTTACCGGCAGGTGTACTCGTCCCACCTCAGCCGCGTTTTGAGCCGGATCATACCAGATAATCAAAGGTTGATACTCTCCAGCGGGTAGGTCGGGTGGAAGTTGCCAGTCATACACATCTGTTACAAACTCACCGGCGCGCCAAGCCGTGGTGGGGTAGGCAAAATGAACGGGAATCTGGTCAACCACGGCAACCAGTTCTCCCGCAGAATCGAGCAGGCGGGCGGATACTTTCAAATCGGTGGGCATGGGTGCGGTAGCTTGCCAGACTACGCTCAAACGAAGCGGAGGCATGCCCTCGGCGGTATGGGAGGGGCGGGAGAAGGTATAGCCGCGTATCTTTATTTCGGGCATAACCGTTTGCTCAAGCGGATGCATGCCTGACGGTATGGCGGTAATAGGTGTGGGATTGACCTGAATCAGCGGGCCGACAGTACTCAGCGACCAAAATTCGACAGCTTCGGGTAGTTCGCGGGTTAGGAAAACGGCGCGTTTATTAGCGAGGGCTTGTTCAATTGCCTGAAAACGATCGGTTTCTAAATCGGCAGAAACGGTTATGAGGTCAGGGCGAAAGTCCTCGGTTTGCTGAAAGTAACGGAGCAAGGTCATCTCGCCGACAATGCCAATGATGGTTGCGCCTTGTGGCAAAGATTGCTGGAGCATGTCCAGACCGTAATCATGAATTTGCCAACTGTTGCGAGCTTGTATCGGCTGTTGATGTTGGTTGGAGGCGTATCCGAGTTGCATGGTCAGCAGAATCAGCATGACGACTAATAGTGCCAGCCAAACGGGTTGCTTGCGTTGATGATAGCGTCTATGCAAATAAACTAATCCACTCGACAGAGCCAGACCAATCCAAGTGACCCAAATCAAAAAGACGGGGATAAAGAATACCTCAATGTCGGTCACATTGTAAAACAGGTTAAACAGGGTGTAGGTTAATAGGGTTAGGCTGGTCAACAAAAATATACTGTATTGTTTTGCTCGCCATAAAAGATATGCGCCTGCAAAGCCTAGTAAAGTCAATAAACCAAACTGATCGGTTAATAGTTGGGTGTAAAACGACAAATCTCGTTGCTGATTAAATGGATTATCAAGTAGGAATGTATTGCTGTATCCACTGGCCGTAACCTGTTGCCAAAAGCCACCCCAACTGTTTTGATAGGTTCCATCTAACGAACCCACATGGCCGCGTAAGGGCAGATAGAGGTAGAGCAGGAGCGGTACACAGCCAAGCAAAATCAGTTTGACTGTCTCGACGGCAAGACAGGGTAACGGTATGCGCTTTAGGCTCGGCCAACATGTCAGCCCCACATAACTGACTGTTGCCGGAACGATGAGCGCCATAGTACGGTGGTGGGTCAGCGAGAGACCGCCTAACAAAGCTAACCAGCCGAGACGTGACCACGATAGTCCATGTTGCGTTGCCCAAACTGTGACCAGCAAAATCAGAATAACAAAAAATGCGTTGAGGGTGTAGACCTCGGCGATGGTAGCTTGTTGCCAAAAAATCGGACTGAGAGCAAATAAAAGGGTGGTAATAGCACTGCCTATCTGATGCGGCCATATACTTGAGGGAGGTTTCATCTTAACCGATGGAGTGATCGTTAAAATAAAGTGGTAAAGCAGGCCGACGGTAGCCGCACCAAAGACGGCGCTCATCAGGTTGACCCGAAAGGCGACGTTGCCGATGGGCAGAAGGGTAAACAGATAGCCCAGCATGGTATACAACGGGTAGCCGGTCGGGTGGGCAATACCAAGTTGATAAGCGACCAGTTGAAATTCTAGACTGTCATCAAAGAGGGTGACAATGGATGGAGCCAGTGTGGTCAGGTAAAGTAGGAAGGTTGACAGGGTAAGGGCAATTAATAGGCCATGTTGTCGAAGATTGTTTCTTAGCAAGGGTAGAATTAGGACACGGATAAGCGTGGATAAATACACAAAAGTTTGTCGATTCATTCATGACCTGACATGCTGACAAAATCAAAAGCATTTTTTGACAGGATTAACAGGATTGACAGGATTTTTTTACTTGTAATCCTGTAACCTTGTTAATCCTGTCAAAAAATACTTTTAGTTTTATCAATATATCAGGTCATGAATGAAACAACAAACTTTTGTCTTATATTGGGATGTAACAAAAAAGTCGCGAGAGTTATGCTCGCGACCTGTAATGTTCATTGTGTTGTGGTGTAGATTAGGCAGACCGAGTAGTTTTGTCTCGCATGACAACAATGTCGTCAGGGTACATTTCTAGCCAGCGTCGGGCAAACCCTTCTTCATCGAGACCTGCATTTTCAGTGTTTTCAAAGTCACCCTTAAAATCGTTAGCTAAAATCGTGCCAATCGACTTTGAGGCACGGTAGTTAACCCGTAGCTTTTTGTCTTTGTCACAAGAAACGCTGACACTGCCGATTTCACCAAGTTTAACAAAGTCGGCTTGATTCAGATGGGCGATAATGGTTTCAACCAGTTTGCGGCCAAATAATCGAGCCTCTCGCCGACCAAGATTGACATTATCATCGTTATCAATAATTTCATCTACTAAATGGGTTAGTTTAACGATTTTGTTACGCTGAATTTTCGGGCGTAGTCGGTTCATTACCGTAAGAATATTTACTTCGCTCATACGTCTTTATCTCCTACTAGAGGTTTTTGCTCAAAAACTGGTCTCATTATAAAGAAAGTGCTACATTTATCAAATTAGCTGAGGCAAGTGAGGTGTTCTCAACTGTGAGGTGTCTTAAAAATAAGGTTCTCTGGTGGATTCCGTACAACTCAAAACTGCATCCTGAATTAGATACTTTGATGGGGCAATCTTCCCGCAAGTTTAAGACTTGCGGGAAGATTATGACACAATCATGACGTTTGCACGGAAAGCCCAAAAATAAGACACCTGCCCTAAACGAGGGTGGGTGTTGTCGGGAGAGTGGTTCAATCTTAGAGATTGAATCTCTTTGGATCGCACCATTTATTTAGGACTCGTTTCTATGCTTCCATTTGTAAGAAATGACGGGCGTTTTGCCAGATTATTTTGGGATTGATTTTAATTGGATGAACCCGTTGGGTAATGGCCCAACCTTTCCACAATTTGTGAATCCACCAAAAGGCACTGTCAATTAGCTTATTACGAGGGAGTTTAACGAGCATACGAATAATCGGTTCTAACCACGGAAACTCAACGCCAAGAGCAAACCAGCGTTGCAGATTTTCCATGTGGCGTTTTTCATCATCATCTCGCACCAGAATCGAGCTATCCCACGCTATTGCGCCGATGTCTTCAAAACTACCAGCCATGTGCCCGTTCTCTTCGGTAAACTCACCCAACTCCGTGGCCGGGTACGGTTGGAAAAGGAAGGCATGGGCATATTTTACCTTAGCTAGAGCATTGAGCCGCATGGTTTCGATGTCATCATCTAAGGTGGCGGTTGGTAGAGCCAAAATATTGGTAGAGGTCAGGTTTATTCCGGCCTCATGGAGCATGCGACCGGATTCGATGATTGTCTCACGGGACATTTTGCGTTTGAGCAGGTCGTTTCGCAGTCGGTCATTTCCGGCTTCAATTCCCACGCTGACAGTGTTGGCTCCGGCTTTTTTCAGCAAGGTCACTTTTTCTGGAGTAATTAGGTTCGAGCGTACATTACAGAAAAATGGCAAACCTACCTCTTTTGGGAATTTTTCGGCAAACTCCTCTAGCCAATCCACGTAGATGATAAATAGGTCATCTAAGAATACTACCTGCTCTAGTGAGTAACGTTCTCGAACCCAATTTACCTCTTCAATAACTGAGTCGACAGTACGTTGATAACCTCGTTTTTCTCGTTTGTATATTTTGTACCAAGCATGGTTAAAGCAGTAGGTACAGTTGTAGGGACAACCTCGACTCGCCATAAAATGCTTAATTGGGCTGTTGCGAGTAGGAGCATGTTTACTATAGATTAAGTCTCGGTCGGGCATTGGCAAGTCACCTAATTTACGGATGAGCGGACGTACCGGATTTCGGATGATTTCACCATCAACCTTAAACCACCAATTTGGAATATCGGGATGAAAACCACCGTTATCTAAGGTGTTCGCCAAATCAACCAACGGTCCCTCTCCCTCACCAACACACACACCGTCAACTCCGTCTTGTTGAATAAAGTCGGGGAAAAAAGTTGGGTGAGGTCCACCAAATATGGACATGGGTGCATGACTATTCAACACTGTTTTAATCTCATTATTCAACTTAGCATAATAATGCTGAGACCCTGTCATAACACTATAACCAACGATATCGGGCTGATAATCCTTGGCGAATTGAACCGGGTCTTCTTGAGCGGCGATGGTCAATTTTACGTCATGTCCAGCCTCTTTTAAGGTGGCCGACATAGACATAATACCCTGGGGTTCGTAATCAATCTGTTTTTCTACCCATAAAATCTTAGCCAAAACTTTTTCTCCTTCCTCGATGACTGAGGAATCTGTGAATGACTGTACTAATAAGGCAGACGGAAGAAATAAAACATCCCAATTGAGGAGTCAGCACCCGCGGTGCGGCACGACGCGTGCCTACTCCACGGGATAATTATTTTTTCCACGAGCCTAATATTGGCCTGATTATAGGAAAGGCCAAAAGTTTTGTCAATCTACTAATATGTTTCTTACTTTACAAACAAAAATGTTTTTTTAGTTGCATCAATTCACTAACGATAATCTATTTAGAAGTGTAATTGAATGTTAGACTTTTTCACCTGTTGTACTGAGCCGTTACCTGCCACCATATCATTTAGGGCAACTAAAATTGGCTCTAAGGCTCGACCGTTCATAGCCGCGGCCTCGCCCAAGGGTTGCTGGTTGTCAACGGAACAGCTCGAACAGCCGCCAATATGAAATTCAGCTAACAGCTGTTGTGCTTGCGGATAAATAGTGATAATTTCACCAATTTTCATGTCAGGAGTAATCTTCAGGCCGTCTTTTAGCTTTAATAGCTCAAATTTTAAGTGCATTTGTTGTTGCTCTATTTTTTCTTGACTAGCCTCAACCTCTCGTCGTAAATGATAAATACGACTACCCACTTCTTCAACCTCTTCGGTGAGGCGCTTATTTCGTTGTGTTGTAATCCAAGCCATCGTTATCCCAATAAATCCTAATATTGAAGCAATATATGCTAACATTCTTTATCCCCTTAGTGCGGTTCCAATTCGTCTATCTTTAACAAGACAAACCATTATAATGCATGGATTTAATTTCTACAAAATATTTTATAGAAATTATCTAAACAATTGATTTTAGATAGTTTCCATGTTACAATTGACAACCTATCAAGAAATAAGGTAAAAATACGCCTTAACTACTTTAACTTGATGCTAAATTACTTGGTTGTGTTAGGTCAAATGATAGAATAAACAGAACTACAAATTACTTTTATAATTTACAGGTATGGATTACAATTATGCAGGCTACCCGTCAGCAAATTATCAACATCCTTAATGAAAGGGGAAAGGCAACTGTCGATGAGTTGGCTAAAGCCGTTGAATTGACCCCCATGGCGGTGCGGCACCATTTAAATGTGTTGCAAAGTGATAACCTTGTCGACTCTGTCTCGGTACGTCGCAAAAGTGGCCCCGGTCGTCCTTCTCAAATATATAAGCTCACTGATGATGCTGATGCGCTATTCCCATCCGATTATCGGGGATTAATTGGACATTTGCTTGACGAGTTAAACATGCAGTTTGGTCAAAAAACCGTAGCCGGTATTTTTGAAAATATGGCTCAACGGCTCGCTCAAGAAGCACCGCCCATACGCTCTAATCAAACTATTGAGGAGCGCTTAGATGAGACGATTCTTTTTCTACATCAAAAAGGATTTGTCACCGAATGGGAAGAAACCGAGGCAAATTATCTGATCCATGCTCGTTCTTGCCCCTATCGAAAGGTGGCAAAATGCCATAGTGAAGTCTGTTTGGTAGACAAACAGATTATTAGTACGATGCTAAATAGCACACCAGCTCGCACAGCCTGCCTACGCTCTGCCGATGGACATTGTACCTACCGTTTATCCAAACCCATTGCGGTTAGAGAACCGGATAAAACAATGCCACCAGTACAATAGTTTGCGACATGGTAGCATGTTAGGGTTATACGCATCGAGCGTAAAAGTTCAGTAAAGTAGCCCTAGAAACCCGATTTCTTAAAGAAATCGGGTTTCTGACACTCTTTCTGGCGAGTTCACTAAATATTTACTCGAGCCGGTCATTATGCCCGGTTTTTTATTATCCAAAATTTAGTACTGCTATACTGAAATTATTTTGAAAACAGAACTTTATCACGATAACCCACTTTTGGCATGCTCAGACTATATTGGTTGAGCATGCCGAAGCATATCGGGGAAAAGTTTCGATCTCATTTAGTTTTCAGTATAGGTACTGTAAAGGTTTTTTAGCTGATGAAAGATCAATTTGGTCGTGAAATTAACTACCTACGCATTTCTCTAACGGATCGCTGTAATTTGCGATGCGTTTACTGTATGCCCCTGCATGATTTGCAGTTTGTTCCCACCTCAGAACTGTTATCTCTTACTGAGTTAGAAAATATTGGACAGGCCGCGGTTGAGGTTGGTTTTAACAAAATACGGCTCACCGGTGGTGAACCAACATTGCGGCATGATTTGGTCGATATTGTCCGCACCTTGAGCCACATTGATGGTATTACAGAAGTCACCATGACTACCAATGGCTATCGTTTGCCTCGTATTGCTGATGATTTGATTGACGCGGGCATGCGTCGTCTTAATATCCATGTTGATTCGCTAGACCCTAAACGTCTCAGTCGTCTGATGCGTTTAGGAACATTAGATAAGGCTTGGGCCGGTATTGATGCCGCAGAAAAGGCAGGTTTTGACCCAATTAAGTTGAATATAGTTATTACACGGGGTTATAATGATGCTGATGCAGTGGAACTCGCTCGCCTAACGTTAACCAAACCGTGGCAGGTTCGTTTTATTGAACTGATGCCATTTGCTGGTCCATCAGAAATCGCTCTAAATAACTATGTCTCTAGTGATGAGAGTAAGCAGTGGATTGAAGATGAGCTTGGCCCGCTATTTCCCATCAATGGTCGAAAGCTAGATGGGGAGACGATTGTTTATCGGTTGGCTGGTTCGATAGGTACGGTCGGTTTTATCAGCCCTATCAGCAACCCTTATTGTGACGATTGTAACCGTTTGCGCCTTACCTCAGACGGACGCATGCGAATGTGCCTGCTGTCTGATAAAGAACTTAATTTTCGGAATATTTTGCGCCAAGGTGGCTCGCACCAAGATTTGGTAGCCCTATTCAAACAAGCCATTCAGGCCAAACCAATCGGGCATCAGCTTAAACATGGTATCCATCCTGAAAATCGAACCATGAGCCAAATTGGTGGCTAAGGAATCGGGGATTAATTAGCTCGCAAGCCAAGCCATGTCATTTCGAGGAGTGACAACAAAATTTGCTCAACAATTTAAGACTATGGTATAATCGCTTGTTGTGTTTCATAGACTATTAAACTAAATAGATCAGTAAAACAGCGCATCTTATAGATGCGCTATTTTCTGGGTAAAAATAGATTAAAAATAATTACTTTATGTAAGGAATTAGGTGTGAAAAATGGCTCATGCAGTTGATTTAATACAAGCAGTTGATTATCAGTCCATGGAAAAGTTGGCCGACAAAAATCGACCCAACGTCCATGCCGGTGATACCGTAAAGGTTCATGTACGAATTGTAGAAGGGAAACGAGAACGGATTCAGGTTTTTCAAGGGGTCGTAATTGCCCTACGAGGCGGCCAAGGCATTAATAAAACATTCACCGTCCGGCGGATTGCCTCTCACGGAATTGGTGTAGAACGAAGTTTCTTATTCTTTTCGCCCCGAGTTGAAAAGATCGTTGTGGTACGACATGCAAGAGTACGCCGAGCGAAATTGTACTATCTTCGTGAACGAAGTGGTAAATCAGCCCGACTTAAAGAACAACGTATATCATAACGTTAGGAATGGGGATTAAATAAGTTGCGCGTTTTCACATGAGAATGAATTCTTATGCTGACACGAGAAACCTGCTTAAGACGCTGATTTCAATCAGTGGCCTTATGCACAACTTAAAAAACTTCATTCCTATTAGGTAGAAACGGAGAGATTAGAAGTAAATCAGCTTTTAATCTCTGACGTTTTGAGATAAAATTTTAATGGCTCCCCATTTAGAAAAAGAAATAGCTCTGCTTCGGCAGGGCTATTCTGTTATTGCAGGGATTGATGAAGCCGGACGTGGTGCTTGGGCTGGGCCGGTAGTGGCCGCGGCGGTCGTATTACCAACCAACCATGCCGACATGGTTGTACAGTTACACGGTCTTGACGACTCAAAAAAGTTATCTGCCAGCCAACGGGATCAATATTTTGATTTGATTGGTCAACTCGCGGTAGATTCGGCCACATGTGCTGTATCGCCGGAACGAATCGACGAGATTAACATTTTGGCCGCCACACGTCAAGCCATGCAAACAGCGATCAACTCCCTAACTCCACTGCCCGACCATTTATTGATCGATTATGTACGCCTACCTCAGCTTAACATTCATCAAGATGCGTTTGCTAAAGCCGACCGCATCTCTTTATCGGTGGCCGCGGCATCGGTGTTAGCCAAGGTAACCCGCGATCGTATTATGATAACCCTCGCCAAACAGTACCCTCAGTACGGCTTTGAGCGGCACAAAGGGTATGGAACCAAACAACATCAAGCGGCGTTACAACAGTATGGTTCCACCCCTATTCATCGTTTAACCTTTAAGCCACTCCGAGCGTTGTCTAATCGGCTGATTTGAGGTACGAAAGTAAGAATGGTTCAATTTTTAAAATTGAACCATTCTGCAATACCACGCCTCATCCCTCATAAACCGCTTGCCGATACCAATGGGGCGTAAAAGTTCAGTAAAACTGCCCTAGAACCCGATTTCTTTGAGAAATCGGGTTTCTGACGCTCTTTCTGGCGAGTTCACTGAATATTTACAATGGGGCTGGGTAGAATCTATCATTAATATGGTCACACAACATCAACTTTCACAATGGCTCCATGAGGGCATCACTGCCGCAAAGGCAGGTCAACCGCTTGAGGCTCGCTCTCGTTTGCTTGATGTGGTGGAGCATGATCAAACCAACGAGGTGGCCTGGTTTTGGCTTTATCGCCTATTTGAGCGGTATGAAGATCGGCGGGTTTGCCTAGAAAATCTGATCACCATCAACCCTCAAAACCAGTGGGCCAAACAAGAGTTAGTCTCCTTATCATCCTACCTCGCTTTATCACCTCCCGCACCAATTCCCATGTCCCCTCCTCCGGTTAACCACCAACCCAATCATACGGCGCAACCCATTACCACTGCTCCAACTTCTCAAGTTCCGACTTCTCAACTACAGCCTCAAATTGATGAGGTGGCCTTAACCGCGGTACGACTGATTACTGCGTTTTGGGCAGGCATTTCCTTTATGCTTTTATCTGGTGGCATAATTGCTGGTAGTGAGTGGCTGGCTTCAATTATTCGGAGCCGGTATTACCTCTCTTTAGGGCAACTAATCGAACTGAACACTACTCTAATTTTGCTTGGTTTAGGTTTTATGAGCTTCATTATTAGCCTGAGCCTGCTGTTTCGTTTAAGGGGCGGGTATTACGGTAGTCTCGCTTTGGCCGTTACCATCATGCTGATGGGGCCGATACTAAGTTTCCTTGCTTCTCCGCCCATCTATTTGGGTGCGGTTTGTACGGGGGGCATGGCTGGGGTGGTGTTATTATTGACCTTGGCTAGTAGCTTGGAGTTTGAATGAGCGTAAAAGTTCAGTAAAGTAACTCTAGAAACCCGATTTCTTTGAGAAATCGGGTTTCTGATGCTCTTTCTGGCGAGTTCACTGAATATTTACGAATGAGCGATATGTTGAATTAGGAGTACCCGACATGCTGATTAAATAAAGATTTTTTCGACAGGATTAACAGAATTAACAAGATTAAAGGCAAAAAATCCTGTCAATTCTGTTAATCCTGTCAGATATTTTTTGTATTTAGTTAAGGCTAAAAATCCTTATCGGTAACAAGTAGAGTTGTTCGGGAAAAAAGGAGTGCAAAAGCTTCTTGCTTTTGCTAGAGACAAACATGCAAAAGCAAGAAGCTTTTGCACTCCGCAGACCCAGAATTTGAGTTTTTATGCGATGATGAGTTATTGCCGAACAGGTCTATTAGACTTGCGTGGATAACCATACAAGTCGAATAGTTTGACAAGTTTTTGATCGGTAGACGCACCAAATGTACTATTGCGGAGCCGGGGTTCTGGTGGCTTGGCCGCTTGGTGGAGTAGCTGTCACCACACCGGGGCCAACCTTATAGACCGCTTGCCACGGGCGATATCGGCTAAAGACAACATCCTCATGCAACACCGTATCCCCCTCGCTAACCGTTCGATAGACTGTCACATCTAAACCATCCTTGGCCCAGTCAATCTGCTCCATCGCTCCCCGTGGTAAAGCCGAATCTTCCTCGTAAATAGGAGGGCCATGTTTAACCTCATTTTCAATATGAGGTGAACTGACGACCACATCACGCCCACTATGGGTACTGTAAAATCGAAAGATGATGGTGCTAATATCCAAATCGGTCTCAGTCTGAATTAGCAGATGGTAGTCGGTATCGTTCCGAAACTTAAAATCGACATCGGGGGTGTATATCGTAGCATCAAGGCCGGGCGTGGCGTTAGTCTCGTACCAGCCAACCCGATAGCCATGCGCCCAACGCTCCACAATCTCAAATCCAGTAAATAGAGCGGCTCTAAAAACCGTCGTGCTGACTTGGCATACTCCACCACCAATCCCAACCGCAGTTCGCTCGGCTCCGATAATCAACGATTCGTCATACCCATTTTCAGCCGTTACTGGGCCAAGATAATGATTAAATGAGAACAGTTCGCCGGGTGGAATAATCACCCCATTAAACTTAGAGGCGGCCAGTTCGATATTGTTCATACGTCCTTGACTAGAGCCGTAAAAATATGAGGTAGACTCTCCGACCACCTCTTTTATCCCCAACGCCTCCAAATTATCGCTGTCGATGGGAGGAGGGGTGAATATAACGGTTAACGGTACATATTCTGACGGATTTTGAGCCAATCTAGTGATGGCCTGATAGCTATTCTCCATATCTAACTGCCGACCAGATTGGCTCGGTTGAACAACTTGTAGGCTGTTTGCCTCATCATCAAATACCAACTTAGCATTTATCGGCTCGATTTGAATGGTGACCGCTAGTTGCTCCAAATAGGCTTTGGTGGTCGTTTCCTCAAAGGCGATAGAAAACTGCTTTTTACCAGCTCCATCAACCGTTTTGACTAACTTTATCATGGTGGCGAGCGATTGTGGTTCTAACTGCCACTGAACGGTTTCATCTTGATGCTGATACCCTAGTCGTAACGGTTGAGCCAGCAAGGTAACAGCCTGTTGACGAGCCGTTTCCAAATCTAGTTCTCGCACGGTAGGCAATATTTTCTGGGTTACGACCGTCACTATTTGTGGATTCTGGCTAAAAATAGCCTGCTCAATGTCAGCTTGGGTGGTCTCAACATGGATCTGCTGACCAAGTTGAGACGGAACAATCGTCACCTGTCCCGTTCCATCAATCACAAAGCGGGCATCTTGTGGTGCTTGATAGTACTGGTCAGCCAGTTGTTGTACTATTTGGTCAGTTGTCCCCGAATCATAGACAATAATCGGCTCAACCGTATGAGGGCGGATGAGCAAGGTCAAATGAGTCAACAAATCGGTCAGTAAGTTGCCACTTCGCCCGACAGCATAAGCTTTATTGGCCGTTAAAGAGGTATCAACCCGCAAACCGAGTTCCTGTCCGGTATAGACCAACTGCTCATTTTCAACGTTAATCGTAACCGAACGAGCCAAATATTCTGAGGTACGAGTTTCGAGCACGGTGGTCATTTCGGTAGGGGGCATGCCGCTAACATCAATATCAGCAATAAAAACCCCCGGATATGTCCGGTTGATATAGATAGTCTGGTATCCTAGCACTGTAAATAGAGCTAACAGTAATATAGTGCCAGTAGTTAATACAAATAGTAACGGAATCCATAAACTTTGTAACTGGTTTAGTTTATAGGAGATTCCTTCGATTATTTGGCTCATAGTACCCTCTTTGGTTTGTTCCATAGACGTGTTCGGCAATAACATATCATCGCATAAAAATTCAAATTCGGGAATAAAGAAGCTTTTGCACTCCTTTATTCCCGAACCACTCTCATAACCGACAGCACAAGTTAATTAATCCCGATTCCTACGATGATTCTAACAATTTGATACTCAGTATAGGTAATCTTGACATTATGTCAATTTGATTATTTTGTTTAACCTTAAAATAGCTAATATAGCTTGGCAGAAGTTCTCCGCACTATGTGCGGTGCAGGCAAGGATGCCTGCGCTCCAACTACCAATGGATTTACGCCGTCTTGTACTAATAGCGCTATTCTCGAAACGCTGAACATCAATCAAGAGTAAATAGTCAGTGAACTCACTAGAAAGAGCATCAGAAACCCGATTTCTCAAAGAAATCGGGTTTCTAGGGCGGTTTTACTGAATTTTTACCATCAAGAGCGGTGGTAAACTTGTTCTAGTTGGGGCACTAATCGATCCCATCCATAGTGGCTGTAGGCAAAAATTCGACCCATTTGGCCTAATTCAGCCCGACGTTGAGGCTGGTTGAGCAGAGCTAACACAGCTTCGGCAAAATCAGCGGGTTGGTCGGCAAGGAGAAGCTCTTGGTTATGACGAGCCGGAAACCCTTCTGCTCCAACCGTGGTCGAGACAATCGGGCATCCAGTAGCCATAGCCTCCATAAGTTTAAGCCGAGTACCTCCTCCGACGCGCAACGGGGCAACATAGACAGTTGCTCCGGCCAAATAGGGGCGTACATCATCCACAAAGCCGGTGATAGTTACACCCGGTATCGAACGTAACCTATCAAGACGTGGGTGCGGACGTTGGCCGACGATGGCTAGGGTTGTTTCGGGACGTTGCGATTGAATCAGGGGAAGTACCTGCTCGGCAAACCAGAGAACGGCATCAATATTGGGGCGAAAATCCATCTTGCCTGTAAACAACAAATCATACGGAAGCGGTTGACCGTCGTATTGACCATAGCTCACAAGGTCAACGCCGTTTGGTACAATTGTGATGGGAGTCTGAGCAGAAACTTGTCGTAAAGCATTTTCATCCGGTTCCGACATGGCGATGATATGGTCAACGTGATTCAATAGGTCGGCTTCGTAGCGCCACAATCGTCGCCATTGCACCGCACTGTATAGCGCGGCCAGCCAGCGCCGCGGATTCTTACGGTCAGCCAGCCAGGCTCGATATTGCAAAATCCATTCGGCATTATGAGCATCGTAGATAATCAGCGGTTTCGGAGTCGCCTGTTCAACAACCGATAAGTAGGGAGCCATTTCGATGCCTTCGATTTCAACCACATCAAACGACTGTTCGCTCAAAATAGATTGTAATCGTTCGGCAAAGTGGGGTGACCATAATCGCCAACTCATATCAGGGCGCGTGGTCGTCATCATCTGACGTAATCGCAAGGCAGTAGAACGCTGAGGAACAGGAAGCATTTCGACCCAGTCACACCATGCGGTTAATGGCCCAGAATCAGTTGGATTTTGGTCAGGTTCAAGAAACGTTAACACATAAACTGTATAACGTTTTGCCAGCTCTTTAATTAGGTTAAAATTACGGAGTGTTGTCCCTTGATGAGGTGGATAAGGGCGCTGAGGGGTTAGTAATAATATACGAATAGTGAATATACAAATATGCGGATGTGCAAATATGCGAATGTGTGAAATCGCTCATTCGCTATTCACTTATTCGTTATTCGCACATCCGCATTAGTTACAAACTTGGCGATAGACGGCTAAGGTTTCTTCCGCCGCCCGATCCCAAGAGAATGTCTTGGCTCGTTTGAAGCCTTTTTTGATCAGCTTTTTACGTAACTCTGGCTCGGTTAAAATACGCCACATAGCAACGGTCAGACCATCTAAGTCGTGCGGATTAATCATGACTCCTGCGTCACCAACCACTTCGGGAAAAGCAGATGTGTTCGAGACGATGACCGGCACGCCGCAGTTCATGGCTTCAAGCGGCGGTAAACCGAATCCTTCGTAAAAGGCGGGATGAACAAATAAACTAGCCGCGTTGTATATGTAGACCAGATCCTCTGAGGGTACATGTCCTAGAAAAGATACATGGGATTTTAGGTCAAGTCGGTCAACAGTTTCATAAACTTCTTCCCATAACCAGCCGTTACCTCCGGCGAGGACAAGCATTTCGGGACATTTGTAATTGTCGATCAAGCGGCGGTAGGCTTGAAGCAGACCGGGTAAATTTTTGCGGGGTTCGATAGTACTCACAAACAGGATAAAGTCTCGGTCTAGTTTGTATCGTTCTTTGACGTACTGTTTGGCCTTGTCAGTTGGCAGGGGTTTATAGATAGGGTTGGCCGCTTCATGAATCACGGTGATTTTACTTTCAGGTACGCCCAGCATTTTAATACTGTCCTGTTTGGTCGCCTCTGAAACAGCAATAATATGGTCAGTATTTCGCCATGCTTGGTCAATTTGACCATAGTATCGAGCGCTTTCTTTGGTTAGAAAATGAGGGTATAACAAAAAAGCCAAATCATGAACAGTAATAACTGATTTACAGTTACGCTTAAATGGAGGGATAAAGTCGGGGCTATGGAGTAGATCAAGACCCAAGCGAGAAATCTCAAAACTAAGAGCTAACTGCTCAAATCTGTTATGGCTAGGAGTCCATAATGATTTACGATTAAATCCGTTGGCTTGAATAATATTGTT
The DNA here is from genome assembly GCA_030377865.1 of Anaerolineales bacterium HSG25. Lineage (GTDB taxonomy): Bacteria > Chloroflexota > Anaerolineae > 4572-78 > J111 > JAUCGB01. The sequence goes on along the minus strand of JAUCGA010000053.1, from coordinate 4,137 downwards.
CTGATCTTTACGGCTTTGTAAAATAACAAACCCGTCATCATCAGAATGTTTTCGTGCCAATGCTTCAATAAGTCGAATAATATATTGACCAATTCCAGCGTTATTATAGAATACCAACCTTGCATCAATTCCTATTTGCATAAACCGTCATTTACCTCAAATTTTTGATAAAATAAAAGCCTCCCGCTCGGATAAACCGAATCATTCGGGAGGCATCATTGGCCCAGTAACATTGAATTATGTATAGGATAACAAACAATACTATACCATTGTTCGATAGCAAGAGCAAATATTTGCAAGTAGATAACGCTGATGTTGAGGGGACGATTAGGTAGAATAAGAGTTAAAGAAAAGTCATAGTGAGAGATTTTTGCATGTGGGGTAAATTTTTTGCAATTTCATTTTTTTTGATACCACATCTATAGCAAAATATTACCCCGTTTTACCATGATACCGTACATAAGTCATGGTACGGTTCAACAAATCTTTGGCTAAAAAGATATTCTCTAAATTTTGGGAAAGCGTGCGTCCCACAGCCAAGGCATCTTGGGATTCCTTTAAGGAAAACTGCATAACATCTAACCGAAGTAAGCTCTGCTGACCGGGTTTTCCGACAAGTTGTTCATCCACTGCGGCGGCGACTTTCCGCTCTCGTTTAGTACCATTATATCGTTTCCAAACTGTGTACAATAAGGTAGCGTATACGCCATTCGTATGTAAAATGCTCAAAAAACGGGTAGCAAATTGAGCCACATCATCGCCAGAAACCGGATTGTCTCCTTTTAACAGCGTGTCAGAAATGTGTTGGGCAAAATCAACACAGTAAAAGTCAAGGTTTTGGATAGTCGTCATTGTTTAAGCCCCCTCTGTTACTAAATTGAGTAGTTTGACTCGTCCCATGCCACGGGTAACTTTACCACCTAGCCCCATCGGGTCAAGAGTACGCAGGCCAAGTTCGACCTGTTGTTGCACCCACAGCATACCTTGTTCTAGCGGTTGGTTATCTAAACTAAAGTTGCTAGGGTCTTTATAAATCACTTGCGTCCAGAAAATCGTGCCGCGTGGCACTGCCTCGTAGGTAAATAAAGCGCCCTGCATCACTGTGCCAGTAATCTTGTCGATAGCATTGGAAGTGCGAACCTCTAAGTTGTTGTTGACCAGTTGCCCAAACAAAGAGGTCGGTACAACCACAACTCGTTCTAATATCTCACTACTGATGCCAAACTGGCTCAATATTTTTCGTCCAGCAGGTGTGATAGGAGATTTTTTACTGGCAATATCTAACAAGACCCAGCCCATGTTCAGTTTGCCCGATGTTCCTACCGCGGTTTGAATTTGGTAAGAATTTTCAGAAATCTGTAAATCTAGGCCATCTTTGGGTAAAAACTCGCTCTCCAAAAACATGCGTAAGGTACTGAGCGAGACAATCCACACTGACCCAGCCATAGTTGGCACTGGATAAAACAGGATGTGGCTATCTTGAAACTGAACCATGCTCATCAAAGAGCGTTCATCGGTATTTCTAAACCCGTAAGAGACACATACAGGGCAGTCGCGCTGACCGCAAGTGTCTTCCACATCATGCGTACCGCGTCCAGAGCAACTAGCATAGACGGTTTCACCTGCCTCATTTTTAGCAGGGTACATAAATTTTTCAGGGTAATGGATGGCTGTCCCACTCCGAGTCGCTCCGGCCAAAGAAGAAGCCGGTATTTTTGGCAAACCATTGGCTTGGTCGCGGACAATCGTATTATCAACTCGGCCCAAGGCCATCTCTTTGGTGCCGATATGAAGCGGCTCCAAAGTCATCATGTAATATAATTGGGTTATATAAGGTTTACTCGCCATAATATCCTCACTGGCTTGATATTTTTTTGATTAATTGGCCTGCAATTTTGTTAAGCTCGCTAAAGGAACTGAAATGCTGTAACGATTCGCCCTTTAGCTGAATCTGTCCCCCCGGCTCCGATTTGGTTCGGGCTGGAAGTTTTTGATCCGCTAGTCCATAGCCTCGATTCCGTTTGGCCGAAAAGCCGTAGCGACACATAGTACGTTCAATTGTCTGCACGGTAATCAGTATATCCCCGGCTAATCGAGTTCGAATGACCTTCTCACCAAGGCCCATTAAATTAGCAGGAATATAAACTAGGGTGAAGTATCCAGTCGCACCGGGCGGAACAACCTCCATCGTAATCGGTACGGTTCCGGCTTTGGTGCGACGGCTATGAGGATTGATCATGTCCAGATCAATCGCGTCGAAAAAGGTAGGAAAAAAGATTAACCGACTTCGTTGACCTGGGTCTTCACTATCATCATCATTACCACGAGCATACCCAAACAGTTCATTAATCAGTTTAGGATATTTAGCGGCCACTTTTGTCGCCGTACCTCGCATGGTGCCTTTCCAACTGCTCGGACGAACCATTGGTACTTTAAACACCGTGTCTTTCATGACCGGATTTTCGTGAATATAAAACTGGTCATCATCTCGACTGTAAAACGGACGAGTGAGAGTGAACCGAAACTGAAGATAAAAAGAGTGGGGTGGTAGGGCGCTCACATCAACCTTGGGTGGATAGATATCTAACGCCTTTAACTGCTCTAGGGCAGGCTGAATAACCGTTTTGGTGTAGTCGTTTATACCCCGCTTATTGTGCAGTAGCCCCGGATACCCACCGCCAAATTTTCGATGCCCACTTTTAGAAAACTCTTTGGTTCGTTCAACCAGCGCGGTGGCTAACAACGAGGTGCGAGTATGGGCTGATTCCAGTTCGGCGTAGGCTTTGGGATGATTGCCAAGAATACGTCGAACATCATCCTCTGTTTCGGTAGGATAACGAACATACAAGTCGTAACTTTCGGGCAGAGTTTGCCGCGAAGGTGGACTCTGACGATCTCCTCCGCGGCCACCCCGTTGGTCACCGCGGCCCCTTCCCCCACCACCACGAGAGCGGTCTTGATTATAGGCCATGAATAACCTCCTGTCCGGTTTTTACGCCATTGATGTGTAATCGATCTAACGTTCTTAACATACTATCTAACATGCGTTGATCTTTTGCATATCCCCAAAATCGATTGCCCCCATTTGAGGAGAAAATCTTCTTGCTAATGCCTCGTTTACCGGCCATAAAACCGCTCCGGTCAGCCTTAACAATCTCGTTCATCTGTTGTCGGTCGAGCCATTTGTTGCTCTTAAAAAAGAACAGGTCAAGCCGGGGAATTTCTGACGATTGATGTGCCTGTCGTGACTGTAAACTTGATGAGTTTTGAGCCATCTTAACCAGCCATGCAGTCACATCAGTTCGTTCAAGTTTTTTAGATAACGAAATATTTTTGAGGACACGAACCTGTCCATAGTCAGGCTGTTTGGGCGGTTTGAGGGTGGTACGTCCGCCTAATGCCCCGTACTGGTCAATCAGATGGAAGGTCTGATGCAGAAGCCATGTTTCCACCACCAGTAACGGTTTGTTGATCCAAAAATGGAGTTGAAACTCGGTTTCAGCTTTCTCTAGCGAGAAGTTGGCATTGCCTTTGGCATCGGTTGCTAACAGACGAACTTTACTGGCCCAGCCTCCACAGCCAAACAGCCGACAAGTGGGGCAAACGGTACGTAATCCGTCATCTACACCACCAACTTTATACCCCGCATCATCAAAAGCACACCGATCGTTATCGGTCGGGTCACAGGCAAAACCACCCAATCCCCGTACTAAAACTTCATACCACCAGCGTATCGACCCCATCAGGCCGACCTCGCGGGGTACGTCACCTTCTCGGTCAAGTCCTGCCGTCCAAACTGGCGTGATTGCCCGAAGTGTTACAATATGTTCATCCATAGTTACTTGTTACCTCAAAAGAAAAGATAGATAGATAGGGGTGAAGAAGGCTATTGTAGTACAGGTTTATTAATCGGGCAAATAGACCTAGAGTCCAAGAACAAGAGTTCCATTCAAGGGGTTTTCAAGAAAACAAATCCTCTAAAAGTACATGTAGTGAGACACCGCCCGCGTACTAGTACCTCGTCAAAAAAGTTTTGGCACGTAGTTAATGCTCAGGATATAGTTTTTTCAACTTATCCCTAGCATTTGGAATTGTGAAGCGCCAATCAATGGTGGCCTTGTGCTCATTACGCTCAGT
>JAUCGA010000052.1 GCA_030377865.1 Anaerolineales bacterium HSG25 | reverse complement strand
CTTGCTTGGGTTACCTGATACTATCTTCGACCTCTCTTTCTCTACCTCATTACCTCAATTCTTCTGACTAAATTCCTTGCCATGATTTATTGTCACTACTTCGCATATACCTAGCGAATGGAGAGTTTTCACATAAGAAAGAATGAATTCTTATGCTGATACGGAAAACCTGCTTAAGCAGGTTTTCCGTTTAAGACGCTGATTTCAATCAGCGGTCATTAGCAGTCAAATGCACAAGTTAAAAAAATCTCATTCCTAACGAGCGAATATCTTTGGCGTTAAAGAGAATACTGCCCGCGATAAAGTGAGGCCAATCAATCTGACTAATTTTCATAGTTTGATGCCTGTTTATACAGCGTGATATGTTCAAGGGCCTGTTTGTTGGCGCTGTAATGATCAACCACATATTGACGGGCCACCAAGCCAAACATCTGAGCTTGAACCGAATTTGTCAGCGCGGTGTTGATTGCTTCGGCCAAGGCGTGAGAGTTTTTGGCAGGTACGAGAAAACCAGTTTGGTTGGGTCGGATGACTTGGGTTGTGCCGGAGACAGCGGTGGCGATAATTGGTTTGGCCGCGGCCATAGCCTCTAGCAGAGCGATGGAAAGCCCCTCCCACAACGAGGGAAGAATAAACAGGTCGGACACAGCCAACAACTGCGGGATGTCGGTACGATTACCTAAAAAATGAAAATGATCCCCATGACCCGTTTCTGTTGCTTGACTCTGCAAACTCTCCTGTAACTCACCCGTACCAACAAATAAAAAGTGGGCCTTAGCATGATGGGAAATAATCTGGCGAGCCGCGTCAATCAGATAACAATGCCCTTTTTGTTCAGTCAAACGCCCAACCGTAAGAAGCAAGGCCGAGTCCTTGGCTAAACCAAGCGTTTGACACAAGGTAGCTTTGTCTGCCGATTGTTGAAACTGTTCCACATCAACCCCGTTATTAATGGTGCTAATCTTATTTGAGGGCGGTTTGATGATTGTCGCCACGGCCTGAGCCACCTCATCCGAAACAGCGATGATACCGTCAACCTGTTTAGAAAGTCGATGATAGAGCCACCGATAGACAAACCGTTTAGCCGGTAATAAGTGACTAGGCATGGTGGGTAGTGGTTCAACATTATGGATTGTCCAAAATACAGCTTTGAGAGATGAAACATCTCGTACCTTGAGACAAACAAAGTCGAGAACTTCTAATAGGTGGGTCTGAATTACATCAACCTGATGGGTTTCGACCAGTTCGACTAATTGGTTTCGAATCTGCTTCAAATCAGCCAAAAATAGGGGCAACTGAGTCACGTCATGTTCAGGTCGATTGAGAATATGTACTGTCGTGCCCAAAGCCTCTATTTTGGAACGCATTGGCCCATCTCGAAAACTACAAACCGTCACCACACAGTCATGCCGCTGAGAGTAGTTAACCAGTGTCCGTACCACCTCTTGCGCCCCCGCGAGATACAAATCAAGAATAACATGCATAATATGTAGTTTTTTCATGATTATATATCACTCCGATTCCTCAGCCAACGGGGCATAGTCATTTCGTCCGAGTTAAGATACCTATCAATAAAATTGGCGATTAGCCCCAAAGTAAACCATTGGGTACCGATAGTAAACCAGAAAAAACGAGCATCCACAAATTGACTGACCGTAATTATAAACCAAAGGCAGGCCCAAAGCATCATAAAAAATCGCCAATCAAAAAATTCCATCGAAGGCTGTCCTCTAGGTAATCTCGGCCAAATAACCACTGTCATAATCAGCCACCATACATAAGGAAATACGTATAAACTAAAACCGATGATTCCGGTCTCGGCTAAAATAGTTAAATAGGTATTGTGTGAAGTTCCCTGTTTTATTTCGTATTGACGAGGAACATAATCCCCAACTCGTTCCATAAATTTCCAATCATGAAGATCATAGGAGCCATATCCCCAACCAAAAATTGGTTTCTCATAAAACATCCTCTGACCGGCATTGGCTAAGACCAGACGACTACCAGCAGTTTGGGCCGAATTTAGGCGACTAAGAGCATAATTAAGCTCATTTCCAAATACAGTAGAGAACAAGAGAACAGCAATCAATATTGAGGTGATTATGAAAGGTAAAATTGTCCGTCCATAGAGTAATATCCAAATTACCAAAACAATCAATGCCGAAACCCAACTTCCACGAGAAAAGCTAAAAATTATAGAAATACCGGCCAGACCCAGGCTAGACATGTAGAACAGCTTTTTAAGCCCTTTTTGACGTATCATAATCGATTGAAGAACGAAAGTGGAACAAAAAATTACTGCTGAGGTTAAGGGAGCTGGTTCTCTAAATGTACCAGTACCGCGTAATCCCTCTAAACGCCCTTCTGCAATCCACGTCCGTGGAATAAATCCAGGGAAAAACCATGAAGTCAATACCACAACCCCTTCAAGGATGAGCAAAAATAATAGAACTGAAACTAGTCTTTCTAACTCCTTGTCAGTTGGTTGAAGAAAACGAACCAACCAATAAGCACAAAAGGCAATGAAGATACGATCATATAGGGCGAAAACAACTTTACGATTCTCTAAAAAGTCATTATTTGTCACAATTGTAATAAGGCCAAATACCAAATAAGCTGCCATTGCCAAATCAGGCCAACCTATTCGTACAGGTTTGTGTTCTTGAATTTTCAACATACGTGATAAAATATTTACCCCTACGGCTAACGGGATGAGGCTACGATGAAAAACCCAATACAAGTAACGATATTCTGGCTTTGCAGGTACTAGGGGTATAAAGATACACCATATCATAAATGCGGTGAAAGGGTAGCGATTCATAAGAACAGCAACAGGAAGAAATATAATTAACGCAACGGCATATAAAGACTGTCCTTGTACTACAAGTACAGCTAATATCGGCCCAACAGTCAACGCTATCAGGAAAATTAGAAGTTGTACTCGCCAAAAATGTACCGATATTTTTCTTCGAGATAACGTGAAATTAATCATGATCCCCTTAATATTTCAAGTTGTTCCATAATATGGTCTGGATGATATCCTGTCCGTTGCTGGTATAATTGAGTAATAATATCAAGCAAGATATACCGTTTTTGACGGCTACGGTATAGATTTGACTTACGTTGATCATTTAGAGGTTGCCCAATAAAAGTTTGTAAACGTTCGAACTCGGTGGTGGTAGCCATAAGTGTCTGATAGTTTAAAATGATATAGGGCATCGGGGTGGTATATAGTGTATCAAGAATTCGTTGATTATGCTCACACCAGCGGTCAATGCAATTCCATGCATTTTGAGGATTCAGATATGCCTCTTTCCAACCGGAATATCTAAACCGAGGCCATATCTCACTCGGTGTCCGATAAATAGCGATAATCTTGTGGGCTGGCAACTCAGATTTCCATAAGGAATAGGTCAAGGTGGTACGCGGGTCTTTAAATCCCCAAATGGTATGTTTTTGATTACATGTTTGGATAATCTCCTGCATGCGAGTGCGTTGAGTGGCAGTTAAGGTAATCACAGTTGGAACAGGTTTATCAATAATACGATAGCTGGTCAGCCCTAAAATATCCTTATTCAGAGCCAAGGTATCTTCTCGTTCGTATTGATTACCTTGGTCATAAGAACGCTGAACATTAAAATCGCCCATGTTGATGTCGGAGTGGTGTAATATATTAGAAATCAGGGTTGTACCTGATTTGTGCATCCCTAAAACAACGTATATCAATGGTTTCTCCTATGCAGAACCGTCCGGTTTTTTGAGCGTTGACCTAAGTACAGGACAAAAAATTTTGGTAAGGATAATGGTGTCATTCCCGCACGTTTTTAGCGGGAATCTATGGGTTTTAGATGCCCGATAACTACATTCGGGCATGACATTTCCATTCAATCTGGCTAGTTTTTGTTTTTGTTTGGTACAGAGGCATTGACCAAAATTTTAACTTTTCTGGATGACTTTACTCAATTTATGAGCGTCGAGGCAATAAAGGCTTTAAACGATTGAATATCTTGTTTAGGATAAAATAGTCATCCTCAGTTAAACCTAACATAAAAATCATACCCGCGTAAATCGCCAATAAAACGGTGATGTTAATCATGATACCCAAAATACCGATTTCCGTAAACAAGAAGGTGATAATTAGATAAGTTACTCCAAGCGAGGTTAAGGCGGCGATGAGTGGTTTAACGAAGGTTCGATTATAGGGAGACATCTGATATAAGTAAAATACCTGAACCAACCGAGTGGTATTCAGGATTACCACCGCGACCACTTGAGCCAAGGCCGCTCCGACAATCCCCATGATGGGGATGAGCCACAGGTTTAATAGCAAGGTTGATCCCAAAGCCAAGGCAGAGTTAAAGGTGTTGAGACCGGGGCGCTCGGTCATGGTAATCATCACCCCACAGATGCCGGTTGCCGCGCCGATGGTGTTGGCAAAGGTCAATAATATCAGAGCAACGACTCCGGCAGAATAAAGTTCACCAAACAGACTGAACTCCAAACCGTACACAAAACTTTCTCCAAAGATTAACAAAATTGGCTTGGCAAAGAGTAAAACAATCAGAAACATGGGCAAATTAAAGGTAAATGTCCATTTGGTGACGGTCTGATAAAAATGGGCCAACTGTTTCCATTCTCTGCGACTATACAAATCGGAAACGTAGGGCATAGCCACGATGACAATCGAAGAGTGGAACATTTTGCCAAGCAATCCCACCCGCAAGGAGGCGGTGAAAATACCGACTTCAATCGAGCTATTTAAAATCCCTAAGAGGATGGTTTGCAGTTGCAGGCCAAAGCTGTTGATAAGGGTAGTAAAATAGACGGGCAACGAGAAAACCGTCAGCTGTTTAATCGGAAACTGGGCTGTATTCAGAGGGCGGATAAGGGAGAAGAGTTTGGTGTGTAGGAAATAGATCGATACTATCGAGGCGATGATAATTCCAACTGTACTAACACTCAAGGCCAAGAACGCGTTGAGTCCAAGAAAGATAAAGGGGATGATGAGGACCAGTTTGACGACGGTCAGGATGATGTCTTGGGCGATGACTTTGTAGTGCATCCGCTTAAAGCCTTGGGTGGCGCTGATAGTGCTTAACATCAAGACATTAAAGGGAATGGCAAAGGCTACCACCGACAACACCGGCAGGAGGAGTGGCTCAGAAAACCAGTTGACGATTGAATCGGCATAAAATAATACCCCAATTCCGGAAAGGATGCCAAACCCCAACGGAACAAATAACCCTAAGAGGATAACACCCCATAGTCTGTCCGTATTACCTTGGTTTTTATAAACTGGGATAAAATGAACCAGCCCAGCTCCAACTCCTAACAAAGCAATACCACTGCCCAAACTCAACACGGTGTCAGCCAAAGCGTACACGCCATACTGCTCCGACCCCATAAATCGAGCCAACAGTACACCTATCACAAACCGTCCGGCAAACTCAAAGAGCCGTCCGGCAAAGATAATACCGCCTCCCTTGGCCGCGGCGGCTATGTTTTGTTTTTCAGTAGGGCTGTTATTTGAGGATGATGCAGTGGGTTCAGTCATTTGCTTCCAGTTAGGCAAACGTTTAGGTGTTGAGAGTTATCTTGTATTGTAGTCGCAGATAGACAATTCAACAAGAGGTTAAATGGTCATGTGGACAATTTGGAATTTGGAATTTGGAGAAATCAATCCGACTATCAGCTGAAGCCGAGACAGCTAGAGCGCAAACAGCCCTGTCTGCCCCGATTTGCAGGCTAGGAAGCCGCGCTCCAACTTTCACTGTCGCATCTTAAGTTGATAGCCTCCATTTTCAACATCAGTCTGACCACCACATTAATCCCGATTTCTTAGCGCTTTGATCGTCGGCGTTTTCGTCGTGTTGAGGGAGTGATGATGACTTCATCCCCACCCTCGTCTTCAATATCATCCTCTTCAAATTCATTGTGCCTAAACAACCAATCTAGGTTATCGTCGGGTGGGTTAACCGTTTGACCTATTAATATTAGTCCAGTTAACGCCCCAATGGTAAGTAGAACCGTGGTTTCAAACAGAGATAAATCAAGGGGTAAAAATGAGGCTAACCAAGCTAATAGCGTTGTTACCATAAGCAGAACATAGCTGGCTATAATCACCGTTTTGTGTTTATAGATACTGTACTCCTCACCGTCTAGCGCAGACATGGAGCGATGAACGACAAAAGCCATCGTGATGAGGGTTCCAAGGCATAACCATAGAATTTGGGAGAACTTATAGGGCAACAGTAGGGCTAATAGCCAAGCGGCAACAAATGCCGGGCCGCTAAAGCCGATTATAAAAATTATAAGTAAAAAAGAATATACTATCGCAGTGATTATGCTGAGGAATATATGTTTCATGATTCGTTATAGCCCAAGTAGTTTTCTCAAATCAAATTTTTTAGATGATGTTTCGGCTGATTCTTTTCGCCGTCGCTGTTTTGACGGTTTTTTAGGTGACGAGGTTTTTGATTGATACTTTTTAATGCGTTGTCTCCAAGATTCAAGCTCCTGCGATTCTGGAGACTCATACTGCTCCCACATATTGAGCCAATGTTGAGCCGCTTCGGGTTTATCCCAAGCTAAATAAAGATAGATATAAGCTCCTGCTAAAGCACTAAACTCGGCAATATGGTACTCATCCCGTTCCATTAAAGGGTAAAGCAGTTCATTCGCCGCTTCAATCTTACCATCTTCAACGTAAAACTCGCTGACTGCAACCCGAGAAAATAGATAATCGGGATGATTTTTATGCGTTTGCATAATCAGTTCATACGCCTCATCGGAACGACCCTGTATTCTATAAGCCATTGCCAAGTTATTTTGTAGGTCGGGGACATTAGGGAGCAGTTCGATAGCTTGTTTTAGGAGCCGTTCTGCCATAGCACCCTCATGGATACGAAGCGCGATAGCCGCTTCTTGAGCCAGTTTTGCCACGTCTGGGGGATGAGTAAATTTTGGTGAATCATAAATTTTATAATTATATAGGATAACCTCGGTCTGTTTTCCATTGACCCAAAACTTGTTCTGTTTGGGTAATAATCCATGTTCTTGAGCAAGTTGTAACGCCTCATAACGCATCCTATGTGGCCCATACGGCCCCATGGCAAAATCGGGCAGGTGAGCCAACAGAGCATCACTTTTAATCAGTCGAATCATATCGTAGGCAAACTCTCGGCTGAGCGGGTCACCTCGTTCCAACATCATGGGTAATAAATTTAAAATATGCGGGTATTTTCTTAGGATACGTCGCAAACCACGCTCTACATGACTCTCGTTAAGGTCATCGCTATTGCCGAATGAGGCTCTAACCTCAGCAACAATTTTATCAGATAACCAGTTGTTTATTTGAAATGCCCAAGGGCCGTGTCGCTCATTGATTGGTTTTTTGATGTCCTCCAAATTTTGATGGATAACTGTAAATGGAATCCCCTGTCCAGTTATTTTATCCCAAAGCTCAAGCCCTAACGCTTCCTGTCCACATCGAATCGCGGCTACCGCAGTAAAATGGTATATAGCACTAGGCAAGAATTTTTCAGTATACCCCGCCGCTTCTGCTTGATAGTAGGTTTCTAAAATTGCTTCGTCATCACCAATATAACTCAATACTTCTGTCTTTTTAGCTAAAAAATCGGCTGAATCATCCTCAAGCGCGTTTAGTTTCTCTGCCTCTTTCCGAGCCGCTTCAAACTGACCCTGCATAGCGTAACTGCGTACCATATTTGCAATGGCCTGAAAGTTATCTGGTTCAATCGATAATGCTTTTTGTAGATGAAGTGAGGCATGTTTGAACTTGCCCTGCGACAAGTCGGCGATACTCAAGTTATTAAGAACAGGAACAAACGAGGGGTTTATCTTGAGTAGACGATTAGCCACCGAATAGACGGTTTGATAATTTGCGCGTTCCATATTAAGTCGAATTCGATCATAGTCTGCGGCTATATCGATCGGATCACCATACGGTTCAAACTGTTTTAAGTCAGAAGCCAAGGCACCGATTAGGCGGTCAATGGCTTCGTTTGCTTTATCGACATGATCATGATCAGGGTAGCGCCTTAAATAGTCTTGAAAACCTTGTAAGGCCAAGCCCGGATACATATTGGTCATGTAGGCTCCTGATACACCGTAGGCTATATCAGGATTGTCAGGATCATATTTGAGCAATTTCTCGCAAAAAAGTTGATAACTGCGAACATCATTTAACTCATAACTGATATTGATTAGGTCGATTAAAACATCAGTGTTAGTCGGATAATCGTCATGCAGGCTTAAAAGTTCCTCTCGAGCCGTTACCCAATCTCGTTGGCTAAGTAGGTACTGAACTTTTTCCATCTTGTCATAAAAATACGATGAAACTTGTTTCACCTGTCGAGCTTGTTTTTGTGGTTTGCGTTTTTTAGTACGTTTATTTTTTCGTTTTGCCATAATTTCTCTCTTATATTAAGGGTTGAGACCTAAATAAGTTGTACGCTCCAGAGTGGCTCAACCTTAGAGATTGAACCACTCTGATGACGAACTGCACAAATTAATTGATCCCGATTCCTAAGATGATTTCCCTGATCATTGCGATTCAGATACCATGTATGTACGTAAAAGTTCAGTAAAGCCGCCCTAGAAACCCGATTTCTTTGAGAAATCGGGTTTCTGACACTCTGGCGAGTTCACTGAATATTTACCCATGTACCACATTACCGATTACCATAAGCGGTAGGCGGCAAACTCTGGAAGAACAGCCACAATGCCTGTAACTCCTCATCAGACATGCCGCCAATAGTTCGTGGCATTACGGGGTTGATGGTTGAGCCGTCAGGCCGAGTACCGTCGCGGAGGGCGCTGAAAAAGTCGGCCTCTGTCCAGTCGCCCAAACCCGTTTCATGCAGAGTTAAGTTCGCACCTTCGGGCCATTCGGGGTCAGAAGCCGGAATTGGCCCACCAGAGTAGCCATGCCCGTGACACCCCGTGCACAAGGTAGCTAAATATTGCCCGTACTCAACCGTCGCCCCTGGTGGGGGAACATCTGGCCGAGTAGCCGTATGGTCAATTATTTCAGCCGAGAGTTGCAACTCTCCAGCCATTAGCAAGACCCGAGATAATAGCCCAATGGAACGAACGGGCGTTGGCTCGCCGATTGGAGGCAGTTGTTTGAGATAGGCAATCAAATTGCCCAAATCCTCATCGCCAAAAAAGTAATACTCTTCGGAAGGCATAATCATAATCGGTTGCTTGGTCTGACCAATCCCATGTTGAATCGCCAGCACCCAATCCTCGTCGGTATAGTCTGGTAAACCGGCTGGGGTTAAATTAGACGCATAAATCACGCCCATCACCGCGCCCGAATCGATCAATAACATGCCTGCTAAATCCTCGCCATGACAATCTGTGCAACCACGCGTCGCGGCAATATGTTTGCCCCGCTCAACTGCCGCCTCGTCAGTGAGGATAGATGGAACGGTAACTTGAAGATCGTACATAGCGTTAAACCGCGAGCTACTAGCCCCATAAGTTATACCCAAAACAACCATTACCAGCCCTAAAATAACTACAAGGGCAATACCGCCCCATTTTATACCTGTTTTCATTGAATTCTCCTTTTGACTGAATTTTAACGTGTGGGGACTATTCTACGGCTATAGAACTGCTTTGTCAAACCAATTCACGGAAGGGATTGACATTGGTTTCCATCTGTTTTACAATCAGCCGATGATTTATAATCAATGAAACACCGAACTGCTGTACCGCCGCTTTTCGATAATAAGCTGTCGGAGAAAAATCTATGAAAATCGTAAGGAAAATTAAGCAAGTCAAACGGTTGGCTAAACGAAAAGAGGATGAAAATTGGAATTTCCGAGCCTATTTTCGAGCCGAGATTGATCAGGATGACCTTGATGAAATTGTGCATGCCCTTAACGAACAGGTTTCAGCCCAGATTGATTGTACCCGATGCGGCCACTGTTGCACTGAAATCACCCCTCTGTTCGACCAAGAGGACATGACCCGCTTTGCCGAAGGACTGGATATTTCTGTGACTGAGTTCAGGAAAAAATATCTTATTTCGGCAGAGCATGATCCGGGCATGTTTCGGTTTGATGGTTTCCCCTGCCCGTTTCTTAAGAATAAAAAATGCACCAACTACAGCCACCGACCTAAAGATTGTGTGGGCTATCCGTATCTGGATAAGCCCAATTTTCGAGGCCGCTCGATGAACGCCGTTATGAACTGCGAGGTCTGCCCGATTGTTTATAATGTGTATGAGGGGTTGAAAGAGCATTTTGATGATTGGCAGGATGAGGTCAAGATGTAATTGGCAGAGATAATTCACAGGAGGAATACCATGTCAAAGTCAAACAAAAAAATAACCTATGAGGATTACTACACTCGCACCATAGATGAACGGTCACAATCCGATAATTTAATGGGCCTGAAATTGGTAGTTGGTCCAACCGGACTAGGAAAAACTTTTGCCATTCCATTGGTCATCCAAAATCAACGTCAGAAAGGGCATAAAGTCCGATATATTTATACTAGTCATCGTCATTTCCTTATCGAAGAAATGGAAAAGGGTTTAGATGAACACGATATTCCGTCCGTCTATCTCAATGCCAATGACAGGATTGTAACTGATTTTATCAACGGCTCCAATGTTGAACTTTTCTTAAACACCTTGGACAAGAAGTATAAATTTTTTGAGCCTACTGGTAAAACAGTAACAGATGTAAACGAATTGGCTAAGAATATTAGTGGTATTCAGAATGAAATTAAACGGAACAAGCCGAGTATACTTCGCAAGAAAAACGAAAGATACTTAAAAGATGCCTGCTCCGACTTCCTTAGATTGTTTGAGGTAGGTTTAAAGAGTGTTGATGAGAATAAACATTCAAATTTACTACAAAACGAACAAATTTGGCAATTATTTCCCTACATTAAATTCTTAAAGGATGAAAATAGACCCGTATTATTGGTAACAGTCCAAAAACTTTTATACGGTTTCTTTGATGGCAAGAGCAAGCAATCTATTATTTCATTGAGCGATAAGATTATTTTTCTGGATGAATTTGAAGTCCAAGAAAGTGTTATACTCAAAGCTATGTGTGCTCATGATGGAATTCGCAACAATTTTGAATTTGTACGACTATTTCATAATGAAGTTACAACTCAACAGCAATTAGGAAATCTGACCTCAGATAATGATTCTGTAAAAATCGTTAAACAACTTCAAACAGAACTCACTAGAAATGGATACGAATATCCACCTATCTTCCGATTTACCATGGGCGAAGATGAGTTTGAGAAAAAGGATGGGAAATCTAAAATTATTACTATTTTTCAATCAAGGCACATTATTCAAACTACACCATTCTATTTTAAGAAAGAAACAGAGGCTTGGCGCATTGTCAAGCCAAAAACAGGGCAATCCGTTGCATCTCGGCAAATGCTTTATACAATTTCTCGTATTACTGATGAAATTTTAGAGTTTTTTGCTGAGTTATGGGCGACAGGAGCCGCGGGACGCTGGCAGGAGTGGATTGATCTTTGTTACAACGAACGTAATGACACCATAAACGGTGAATATTCTAATATTATTAAACGATACGGTGCCTTCAAAAGACCGTTACGATTTTTTAAAATGCGTAATAGAGAAGCCATACAAGACAGTATTTATTATAAAGGTTTTAGTTTACACAAGCTAACACGTGGCAAATATCAACACATCTCCCCCGATGAGGTACGGATTCAACAGAAGACGCTACAAATTACGCCGGAATACATATTGTGGCAATTATGCCAATCTAATTTAGTTTTCTGCATCTCTGCTACAGGGGACATTCCTCGTTATATTAATGCCTTTGATTTGCGCTGGCTTGAAAAGAATACACCCTATATCCCCATTTCAACTCAAGACAAGGCATTAATTGCTGAGATGAAACGAAAAAAGAGAGCAAAACGAGAGTATCAAGGACAAAGTTATACCATTCGGCTTGAGTATGCAGAGTATCTACCTGATGCACACAAGCTTAGGCGTTTTCTGGAGGGATTAGATGCAGAAGGATTTTTTGACAAAAAGCCTACAGATAAAACAACTGCACGAGTTAATACAGTAGATCGTTTTTTAGAAACAGCCCGCTGGGTGGTAAATAAAAGCGATAATCAAGCCCATCTGGTATTTGTAAATTCGTTTGCTTACATTAAGAAACTATTAAATAAAAAACAAGAGCTACATGTTGAGGGACGAGATGATTTAACTCAGCACTTGATTGTACAGCAAGGAGAGCACAACCAAGAGTATCAGCTTATCATTGATAGTAAACCTTGTTATGTTGTTCTCTTAAATGCTCAGAAGGCAAAAGAAGCGAAGGACAAAGTGTTTACCTGTGATACACACGATAGCAAGTTGATAGTAGTGACACAATATGAGAGTGCTGCGCTTGGAGTTAATTTAGAGTGGAGAAACATAGATAGTGAAGGACAAGACTTTCAAGGTATCCATCTGCTAGAAGCCAAGCATTTTTATTTCAACACTCAAAAAACCGAAGATGACGACTCGAATCTTGATATTGAAAAAATGTTCAACTGGCAAATATGGAAATTGAGCGAAGGACGCATGATTTCATATAGTCAATTTTTGCACAACATGAATCAAGGTCACATTGCCAGATTTAACGCCAATACTTATAAAAATACGTCAGATTACCTCTTAAACCAAGTAGCCTTATTTCACCAAGCTTTTGGACGAGTTGATCGTAAGTGGCAACCAACAAAAAGTATGGATGTTCGCTTGGCGAATAGTTCAAGTGTAGGTAATGCCAATGACGGTGTTTTTGGATTGTTGGAGCGTTATTTAAGTGAAGATGAGGTGATAATACAACAGCGCACGGATCGTGAAGATTACACATCTGACCTAATTCTGAATATCCATAAGGAGATAGAGAAAAAGAGCAGGCGAAAATTACTATATAACCAAATTAATCGGCAAGATATTTCTAATATACAAGACCGTTGTCGTCAAAGAATACAAGGTGTTCTAGGGCTGATTGATCAGATGAAAAAAGGAGCTTATGATAATGACGTATCTGAAAGAATTAAATTGATGTGGCTTAATGTACGTAGAGCGATGTTGAATCAAGACTATCTCTTTCAAGACGAGTTGCTTGGCGTAGATATTAACTTTAAACGGGACTTTATTTTTTCTGCGAAATACCTACAAAAAAACGACAAACTATATGTTAACGAAGGCTATGTTAACACGGTTTTTCGTGACTATAGTATTGACACCCAAGAATATAGCTTGAATTGGCCTTATCGCCAATTTTTCAAGAATGATGTGATAAAACAGGACTTTATCACACGAGGTTATAAGCTACAGTATCTACAAACTGTTCCAAACTATGTCTTTGCGCCTCATGCTATTCAGGCAATCTTGGCAGGTGCGGTTGGTGAAGTAACACTAGAATCTTTACTACGTTCTGAAAAAATTTCAATTAACAAATCAATTCTGCATCCTACACCATTATTTGAAGTGTTTGATATTAAAATTACAGGTAAACCTATTTATTTAGATGCTAAGAGCTTTAGTCAGCATACTATTTATCGTATGAATGCCCAACCAGATGATCCTGAATATAACGAGGATTTAAACGGGGCAACTTTGTTACGGAAAGCTCAAAAAAAATGGCGTGAAATAGCTAACTACACAAAAGAAGTAAACACAAAGTTTGTTATCGTCAACTTACAAAATTACAGTAATGGTCTTAATGAGTATTGGGATGAAAATCTCATTCCAGTTAGTACCTTTGATGAGAGTGCCATCACTCTTATTCAGGGCGCAATTGATCCAACTATTCAAGACCCCAATAATCCAGCTCAACTACAACCGTCATTTAGGCGTTGGTTGAGCATAGTACAAGATTTTTAGGAGTTTTAACAATGATCAAAAATATTTTTACAACAACAACTCTCAAGGTGGCCCCCGACAAAATCAGGTACGATGAAATCGGCAAACAAGGCTACTTTGTCGAATATGAAATTCCTTACAGTGAGAAAAGACGTTGGGATTACCTGCATAACTGGTATCTTTCTACAAGCAAGTACCCCTATTTCTTGAATCCTTCAGCAAGAAGATTATATGTTAAATATCCATCACAAGCCAATGCTGTAAACTTGAAATATAATTCTCAGGTATGGACACCATCTCCAATGGATATTAAAGACCCTGAACTATTTCATGCTTTGATCAAACTGCTGGTGAGTAATTTTTTTCATCAAAGGGATATATTTGTCAGCAACAACGACTTTTACCTCCTTGTCTATGTTACACTTAAAGGTAATGCCAAAGTATTAAGAATTAATTTAAAACAACAATGGAAAGAAAATGAGCATTTCGAATTTTCTTTACAAGCTGGAGCGACCACCTTGCCCAGAAGTAAGGACATTAAAACAGAAGATATTAAAAAGAAACAGATAAATATGCATGGGGCAAACTATCTGATTGATTCCAAGGATGGCCTACCCGTACTGCGCCGCTTAACTCCTTATAAAGTTACTCATAAATTAGCACAGAACGGTATTTATTATAAACCTAAAAATAGAACAATTAACGGAAAATTACTACGTACTCATATTCGTTACCTTGATATAAATAGCGACTATCAGATTAAGGATGAAGACAAAAAACGCAAGCCGCTCCAACGGTGTAAAATTTATCACATGTACCAATTTGCAACTGATTTGGTGGCGTACTTTAATCAAATTGGTATACCGTTTTACCTAAAACCACTAGAATATGAGAGGGTTGTTTCTAAAAAGCCTAAAAAGAAACAAGGCCCACAAATAGATATGAGCCAAAAAACTGTGGTACTACTTGATGACCGAATTCGCCCTACTATTCGTCCTGATTTAGAACCAGATGATTTTTCTGCTGAAACAACTCAAAGAGTGGCTGAAATAATTAATAGCGAGGATTGGGCACCGCAGGTTATTGTCAAAACCAAAACAGATTTGAAATCCGATGATTTTGTTCTACGCCTACAGGATAATAATGACCCACTTGACTTTGAACGTAAATTTGAGCTTGATGACGAAGGCAACCCAAGGTTAGATGGGGATGACAACCAAATAATTTCATATCAAGGCCCACTTTATGGACATGATGACCCGTATAAACTCTACCAGAAAAAGTATAACCGTTCTGTCGCTCAGTCATTAAGCGTCGTCTTGGATAAAGACGATGATGATAACGAGGAAGATAGGCCAGATGGTGACGAATCTCAATCCATGAGTTATAAATTGCCTAATGCTGGCAAACTCAAACATAAAGTACTGAATAGCCTGTACCAGTTACACTTAAAAGATATTGTTCGCAATCCCCGAAACGTGATTAGCAGACTTGGAGCCATCGAAAGGATGCGAGACAATATCTTCTTGCATGCAGAAGGCATGGTCTATTTGGATGGTGACGATCTTGTTTTTACAGCGACTACCAATGAGGATTGTCGTACAATGATACAAGAAAAAACAGGTTGGGATTTAATTGACGACATTATTGAACCTGCTCTTGACCGAGAAAGTTTCAATCGTAAGAAAAATGTTCTTAAAGACTGCCGATTCATTGTTAACCGTGATTACGTTTGGCAAATTGATGACAGCCCAGAGCGTGTACTTGTTGATATTCCTGAAATCGAACAACGACACAAAGCAAGAAGTAACCAGTATCCTAAAGATGTATTCAGACCAACCTTTAGTGAGACTGAACTCAAGATATTCAAAACGGAAAAGGATACAAATCATCAAAAGGCTATTGAACATCTACAAGCATTTGATAGGTTTTTAGATGGTATAACTGAGAATCATTTATCATATAATGACTTTAGTCGTAGGGGGAAAGAGGTTCGCAAGTTGTTAGGAATAGGAAACTTGTCAAAATTTGAAAAATATTTAGAGCTTAGAGATATAAATGTCCCCTCCGTTAGGAAAGACGGTATGATTACAGGTTATACGGGCATTTCTTATGTTCGTAACACAAGACAATATTATGTGGGTAGCAAGGATGGTTTTCCGCAAAACTTACGGCAAGAGAAAGCCTTTATTTTTCGTAAGATTATTGTGCATCGTCCCATTAGCCCACCCGTGACTGATAACGAACTTTTTGAGCAACTAAAAGTAAACTTGTTTCCATTATTGGATGTCTTTTTTATTCGGTATAAGCAATATACAGTATACCCCTTCCCCTTCAAGTTAATTGAGATGAGGAAAGATATTTAACCAATTCCAAGGATAAAAAATGAAAACCTACAACATAGCCGTAATCCCCGGCGACGGAATCGGCCCGGAGATTGTCAGTACCGCCTTACAGGTGTTACAAAAAATTGCCGACACCGAAAATTTTGAGCTTACCCTGACCGAATACAATGCCGGAGCCAAGACTTACCAAGCCGTGGGCGATGCGCTCCCGCCCGATACCATGACCGCCTGTCGATCTGCCGATGCGATATTCAAAGGGCCAACCGGCTTGCCCGAAGTGCGCCTGCCCGACGGAACCGAGGCTGGTGTTTTGGGCGGACGGTTACGCCGTGGCCTAGACCTGTATGTCAATCTGCGTCCGGTCAAGCTGTATCCCAATGTCCCCACTGCCCTCGCCAATCGTAAACCGGGCGAGATCGATTGGGTCATGGTGCGCGAGAATACCGAAGGGCTGTACGCCAGTCGCGACAACGGCATCGTCGCCAATACCGATCAAGCCGCTACCGACACGCTCATGGTCACTCGGCTTGGCACCGAGCGGATTGTGCGCTACGCCTTTGAGGAGGCTCGGCGACGGAATGGCAAAAAGAAAGTCACCTGTGTAGACAAAAGCAACGTGTTACGCTCGTTGGCCTTTTTCCGGCGTATCTTTACCGAAGTAGCCGAAAACTATCCCGACATCGAGACCGACTTTATGTATGTTGATGCCGCGGCGCAGGCTCTGGTGCTTGAGCCGGATCGGTTTGATGTGATGGTCACTGAGAATCTGTTTGGCGATATTTTGAGCGACTTGGGCGGCGCGACTATCGGCGGAGTGGGAGTCTGCGCCGGAGCCAACATCGGCGACCATGCCGCTTACTTCGAGCCGATTCATGGCTCGGCTCCCAACATCGCCGGAAAAGGGATTGCTAATCCGCTATCGGCTATCTTGTCGTTGGGACTTATGCTCAACTATCTCGGCGAGGCAGGCGCGGGTCAACGAATTGAAACCGCCGTCGAAACCGCCTTCATCCAAGGTACCATTATCTTAAAACCAGATGGCTCGGCCCAAAGTGGGACGCAGGCTGTGGCTGAAGCAGTTTTGGCGCAGTTGTAACATGAGTGCAGAGTGATTCAATCTTAAAGATTGAACCACTCTATACTGTAATATTTCACCTAAAAAAGGATAACATCATGATAAAAGTAACATTTGTCTGTTTAGGAAATATATGCCGCTCGACTATGGCTGAGGGTGTTTTTCAAGATTTGGTTGACCAAGCGGGGTTAAGCGACTCTTTTACTATTGATTCGGCGGGAACGTCCCGCTACCATATCGGCGAGATGGCCCATCGTGGGACGCGGCGAGTGTTGACCGATCATGGCATCAGCTACACCGGAAGTGCCCGCCAAATCACCACCAACGAACTATCAACGACGGACTATATCATCGCGATGGATCGCGATAATTTAGCCGACATGCAACGTTTAACGAACGACGCACAGGTTTTGGCTCGCATGAGTCTTCTGCTCAACCATGCCCCTCAAACTGGTATTTTAGACATGCCAGACCCTTACTATACGAATAATTTTGAGCGAGTATATCAACTGGTCAAAGATGGGTGCGAAGGGCTTTTGGCAAAAATCCAAACCGAACAAAATTTATGACCCCTATCAACTCAAACTAAGACCAACCAACCTTATATTACACGTACAAAATCAGAATAAACAAGCGTTTTATTCTGATTTTACAATAGACAAGATATAGCTTTTAGGGGATAACCGGACTAATATCCTAAAATTATCCTATCCTTGCCTCAGTTCAGACTGTAGGCTATAATCCCCTGTATTATTAAGATTCAAACTGTTTAGGAGTTCAGATTGTCCCAATTAGATCACGATACGCAACAACCAATCATTTCTGGCGATGATGAATGTGAGCCAGTTATAAAATCAGCTCCAGCCGAGAAGATTTATGCCTCGGTAACTGAGCCACAGTTAGACGATACTCAAACGGCCACCGTCCCCTTAATCCATGACGATTGGTCAAGCAGTGACCCTGTTACAGACGCTCGCCCGGTTCAACTCCCTGAGCCAACCAACCCTGAGCAACCGCTTCCCCCGTATCAACCTGATATCGACCAAACAATTTTTCTACCCTCATTACCCACCCCGCATACCGATATTTTGTGGGCAGATGTTGAGTCGTTCCCTATTGAGCCAACGCCTATTGAGCCGGTAATCGACTTTTTGGCCGATGAAAAGCTACGTCTTCTGCGTAAACACGCCGCCGATAGTGCAATCGATGAGGATGCTCAAGAAGCAACCCGCTGGAAAACCTTTAAAGCCGTGGTAAAGGAAATTGGCGAAACAATTCTGTTGACCGTCATTATATTTTTCCTGATTCAAGCCTTCATTCGCAACTTTAGAGTGGTCGGAACTAGCATGGTCAACAACTTACATGATGGGCAATATCTGATTATAGATAAGGTGATGTATAACCCCTTAATCACAGAAGTAATCGGCATAGGCGGAATTCAGCGGGGTGACGTGATTGTCTTTGAACCACCAAATCGCCCCGAAGATGATTACGTAAAGCGAGTCATCGGCCTCCCCGGTGAAACGGTTGAAATTATACAAGGGCAGGTCTACATTAATAATGAACTCCTTGATGAGACATTCAAACCGAGAACCGGCTCATACAGCATGGCTCCAGTAACCGTCGAGCCAGAACATATCTTTGTATTAGGCGATAATCGTAATAACTCAAACGACTCACATAATTGGGGGACATTACCCATTCGCAATATCGTCGGGCGAGCTTGGTTGTCATACTGGCCTCCGAGTGATTGGGGCTACATTCCTCGTGACATACCTTCGGAGCAGGCGACTTTAAAAACTATACTGGGAGACATTGTCCCCAGTGCCAATGCCGCCGATTCCGAACCCTCTGAAAACTAAAATCCTATTTTGATAGAATATCACTTGTTGGAGAACAAAAAATGAATATTTGTCCTGTTTGTAATTCAGGCCGTTTACAACGACGCACCATGACCTACATTGAATGGTATGGCAAAGAGTTACTCGTTATTGATAAAATGCCGGCCTTAGTGTGTGATGCCTGCGGCGAGCAAGTCTACGACCGAAACGCTATGGAAACATTACAACGTTTATTATGGTCCCCTCCCCCGACCAAAACAAGAGCGACCATCTCTGCAAAATAAGGGTAGTGATGACATGTTGACCGATGGTCATGGTTTCGGCCAACACCTCCGAGGAGCTTCGCACCTAGGAGGAGAACGACTCCACGACCTTCAAGGTGCGAAGCTCCTTGAAGGTCTGGTCTCTTTGGCCGAAACGAAAACTAACGCCTAAAAGCTAAAGCAGGCTGAAGCCAGCTATTTAGACCACTTTTAGCGGTCTTGAGGCTTTTAGCCTTGTGGCTTTAGCCCAAGGCTATCAGTCAACAGGTCAACACTACCCTACCTCTTTCATATTGATTATGTAAACTGGCAAAATAATCTGGTTTAAGGTAAAATGAGCTAACAACTTTAATAATATGTCAACTAAGAGAAAATGAATTATGAAAAAAGAAACTAAATACTGGCCGTTGCACAACTACTTAAACACTCATGAGGATGATGAAATAACGTTGTCCTTTACTAAAATAGAGGAAATTCTTGGTTCAGAATTACCTCCCTCTGCCTATAAAAGTCGTAGCTGGTGGAGCAATCGTCGAAAAGGCTCATGGCAATCCCCAACGTGGATGGATGCGGGCTATCATGTTGATAAGTTCGACTTGACCGTTGGAGAGGTCACCTTTCAGAAACCAATTCAACAGTATAAAGTCAAACGCCAAGATGGCGCGGTACTTTGGGACCCAGACTCAATTAAAATTTTGCGCCGTCATATGGATATGAGTCAGGCACAATTTGCCGATGACTTGGGTGTCCGTCAACAGACTATTAGCGAATGGGAACGAGGCATGTATGCTCCCGGTCGAGCCATGTCCAAATATTTGAACATGGTTGCCGAAAAAGTCGATTTCACCTACGGTCAAGAAACCTAATCTTCCAACCAGACCATGCTCAAAAGTATTGCCATGCTATCCGTTCACACCTCCCCCATTGCCCGATTAGGTGGGCAAGAAACTGGGGGGATGAATGTTTATGTCCGCGATATTAGTCAGGAGTTTGGTCGGCAAGGAATTAATGTCGATATTTACACCCGCTCGCAAGACCCTACCCTACCTCGTGTTGAAGCACTTGCTCATAATGTGCGAGTTTTACAGGTAAAAGCAGGGCCAGAAAAACCCTATAACAAGAACAAAATCTATCATCATCTGGACGAGTTCGCGGCTGGGGTTTTGGTACATAAGCAACAGTATGACCTAATTTTTGCCCATTATTGGCTATCTGGTTTGGTTGGACTCCGCCTACGAAAAAAATGGAATATCCCCGTATTTCAGATGTTCCACACCTTAGCCGCCCTAAAAAACATGGTTGCTCAAACCAATGCCGAACGGGAACCGGAACAAAGAACCAACTGCGAACGGGAGATTATGCATCGAGTAGACCGAGTGATAGCCGCCACTCCGGTTGACTGCTGTCATATGGTTGAATATTATGGTGCATCCTGTCAAAATATATCTATCATCCCCCCCGGTGTTGATCTGGATCGGTTTACGGCCATGAACAAGATTGACGCTCGTCATCATCTTGACATTCCCGTTGATCATAAAATGCTTTTGTTTGTGGGGCGGATTCAACGCCTAAAGGGGATTGATGTTTTATTGCGAGCCATTGCTCGCTTAAGACGACGACAAGCTCGATTGACCGAGAATATATGTTTGGCAATTATTGGCGGGAAACCTGACCCCGATGAAAATGAAACCCATCCTGAAATGACCCATCTCCTCAATTTACGACGTGAGTTAGGGTTAGAAGATTTGGTCACATTTTTAGGTTCAAAAGACCAAAACAGCCTAGTATATTACTATGCCGCGGCTGAGATGGTAATTATTCCCTCCAACTATGAATCGTTTGGCATGGTAGCGGTAGAGGCGATGGCCTGTGGTACTCCCGTTATAGCCTCTAATGTAGGTGGACTAAAATTTAGTGTCGAGGATGGCTTTAACGGTTACTTAGTACCAGCTCGAAATGCGGATGCCCTCGCCAACCGAATTCGCCTTCTGCTCAAGCGTCCAATTTTGCAACAGCAACTTAGCGAACAAGCACAACACTGGGCGAAGCGATTCAGTTGGACAAATATCGCAGAGGAGTTGATTGAGGTGTTTGAGACCGAAATCGACCGGTATTTTCAGAGAAACAAGCACTCAAACTTACTACCCGACAGGA
This sequence comes from Anaerolineales bacterium HSG25, assembly GCA_030377865.1. Lineage (GTDB taxonomy): Bacteria > Chloroflexota > Anaerolineae > 4572-78 > J111 > JAUCGB01. The sequence goes on along the minus strand of JAUCGA010000052.1, from coordinate 16,265 downwards.
AAAATATCTGACAGAATTAACAAGATTCCTGATCGTTGCGATTATGTAATCGCAACGGGTATTTGGCGGGTATATACCCGCCTGTTATGGGTAACGGGTACACACCCGTTATCCTCATGGAAGATTGTACAACTCAGTACCCGACAGAAATCGGGATTAATTAACATGTGCATGCTCTCGGAGTTGGAGCATGCACATGTTAATTAATGGAGTTTTACGGTTGTTGTAAAAATCCTATTATCCTTGAAATTCTGCTCTTTTATGGCTAATTCCGCTTGGTACCAGTATAGATAAAGCCATTTTTTATCATCTTGATAAAAGAGCCTTTGTCAATCCCAATCGGTTTGCCACACCGACAGAACAGCTTCTGCGCTCGTTGTTCGTAGTCGTAGATTCTCCCCATGCGGCTTTTATGACAGCGCAACACCTCGCCATGTCCTATCTTGTCATATTTCCATAGTTTTCGCTTACAAGCGGCACATTTTATCGTTAACATTGGCTTTGCTACTCCACTCGAATAATCCCATTCAAGATGACCCACTCATCAATTGGTTGATTTTGCTCATCAATGACAACTTGCCGCTCCCCCGTATCAGACTGGTACCAACCGACTCGCAACCGATAGTCACCAGTTGGAATACCCTCCGGCATGGTCAGGGTATATTTATCAGTTACTTTTTCGGCCTCGCTCCAATTGGGGAGCGGATAGGTTCCCCAAACCGGCTGATTATCCTGACTGGTTTGATTAAAACCATCAGCCGCAATCAGATGAACAAAGACGGTATAAGGTTGGTCAACAAGTCGCTCTGTTTGCCAATATAATGACAAAGTCACTGTTTTCTTGGGCTTGATTATTAACACCCCAGTCGATGCGGAGTCGTCTGTTTGTAGGCGAGAATTTCCGGCCTTATCGAATATCTGGAAACCTCGTAGGCGCACCCCATGTAAAAAACGAGTTGGTTGAGGGATCATCCGCGCCTCAATCGAGGTTGGAGTGAGGTACAGATTCAAGTTATAGTCGGGAAAAAATATCTGATTGACACGGTCGGCATGCTGGTCAAGCCAATGCAATACATCACCCGTTTCGTCGAATCCTTGATGAAGCAGAGGCAAAAACCAGATTCGCTGATAGGCTTGCGCCACCTGAGCAGTCCGCTCGAGTCGATAATCGACAGAGCGGTCTCGCTCTTCGGGAACGACATAAAACGGGAGTTCGTTGGGACTGTAGTAACTGACCGAAGCTTCGGGGAAGTTGGTCAGCATGACATCGCCTGACAAAACATGATCGCGGACATGCTCGTGATAAAAACGCCACGGTTTCGACTTGGCATAAGCTGGCTCAAAGAAATAGTTACTCAAAGCCAAACTGTTGACAAAAAGCAAAAGTAATAACCCTGCCGCCGGCGCGAAAAGTGCTACATGACCTAAACCATCGGATCGAGACCGCTTCGTTAGCCACTGCCTCGTCACATCATACCAGCCTAGCAGACCCATGCTGACCAACAAACAGAAGGCCGGTTGCGCCTGAATCAGAAAACGCTCCTTGAAAAAGGGGCGACCAATCGAAAGGGCAATCACACCAGCCACTGGCACGAGAAAAAACAGACTCCAAAATGTGCCAGCCGTCCAGTTCAACCGCAACAGCCGAATTAGGCCAAACAGCCACACCGGCGCAAGTAGAAGACTCAGCCACAGCCCCCAACTCTGGTCGATGGTGAATCCGGTTAGCAGAGCCGTCGAGGCCAAGCAGAAAATATCTACCGTGGGAATTGTCTCGATACCTCCCGCGGCTTGACCGATAAAGTTGGCGGCCAATGTCAGACCGGGGATAATCAGCAGGGCAATGGACAGTTGTGAAATCAGCCACCAGCCACGTATCGGCCAAAATCTACGAGCATTAAGCAAGACAAATAAACCTTGGAAGGCGATGAGAAATACAGCGTAGTAATGGATGTACAAGCAGGCCGTGGTCAAGAGGATATAGCTCATGAGCAACTTACCAAGATGCGTCGGCCTCCAGCCCACCTGTAAACGAGGGCGCTCACCCATCACCAGCAGTCCCCACAAGAGCCATGACGAGAGCAATCCCATGAGCGTAAAAAGCGAATAGGAACGTAAATCTTGAGCCAGCCAGATTTGCAACGGAGAAACAGCTAACAATAACCCTGACAACAAGCTCAAGCGAACATCATACACGGTACGTTGAGCCAAACGGTACAAGACCGCTACCGCAACTGTAGAGACGACCGCGCCAAAAAAACGCATCGGCCACACCGCTTCGCCAAACAGGATTTGCCAAACATGCAGGGTGGCATAATACAGGGGTGGATGCGGGTCAGTGACGCGAGAAAGTTCCCATAATTCGCTGAGGGGCATGGCCGAATAAAGGACACTAGCCGCCTCATCACCTCGTAGCGAGTGATTGTCGAGTTGGTAAGTTCGCAAAAAAAAGGCTAATAACAAAATAGGTAGAATCAAACGATGAGAGGTTAAGGTCATAGGTTATCACTTGTTACCTGACAACAATGTTTAGCTTAAACTAATATCTGACAGGATTAACAGAATTGACAGGATTAAAGGCAAAAAATCCTGTTAATCCTGTCGAAAACCAGTGTTGATTAAAGCAACATGTCGGGTACTATACTCAAATTAGTTTGAAACCGACACTTTCCTCATGTCATGCCCGAATGTCTTTATCGGGCATCCACACGACTGTAAAGAATGGATTCCTACTCGAATGTTTGTATCGGGTATAAAAGCATGCGGGAATGACATCGCAAAAGTTACGTTTCCATTCTAATCGCAGTATAAGCGGTTATCATTCAATGGTAATAGGATAGGGTAAATCGTAATAATCTTGCGGCAAGTCGTTGAGCAACAATCGCTGTCCCGTATGCGAATTATACACCCCCAAACGTAAGCTGTATAGACCGGACGGTAGTTCTGGTGATAAGGGAATCGAGTATGGGTCCAAAACAATCTCCTGAACATCCCACCAGTTCGTGGGGTAGTTTCCCTGTTGTGGAGGGCTGTCAAACTGGGCTTTGATTTGGCCTGTATCATCCAAGAGGTGAGCAAAAATCGTGTAGGCATGTTCCATTTCTGACAAAGCTTGCCAGTGGATGACAAAGCGTAACGCCTCTCCAGTTAACCATGATAGCGAAGGGCGATCAATATCAAGCCCTTGTAAAACCATCTGACCACCAAACTGAACGTCGGGTAAGGGATACTGAGGCGATACAGGCGGAGCGCCGACATGGAACTTACCCGTTATCAGCTTGTCATCCAGCCCCACCGGCAAACGAGCCTGCGTCACCGGATGGTACAAGCCAATCTCGAAGCGATACGGCCCAGCGGGTGCGTCCGGTGGTAGTTGAAACTGATGACGATCCGGTATTGTCAGTCCTTGCGGCCAGCGATAGGCATCGAACAACAAGCCCGTTAGTGGCTGATTCAGTTGCCCCCACCGTTGACGACCCGTCACATCAAACAGGTGGATAAACAGATGGTAAGAGTCTGTAAGACGGCGTTGAGTCTGCCAGTCGAGTTGGATGGTCACGATGTCACCCGCGGCGAGTTGGCTCGGTTCGACAATCATGGTTCGTAGAGTAATAGCATCAGCAAAGGTGGCTAGATGGGATGATTCTGAAATAGGTTGAACCGATAAAAACGAACGGCTCACGTCGTCAGATAGAGGATAAACGGTCAGAATCGGTTCATCCTCGCGGTCTAAAACGGTATGTTGCGGTGTTGCTTGAGTCACATAATCGGCCATGCGCTCGGTTTGGCTAAAAGAAAGAGAGGGCAAAAGATAGGCACTTTGGGTAGTTGGGTCGAGTAAGACAAGATCAGCGGCGACGGTTTGATTTGGTGGGAGCAGAAGTTGGGTAGGCTGATTGGTGAACAAGCTCACATCGTCCCTAACATTTTGCAACTGCGGATAACGCGCCTTCAACAAAAAATGAGCCACCGTCTCTCCGTAAAACTTGAGGGGCAAAATAGAACGAATCTCACTTTGTTGGTTAAGATAGGCGGCCAGATACGGGGGGTGGTCACTAAAATTGTTGTGATTGGTGGCCCAAAGATGAAAATAGTTATAACTGCTAAATAGCGTCGCAAAAATCAAGTAACATGTAACCAAAAACGTCCGCACCACGTGCGGTGCAGGCAATCTGCCTGCGCTCCAACTACGCCGTCTTGTACTAGTCTGAATAAGCATGCTCAGCTTTGCCCAACCAACCGCGGCCAACAGATAGATAACCGGCCAAGCGATAATGGCTCGCAGGATGGTAGTTTCGCCCGACCAGTTATGAATGGAGAAGAACAGGGGGATTAAGCCGGTCAGCCACCATAACAAAAGAAACCTGTTGACAGGGCGCTTTAGACCAAATATCACAACGGGTAGCCCGACGAGCAAGCCGAGACAGGTCAGCGGATTGAGGGAAGGCCAATTTGCTAACCAACGCCCAGATCCAACATGGAGATAGGCAATTGCAGACAAGTTGTCGCTCAGAGCAACAAACGGGTTAGACAGAGTCAGAATCGAGATGGCTCCAGCTCGGCTGTTGAGGGCATGCGGGGTTTGCCAAAAATAGAGGAGTAGAGGTAGGCTGAGAAAAAAGGCAGGCAGGAAAAAGGCCGTTGCTTTAAGGAACTGAGCGCGCAGAGTTCCAACATGAGGAGACTTGTCAGCCTGTTTACCGAACCGCATGATGAAAATTTCGATTGCGATGAATGGGCCAAACAGGAACGGCAACAGGCGAGCGGCTAGATAGGTATAAAAGGACAAGCCTAACAAAACACCCGCCCCGACAAGCCAGAGATAAGATTGGTTCCGCCTATGTATTGGCCCGTCAAACCAGCCACGCCAGAAACAATATATCATGGTCAGCAAAAACGGCAGTAACAAAATAGCTCGCAAGCCAACTCGGCTAAAATAGAGATGCCAGTAGGAGACGGCCAAGCCAATGGCGGCTAACAAACCCACAAATGGACGACCCGACAGGCGCATCCCAACTCGATAAAGTAGGGGAATGGTTACGGTTCCGGCCAAGACCGAGAGCCAACGCAGGCTAAAAATTGAGACACCTATAGTTTGAAAGACCAATGATTGCAGATAAAAAAACAAAGTTTCGCGGCCAAAGTTATTGTTTAGAAAAGGGGTCAACCAGGCCGTATTGTAAAGTTGCCATGCGTCTAGGCCATTGGTAGCCTCGTCGAGGCTGAGGGACAGGGGGAGATGGTTTAGGCTGACCACCCGTACAAAAAAGCCAATAAGAATTGTGAGAATTAACGGGAGATAGTTGTTTTTCATAATGACTTGGTACCCGACATTTTGATTAGAAAAAAGATTTTTCGACAGGATTAACAGAATTAACAGGATTTTTTGCTTTTAATCTTGTGGGCATGGTATGGGCTTCGACAGACTCAGCCAGCGTAGCCTGAGCTTGTCGAAGGCGGATTACGGAAAAAATTCTGTTTCCATTCTAATCGCAGTATAAACTAAACTTCTTGTCGGGTAGTAAGCATGGCGAAAGCTATTTGATAATAATCGGATCATCGAAGAGGAAACGTCCTTCGACATCGGTATCAGTCTGACCGTTAGGCCGATGTAGGGGCAGACGTTGGCCGGTCGGTTGATGATACAGGCCGATGGCGAGTTGATAGGTCCCAGATGGCAAATCGGCGGGTAGGATTAGAGGGTGGGAATCGGGAATCTGCTCCTCCGGTGACCAGATTGTGGTCGGATAAGTCCCATCACGAGGTTGAGCGTCGCGCCCCACCACCAGATTGCCAGCCTCATCGAGCAGGTGAACAAAAACAGTATAGTCAGCAGTGGGTTGGTACAGAGCCGACCAGCGCAGGGTCAGTTCGAGCGTATCACCAGCACTAAGTTGATGAGGCGGAATCTGATAGTCGGTCAGTCGAATCACGTCGCCAAAGGTGGCGATATTGTTGTTTGGTTGGGGCGAAGTCGATAAGGGCAATTTTAGCGGCCCGATGAAATATGTGTCGGGCGAGGGGCTATCGGCTTCGGAGAGGGGCAACCGCTGTTGCGTGGCAGGGTCAAAGACAGAGACAGCCAGCCAGTAACGTCCAACCGGCCAAGGCTGATTATCATGCCGAAACAGTTGATGCTGAACGGCAATCTGGTCGATTTGAGGTTGCCAAAAACTGGTCGGGTAGACCCAATCTAGGGGGCGTGCATCGCCTTGGGCTAGGGCTTGCTGACCGTCGTTGACCAGTCGCAGTAACACCTCATACTCGGTGGCGGTGGACTGGTTGGCTTGCCAAAATAGGGTGATGGGCAGAGGCCATGTCTCGTCCAGTTCGGCAGAGATGGAGTGGCTGTAGAGCGCACCGGTCAAGGTGAGTGGGCCGAAGGTGGCATGCAGATCATAATTGGGCTGTTGCAAAAACGGACTTAAATCGGCCTCAAGATGAGTCAGCCGAGCCACGGTCTCCCCGTCGGTCGTGTTGATGGGCTGGGCAGGCAAACGGGTCAGGCGGTGCTGTAGGTGAGCCTGTCCGGCGGTGGTTAGCGGCGGCAGAATTGTGGCTCGGCCTTGGAACAGACGAATCCATGTTGAACTGGTACGATGCCGGTCAGGAGTAATAACAAGAGCTTGTGAGGCGGACTCAACCGATAGAGTCGCCTGTCGAGGAAAGGGGTCGCTCAAATAAAAAAGGAGAGTCGAATCGTTGAATCGCTCAAAGGGCAGGTAGATGGGCTGGTCTGAATTTCTGTGAGCCAGCACCGTATCTCGAATGGCAATGGCTCCATAGTCGTAGACTCCCCGCGTGGTTTGGAGGTCTGTCCAGTCGATAAAATAGGCGCGATAGCTGGCTATGGTCGAGAGGAGATAGCCCATCAACAGCAAGGCCCAAAAGCTGTTGTGGGAAAGGCGGAATCGGGTGGATTGATCCGTAACTCGGTGATAGAGAGCATGCAGGCCAAGGCTGACTAGAATGGCTGTGGGGACAACTGCAACCACCATGCGGAGTGGGTGCGGGGCTTCGATGGCGATGACCGAAGGACTGATACCGATGAGCCACCACAGGGCTATAAGGCGATGGGGCAGGTCGCGCCAGTGGCTCAGGCTGACCAAAAGGCCGATGAGGAGGAATGGGGTTAGGAAGGGATGAAGGCCGGGGTAGTCGGGCAGGCCAAAAATAGGATTGGGGCTACCAACACAGCAAAAAAAGCCACCAACTCGACCAACGTTACGCCCCAACTCGGCCAGAATTTCGGTGGGACTGTCGAGAAAATTCCAGACCATGACCGATCCGGCGCGGGCAGTGAATAGGGCCGGATGGCTGGCAAAATACCAGAGCATGGGCGCGGCGATAAGAAGGGCGGTTATAGTCAACAGCGTTAGGTTTCGTAGCAGGGCAAGGCGGTTTATGGGGATAGCCCTGTTTGACCAAGATTCCGCAGTCGTTGAAGATTCTGTACTCGGTGTATATTTTGGCATGCCGCTAGTGTTTCCAAGGCGGGGTAGAATCAGGTCGGGTAGGACGGTCAGCATGAGGATAACGGGCAATAGACGAGAGGCAGAATAGGTGTAGGCTCCTACTCCCAAGAAAAATCCTGACAATACAAACCAGCGGACATGTCCGCTCTGCCAGCCTTTGAGAAAAAACCAGAATACCGGTACCGATAGTAGGGCGACCATGATTGGTCGTTGCCCTAAGCGGCTGATGCTGACATGCCAGTAGGAGACGCTCAAGGTAAGTGAGGCTATCAGGGCTAGTGGGAATATTGTTCCGTCGATAACGTTTGCAGTTTTGAGGAGATTCTGCGGGCGCTCCCAAATCTCGCTCATAAAACGATAGAGCAGGGCTACAGTGAGTAGACTCAGACTGGATGTTAAGGCTCGGATGGCATAAGGAGTGGTCTGAAATAGCTTGATGTAGGGCATTAGCAGGTAGATAAACAGCGATTCTCGTCCCCCGTTGGAGGGAAAAAAAAGCGTGTGCCCACCCCGCTCCATTAAACGGACGGCATCGAGGCCATTGATGGCTGGGTCAAAAAAGAGGCCGAGCGGATGGTCGGCCAGTCGATAAAATCGGAAAAATGTGGCTAGTAATAGAACAAAAATGATTAGCCAGCGCTGATGGATTATGGTCGAATAGATTCGGATATAGTTCATTTTATAAGAGAGTGGTTCAATCTTAAAGATTGAACCACTCTGGAATACACAATTTATTTGTCCTGATTATTACGATTATATAATCGTAACAGGTATTTGGCGGGCACACTCTCCTTCAAGGAAAACTACATACCCCGGAGGAGGCAAACTCGTAAAATCTATATTCATCTACTTATGTTTCACCCAGCATGTGCCCCAAATCAAAAATCGGCCCATCGACACAAACTCGTTTGAGACCTGACGCAGTGGTTGCCACACAACTTAAACAGGCTCCCAAGCCGCACCCAAATAACTGTTGCGGCCATAGCCCGTACAAAAATTGGGTGTGATGCCCCAAACGAATCTCAAGAGCCTGTTGATGGAGCTGGTGCAAAAATGGCATGGAGCCGGTGGCATACACCACATCGGCCCAGCGTAACAAATCGGGTAAAAGCGGGGTCAGGCGACCTCGTTGCCCCATCGAGCCGTCCAAAGTGGCGACATGCAGTTCTACGGCGATGGGCAAGGTCGAGATGGGGTATAGCCGATTGGCTCGGCTGGCTTGCAGTGCCATCGTTACGACAGAGCTATTTTGTAGAGCGATTTGCATCTGACCTAATAGCGGCGCGAGGTCAGAAGAGTCGCTGATGAGACAGACATGTTGGCCCTCTGCTGGTTGAGGAAAACCCTGACCCAAGGGGCCAAGCAGATCAAGCTGGTCGCCGACCTGACGAGTCAGCAACCAAGCCAAGCCAGCATCGGAGGATGGGCGCAACAGCAAAGCCAAGTGATTCGGCTCAACAAGCATGGGAAAAACGGGTCGCCGGAGATAGGCGGTAAATGGGTCAGCACATTGAGCCAGCAGAAATTGGCCGGGGATCAACTGTTCGGCCAGATGTGGAGCGGAGAGGGTAATTTGCCACCATGCGGGGCTAAGGAGGGTTTTGCGGGTTATGGTCAAAGTGGTTTTTTGCATAGAACTACTTCTTCACCCCGACCAAATAGACCAAACTCGACTGCCATTTGACGGTCTGATGCAAGAGTTGCCGTTCAAAGAGACGTTGAATCTCTAACAGTTCATCCGAGCGGACACCGGAGGCGAGGAGATGGTCAGCGAATGAACGACGATCTGAATTAGGGACAGGCGTAAACCAGCGAGTCAATAGCTCTGGGCTGATGTAGTAGTCGGTGGTTTGACGCTCTGGAAACATCTGAATTTCGGTCAGACCGGCCTCATGCAAAAGACGCTCCAAATCGGCCTCAGCCCAGTTGACCATAGGGTCGTGCTCATTTTGATAGATGGTCGCTTCGACCTGTTGAATCTGCTCGGCGAGGCTGGACGGTAGGCCAGTTAAATCGACCAGTTGCGAGAGGCGTTGAGCATGGCGGGGTACGATTTCGGCCAAGACCAGCCGTCCGGTGGGGCGCAATCGACGGGCGATACGCTGGAGGGTTTCGGCCTTGTCGGGCAAACGAGTAAGTAGGTTACGCCCGACAATCACATCAAACTGGAGATTGGTGGAGTTTCGCCCCCCCTCAATCCCCCCCAAAGGGGGGGAAGTAGCTCCTCCCCCTAGCAGGGGGAGGCTGGGAGGGGGTAGAGTGCTACCTAAACGCGAAATTTCATCAGAATCGTCTTCCCCGTCATTGTCAGTTGACGGCGGAGAGTATGGAACCATCGCCTCATGCAGAGTCCGAGTCGCTTCGGATTCTGGAGTGGTCGGCTGAAAAAATGCCTCCGAATCAAGCTGGTCAAGCTGACCGACTAGTAATACTGGACGCTCTAGCGGCTCTAAATTTTGGCACTGTTGTTGAAATGCATGGGCAGTGCGTGGGTCATGAGCCAAGGTATAAACTCCGCCGACTACGGCTCGCCGAATAGCTTCCCAAGTTAACAAGCCACTACCGAGCTTCAAATCTAATACCAAATTATGCCGTTGTACCTTGGCGAGGGCAAAAATACGGTCTCGTACTGCGGCCAACTGTTTGCCCACCCCGCTCAGAGTGCGTTGGAGCCACCGATTCTGGGTCGGAGTTCCATCGGGCATGGTCTGCACTAAACCCAACAAGGAGGGAACTGGCTCTAACATGGCCGCCAACTGTGCTTCTCGCCGTCGGGAAACCTGCTCCTTAATTGAGACTTCGTATCCTTGGTCGCTGGGCTGATAAAAAACCCGTCCTTGCAACGTTTCGGGCAGATATTGTTGGGCCACCCAATGATCGCGATAGGCATGCGGGTAGAGATAACCCTTGCCATGTCCAAAATCCTCACCATCTCGATTGCCGTCCCGCAGATGGTCGGGTACTTGAGCCTCTCGCTCCTTTTGCACCGATTCTAGGGCATCCCAAAAGGCAAAACCAGAGTTACTTTTGGGCGCGGTGGCAAGATACAAACAGGCTTGCGACAGGTGAAAGCGCCCCTCCGGCATGCCCACGTAATCAAAGGCTTGCGCCGCGGCCATGACCACTCGGATGGCGTTAGGGTCGGCCAGTCCGACATCCTCACCCGCGAAAATGATCATGCGCCGAAATATGAAGCGTGGCTCTTCTCCGGCATAGACCATTTTTGCCATCCAGTAGAGCGCCGCGTCGGGGTCGGAGCCGCGCAACGATTTAATGAAAGCCGAAATCGTGTCGAAATGAGCATCCCCATCCTTGTCATACAGCACCGCCCGCCGCTGAATCGACTCCTCGGCTACTTGGGTGGTAATGGTGATGGTGTCGCCGGTTCCATCAGGGTCAGCCTCGTTCGGTGTAGTCGTCTCCACGGCCAGTTCGATGGCGTTCAGAACGGCTCGTGCGTCGCCGTTTGCGACATTAACCAGATGGTCGAGCGCCTCGTCTAACAAAACTATCGAGCGACTGCCATAGCCTCGCTCCGAATCATTGAGAGCTTGATGGACAATGGCTCGTAAATCAGTCTCGACCAGTTGCCGCAGTTGAAAGATACGAGAGCGGGAGACGAGAGCTTTGTTGACCTCAAAATAGGGGTTTTCGGTGGTCGCCCCAATCAGGGTCACCGTGCCGTTTTCAACATGGGGGAGCAGGGCATCTTGTTGGGCTTTGTTAAAGCGATGCACCTCGTCAATAAATAGGATTGTTTTTTGACCGAACATGCCCCGTTTATCTTCGGCGGCACTAATCGATTCTCGTATATTTTTGACCCCACTCAGCACCGCGTTTAGGGCGATAAAGTGGGCCTGCGTGGTGTTGGCGACGATTCGGGCCAGCGTAGTTTTGCCGGTTCCGGGCGGGCCGTAAAATATCACCGAGGAGAGTTGGTCGGCCTGAATCGCCCGCCGCAACAGCCGTCCGGGGCCGACGATATGTTCTTGGCCGATAAACTCGTCTAAGGTGCGTGGTCGCATGCGAGCCGCGAGCGGAGCTTCCTGCTCGATTTTGGTCTGTCGATTGTGGTCGAATAGATTCATAGGGGTATTGTAACATGGATGGGAGGGGGGGACAATGTGGTTATGAGCGAGGTTATCACACTGTTTACTGCCGCTATCTTGCGTGGTGAATGATGATAAAGTTTGGGGTAGTGTTGCTTCGTTGACTGATGGGTATGTCACCCTGAGTGTTTGGGGAGAAGGGTCTCACTGCCCCGAATCTAGGGATATTCGGGTGGATACTTCGCCTTCGACTCAGCAAGCATGACATGGTTTTCAACATCATCTTGACCACCACATATTATGGAAGTTTTCGATAGATATCTTTGCGATGTAGTCGTAACATTGATTAACGCTCCTTATGAACGAACTATTCTTTTAAACTGACCTGATTGTAGCCATGTTATCAACTCGTGTCAAAATAAAAACCAGCCCCGATCTCGAAGAAGAGGTGGGGCTGGTTGCGTAAGAGTACATCGAATTGGGAAAATACCGAATTGTGCCTCTGACTGATAGGGGGAAAGCACCGCGCCTCTGCGGTGAGTATCTTTGTTGGAAGATGACAACGAATTCAGGAAACAACAAATTCGTTGATTTCCAAATTCGCTGTCCTAACCGAGCAGACCCAATCCGTTCCAGCCCAACACAACAACGAATAACGAAACCAACGAATAGCCATTCGCTGTAGATTGGATACCATTACCCGATATTCATGGTTGAAAGCAAATCCGCAGGCGTATAAATTTTGATTTCTGCCACCCATGAAAAATCTGTTGGCGGCTAAGCAAGACATCCAGCACAACATTAGTATCGAATAGGATATGCATTAGCTGTATCGCTCCAACGGAGAGCCATTCGCTGTTGTGACATCGCCCAAAACCAGTCCGACTTATTATGCCCAATTGACTGGTTATCGTAACCTGAGCTTGCCAAAGGGTCTATGCCTTCGACATGCCCATCCAACGTAGCCTGAGCGTTCGACTGATCTCACGCCGAAGTCTTGTCGAAGGCGAATTAGCACAAAAAAGTTCCGGTTCCAAACCAATCTCAGTATAGGCAATTATTCACTCAGGGATTTGAACAGGTAACATAGGAAGTGAAAAGTGAAAAAGCGTCTCGTTCCCTGTTTGGAACAAGACGCTTTTTGTTTTCATATGCCAACATCTACGATACAGGTGATGCCCCTGAATGAATAATTGCCTAGTAAAAGCTATTTTCAAAATTCATCTCCCATATATAGTAGGCAACCTTGCGTCTAAACCACAATATACGGGTGTGCTTGGAAATAATTCAGGCACAGATATTAATTACTTGGTGAATATTCATTCAGGGCTGAGGCTGGCATGTAGAGAAAAGCACACCTCACACGTAACGTCCCATCTCCGCCTATGGTTCAACTATTTCTTTCTTAATCGTTGGTAGATAGATATCTTTTGCATCCGGCTTCTCCGGCTCGACAATTAACGTCTCACCGACCAGAAGTTCAATCTCCAGCATATTCCGGCGACCATTACTCTCAGCAATGAGAGGTAATAGATAGTACCCTTGAGGTGTATCGGATAGGGTTTCAACCATGAGGTCAACTGAACCCTCACTGTTTAGGGTGATAAAATCTTTCAAACTAGAACTAGTTTGGCGAACCTTTGAGTTAGTCTCAAAGCCAAACTGTACCCCAAATGGGGCATTGGCCTGATCAGTCATCAGATTGACGGGGTTGCTCCAACCATCTTGGAAGATTACCTGTAAGGGTAGTCGTACCGTGTTGGTCTGACCGGGGGTCACAGAGATTGGGTCGGAAATTCCGGTGACAACAAAGTCAGGCTTACGGATAGTCAAGGTGCGAGTGATGGTCACTCGGTTTGGTCCGCCTTCATCGTACCCCTGAATTAGCATGGTGTAGACCCCTCTTTGAGTGAGTGGGGTGTCTTCGATAGTCAATACCGTGCTTTCATTTCCATGTAGCAGATCACGATTGAAAGACCACATTACCAATGGATTATCAACCACCTCGATCCAGATTGGTACAGTATGACCGTTAAGCCGATTAGGGACGATACTCATGCTCGTTGTCCCATTTTCGGTTAAGACCAGCGCAGAGGGGTTGGTAGCAAACACAAACGTTGGCGCAACGACTGTGGGATCGAGAGCAACGCTTACCTCTTCGCCACCGCCAACTGCTTCAACTGTGGCTGTGAAAGCTCCATTTGGTAAGAACTCATTAGCTAGTAGTGTAACCACAACCTCTGTTCCGGTAATGGTTGGCACGATGGTACTAGGGCTAAAGCTCATTTCCAAACCCGGGGTTCGTGGGCCGCTGTATAATCCTACTGAACTAGGATAAGGATCAAGATTGGTGGTTAGTTTGATGGTCGTGGTAGCCGTTTCACCCGCTTGAATGGTAGGCAAGTTGGTCGGTGGGACAACATTAAACTTAGCACCTTGAACCGTTATCGCCACACTTTCTGAGGTACTAACCCAATCATTTTCGTAGGTGCGGGCCTCAACGGTAAAGGTATAAGTTTCACCTGGATTGAGATTGTAAACACCTTCTTGTAATGGCTCAGTTTGATAAGCATACGCATCTTGTGAACTTGTTTGAGTTTCAGTGTAAACCGACGATTGCCACATTAACCGATATTCCTGCACATCGGGATTGGAGAAACTATTCCATTGTGCCGTCACTTCGCGATAGTTAGTTTGGCTCAACACCAAGCCAGATTGCCATGTGCTAGGCCAAATATGCTCAACTACCAACGGCTCTGGAGCGGCTAAACGGACATACTGGCTCGCCATATCATCCGCTTCCAGATAGACATAGTAGGTGCCACTTCGTAAAAGTTCGGTGGGGATGTCGTAATTTTGCAAGCTACCATCTGTCCATGTCGGGTCATTCGATGCGGTGAGATAATCGGTAATCGTTCGACCTGTGTAAACCAAGGCTTCAAGTGTATCAACCGTGCCATCAGTATCAGTAATCGAGACAGTTTCCATAATCGGGCTGGTTTTGTAGTAGACGGCAATCGAGGTATCTGGTTCGGAACTGGTTAATCGCCATTGAATGGTCGGCTGGTCGCCGTTGGTAACTTGAACCTCTTTTAGCTCTGGTGGTAACTTATCGGCCATCACCTCAAGTTGGTAATCAGATCCATTGACACTATCGCCGATGAGTTGAACTTGCCAGTTACCAACTTGGGGTTTATCAACTTTGTAGATGCCCTGAATCTTCTTGACGGCTTGTTGGTCTTTTACAACCGTCGCTTGTAATGTGCCATTCAACCTATAGATATAAGCCGTCTGGCTAGTACCAGATTCAAGGTTATCAAGATAAAAGGCATTTATCTTGTTTTGGGTTCCGGCTTCATAGAATGTCACCGTGAACAGCTCCGTGCCAAACAGTTTGGTTGGGTCATTCGCGTCCCAATATTTGGCCGAAGGTTGAATATCCACCATTTCACTGGGGGTGGCAAAGGCAACATTATCGAATATTGGAATAACCGTTGGGTTTTCCATACCTTCTAAGGTAACATCAACCGCCGAGACATCCTCCAACAATGGTACGACGCGTAGCCCCGTTTTAGCAACAGAGGGTAGATGGTCACTATCTAAGAGAACACCATTCAGTCGGTCAGATTTTTCATATAGGGCTAAGGTGTAATCACCAAACATACTGAGTAGAATGGTATCACTGAGAATGGTTGTCCCGGTAACGGTTTTTACCTGAATGGCATGTTCACCGGGATAGACGGATAAGGGTTGCCCAAGATAACTACCAGCAGTCATGGGCGATTCGAGTTCAATACCGTCTATCGAGATGGTTAACGGCTCATCGCTATTGATAACTTGGACAATATTCAAAGTGGCTGGTTCAATTGCATCAACATGGAGGGTTGTAACCACGCCATCGGCAGTATTAAAAACGAACATGGTGTAGACGATACCGTCTAGCATCAGTACATTAGATAGCTCGACTAATATCTCTTTTGTTTCACTATCCAACAGATCGAAGTTGTAACCTTGAGGATAGAGTTGGTAATATTGGCTAGTACGTTGATAGGCAATCTCACCAAATAGCTTTTTCCCAAGTGGTTGGACTAAGTTCACCGGATTGAGACCATGACCGGCATGGACAAGGCGTAGGTAACTCTGACCATCGCCTCGTGGTGTGTTCTCATCTTGAATCGACCAAGCAACGATATTACCCGGTTCTCCTGTCGCCACGATGGTGTAATCCAAGCCGGGCGCGAGGTTGACTGAGGTTTCAGCCAAGACTGGACTAGTTGTGCCAGTTTCAACAAATTTGATGGTGTAAGCCCCAGATTCAAACATCTCATGGATTGTGGTGCTGGTAAAGGTGACATTGCTGAATACCAGATTGTCATTAACCAGTACATCCATCGCTGGCCCGTTGGCAACTCCATGCACAACCCGTAGCTGGCCTAAGCCGAAACTTTGGGTTGGCGTATTCCGACTTGATTCTTGATAGGTATGATCTTCTTGGTAGCTTATTCCGTCTGGTAGGTTATCATGCCCATAAACTGTACCGTCCGGAGCGATGAGGTTCATGCTAGGGCCGGTAGTTTGGCTATCGAGTATCACTCGCATAGTGGTAGGTAAACTGCCCAACGGCAAAAGTAACCTAGCAAATTCAGTCAAATCCGGTATGGGCAGGGTTAGCGATTAGTTGAGCTTGAGCCTCAAGCTGAGCCAAATAGCGGTCAGGTTTCTTGCGAAAAACTCGGTCGTC
>JAUCGA010000051.1 GCA_030377865.1 Anaerolineales bacterium HSG25 | reverse complement strand
AGAAAAATAACATGTGCATTGCTTTTTTGTTATTTTTAGCAGGAAACAAATTCAACCTAAAGGTGGGGTAAGTTTGTGACACGTAACGACACGTGGTTCTTTTTTTCATTATTTATCGGTGCGGCAGTTTTGGCGATAGGGCTAATCTGGTCGGCAGACCCAGTTAATGCTCAATGTGGCTCATCCGCCTCATCATGTAAAACATGCCACGAAACTCAGGGTAAAGACCCGGTAAATGCCGAGGGCGAATGGCATACTCAGCACGCGTTTGGCGATTTTTGCGAGTTCTGCCATGCGGGTAACGTGCAGGCCACCGAACAAGAGGCGGCTCATCAAGGTTTAGCCTTGCCTATGGAGGACATTGCGGCTAGTTGTCAAGGGTGTCACCCTCAAGATTTAACAGAACGAGGGGAAAAATATGCCGCTATCCTTGGTATTGAACTTGGGGCTGATTCATCTGGTGGCAATAGTGGCAATAGTGGCGATAGTGGCGATAGTGATTCTGGTGAGGGTGACAGCAGTGGTGAGGATGATAACGCCTCCATCACGGGCGTGGCTCCTCCCCTTGGCGGAGAGGAGATTGATTACAATTTGCTTTACGCCGCGTCGATTGCTCCTCAGCCGCTCGTTAGCAACTGGGGCAACCTTATTTTAATGTTAATGATTGCCGTAACCGGTGTAGCCTTTTTCCTCACCGCTTGGAGTTGGGAAGGTTGGGGACAGGTCGCGGCGGCTTGGATTAATGATAATGTGAAAATTGTTTCCGATGCGGCCATTAATGCCTCGGTTGATATGCCAGTGGAAACGGTTGATGTGCCGACAGATGACAGTGAGGCAACGTCTGCTCCTAGCCCAACCGAGTTAGCCAACTTGTTTGAACAGAATTTGGAACTCAAAAATCTCTGGACGAAATTAGCCCACAGCGATTCAACGCTACTCAATGACCTCAACCAAATCTTGAGTAATGAGGAACAAGGCTCTACATTACTCCATGCGGTCAGTCGTTTGGACTTGAAACTAGCCACGTCCCTCAAACAACTTAACGAGCAAGAGCGCGCCTTGTTGATGGCTGTGGCTAAGGAAATGTAAGGAAAAATTTAATGACTAAACTTATCGACTGGCTCAAATCACCCCAATGGTCTCCCTACACAGGTGGAGCGGCCTTGGGTTTGTTGAGCATCTTTGCATTACTTTTTACCGACCGGCTATTTGGTGCATCGGGGGCATTTGAGAATATTGGTGGCTCTATTATGCAACTAATTGCCCCCACACTGGCCGACAACATGTACTGGAATTTTGTCATGCCAGCGGGCTTTAGCTTCGGTGTGATGATGTTAATCGGTGTTTTTTTAGGTGCGTTGGCCTCATCATTGCTCTCTGGTACTTTCAAATGGCAAACCGTTTCTGATGAGCAATGGGTTCAAGTTTTTGGCCCTAATCGTTTGAAACGATGGGCAACTTTGTTTTTTGGGGCTATTTTGTTAGAATATGGGGCTGGTATTGCCGGAGGTTGCACGAGTGGACTAGCTATCTCTGGCGGGGTACAACTAGCTCCGGCGGCCTTTCTTTTTATCGGCGGTATGTTTGCTTCTGGCATCATCACCACAATGCTCCTTTATGGAAAGAGGTATTAAATCATGGAGGTATTAAATTATGACAGCATTATTACCTGCACTTGTCGTTGGGTTTATCTTTGGCTGGATATTACAAAAAGCCAGCCTGACCCAATACAGTAAGATTGTCAACGTTTTTCGCTTTACTGATTTGACCGTTTTGAAATTTATGTTGACTTCCATTGTGGTTGGCGGGGGTGGCATCTATCTCCTCAGAGACTTGGGAATCGTCACCTTGACCGGCACCACGCCCACCTACATTGTGGGCAACCTAATTGGTGGTGCTATCTTTGGTATCGGCATGGCCTGGGCCGGATTCTGACCGGGTACTTGTGCCGCCGGTGGCGGTCAAGGCAATATTGATTATCTAATTCCGGGCATGCTTGGTTTTCTGGTTGGAGCTATCCTTTTTGGGATGACATACGAAGATGTATTCCCATTAATTTCGGGTATTGCCAACATGGGCAACACCTATCTACCCGACCTATTTAACGTCAATCACTGGTTAATCATCATCTTTTTTGCCCTGTTTTCGGCCTATCTGTTTTATATCCTAGACAGAAAAGGTGAACCAAGAAAAAGTAAGATTTAGGGAGTTTTGCCTGATTTTTGATCATTTGCGTATTGTATTATTAAGGGTTTTTATTCTATCATCCTTGAAATTCTGCTCTAAACCAGCCATAAAAGAGCAGAATTTCAAGGATGATAGAATTTTTACAAATGACTGATTCAAAAAAGATTATCTCTCCGACACTGTCTCGTCGTCATTTTATGGGTTTGGGCACGGTTGTGGGAGGTGCCGCGCTACTTAATAAATTCAACCCACTCCAATCCAGCCAAGAACCTAACCTCCAAAATCCAAAATCACTGTACCCACCTGTTGATTTTGACCGCGAAGTTTACACCATGTGCGAGATGTGTGTCTGGCGTTGTGGGGTAAAGGCCAAGGTGAAGGACGGTGTGGTACGAAAACTCGATGGCAACCCTTTCCATCCTCACTCGCGCGGCATGTTGTGTCCTCGTGGGCAGGCTGGAGTAGCCACTTTGTACGACCCAGATCGTTTGAAATACCCGCTTATTCGTAAAGGGGAACGGGGCGAAGGGTTATGGGCGCGGGCGAGTTGGGAGGATGCGCTTGATTATGTCGCCAGCCGCATGTTGGAGATAAAAGAGCAATATGGCCCCGAAGCAATGGTTTTTAGCTCCACCCACAACCTGATTCAGACTCAGTTTGAGAATCTGCTGAAGGCTTATGGCTCACCCAACTACGGCACGCAACGCTCACTCTGTTTTAATGCCATGATCACGGCCAACCTGCTAACGTATGGCATGGAAGAACCGAGCCGTGACTACTCGCAGGCCAATTATATCATTCTGACCGGGCGTAACATCATGGAGGCCATCTCCAACTCCGAAACTCAGAGCCTTGTAGCCGCTCAAGCGCGTGGTGCTAAACTGGTTGTGTTAGACCCACGTTTCACCAAAACCGCCGCGAAGGCCGATTTATGGCTACCCATCAAACCGGGCACCGATTTGGCCTTTCACTTGGCCTTGCTGAATATTATTATCACCGAAGAACGTTATGATGCCGAATTTGTCGCCGAAAATACGGTTGGCTTTGAAGAACTAAAAGCCAGTGTCGCAGGCTATACCCCAGAATGGGCCGCCAGTAAATGCGAAATTCCAGCAGATACCATCCGACAAGTAGCCCGTGAATTTGCTATCGCCGCCCCCAATGCCTTTGCTCACCCGGGTTGGCGTACCAGTAATTTCCTCAACGCCTTTCAGACTGCTCGTTCAATTGGCGCACTAAATGCCATTATCGGCAATTGGGATCAACCCGGTGGATTTTTTGCCAGTTCTGGGCATGATGGTGGAGTGGCGTTAGGTTCTGTACCGCAACCCCCCTATCCTCGTGTCAGCGCCATGCGTCTGGACGGTGTCCCCTGGAAATATCCGCTGGTTCCGCTCAAATTGGGCGTTTTTCAGGAGATTCGGGATGCCATTCTCACTGGTGAACCGTATCAGGCTCGTGGTTGGTTCATCTTCCGCCAAAATCCGGTCAATTCTCTGCCGGAGCGACATAAAACGATGGCGGCCATGAGCAAGCTCGACTTTATTGTCACCACCGACATCAGCATGAACGATACAGCTTGGTTTTCTGATGTGGTCTTGCCGGAGGCGACCTATCTGGAACGGTTCGACCCGTTGCATGTGCTAGGTAACACTGTTTTCATTCGTCAGCCGGTTATTGAGCCACTTTTTGAGAGCAAACCCGGCCTCTGGATTTTTAAGGAATTGGGCAATCGCTTGGGGTTGGCTGACTATTTTCAGTATGACGATGAAGAGGATTATATTCGTCAACAGATTGCACCACTGGGCATTACGCTGGAAGATTTGAAACAACGTGGTTACTACACCGCTCCCACGCAGAAAGAAAAAAACGGGCATGAAGCGTACACCTTCAACACTGGTAGTGGCAAAATCGAACTGGCCTCAGAAGCCCTGCGGAACAGTGGTTTTGCCGCCGTGCCGGAATGGGATGCGCCTATAACCAATGACGCTGACCAGTTCTATCTACTTTCGGGCAAAGTAGCTCAACATACCCAGTTTGCCACTCATAATAACCGATTGCTTCATGAGCGGACACCTGACAATCCTCTCTGGATGAACCCGATACCCGCCCAACAGCGCAACTTGCAGGATGGTGATATGGTTTGGGTGGAAAGTAGCGGTGGCAAGGTAAAAACACCCGTTCATGTCACCGAAAAAATTCGACCCGACAGTGTTTTTATGATACCCGGCTTTGGACATGTTAGCAAAGGTTTGACCACCGCTTACGGCTCCGGAGTCAGCGATAGTGATTTACACGTAACCTATACCGACCCGATTTCTGGTTCTCAAGCCCTGAGCCAGACTACTGTTAAAGTGTATAAAGCAGAAGAAGGTTCATAAATTATGGCTAATCCTTCAACCGATGCCCCACGCAAAAAACGATGGGGCTTTGTAATGGAATCAGACCGCTGTATCGACTGTCAGGCATGTATGGTCGCGTGTAGCGTTGAAAATAACGTGCCGATTGGCAAACATCGCAACTGGATTAATCACAAAGAATCTGGCATATTCCCCAACCTGAATCAGACATTCATGCCTGAAAATTGTCACCACTGTAATAATGCTCCCTGTGAGCGGGTTTGCCCTACTGGAGCCACGTATCATCGTGACGACGGGCTGGTGCTGGTCGATTATGACAAGTGTATCGGCTGTAAATATTGTATGATGGCCTGCCCTTATGATGCCCGCTACGTGGACGAAGAGAAGGCCGCCGTTGATAAATGCACCTTCTGCGTGCATCGGCTGGATGTCGGTCAGCCTCCGGCCTGCGTGGAAACCTGCATTGGTCGCGCCCGTCATTTTGGCGACCTCAATGACCCGAACAGCAAAGTCTCAAAGTTATTGGCGACTCACGATTATTATCAGTTATACGAGGAAGCTGGCACCGAATCGGCCATCTACTATATTAGGAGTAAGTGATGGAACATGACGTTCATTTTCATTGGAATATGTTGATTGTAATTTACCTTTTTACGGCAGGCGTTAGCGCCGGAGCGTTTGTCATATCTGGACTGGCGACCTACTTGGGAGGCACACGGTATAAGCGCATCAGCCGCATCGGTGCTTTGATTGCCCCTTGGCCGTTGATGTTGGGCCTGTTCGTACTCATCTTCGATTTAACCAAGCCCTTTCAATTTTGGTGGCTTTTTTTGACCATCCAATGGACTTCGCCCATGTCGATTGGTACTTGGTTATTGACTGCCTTCTCTATCTTGTCGATGCTCTACTTTATACTCTGGATCCCCCGTCCTTGGCGTGATTTACTGAGAGTTCCGCATAGTACGGCTGATATTTTTCAACCTCGGCAATGGCGACTTATGACTCGCGAGATGGTCGGCATCAGTCGGCGAGTGATCGCCGCCATCGGTTTTCCAATTGGTTTGGGAGTTGGCATGTATACCGGCATTTTATTGGGAGCTATTCCGGCCCGTCCGTTGTGGAATACGCCAATGGTGGCGCAACTATTCCTATTTTCTGCCATGAGTAGTGGTGTCGCAACTGTACTGCTCATTGCCGCCTTCACACCGCCCAAAGATGGGCATGACCATCTGCTCCATGAGCGCCATTTTTTGGTGACGGTTGACACGGTGCTAATTGTACTGGAAATATTTGTCATTATTCCCTTCTTTTTGCATCAATCCCTTAATACATGGAGTTCTGCCGAATCAATGAGTTTGATTATGGGAGGGCCGTTCACACTGGTGTTTTGGGTGGGTGTCGTTTTAGTAGGACTGCTCATCCCCCTCGCGATTGAGGGGTTTGAATTGTTTCCAGTTATTTGGAAAGAGGCGGCGGTAAAATATAGCCGTTTGTGGGGTGGTCTTAGCGCAGTCATGGTGCTGATAGGCGGGTTTTTATTACGTTATGTTCTGGTTTATGCGGGGCAAATATCTCACTTTTTACCAATCATGGAAAGGTAGGGGAACTTGGTACCCGACATCTTGATTAGAGAAAGGATTTTTTTGACAGGATTAACAGGATTGACAGGATTTTTTACTTTTAATCTTGTTAATTCTGTTAATCCTGTCTGATATTATTCTATAATTATCCTAGGCTAAACATTTTGTCGGGTAGTAAGGTAGGGGAATATGATAAACTTAAAATCAACCCAAAATCAGATAATCCTGATCATAATCGTAGCATTTATGCTGAGTGGTTGCAACGCCAATAACGGCGATAACGGCAATGAAGAAACAGTCGCCACAGTGCCGCCACCTACTAGTACGCCCATTCAAACGGCAAGCGTTCACCTTCCTAATGTAGAACGTGGACAAGAAACTTGGCTGGAGCATCAATGCAATGACTGTCATGGCCCTGTTGGTTTAGGTGGAATTGGCCCAATGTTGGCCTCAACGCCACTAGAATACGAAGAATTTCTCAATATCGTGCGTACCGCCATCTCACCCAAACCGGCCTTCTCCGTTGACTTATTATCCGACGACCATGTCTATGATATTTATGCATGGCTACGCACCCAGCAACCATTTCCCGAACAACCATCTATACCCTCTGAATCGCCAACTCCTCCCAAAACTCCCTCGCTTGAAGATGCAATGGGCATGACCGTATGGACTCATGGTAACTGCGATACTTGTCATGGGGTTTTTGCTCAGGGAGGCCCCGAAGCACCTCCCTTGGCCGGTATCAGCTATCCGGCTGAGGAAGAACTAGCCATAATGCGCGAAACTGCCAGCGAAATCCCCGAACATAGCGTCGAAAACATCAGCGATGAGATATTTGTAGAGCATCTGTACAAATGGTTACAAGCTGGCTGTAGTTACACCAAGGATTGCTCAGAATAGATTACTCATCCGATGACTTAAAATCATCGGATGAGTAGCGGCCAAAACTTTTCTGGTGAACTATAAGGGATAAAATGACATGCCTAATTTTGTTGATGTTGCTAACGGCTTGTAACTCGTAAATATTCAGTGAACTCGCCAGAAGGAACGTCAGAAACCCGATTTCTCAAAGAAATCGGGTTTCTAGGGCGGTTTTACTGAACTTTTACCCATACCATACAATTTGTTCTTTTCACAAATTCACTGTTGTGTTCTTGGCCCAAACGAAGATCAAGGCCGATTTAAAAATTGGAATTGCCTAATATCTCCACACTTTCTCCATCAAATCTCCATATCTAATAAGTACAATAAAAAAAGGTAGTGTTGACTGATAGCCTTGGGCTAAAGCCACAAGGCTAAAAACTCAAGACCGCTAAAAGCGGCCTAAATAGCTGGCTTTAGCCTGCTTTAGCTATCAGCATCGGGATTTATTCCGATGCGTCATCCGTCAAGATAACAACATTACCAAAAAAACAGTCGTTACTGGATAACTATGGAATGGTATTAATTAACTTGTGCAGTTGACGCGTTGACTAACTAACCAACTGATTGAACGGGTCGGCTAGTCAGCCAGCGCGCCATTAATCAAACGCACAACTTATTTAATTCCAATTCCTAATGAGAAAACTAACCATGTTAAAGAAATTTATTATCGGAAGTTCAATTACTATTCTTGTCATTGCTTTGATAACAGGACTATATGATTTTACCACAGGTGCGAGTTCGCTGGAAGTGCCGACTATCACTCAAAGTGATGGCGGTCAAGGCCAAAGTAGACAGGATCAACAAGGCCAAAATGGTCAATATCAAGACAACAGTAATCAAGAGCAGGCCAGTCAATATCAAGACAACAGTAATCAAGAGCAGGCCAGTCAATATCAAGGCAACAGTAGTCAAGGGCAGAACGATTATCAAGGTCAAGGTGGCGTAATGCTCTCGTCAGACGATTGGCTAACCCTAACCGGCGATATTGTCGCCATTAACCAAAATAACCTGACTGTTGATACGGCTGAACAAGGACAACTTGAGTTAGAACTTGGGCGACCCGGTTTTGCAGAACAACAGAATGTTACTTTTGCTATTGGTGATGAGGTGACGGTTCAATCTTTTACCAGCCCCGACAACGATATGCTCCACGCCGGATCTATCACTAACGAGACGACAGGCCGAACACTCCACCTGCGTGACCCCAATGGTCGCCCGCTATGGGCTGGTCAGGGTCAGGATGGTCAAGATCAGGGCGGTCAGGGTCAAGGCGGTCAAGGTCAGGGTGGTCAAGGTCAGGGCGGTCAGGGTCAAGGCGGTCAGGGTCAGGGTGGTCAAGGTCAGGGTGGTCAAGGTCAGGGTGATCATGGTCAGGGTGGCATAATGATCTCGCCGGATGATTGGCTAATGTTGACTGGCGAGGTCATCGCTGTCAACAAAAATAGCCTGACTATTGATACCACTGAACAAGGACAACTTGATCTTCATCTTGGACGATCCGGTTTTGCGGCACAACAGAACGTATCCTTCGCTATCGGTGATGGGGTGACGGTTCAAGCTTTTACCGATAACGGCATGCTTCAAGCCGGATCCATCACCAATGAGACGACCAGTCAAACACTCCACCTGCGTGACCCCAATGGTCGTCCGCTATGGGCTGGTCAAGGTCAGGACGGTCAGGGCGGTCAAGGTCAGGGCGGTCAAGGTCAAGGTGGACAAGGTCAGGGCGGTCAAGGTCAAGGTGGACAAGGCAAAGGTCAAGGTGGACAAGGCAAAGGTCAAGGCGGTCAAGGTCGCGGCGGCGGTGGTCAAGGAAACTAAGGCCTTGGTCTTCGTTTGGGCCAACACCTTCAAGGAGAAAAACACACCTTGAAGGAGGCTACTCGACCTCTCCTACGAGGTATGTAGTTTTCCTCGTAGGTGTTACTTGGCCGAAACGAAGGTCATAGTTAAGGAAACTAACCAATGAGCAAAACAAAGAAAGATGTAGCCGATAGTTCTTTTCTCCAACGGGTGTGGGAGTCGATATTTCGAGGCCCAATAGACCCGCAAACAGACCGTGAACGAAAGCTCATGGTGCTAGACAGTCTCATTTTGCACCTTCACCCCACAACGGTCACAGAACGTGTATTAAAGCTAACCCTAACGTGGGGGTTGGGCGGCATGGCGGCCTTACTGACGATGATTTTGGTCTTTAGCGGAGTGATGTTGATGTTCAACTACACCCCCTCACCAGACCAAGCCTACAACGATATACTCAACCTGCAAACCCAAGTTTGGTTTGGGCAACTGATGCGAAATATCCACCATTGGGCCGGAAATTTAATGGTAGTGGTTGTGGTATTACACATGTTGCGGGTTTTCTTTACAGGGGGTTTTCACACTCCCAAACAGTTCAACTGGATAATGGGCTTAATCCTACTCCTATTGACGGTAACTGCTAATTTTACAGGCTATTTATTGCCGTGGGATCAACTGGCATATTGGGCGATTACCGTTGGCACGGGACTAATAACATACGTCCCCCTGTTGGGAAACTGGATACAGACCGTTATTCTCGGTGGGCCGGAGGTCGGCGCGGCGACTCTGTTGAACTTTTATAGTCTGCATATCGCCCTGATTCCCATCGGCTTGTTAGCCATCATGTCCATTCACTTTTTCCGAGTTCGCAGAGATGGCGGTGTCGTCATACCTCGTGCGCCGGATGAGGTGCTAGAAAAACGACAACCGAAAATGACGACCATTCCCCATCTCGTAGTGCGCGAGTTGGTCGTCGGTCTGGTGATGATGGCCGCCCTGCTTTTATTTGCCATGTGGGTCGATGCCCCACTAGAGGGAGTCGCCAATCCAGATATCAGCCCGAATCCGGCCAAAGCTCCGTGGTACTTTATGGGATTTCAAGAACTATTACTGCATTTTCATCCCTTTGTGGCCGCCATCATACTACCTATCAGCGCACTGTTGACGCTGGCTCTATTACCTTATTTAGACCCAGATATAGACATGGTAGGGGTGTGGTTTCGTTCAAACAAAGGCCGCTTGATGACTTTTGTATCCGCCCTCGTCGCGGTTATCTCCACCCCCATCCTTGTCATTGCTGATGAGTATCTGCTTGATTTTGTAGGCTGGTTGCCTAGCTTACCGACTATCATCAGCAACGGTTTTGTGCCACTGGCTTTACTGATGTTGGTCGTTGTCGGCTTCTATGAACTGATGAAACGTCTCTTTAAGGCCAGCCGTTGCGAAACTATCCAAACGACATTTGTCTTTTTAGGAGTGGCCTTTATTATGCTGATGATTATAGGGATTTGGTTCCGAGGCCCCGGCATGGTTCTCATGTGGCCGTGGGAAGTCGCCGCCGCCGTATCCCATTAAACGTGTTATGTGTTGCGTATTGCGTGTACAAATATGCAACACGTAATACGCAACAGGAATTTATAATGACAAAAACAAACACAACTCCCCCAGAAGCAACCCGACGAGATTTTCTCAAAATGGCATGGATGGGTCTTGGAACGTTAGCGATTGCTGAAACCGGACTGATGTCTGCCATGTTCATGCTTCCTCGCGTCGGCGAGGGTGACTTTGGTAGCTTGATAACCGCTGGTGAGGTTGATAGCTTTCCGCCAAATTCAGTAACACCATTCACAAAAGGCAGATTCTACCTCTCACGGCTAGAGGATGGTGGTTTTTTAGCCCTCTATCGCAAATGTACCCATCTTGGTTGCACTGTGCCGTGGGAACAGGCAGATAATCAATTTTTCTGCCCTTGCCATGCCTCCGCCTTCGATGAACGGGGCGATGTCCTCAACCCTCCGGCTCCCCGCGCGCTTGACCTCTTCACTGTTACCATTGAAGATGGTATAGTCATGGTTGATACGGGTAGTCTCACAGAACGAGATCGTTTTGACCCCTCACAGGTGGTTTATTGAAAACAAAATGGTGAATTATAAATTATAAATTATAAATTATGAATTATAAATGGTGAATGAGCGTAAGTAAATAGCATTATGGATGAATACGACTAACTCTGTCGTATTTTCAATGCCAATTCTTAGCAACAAAACATAATTCACCATTTACCATTCACCATTCACCATTTGTAATTTCAACGGAGATAAATCATGCGAACATGGACAATTATCGGGCTAGTGATTACGGGCATCATTGCTTTAGTCCTGCCGTTATACGCCTCTCAAGAAGCGAGTCGTATGGAAACGGCTCAACAAACACTCATCCACGAAGCCATCAAGATGGGAGAAGTGGCTTATGCCGAAAACTGCGCGCTTTGTCATGGCGCGGCAGGAGAGGGCATCGGCTCATACCCCGGCTTGAACAACGAAGGGATGCAATCAATGGAATATAGCGACCTTTTCAAAGTGATTGGACGAGGACGCTACAACACTACTATGGCCGCATGGGGAGTGGAGGAAGGTGGAGTGCTGAACAATTGGCAAATCGACCAACTGATTGCCCTAATTCAACAGGGTGATTGGGCCGACACCGCCCAAACGGTAGAGCATCTCGGTCTAGCTCCGCCGACAATGATTGAGGCGGAACTCTCCGAAGAACGGCTGGCCGAACTCGGTGCTTTACCGCATGGCGACCTGTTGAGTCGGGTATTACCCGTCTACGCCGCTAACTGTGCGGGCTGTCATGGCGCGAATGGTGAAGGTACAAACCTTGCGCCACCGGTTCATGATGACACATTACGAGCGCAATACAGCGATGAGGAGCTACTGCGATTGATGGCTAATGGTGTCCCCGGCACGTTGATGGCCGGTTGGAATCGATCCCTCACGCCTACTGAACTTGATGACATGGTTGGCCTAATCCGCTATTGGTCGGAGATTCCGGCAGGCACGTTGATAGCCACCGCTCCTGTCCCAATTGCCAGTACTGATGCAGAGGTCATCGCCGCCGGAGAGAGCCTTTACGGAGTCGTCTGCGCCACATGTCATGGAGCAACGGGACAAGGGCGCAAGATGGCTACGGCGTTGAATACCCAAGCCTTTCTCAGCAATACTAACGATCAAGCATTGCAGGCCATCATTCTACAAGGTATTCCCGATACGCGTATGCCAGCATGGGGTGGTCGCCTCACGGATGCAGAGATGACGGCATTGGTCAGCTATATCCGTTCATGGGAAGCCACCGCTCCCGCCGTTGCCGCTCCTACACAAGGACAAGGGCAGGGACAAGGTAAAGGTCGCAATGGTCAAGAACCGGATTGGATGAATAAGGAAGGACAAAATCAAGGTTGGGGACTTGGTCGCTGGTTTCGATAAATAATTATCGCAAATAATTACTGCTGTACTGAAAATAAGTTACGCGCTCCAGAGTGGTTCAATCTCTAAGATTGAACCACTCTCACCATGAACTGCACAAGTTAATTAATCCCGCAGATGTTTATCATTTTATCATTTCAACATGATTAAAACAATATCTGACAGGATTAACAGGATTAAAGGCAAAAAAATCTTGTTAATCCTGTTAATCCTGTCAAAAAATGCTTTTGGTTTTGTCAGCATGTCAGCATGTCAGGTTATGAATGAATCGACAAACTTTTGGTATCCTATTTGCAGTCAGCATAATTTTATTGGCCGGAGTAGTGATGATTGGCCTCTGGCAGAATCAGCATGCGGAGTGGCAAAACTATCAGCAACGTTATTTTGAACGTACTGGTCAACCGCTCGATATCCGAATCCGAGAAATTGTGCCGACCATGACCGGACAGGCCGAGTTATGCCTTACCTGCCATATCGGACTGGCCGAAATTAGCGCCTCTCATTCCATTGAGATTTTCGGTTGTGTTAGTTGTCATGGTGGCAATGGCACGGCGTTGCAGGCTGAGGAGGCCCATCAAGGGTTACGCGGCGGTAAAAATCCGTCTGACCTGACCGTGGCTCAAGAAACTTGTGGGCGGGGTTGTCACAACGGTTTGGCTAATGATGACCAAAACCATGTTGACCGAGTCATGCGTAGCTTGCAGGGAACGTATGCTGGTGGCATTGCCGAGGTGCGATTTGCTTTCGGCGCGCAATCGGATGAAATGCCAATTTACGGAGTGTATAAGGTCACAGATGCCTCGTCAAAAACCGGCTTGACCCAACTCGCCGCTTTTCCGCATACCTCCACACATTCTATTGATGGACAGTTTGCTGAAAATTGCCTTGAAGCCGGCTGTCATCTTGCAGAGGAAGCCCAAGCCAAACCCTATTTTTATCGCTCAACAGGATGCGCGGCCTGTCATGTTATCTACGAGAATGACGGTTTGTATCAGGGCAACGACCCGACTATTCCCCGTGATGAGCCGGGGCGTATGCGTCTTCACCAGTTCACGACAGCCATCCCTTTTTATCAATGTAACCATTGTCACAATCGGGGGAACTATTCGTTGCGACAAATGGAATTTTTGCTCCGTGACGATATTCCACCGGATGGCCCGCCCATCTCTGAGTTGATGCCGCCTGAAGGTCGCCGCTTGATTGAGTATTATCAGCCGATTGGTCAATTTACATGGTGCGAGTGGGAGCTAGATTGCATCGAATGTCACACCGCCGAAGAGTCAATGGGTGATGGTGATATCTATCCCAATCAAATCGAGATGCAATACACCCAATGTCAGACTTGCCACGGCACACTTGAGAAACTGCCCGACACGGTGACTGTCACCAAGGAGCATCAAACAGCCCTGCGCCAAGCCCGACTCAATCCCCATTATGATTTGCAACTCGGCGAGCAGGTTATCATCACCACACGAGGCGAACTAATGGGGCATGTTAAGCAGGTCGAGGACAGGCTTATTTTGACAGGTAAGGTGACGGGAAAAACCTACTCGGTCAATCCAGTCATGGAGTCAGATTGTCAGCAAAATGTCGAGGAGCAGGAGTCTCGCTATTGCCATGAATGTCATGCCCATGAACGATGATTCGATTTTAGATTTACGATTTTAGATTTGCGATTTAGCTCAGAAGTTTATCATTTCAACATGACTAAACTTGCGGGAAGGTGATGGCTGAAAATATCTATCTGAACATCTATAGGTAGGTAGATAGGGATGTCTCTCATGGTAGTAAACCTGATGGGACTTGTCAATAAAACAAAAAAGCGACTCCACGGATAGCGCAAAGTTGCCTTTTTTACCTTAAATAAATTTCCTTATTCGTTCAAATACCGTTCTGTCAATGCCTCAATCTCTTGGTCTTTATAGGCTTTGGCTAAGGTCAATATTTGCTTGGCAAAGGGGCGATACTTCTCATCTTCCCTAATTATCCATTTACACCATTTGCGTATCCGTTTCATGCTTCCTCGTTTGGCAAGTTGTTGTAGGTCGGTCAAAGCTTCTACAGGTGGTAGAACCAACTCCACTCTATTAAGTAGCTTCAATATATTGTCATAGTCAAGCTCTTCGGCCAATCTAGTCAAATGTTCACCAAGGATTATATCATGTTGGGTTACTTGCTCCGCTAAGTCTAACAGTTCGGTAAACCCCCCATCCAGTGCCGCATCCTTCAAACTGGTAATGAGTGCGGGAGGACAGTTCCGCAGGCGTTCCATGAACTGTTTATCTTGCATATCGGAAGCACTCGGTTTGTCTGTGGTTTGGTCATATTCCCAATCCAACTGTAAACTGGTGGCGATCAAATCAAGCAGGTCGTTCACCTCAAACGGTTTTCTCAGAAATCCCTCGCTCAATAAAATCGCCTCTTTCGACTGCTGTTTATCGAAAGAACTGGCCGATAGAACAATGCTCTTGATCCCTTGCATTTTCTTTATCAACTCCAAGCCATTCATGACGGGCATGACCAAATCGGTCAAAATTAAATCGGGTTGCCATTGGGTGGCGACCCTCACCCCTTCCGCTCCATCAGTGGCATCTTTGAGGGCAAAGCCTAACGACTCTAAAAGGCCATGCAATACGGCTCGGTTACTGGCAACGTCATCCACAATCAAAATTTTTCGTTGCGCTCCTTCATAACCGATAATTTGACGCTTGGCCCCATACGTCGTTACCGCATTGGCCATACCCACCACCGCTGGCAAGCTAATCTCAAACCAAAAGGTACTACCTTGCCCTAATTCACTTTTTATTTGCAAATCTCCGCCCATCAAGGCCACTAGCTGTTTGGTGATGGCAAGTCCTAAACCTGTACCCTCGGCTCTGCTATGTATATCACCAACCTGTTGAAACGACTCAAAAACTTTGACCGCGTCTTCTGAAGACATACCAACCCCAGTATCAATCACTTCAAAACGAATAACTGATATACCAAAAGAGTTCTCGCTACCCAATCCTTCCATTTGCTTTTTTTCTGATTCGTTTACCCGTAAGGTAATACTTCCTTTGGAAGTAAATTTAATGGCATTGCCCAGTAAATTTAACAAAATCTGACGTAAGCGTTTTTCATCTACCATAACTCCTACGGGAACATGGTTTAACTCATATTCAAAGGTTAGGTCTTTCTCTTGAGCCTTCATCCGCATGATACCGATCACATTATCTAGGAAATTTAGCAAATTAATCTCCGTGGGATAAAGTTCCATTTTACGAGCTTCAATTTTAGAAAGATCAAGAATATCATTGATAAGGGTCAGTAGATGGTTACCACTTTGTTGAATAATGTTGAGACCATCACTCATCTCGGTTTCGAGGTTTGGCTTTCGCTTGAGGATTTGAGCATACCCCAATATCCCATTCAATGGAGTTCGTAGTTCATGACTCATATTGCTCAGAAAATCACTTTTGGCTTGGTTGGCAAGATCGGCCTTCTCTTTAGCGATAGAAAGTTCAGTAGTACGTTGTTTAACTCGCTCCTCAAGAGATAACTGGTAGCGTTCTAATTCAGTCAACGTATTTAATAGTCGGTAAACCATCACCCCAAAGGCTCTGGTCAGGGTATATATTTCATCACGAATTGGTTTTTGAAGGAGTGCATTTATATCTTTCTCTGTTAGGGTAGCCTGTTCGGCCTTTATAATATTAGATTGTTTCAGTAGTTGTATTGGAATATCGGCATTTAGATTGCCAGAGGTGACATCTTGGGCAACACGGGTTAAACGAATAATCGATTGGGTTAGAATCTGAGATAATATGATAGCCATCATCAGAATGATGATTGTCATCACAATCGCGACAACTAATGCATTTTGAGTTTGCACTGTTACAGGTTCTAAAAATATCTCCTCTGGTTGGGCATAAATCACATACCAAGACTGCTTTTCTATTCCTACAGTAGCTACTTGATAACGTTCACTACTGTTTGGATCTGGTTTTGCCACAAAAAAAGGCTGAGTAAATATATTGTCCAAACCAACCGCAAAATCAGTCAGTCCTAATGATAGGTCATCAACTGAAAAATTGGGTAAACGACTACCTTCTTGCAAAGTTGTATAAACATCTAGAGGTAAAGTACCTATAGTTCTAAATTGATACCGTTCGTTACCATGATGAACTAATATCAAATAATTTTCATCAATCAAAATTGGATACGAGGCTTCACCAGCTAATCCATCACTATCAGATAGTAAGTCTTGTATTTTAGAGACGGGGAAACAAGTACGTATCAAGCCAATTACCTTATCTGATGAGTGGACCAACGTTTCAGAGGTTACTCCGACATAGACTGGACTACCTATACAAAATTCGATGACCATGTTTTTTTGATTAAATTGAATTGGTGAAATAACAGGTTGCCCCATTCCTATAGCATTGTTGAAATAGTCTTGTGTAGACTCGTCCTGTCCAATATTTTTTGATTGGGTATCAAACAAAACTATCCCATTAATATCCAGCAAGGCATAAGTTGGTAAAAAAGATTCATTGGCTTGCCGCTTGCGGTAACTATGAAACGTCTCATGTACCTTAGCCTCAAGTGGAGTACCTGCCCGTTTATCAGCAGGTAGGAGTATATATTCTGCGAACTCTGCCCGTCGAGCATCGGCCTTGATAACATCTAAACTTGCAACCAGAAAATTATCAATAATGGTCGCAGTTTTCGTAGCGGCTATAGATAAGGTTTGGTTGGCACTGTCGGTTAAGGCTGTTTGAGTAGTTTGATAATTGAGGTACGTTAAGACCGCTAACGGAGTTAAGGCCACAAATAATAAGGCAATTACAATTTTTATGCGTAATGAAAAATCAAACCACGCTTGAGCAAGCAATATATTAAAAACCATATTTTTGTTCGTACATATAGACCCAGAAGTTTATCATTTCAACATGGCTAAAACAATATCTGACAGGATTAACAGGATTAAAGGTAAAAAAATCCTGTCAATCCTGTTAATCCTATCGAAAAATGCTTTTGGTTTTATCAACATGTCGAGTTATAGATGTTCAGATAAACATTTTCAGTTGTCACCTTCCCGCAAGTTTTGAACTTGCGGGAAGGTTGGTCTTGAATTGAAAATATTGAAAATCATTATCTGAAAGACTGTATGTAATGAAACGACAAACTTTTGATAGACCAATGGAGATTGACTAAATTACAAATTAGACCCTATAGAGAAAACAGATAACGCAGTTTGTACGTTATCTGTGTCATGATCCTGATAAGTAAAAATTCAGTAAAGTCGTCCTAGAAGCCCGATTTTTCAAAGAAATCGGGCTTCTGACGTTTTTTCTGGCGACTTCGTCTGACAATACCAGAATTTGCAGGACAAAATGTTGAAACAAGCATCTTCAAGTATATCTTAT
Source organism: Anaerolineales bacterium HSG25 (assembly GCA_030377865.1). GTDB lineage: Bacteria > Chloroflexota > Anaerolineae > 4572-78 > J111 > JAUCGB01. The sequence goes on along the minus strand of JAUCGA010000051.1, from coordinate 20,180 downwards.
TATTTTATTTTTTTGTGGTGGTCAGACTGATGTTGAAAATGGAGTGCAACGGGTTTAGCCGTTGCCAAAAGCAATGGCTGAACCCATCGCACTCCAACATCATCTTGACCACCACAATTATTTTATTTTTTCGACATTGAGTTGAGCTTCCTCAATAATCTCTCCAATAGGTTTTTCAGTGGTCAAAACATCCATGAGAAGTTCATTATAGACACCCCATGTTCGCTGAGGGTCGATACGCCATTGGGGTAGGCCTGCTAGATTAGGATTATTGAGTAGCTCATCAATAAAGGTATTGACAGCTTCATCAACTTCCGGTTTTAGCTTGGTTAACGCCGAACGTGAAACAGGTAAACGGCCTGATTTGGCAAAAACAGTCTCTTGTCTTTCTGGACTAGCCGCAAATTTAACCCACTCATAGGCCATTTCGGGGTGTTTGCTTTGAGCCAAAACCATATAAACGGCATTACCAACAACCTTATTAGCCGCTTCTCCTTCGTCAGGAAACGGTAAGGGCGAATAACGACAATCTTTACATCCAGCATCTTTAGCCCAATTAGGATGCCAACTCCCCGCAATTTGGTAAGCAGATTTTCCTTCAAACAAGGCTGTATAAACCTGTCCTTCATCTGGATTAAGAGTCAATCCCGGTGGTGTAAACCGATTTAATTCCCGAATAAATTCTAATACGGCAATCGTATCTGGGTTGTTAAAATAAGGTTCAGTACAACTATTTTTACATATTGGTGCCCCAGCTTGCTCCAGATAAACCGCCAATCGGAAAATGCTACCGACGGACAAACCTGTTGGGCCTTGTATGCTATAACCATAATAGTCACCCTCTCCCTGCTCGGTAATGGTCTTAGCTTGTTCCAAAAGTTCGTCCCAACTAGTCGGGGGACTATTACAATCTAGCCCAGCTTTTTCAACCACCTCACAATTTCGTTCTAAGGTAAACACTCCCGTGAATAGAGGTATACTATACACGTTTCCTTCATACTCACTGTCGATATAAGTTCCCGGCACAAGATCAGTCTTCAAATCATTAATCACTTCATCTAATGGTAACAAATGACCTTCTGAAGCTAATCGTTGTACATAGCTCTCCCCAACAACCACATCGGGTGCATTTCCAGTTTGAATCGCATTCAGAGTGTTTTGATATAACTCTTGATCCCACCCCATGTCAGACATAATCACTTTAACATTAGGATGTTCCTTCTCAAAAGCTTCTGTTAACTCTAACCCAAAATCACTACTCCAAACAACTAACTCTATCGGGCCAGAATCAACCTCTTCTACCTGTTTCTCTTCTACCGGTTTTGCTGTGGGGGCGGTGTTTGCTGGTTCAGCACCACCACACCCAGATAACACAACCAAAATAACCAACAGCTGAACAATAAACATCTGTTTTTTTAGTCTAAACATTTTTTCTCTTAGAGTTATTCGGGAATAAAGGAGTGCAAAAAGCTTCTTGCTTTTGCCAGCGCCAAACATGCAAAAGCAAGAAGCTTTTGCACTCCACAGACCTCGATTTTGAGTTTTTATGAGGCGATAAGTTATTTCCGAACGGGTTTCTTAAAATTAAGATTTATTCTTTTAAAGAATTATCGATAATGATTGTGGATAGAGTTACATGATAGCTAATTAAACATCATTATAACATAGTCTAGTAGTCATGCTCAAACAGAAACGATAATTCGGTATACCTCAGTTTGGGGGAAGCATGTCATTTGTAAATATTCAGTGAACTCGCCAGAAGGAGCGTCAGAAACCCGATTTCTCAAAGAAATCGGGTTTCTAGGGCAACATTGCTGAATTTTTACTGTCATTTTAACGAATCGAAGGAAAAAAATCCTACAAAGATTCGGGTAAATGACCCTTCGCATTAGCCACGCATCGATTCGTCGCACCCAATAAATTAGGAATAAGTATCGATCAATCCGCACAATTTAGGCAGTTCTAGCTTCTTAAAATCTCCCAAAAATCGTCGCCCGCGTTTGTTTAAGCAGGTTTCTCGTGTCAGCATAAAAATTCATTCTTATGTGAAAACGCGCAATTTAATTAATGCCCCAGAAGTTTATCATTTCAACATGGCTAAAACAATATCTGACAGGATTAACAAAATTAACAGGATTTTTTGCCTGTAATCCTGTCAATCCTGTCAATCCTGTCAAAAAATGCTTTTGATTTTGTTAGTATGAATGAAACGACAAACTTTTGAATGCCCATTCCTTATCGGTCATAAAACGATTCGGGCTATTTTGCAAAACATTCAATATAAGGTATAATTCTTGTCAATCTATCAAGGAGCCAAATTTTAATGAGAATCAACACAGAAACCCATTGTTCAGTTTTGTTGGCGGACTCTGTTGTTGTGTATTAATATTTGACCTACTCTAAACTCTAGCAGGCCGCGAGCATACTAACTCGCGGCCTTTTTTGTTGAAACAAAATAGGGGGCAATCTCTTAAATTGCTCCCTATATACCTGCATTTACAAGCCGCGAGAATTTTCTCGTGGCTTTTTTATTTGTACCAAAAGGATAAATCATGTAATTACAGCCAATCTTTATCAAATGAGTAAACCAAACCAATCATCGAACTAAACAACTAACAGATTAGGTCATTCCAACTTTTAAAATCCCAATAACGACCTGCAAAACCTCCAGAATCTTGCAGTTTGAGAGATTTATTTTCTTGGAGTTGCCTTAAGGAAACAACTATATATATGGTACATTTAACTAATATTTCAAAAAATTATGGCATACAAACCATCTTGGCAGATATATCATTCAGGATCAACTCTGGTGAGCGAATTGGCCTCGTTGGCCCTAATGGTAGTGGAAAAACAACCTTGTTACAGATTATCACAGGCCAGATTCAGCCGGATAGCGGGCATGTCCGTCGAACACCCGCGCACCTTGAGGTGGGTCATCTGGCTCAGGGGTTGCAGTTTGAACCGGAGGAGACGGTTAGTCAGGTGTTGGCTCGTTTGACTGCGGCGCATACCGAAGCCTGGAATACCATGCAACAGTACGCCACATTAATGGCGACGGCCAATCCCGATGAGTTAACTATCCTGACCACAGCCTATAGTCAAGCCGAGCAGAGCTTTGAAGCGGCAGGCGGGTATCTACTTGAGGCTCGTTTGGATGAGGTGTTAGCGGGTTTAGGGTTGCTGGATGTACCTCGTGATTTACTGGTTAAGCATCTGAGTGGTGGACAGAAAACACGCCTCAGCTTGGCCGGCTTATTGATTCTACAACCCCGCTTACTTCTGCTCGATGAGCCAACCAACCATCTCGATGTGGAAGCTTTGGCATGGCTAGAATCGTGGCTACAGGTGTATGATGGAGCCATTTTGATTGTATCGCATGATCGGGCCTTTTTGGATGCTGTAACCACACGTACGCTAGTGCTCGACCTGCAAACTCGTACCTTACGAGATTTTACAGGCAACTACAGTGCCTATCTGGCAACCATAACCCATGAGACAGAGCAACAATGGCAGGCTTATAAAGATCAACAAGCCGAAATCACTCAACTAAGACAGGCGGTTCAACGTTTGCGAGGGCAAGCAAAAATGAAACGAGGAGGTAAAGCCGATAATGGCGATAAGTTTGCCAAAGGGCACTTCAACAACCGTAGTACAGGCACGGTAGGACGGGCAAAAAACATTGAACGCCGGATTGAGAAGTTACAAACCGAAGAGCGGATCGAAAGGCCAGAACGACAATGGCATTTACGACCTAATTTTTCCCAAAGCAGTGATGGCGCTCGACAAGTTTTAAGGTTAGAAAATATAGCCATGAGCTATGGTCAAAGTCTGCTTTTTAGTCAAGTTAATCTCCTACTGACCCACGGTCAACGGGTTGTTTTGGTTGGCTCAAACGGCACAGGTAAAACAACCTTACTGCGTATCATCACTCGACAGCTAACACCTACCGCCGGGCAGGTCAAACTGGGCATGGGGGTCAAACTGGGCTATCTCTCTCAAGAACAGGAGGTCTTGAAGCCAACGAGTACGCCTTATGAAACGCTTCGAGCCACAAGTGCTACTATGGATCAAACCGAAACCCGTAACCTGTTGCATCGTTTTCTCTTTAGTGGAGATCAGGTATTTGTGCCGAATAGCTCCCTGAGTTTTGGTGAGCGAACTCGTCTCATGCTGGCCTTGTTGGTCGCTCAGGGATGTAACTTTTTACTGCTCGATGAGCCGCTCAACCACCTTGATATTCCAAGTCGAGAGCAGTTTGAGCAAGCGTTGGGCAGTTTCCCCGGCACAGTTCTAGCCGTTGTGCATGACCGAGCATTTATCGAGCGAGTGTCTACCGAAATTTGGCAAATTAGCGCGGGACAGATTAAGAGTCAACCCATCGTCTAAAACAAGAGTTACAGTCACACAATATAACCGAATCTGGTTGGCTCAAACCCACTCTCTCTAGTACAATGAGGGGGTGGGTTTTTGTTTCACAAACGATTATAAGTAGTTTTCAGACTAAACTTTCTAAAAAATGTTCAATGTCATTGATGCGAAAATTTTTTGCTAATTTAAGTATTTTATCGGAAAAGGGAATGAATTTTTGGTCTGATTTTCGTAACGCAATAACTTGATCTCGAATCTCCTGAATATCTCCTCTTTTGGTAAGGTCGATTAGCAGGTCTATAATTTGAGATGAGGGTATCACTAGAGGCTGTTTTGGCAATATTTCTGGCGGTGCTTTTTGGCTTGGTGTCGTTATATTCAGGAACTGTTTTAGCACCTTTATTAAATGTTTAAAGTTAACTGGCTTACCGATAAAGTCATTACAGCCTGCGGCTAAACTTTCTTCTTCATCAGCCTCTGTTGTACTTGCCGAACTAGCGATGATAATCACATCCTTTATCTCTGGATGTTGTCGGATTTGCCGAGTCATGCTTAATCCATCTAAATCGGTCATTCGAATATCAGTTAAAATAATATCTGGTTGAAATTTGACGGCTTTGTTTATGCCATCATTTCCGTCAATTGCTTCTCTGACAATAAAACCATGTCTACTAATTAATGTTTTCAAAAAGAAACGGTTAGATTTATCGTCGTCGACAATTAATATTTTAGGAGATATAACAACCTGTTTTTTCTTAACGATAACTGGTCTCTCATACGTGTCGATTTTTGTTAGCAACTTTAAATCAAACCAAAAAGTTGACCCTTTACCGGGCAAACTTTCTACCTTAAGAGTTCCATCCATCATTTGGACTAAATGTTGGCTAATTGGCAGACCTAATCCTGTTCCATCAGTTTTTGATTGCTTCGTATTAACCTGTTGGAAGGGTTGGAAAATTGCCGTTACCTGTTCAGGAGCAATACCAATTCCCGTATCTTCAACTTGAAAACGTAATTTTACCGCGAGAGAAGAGTCTGAGGGGACAGATTGAGTCATTGGGCCAACCTTAAAGGTAACTTGTCCTTCTGAGGTAAATTTAATAGCATTACCCAATAAATTTACCAGAACTTGCCATAAACGTTTTTTATCTCCATAAATCAGATGAGGCAACTTTTCAGACGGTTTGTTGTGGATAAAGTCGAACGGTTGGAAAACAAATCGAATACCTTTTTCGGCGGCTTGAATCGTCATAACCTCTGATATTCTTTCGATAAGAGAGGGTAGGTGCAGTTCTACAGGACGAAGTTTCATCTTACCGGCTTCAATTCGAGAAATATCCAAAATATCATTAATAAGAAACAGAAGATGTTCACCACTCCGTTTTATAATCTCAGCCCCCTCAAGATGAGTTGGGTCTAATGAGATGTCTTCTTGTAGAATTTGAGCATAACCAAGGATAGCGTTTAAAGGAGTTCTTAGCTCATGGCTCATGCTAGCTAAAAAGCTGCTCTTAGCTTGATTAGCCGCTTCTGCGGTGGCTGTTGCCTCACGGGTGGCACTATAAAGACGGGCATTTTCTATCGCAATAGCGGCCTGAGTAGCAAATGCTTGAGCCAATACCGCATGTTCTTGAGTGTAAAAATCTGGGTCTTTCTTATCCAATGTAATCATGCCAATCAGTTGGTTACCAATAATTAACGGTACCCCCAACCAAGCCCGAATACTGTGGGGCTGACCTTGAAACGAAGGGTAATTTTTTTGGACATCTTTTATGATTAACGGTGATCGATCCCGTATCACTCGGTAATTGGGGTGTTTTTCATCTTTTAAGCCAAAACACATGCCAATCAATTCATCCGCATGTTGAGGGTCTGTGAAGTCTATAATTTCTAGGTGGTTCTGCTTTAATTCTTGAATAGAGGCACTATCATACGGGACGACTTTTTGTAATTCGGTTAGAATAAGATGAAATGTTTCAGCTTGAGTACGAGTAACGCTTAAAGCTAGGGATACAGTACGTAATGTTTCAACCTGTTTACGAGTTTTACGTTCCATCTCAAAGAGGCGTGCGTTTTCTAAAGCAATCGAAGCCAACTGAGCAAACCTATTTAATATATTCACTTCCTCGTCACCAAACATGTTTGTTTGTGAGGCATCGTATGCCAAGCCGATAACGCCCATAGTTTGGGATCGATATTTTAGTGGTACGCCAATTAGTGAGCCAATAAGATTAGCTTTTATGTATGGTATTCGTTGTGCCCATTGATCATAATCATCAATGACTAGAGGTTGCTCAGTTTGCCATACTTTTCCACCTACACCTTCATTTTTCACAAGTTCTAGTCCAACGATAGTATCGAAGATGCCCCGACCAATTTTTAGCTCAAGTACATCACGATTCGGCTCTACTAGGTAAATAAAACTGTGCGTTGTACCTAACAATTGACTAATCTGCTCGATAATATTTTTTAGTAGGTTATCTAAATCCAGATGACTAACCAAAGCTAGGGTAATATTATGAAGTGCGGCGAGGTATTCATTTTGGCGAGTAAGCATTTGTTCGGTATGTTTACGGGCAGTAATATTGGTGATTGAGAGAAATATTTTGGCGTAACTCTTTTCATACCCACGTGCTACAGACCAAATCAAATGAAGATGGCGTTTTTTGCTCACTAGGGTACTAGATTCAATCTCCATTGATAAATTGGTTTTATTTTCTCCTATTGCAATAATCTGTTGGTCGAATTCCATCCCCACAATATTATAGAAAATATGCTTTATGATATCTAGGAATTCATTTTTGTTTTCTGTCCCAAATAACTTTAAGGTAGCAAAGTTAACATCAATAACTCTAACTAAATTGACGCAATGCTTTGTGACTTGGGGGTTTTGGGCAAGGTAATTCTCAAAATCAAAATTGTTTTGCCGAGCTAATGTTTTACAATAGGTTTTTATTGCCGAGTAATCAACCTCCCATAACGAAATCGGCGAATCTTCAAATAGTTGACGATATCTTTGTTCACTTTCTCTTAGAGCTTTACCAATTATCTCCCGCTCTTGGATTTCTTGGAGCAGAGATTGGTTGGCCGCGGTTAACCCAGCCGTTTGCTCTTTAACCAATCGCTCAAGATGAAGTTGATAGTGCCGTAAATCTTCATCAATCTGCTTACGCTCCGTCACATTCCGAATAATCAATAAAACTTCATCATTGTCCCAATTGATAATCCTTATTTCGTTATGTTGCGGCATCCCTTCAGAAATAAGTGTCTGCTCATAAATTTGCACCTTTCCTGTACTAATCGCCAAGTCAATATAATGTTGTTGTTGTTGTGCTACCTTAACCGGCAAAATAACGTCATTTTTTCTGCCAAGGTTTTCTGGCACGGCAAGGGCTTGCATTCCTTGAATGTTCCCCTTAAAGTCTAAATATTTCCCATCTGGAGAAACTCTAATAATTAAATCGGGGAGAGCATCGATTAAGGAGCGGGTTGAACGCTCTTTTTCGCGGAGATCATGCTCCACTTCTTTAATTTTTTCTATATGATGAATCATGCTGGTCACCAATGTATTAATACTATTCCCAATAATCTGTAACTCATTATTGGTGTTGACTGTGACCCGATGATTTAAGTCTTGTGCGATAATCTGCTCTACATCATTAGCAATCGACTGGATCGGTTTAGAAATATTGTTTCCGACAATTAATGATACGATTATAACTAAGGTTATTATACCCAAACTGATGGCTATATTTATAAGTAACTGTCGTTGTAGTAAATCTGCATAAAAGCTTAAGGTATATGTAAGCTCTACGAGCAAATTCTCATTGCCTTGTTGGTTATTTGATGGTTCGACTAAGATGTATTTAATGCGGTTTTTGTGTTCGTTGGTTGTAACAATAAACTGTATTTGATCTGAATTCTCAATTTGGGTCATGATCAGCTTAATTCGATCATCAGCCGATGTTTCTACCCCTATTAATAATTTCCCCTGATGGTTAAATAAACGTACATCTTCTACAGATGGATTTAACTGCTTAAAATTGTTCACAAAATCTTGCAAGTCCGAAAAAAACATTTTTTCGGGGGTTACACGTAAACTATCTCCTTCTTCTAACGTTGTTCTTTCAATGTGCTGTAAATGATCTATTAACAACTGCTCAGTTTTGCTATCCATGTAGTCATAATAGGTTAATAAATTCTGTTTAGAAAGGTTATAATTAACTAAGGAGATGATAACAAGGGTGGGAACCAAAATAAGCAAAATCGAAATAATAAGGTTGTGCTTAAAAGGTAAAAACTGGTTTTTTGGTTGGGTATCCATCCTAGTAAGGCCTCCAAATTTGAGGTTGCCCGAAATTCTCGGAGAGAGATTAGATCGTTCGTCACTCTCAAGTTTAGACATTTATCTTCGCCTTTTTATTGTACCATAAAGTAGCCAAACCAAAACCTTAGCTTAGACAAGGTTTTGGTTGATGTTAAATTTCAGCCATCACCTTCCCGCAAGTCAGCCATAACCTTCCCGCAAGTTCTAAACTTGCGGGAAGGTTGGCCTTAAATTGAAAACCATTATCTGAAAGATTGTTAGCTTAGACAAGGTTTTGGTTGATGTTAAATTATAGTTTCCCCAAAGTGAGAGATACGGTTGTGATAACTGGTTTGATATTTTGTCAGGGCTATTTTATAATAGTGACAATAGTGGCCTATATTGGTGCTAAAGTCACGTAAAAAAATCGGAGCAAAGGATTTCCCATGCCAAACTGGACTATGGTACAAGCCATCAATCAAGCCTTAGGACAAGAGTTAGCCCGTGACCCACGGGTGTTAATATTGGGTGAGGATGTTGGTAAGAACGGAGGGGTTTTTCGCCTAACTGAGGGATTACAGGCTGAATTTGGAGAGCGTCGAGTATTTGATACGCCACTGGCCGAATCGGGTATTATTGGCACAGCAATAGGCATGGCAATTTATGGTTTACGCCCTATCGCCGAGATGCAGTTCTCCTCGTTCAGTTTCACTGCCTTTAACCAGATTGGCTCACAAGCCTCTCGCATGCGTTATCGCTCTGGAGGCGTGTTCACAGTACCGCTGGTGATTCGTGGCCCGTTTGGCGGTGGAGTTCGCACCCCTGAGTTTCACTCTGATAATTTTGAGGGGCTGTTTATGCACCTGCAAGGGATTAAGGTTGTCATACCCTCTAATCCGTATGATGCTAAAGGTCTACTTCACGCGGCAGTAGAGGATCCTGATCCGGTATTTTTCTTGGAACACATGAAGCTGTATCGTTCTTTTCGGCAGGAGGTTCCGGCGGAACGATACACCATCCCAATTGGACAGGCAAAGCTGTTAAAAACGGGCAATGACCTGTCGCTTATCACTTATGGCGCGATGGTTAAGGTGGCCGAGCAGGCCATTGCCGAGATTGAGCAAACGGATGGAGTTTCAATTGAACTGCTCGATTTACGCACGGTAGCTCCGCTTGATGAGACGGCTATCGAAGCCACCGTTAACAAAACAGGCCGAGTAGTGATTTTGCATGAGGCTGTTCGTACAGGTGGTGTTGGGGCTGAGGTTAGCGCCCTAATTAGCGAGCGATGTCTTTACAGCCTGCTCAAACCAATCGAACGAGTCACCTCACCTGATACCCCTTTCCCTACTCCGGCCATGGAAGATTTGCTCATGCCTACGCCCATTCGTGTTATCAATGCCATACGGCGGGTTTTGGCTCCCTAGCGTGTTATCCATTTAGCGGCCATGTCCTAAAAAAGAACCATTCTCCATAGGCCACGTCAGCACGGCTCGGCGGCACCCCCAAATTGGTGATGTCTGTCCGAGAGAGGGCATATAAACAGCCATCAGTCGGATCTTTTTGCGCTCGGATAATACGTTGGGCAATCTGCAAAAACTCCTCACTTGGTTGCATATTAGCTCGGTAGCCAAAAAAACCACTCGACACCTCGTAGTAGCTGTCCCCATAACCGCCATGTCGATGCCGATTTTTTGCCACCCAACCTACTCGATAAGCCGCCTCTTTATCCCCCGGCGATTCGCCTTGCAAAATCCGAGCTAAATCTACAACTTCTTGATGATGAGGGACAACAAAGTTAAAAGAGGGGATAGCCAAACGCATTTTTGAACGCTGAGGGTTAGGTCGATGAAGATGAACAGCCAATCGTCCTGTAAAAACAGGTGTGCCAACCAACGTGGGAATCACAATCGGCGTGACCGAAGGAGTCCATGTTGGGGGTAGAGTAGGTGTGTAATTCGGACTAGACGGCTGTATTGGCAGAATATTAAGAGAGCCATCGGCCACAGCTACGTTGGCTTGGGTAATCAAAGGAAGCATGACTACCATTACCACACACCCGAATATCAAAAAACAGAGCGCGCCAACAGCTAAAATAGCCTCTTCAGGCCCAATTGTTGGTCGATTTGATGCTTTGGCCTGATGGTCTATGGTTGGAGGTTGTTGTTCTTCAGGTACAATTGACATTATGTCAACTAGTTTAGCATAGATTCTATAATTTCTCAACCCCTGCAATCGAAGCGGCTCTGCCATGTACATCATCTTATCAAGAGTTTGTCGTTTCATTCATGACCTGATATATTGATAAAATCAAAAGCATTTTTTGACAGGATTAACAAGATTAACAGGATTTTTTTTGCTTGTAATCCTGTCAATTCTGTTAATCCTGTCAGGCATTGTTTTAGTCATGTTGAAATGATAAACTTCTGATCTTATCATCCAATTATTGTTGCTAAAAAAGGCGCAATCATGGAAATTAAAATGCCTGTTTTAGTATTAATTACCTTTTTATTGGTTGGATGTCAATCGACTACATCTGATGTCTCTGATGTCATCATTCCGACTCCGTGGGTCTGTCAAGAAACAGGAACAGTTGTTGCTGATACGGTTCCCGAGCCGGCTCGCGGATATGCCTATGATTTTTTCATTTATTTACCACCCTGTTACGAAACCGAACTAGAGCGAGATTATCCGGTTTTGTATCTGGTACCGGGGCGGAGTGGTGGGCCAAAAGATTGGTTTAATGCAGGCATCGCCGAGTTGGTCGATGAATTGATTTTGAGTGGTCAGATACCACCCTTTATTATTGTCCACACCGATGATACAGCGGCTGACGGTCAGGCCACCACTATTTTTGGTGACTTATTGCCCCAAGTAGAACAGGATTATCGCATTTTAGCTGAACGTCATCATCGCGCCGCGGCTGGAGGATCGCTGGGGGGAATCGCGGCTTATCGTTTGGCCTTTCAGCATCCAGAAACATTTGCCAGTGCGGGCATGTTTGGCAGTGGACTGGTTAGCGGAGAGGAGCCAGCTTTGAAAGGCTGGCTCTCTACCTTATCGGCGGATCAGTCACCACGGCTTTTTTTGAACACGGGCGAGCAAGACCCACTTATGTTGGCTCGGGCAGAGGTGATGGTTGCTCATTTGGAGGAAGCTGGCATAGAACACACCGCTGTTTTTGGGCCGGGCAAACATACCTACAGCTATTGGATGACGGCCATGCCCCAATATCTATTATGGATGGCTCAAGATTGGGAATGAGTTGGCGTAGTTTAAGACCTGTTTCTAATATCTCAGCACCCGACATGCTGATTAAATAAAATTTTTTTCGACAGAATTAACAAGATTAACAGGATTTTTTGCCTTTAATCTTGTTAATTTTGTTAATCCTGTCAGATATTTCTTTGTATTTAGTTGAGACTAAAGAACCTTGTCGGGTAACAAGTCTAATATTTGCTTTTTAACGATTTTGTTGTAATATTGAGGCCAGTTAATTGAATAAATTAAACGGGCCGGTGGCGGAATGGCAGACGCAGGGGACTTAAAATCCCCCGGGGCTTGTAACCTCGTGTGGGTTCGACTCCCACTCGGCCCACCATAAAAAGGCCACGCTTTATAGCGTGGCCTTTTTGTTTCATAATAGCACAATTTTGTGGTAATTAACTAAGTACCGGACAAAATTGATCGTTGTAGCCAACCAAAAGTATGACGAAGTGAAATTGCTTGAATAAAAAACCTCAATTCAACTGGTGCAGGGCTGAAAGTTTTTGTGTAAGATGTTTTGCACCTTAACAACTGAATAGTTTAGCTCGTTTCCCAATCCTCAATCTTTAACCCTTGAACTCGGCTAAACTCACGGCGATTGTGGGTGACAAGCGTTAAGTTATTGGCTATTGCGATTGAGGCGATCAGTAGATCATTGGGGCCAATCGGTGTCCCTCGTTTTTCCAGATCAGCCCGAATTTCGCTATAGGTTTCTGCCGCGGAATCGTCAAAGGGCAACGATTGAAAATGACTAACAAACTGATGTTGTTGGGCTAATGTTTTTTGAGGGTTATGGCTCTTCATTGCCCCGTAAAATAGTTCGGCCTTAACCACAGAGCATAAAGCAATCGTTTGCGGCCCATGTAGCGCTACCTTTTGCCTTATCTCAGATGAGCGACCGTTAAGATATTTAATGCAGACATTGGTATCGAGCAGGTAGATCATACAATCGCCTCTCGAATCTCAAACTCGCCTTGTGGCGCTCGTTCAATCGGATTATCGGCTAGAGAGCCGTAGGTTTCATCGACAATGTCTGCCCAAGATTTAGCTGACTGAGGTTGAACCTGTGTGGTGAATCGCTCTAGGGGGGTGAGCATGGCCTGAACGATGCGATATAACAGATCAATATAGCTCTCTGGGAGTTTATCAATTTCGGATTTAAGTAGTTCTTTGGTGACAATCATTTTTACACCTCGCTTCTTATTGGATAACTAGTACAGCTTGGCAGAAGTTCTCCGGTAGTAAGAAACTAAAAAAACGTCCGCACTACGTGCGGTGCAGACAAGGATGTCTGCGCTCCAGCTATCGGAATATCTACGCCGCCTTGTATTAGTCTAATTATACCTGATTTGGTAGCTGTGAGCCAAACTGCACTAAAACGACCCCACACCAAACGGCATGGGGCTGAGTTATTCTTACGCTACTTTATTCTTTGGTTGAGGTTCAAAGTAGCGTAAAACCAATCAGAAAAGTATCATGGGCAAATGATAAGATCAATCAATTGGGGGATATCCCCACTGATACTGTTGAGCATAGTAATAAGTAGTGGATTCACAGAAAGCCCCTTCGCACTAGCTACGCGTCGCCGCTCAGGGTGACATAATCTTTTTCAACATGAAGCTGACCACTACCCAAAATGAACGATTACCTACAAAGGAACATTTTGTGTCAAACTCAGAAAATCCGCTCTTAAATGACCTATTAATCCATTATGAAAGTAGCTATGAAGCCCAACGCTTGACCCGAGCGTCGGGGCAACTGGAACTGGTTCGCACGCAAGAACTGGTTACCCGATATTTGCCACCTGCTCCGGCGGTGCTGTTCGATGTTGGCGGTGGCGCGGGAGTGTATGCCTGCTGGTTAGCCAAACAAGGATACGAAACCCATCTGATTGACGCGGTGCCGTTGCATGTGGAGCAGGCTCAGCAGGCATCTGATAATCAGCCTGACTATCCCTTGGCAAGTGCCACCGTTGGTGATGCGCGTCAGCTCAACCGCCCCGATTCGAGTGTGGATGTGGTGCTTATGTTTGGCCCATTGTACCATTTGACCGAACGCGCCGATCGATTGGCCGCGTTGGGTGAAGCTCAACGTATTTTACGACCGGGGGGATTACTGTTGGCTGTGGGTATCTCACGGTTTGCCTCAAGCATGGATGGGCTGTTTCGTGGTTTATTGGATGATCCCCAATTTGTGGAGATTGTTCAACAAGATTTGATAGATGGTCAGCATCGCAACCCGACCAACAATCCGGCCTATTTTACCACCGCCTACTTCCATCATCCCCAAGAGTTACGGGCCGAGGTTGATGAGGCAGGCTTGCAATATGAAGAAACCTTGGCTATTGAAGGGCCGGGTTGGCTGTTACAAAATTTTGCCGAGCATTGGACTGACCAAACTCGACGAGAGCGCCTGTTGACCGTAGTTCGCTCTGTGGAATCGGAAGCCTCATTGATAGGAGCTAGTGCCCATATTATGGTCGTAGCTCGCAAAAAAAGCAGATCATGAGCAGGGTTAATTCTGCGGATATTCAGCTTGATACTATTGTTAGGCTACGTAAAAAACATCCATGCGGTAGCACCGATTGGCGCATTGTTCGAGTCGGTGCTGATATTGGTCTACTCTGTCTTACCTGTAAGCGCAAACTCCTCGTCCCGCGGGGTAAACTCCTCAAGCAGATTAAGCATATCGTTACCCTCAACGATGAATAGAGTTGTTCGGCAATAACTTATCATCGCATAAAAATTCAAATTCGAGGTCTGCGGAGTGCAAAAGCTTCTTGCTTTTGCCGGAGATAAACATGCAAAAGCAAGAAGCTTTTGCACTCCGCAGACCTCGAACAACTCTATTTTTGTTGAGAACCGATAAACTTTTGTAGGGATGAATCCTAAATAAGTTGCGCGCTCCAGAGTGGTTCAATCTCTAAGGTTGAACCACTCTCATGGCGAACTGCACACGTTAATTAATCCCGATTTCTAGTTAGATTACAACGTCAAGATACCTTATTCCTGCAACTGAATGGTAAAACTACGAGGCATGCTACCTACATGAGGGCATTGCGTCGGTGAACAACTCCCCCCACACGAAGGGCTATAACAGGCCATCGCCTCGGCTACCTCTAGCTGTAAATCCTGTAATTTGCCTTTGCGTACCCAAAACTCAATCATTGAGTCGAGGACGGTACGTTCTAGCTTTAAGTTGCGAGCCAGTTGATTAAGGTCGATCGGCTCGGTGCTACCTTTTATCTCTTGCAAAACACGTCTTAGCATAATTTAATTACAGAGTAAGGGAGGCGTAGACTGAGCTTGTCGAAGCCAACCAACTGTTGAAACCAACCGCCTTCGACAGGCTCAGGCTACGTTTTTGTCTGCTACTCCCTGCTCCTACCCAAAAAATAATAATCCACCCTGAAAAACGAACAATGCTAACACCCAAGCCAGTCCGGTTTGTCCAATCACGCTGAACCACATCCAGCGGTCTCCTAGTTCTTGGCGCTCGGCGGCGGCGGCGACCATGCAGGGGGCGTAGGTCAGCACGAAAACCAGAAACGCCAGTGCGGCCAAGGCTCCATGCCCACCGCTGACCTCGTCAAAATGTTGCCGAATAGCTGTCATCAGTGCCGATGGTTCAGCTTCGTCGCTCTCTCCCAACAGGTCGATACCGATAATGAGTGGGATTGATTTGAGGGTATCGAGAACTGCCGCACCAAAACTGGTCACAATTTCGGACACATCTTCGAACATGGTCGTCTCTTCAAACGGTTCGTCTGCTTCGGCCACGGCGAATATCTGGGCTTGAGTGCTGATAATGACCTCTTTGGCGATAAATCCGGTGATGAGTGAACTGCTGGCCTCCCAACTGCCAAATCCAAGCGGAGCAAAGGCGGGAGCGACAATATTGGCAATTGTCGCAAAGGCGCTGTCTTCAATATCGGTATCGGCAAATGAGCCACTGCCTGTAATCGGAATCGCCATCAATAGCCAAATCAAGATGCTCATGCTCAGAATAACTGTCCACGCTTTGCGGATGAAGGCCCAAGTCCGATTCTTGATCTGCATCCAGATATTACGCGGGGTCGGCAGGCGATACGGGGGCAGTTCCATGATGAGCGGGCTTTGTTCACTTTCGGCAAACAGAGTTCGGCTTAGACCCAAGCCTAGCCCAATGGCTATCAGGATACCCAACAGATACATGCCAAAAACGACCAAACCCGGATTTTCGGGGAAAAAGATGGTACCGAAGAGGAGGTAAACTGGCAGACGCGCCCCACAACTCATAAAAGGAGCCAGTAAGCCGGTTAAAATTCGGTCTCGTTCATTGTCTAAAATGCGGGTGGCGTAGTAGGCCGGTACGGTACAGCCAAAGCCAACCACCATCGGCAAAAAACTTTTGCCCGGCAGACCCACGACCCGCATGGGGCGCTCCATAACCAAGGCCGCTCGAGCCATGTAGCCAGAATCTTCAAGCAAGGCCAAGGCTAAATAGAGTGCCATCAACACCGGCACAAAGACCAGTACGCCGCCCACGCCCGCAATGACACCGTCAACCAGAAGTCCTTCCAACCATGAGCCGCTTAATCCTAGCATGGCGAGGATGGTCATAACCCGGTTGGTGATGGGGCCAGCAACTGTGCCGTCAATCCAGTCAACCATCGGAGCCGACAGGTCAGCGGTCATTTTGAATACCAGCCACATCAGCCCCAAAAATATGGGCAAACCCCAATAACGATGGGTGACAATTTGGTCAACCTTGTCAGAGAACGTCAATTGATTCCCATCAGGCCGCGTCAGGACTTGATTGGTCAGTTGGTGGACAAAGTTGTACCGTTGCTCGGCCAGTAAAATGTCTGGCTCTTCTTGATAATGGGCTATAATCCGTGCCCGACTCGCCTCCGCTTGTTGCAGTAAATCGGCATGCTGATGTAGTTCGGCGGAGAGGGTTGAATCGGATTCTAAGAGTTGAATGGCTAACCAGCGTGGGGTATATTGTTGGTTAAGTGTGGGGTTTTCTTGAATAATAACGCTTAAGTGAGCAATCTCGGTTTCGAGCGAGGTGTCATACGTGACAACTGGGCTGGTGGGGCTGATTGGGGTATCGACCATGCGGCTTCCTCCTGTTGGCTTGCTGTTGGGCAAATGTGACGATGGTCTGTTTGAGGGTCTCTAGCCCCTCGCCTCGACTGGCCGATGTTTGAACGATGAGGATGCCATGCAGAGCCGTAGACAACGCGGCGGTGTCGATACGGTACTGTCTGGCCGTGGCTTGGTCGTACATGTTCAGCACTAGCATGGTCGGCACGCCAGTCTCTAAAATTTGGGTGGTCAGGTACAGGTTACGCTCCAGATTTGTCGCGTCCAACACGTTCACCACTCCGGCGGGAGTGGCTTTGATGATAAAATCACGGGCAATCTCCTCCTCTAATGAATAGGCAGAAAGGCTATAGGTGCCCGGTAAATCGACAATCTCTAGCTCGAAGCCATCGTGCTTAAACATGCCCGCTTTCCGTTCAATGGTTTTGCCGGGCCAGTTTCCGACCCGCTGTCGTGAGCCGGTGAGGGCATTAAAGATGGTGCTTTTTCCAGTATTGGGGTTGCCTGCAAGGGCAATCGTTAGCGGCGGCATGGCTTAATAACTCAGGCTCGGTTGGAGCGTTTGGCCTTGCTCAATTGTGGTGACTTCGGGATTTGGCTCAACCATAATTTTATGGGCGATACCTCGTCCTAATGCAA
Organism: Anaerolineales bacterium HSG25; assembly: GCA_030377865.1. GTDB lineage: Bacteria > Chloroflexota > Anaerolineae > 4572-78 > J111 > JAUCGB01. The sequence goes on along the minus strand of JAUCGA010000051.1, from coordinate 2,510 downwards.
CGCGGGCATTTCGCACCCCGATAATTAAAGAACCGCCTTGATTTTGTAATACATTAAGCGGGGTTCCGGGGGTTAGTCCTAAATCGGTTAAACGGTGGGTGAGTTTGTGGGTAGCGTTGATGCGTTTTAAGGTGACAGAGTGCCCGACCTCGGCCATTGATAAACCCATAAGTTGATTGGTTAGCATAATTATCTCCGTAAAAGTTAAGGTTATTTTAAATGTTAGCTGTTGATATTAGCTATCTGTTCACTATTTTACGCGTCAATCTTACTTTGTCCAAGTTTAGTTGGCTAATATTGAAGTTTTACGGGATGTTCATGGTGGTTTAACCAAGGTTAAAAATAATGTTTCGGGGGTTGCGTAATCTATATCCAAATATTAAGCAGAAGCTTATCATTTCAACATCGTGTTGACCACTACACATTGGTTAAATAAAGAACAGGATTGGCGGAATGACACAGATAAACGCACGCCAAATTTGTGTCATTCCGCCAATCCTGTTCTAAATGTTTTTGTAACATCATCTTGACCACCACGTAATATGCAAAAAAGAGGCTATTGGCAACGATGGCCTCTTTTTTGTTGCCTCACCAAAATCATCCCTAATTTTTGCTCGAATCTCCTATAAATCGTATTATAAAAAAACAAGACGCAGGATAATAACCTGCGCCTTACATAGATGTGAAAACGTGAAGACGTGAATATGTGAAACGTGAAAACGTGAATATGTGATTTTCAACTATCCACTATCCACTATCCACTATCCACTATTCCGTGGTCGACCTCGCCCCCGTTTCGGTTTATGGTCGGGTGGCATACCCGTAAAATCGACCAAAGCATCAATTTGAGCCTGCATGGTTTTGACCGTCTGCTTGAGTTGTTCTATCTCGTTCCGCATGCTCTGCCGACGGGCATGCGCCTGCGTAAGCTCGTTATACAAGGCCATGATATGTTGCAATATCTGGCCGATGGCTCGTTCTACCTTTAGTTCTGCTGTGCTCCATTGGGCCAGCAGTTTGGTGGGTTTTTCGATACTCATTTTGGGAACCTCCTTTTGTAAATTTAATTTTTTCTGTCTTATACGGCAGAAATTATAGCATAACCATTAGCTATCTGTCAACTCCTTATGGGAAATTATGAAGAGATAAAGCGGTTTGGTGAAAAGCTCCATACATTGCGACAACAACATGGCATGACCGTGATTGAATTAGGTGATATGCTTGGGGTGGGTAATAGTTTTGTGGTCAGAATAGAGAAAGGGCAACGAAAACCTCCTACGGGCTTCATTTTGGGAGTTTCGCGCATCTTTGATGTGCCGATTGATTTGTTGATGAAAGATGAGTTGGATTTGGAGTAACGAGGACATGCCAAAATATAGCCGCCCAACTTGAACGAAAAACCACATTCCATCGAATTTAGTGGTAAAGGCTACATTAGCATCCTTATCGTTATAGTACTAATGTAACTTAGGCGATTTCTGGCCTTATTTGTTGTGCTTCTCCACCATTTTGATTTTTGTGAGTAACACAAACAAGTCAAAAGTGACTATATCGTTTAATAATAAGGATAACTGATCTGATTTTTAGCACTCTCCCTCTTAGAGTGCTAACTGTTTTTCTTACCACTTAATCCGATGGAATCTGGATTATTTAGGTATGCAGAGAAAAACCTCCGTCTCCGCGAGAAATTTTGGAATGATTTAAACTTTAAAACGGAGAAAAAATGATGCAAGCATACGAGGGTTCTCTGGTGGATTCCGTGCAAAACAACCTTTGATTTTTAAGTAAAAAAAACACTCTCTCGGAGGCGCAAAGGCGCAGAGAAAAACATGACACTCTGCGCCTTTGCGCCTCCGAGAGAATTTTACCATGAATTGGAATTTTGCACGGAAACTCCTAGAGATCCCTTATGTTCACTGTAGAATTCTCAATAAACACACGCGCATGGTAGCACAAAACAGTCATCTCAAACTTGAGGAAACGATTGAGGATAACAAAAAAAACCTCACCAAGGCTATTTGCTCATGGTGAGGTTGGGGTATAAAAATAGTTTGTGAATTTTGTCACATCCAAGTGGTATATCTTAACTTATGTTAAGATATTGGGCAAATGGGTGATTCATGCGATTCAACGATTCGGTGGTTCAATCGTCATGGCTTGCAATACGATTAGGTTTGGCTGGTTTGTCGGTGAGCAGGTCGGCTACCAGTCGCTTAAATTTGGCTAACGACTCAACGACAACCGCTTTTTTGAGTAAGGTTTTGAGCAAGGTTAACTCGTCAATTTGTTTGATACTCTTAACCAGTTTCTTGGGCAATTTGCCAAAACGAATCATCAACACCTCAATGACATCTTCTCTGGCTATTTGTAGTTCTCCCTTTTGGATGCCTTGCTCGATGCCTTGCTCGATACCTTGTTTAATGCCTTTTTCGATTCCTTGACGTTCTATAGATGTGATGTATGCCACTTTTCGTGCCTCCTCATGTTCAATGATTGCATTGTCTAACTTT
>JAUCGA010000143.1 GCA_030377865.1 Anaerolineales bacterium HSG25 | reverse complement strand
TGTTACTATAGATGTTCAGATAAATATTTTCAGCCATCACCTTCCCGCAAGTTTAGAACTTGCGGGAAGGTTGGCCTTGAATTGAAAACCATTATCTAAAGACTGTAATAAGGAGATACAACTATGAGCGAAGAAGCGACCGTCATTGCCATTCATCGTAAAAACCGAACAATGGTATTACCTGCCGTGGAGCGGGACAAAGTGCGCGACATTCTCAAAGACCGCATCTGGTGGGATCGTCGAAGTAATCGTTGGGCTGGACGCGGCGATGTCAATGAACTAAAAGCAATTTTAGAGGCAGAGGGATACACTGTCAAACTGACCGGACCTCGATAGCGGTGAGTAAGTACGTTAAATTATAAATAATTTTCCACCCATCTAAAAGGGGAAATTTGTGTCATAAGAATTACGTACAAACATACAAACATACATACAAAATTATAAATGGTAAACGGTGAATGGTAAATTGTAAATTACGTTTTGTTACCAATTTGCTTTTTTTGTGATGGTCAGCTTGATGTTAAAAAGTAATCGATTTACGGCGCGTTGGCTTCCAGCCGACATGTTGGCTGGAAGCCAACGCGCCATTTTCAACATCGTGTTGACCACTACACAATTTGCCTTTTTTAGCTCGACTAATTTATTGACTAGTCCCCTTGGGGGATGCAAAAATCTTAACATTTCTGTTACCATGAAAACAAACTACCTCCTATAGATAGCGGAGAACCTACATGGACAGATTACGTGTTTTAGTTGTTGACGACAGTAAAGATATTCGGGACTTTGTCATTGAATATATCCTCGAACCACAAGGTTTTGAGATAGAAGTTGCCTTTGACGGTATGGAGGGCTTACATAAAGCGACGACAAATCCCCCCGATTTAATTTTGACCGATTACGAAATGCCCAAGATGACTGGGCCTGAAATGATCAGAAACCTACGTAATCAGGGCAGTAAAGTACCGATTATTTTGATGACGGCCCAAGGTTCTGAGGCTTTGGCAATTGAGGTATTTCGGCTCGGGGTGCATGATTATGTCCCCAAACCATTTATGCCGGAAGACATGCTCGACGCAATTGAGGGTGCGTTGGCCGTAGCTCGTTTAAAACAAGAGAAGGACAGCCTCATGAAACGGCTCATGGTCAGCAATCAAAATCTGGAGCAACGGGTCGGCGAGTTAAATGTGCTGTATCAGGTCGGCAAGTCGATTACGACTCTGATGCCACCGGGCAAAATGTTAGAGCGGATCGTTGATGCAACCTTATTTGTGACCGAAGGGCACACTTGTAAACTGGTTTTAGTTGATCCAGTCACCCGAAAAATTACTGAACAGGTACAAAAAACACGCGAAGGGCAAACCCCTCAGCCGGACGGACAGGTATTTTCAGTGCCACTGACTATGGGAAAAACGGCTGTCGGCACGCTGAGTTTGATTAAACAGGTTGATGAAGAATTTTCTGACCATGATGAACGGTTGTTACGTATGCTGGCCGACTACGGCTCGATTGCAATTCATAATATGCAACTGATGTATCAGGTGCAAAAGAGCAAAGAGCGAGAAAAGAAACAGATTCGAGACTTATTCGAGCGGTATGTCTCCCCCACCTTGGTTGAGCAAATGCTGGCTCGACCCGACTTAGTCAAGCTAGGCGGTTCACGGGAGCAGGTTGCCATTGTATTTGCCGACGTACGCGGCTTTAGCACCTTTAGCAATAGCATCTCGCCTGAAAAGCTGGTCGAACTGCTGAATCAGTATATGCGGGTTGCGGCTGATGCAATTTTGGCCGAAGGTGGAACCTTAGACAAATTTATGGGCGATGCGGTTATGGCCTTTTTTAATGCGCCCTTAGCTCAAGATGACTACCCGTTTCGGGCAGTGCGAGCGGCATGGGCCTTACAACAGTCGGTGGCTCAAGTGCATGATAAGCTCCCACCCAAATACCGGCTCGAATTTGGTGTTGGGGTGGGGGTCGGCGAAGCTGTAGTCGGCAATATTGGCACCGCTCGGTTGATGAACTTTACCGTAATTGGAGACGCGGTCAACAAGGTAAAACGCCTACAAGAGAGCGCTAAAGGCGGCCAAATATTGATTGACACCGATACTTACGAACTTTTGGGTAATCAGATTCAGGCTCAAGATATTGGAAACATGCATCTAAAAGGTCAAAAATTCCCCGAGCCAGTATATGAAATCCTCTCTGTGGATGGACAAGCGAAGATAACCCCACCACCAACTGATGACTTTCTTGACCTCAATTCGTGGGAGGATTTGACAACCTACACGGCACGAGTATAAGTAGTTTTCAGAACTAACTTGTAAAAAACAGAAGTGTACCCACAATAGGCAGGTATATACCCGCCAAATACCCGTTGCGATTATATAATCGCAACGATCAGGAAAGACTACAACAGATTTGGGGATTTAACGGATAAAAACCTCTCCGATAACAGACTGATTACATTCAAATTCGGTTAATTCGTATCGTCGAGAACCAATCCGTTTTTTCCAATTATCCGTTGTAGTCCTGTTTTCTACTGAACCAAAGAAAAAATTAGGGCGGCATTACTGAACTTTTACAAATTTTAAGGTAACAGCCCCAGATTCAAACCGGATTCAA
>JAUCGA010000050.1:20636-38058 GCA_030377865.1 Anaerolineales bacterium HSG25 | reverse complement strand
AGGTGGCCGTTTATCGAGCCTTGTATCCAGAGCAGGTTGTTTTGGCCGGATTTCTGTCGGTGGGTGGTTTTACCGATGAGGCTCGACTATTCTGTGAGCAATCGGGGATCGGCTGGAGCGGGGATCTAAAATATTTCTAGTGGGAACGCCCTTGTGCTAGAAACTCCGTTTCGACAGGAAAGGAAACAGAGTTTATGGGCAATTCCGTCCCCAAACAGAGTTTGGGAACGAGGTCAGCCCAAAACGGTCTCCCGATTTAGCTAATCGGGAGACCGTTTTTCATTCTTCATTCTTCATTCTCAATTCTTCATTGACTTCAAACTCTCCGGCACACCCATCTCACTCGGACGTTCAAAGTTGGTGCGGATGATGTGGGTGACAATCCGTTTGCCATCAATCATATCTTCGTCCGTCAACTGATCTGTTTCGGTGTGAATATTGCTAAAGACCACATAATACCCCTCAGCCAGCCCCTCCGATTTGAGATATTCAGCCAGTTGCCCTTTCCCTCGTTTGAACTCCGTAATTTGACCATATATCTTGACCTCGATAATATAAGATCGTTTTTGATAACGTATCAAGATGTCGGTACGGCCTCGTCCCGATGGTACTTCGACGTAAGTTTCTCCGCCCAATTGACGAATAAAAAAGTTGATATAGCCATCCAGCGAGTAGTGCCAAGCCCCTTCTTTGAGATTCTCCGTATCGAAGGCCAGAAAGCCTCGCCGTCGCACGTAGGCGCGGTAGGCTTCTAACAAGGCGTTCAGATTCAACCGTCCATCCTCAGCCAAATAATCGCCCAACACATCCCGTGCTGAGGTTAAATAGTGTTGGCTCTCTCCATTGATGACAGGTCGGAAGGCCGTAATTAACACTTTTTTGTAGAGTGGAACCGTCACATCAACATAACCTGCCACATCATCCACCACCCCATTAGCGTGCAACCAGGCCGTATCTGAATCATACATAGAGAATGAAATCGGCTCCGGTTGAAACAGGAGTTTTAACATAAAGGCGCGTTTCTCTCGGGCCTTTTGGACAATGTTCAGAATATTGTTTGACGTATACTTGGTGAGAAAGAATCGGAGGGTCGGATAAAAATCTTCCATTGTCACCGGCTGATTTCTGTCAGGTACCACTTTGGTGATGAGATGTTGACCTAAAGCACAGACCAACCCCGGTTGTCCTTGGGTATTCTCATAAATCGCTTTAATCATCGTAGGATCAAACTGCTGTCCACTTTCGGCCACGTATTGGTTAATCAGGTCATTCAGTTCATCTCTACTGAAATACTCGATTTCAAGTTGGTCAGCAATATTAAACGGAGAGGCTGGCCCAATCACCAAGTCGGCAATCGTACTCACTCCAACTAAAATCAATGAATGAAGGGCATACACCTTTTTTTTATGATAAATCTTGCGAAAAGCGTGCATCACCTCACTGAGTACCGAATCGGGGATACCTTCAAACTCATCGATGATTAACACCATTGGCTTGTTTTCACGCTTTTCAAAAAATCGTCTCAAGGTTATTTGATTTTTGATAGTTTGAGGTATTGTCAGGCCATGCTCTCTCAACTCACCATGCAATTGATAACCGAAATCGTCATAAAACTCTTCTCGACTGGCTGTTTTTAAATCTTCAAAACTGATCCAAATCGCGGTATACCCGTTATCCTTAAGTCGTTCCATCAACAGTTGAAAATAGGTCGTTTTGCCAGACTGTCGTGGCGCAAAAATGGTAAAAAATTTACCCTTGTCCACCATCTCCCGTCCAACCTCAATTAAACCTTCTCGCATGACGGTGTAATGGAGGGCCGGATTACATGGGCCAGTTGTATTAAATTCGCGCATCATCAATCCTCCTGTACAAAGATAAGGCTATTATACCACACTCCTGACCACCACAAATAACTGTAAACTGTACCTATTAACCGTGAATATTCAGTGAACTCGCCAGAAGGAACGTCAGAAACCTGATTTCTCAAAGAAATCGGGTTTCTAGGGCGGTTTTACTGAACTTTTACTATTAACCAGCCATGCTCGGCAAACCGACCAAATAATCGGATGGTGGAGTCGTGTCCCGTAATAAAGAAGCACCATACAAATCTGGTAACACATCCCCCAACTCTGAGGGAAGGCAGACAGCCTTGGCTCGTTTGAGTAACGAAAAGCTGAACCGATGTTCAGTCTGCAAAGCTCTGCACCGCCCTAACAATTCGTCTCGGCTGATGACTGAGTCGTTGGTAGCGAACAGGACACTATTGCCCATCTCTACCCGACAAAGATAGATGAACTTAAAAACGCTTTGCACAGTTTTGAGTTTGGACACAAAGTAAGATTCATCATGGGGAATGTTCAGCACCAACACGCCATGCGGTTGAAGACGTTTCAAACAGAGTTGATAAAACTCCTGCGTAACCAAAGGATAGGGAGTAATACCACTGCCTAAAAATACATCTACAAAAATCAGGTCGTACAATCGCTCAGATTGCTCGATATAGTGCCGCAGTTCGGCTTGATGAATCGCCAATCGTTTAGTCGGTCGAAATCCAAAATAGTGCGCGGCCACCTCGATGACGACCGGATCTAAATCAACGCACTCTAGCTTTGTCTGGGGCAGATAATGGTGTAACACTTGCGGAAACGACCCGCCACCGACACCACCAATCAAAACTCGATGAGGGTAGCTCTGCCAAGCTAGGGCAACCATAAAAGCTTGATTATATGGCGCAATCAGATGCAACGGATCAGCCAGATTCAAAACCGATTGGGTCATCTCAGAAACGGGGCAGGGCAGGGCTAACTGAATCCGTTGGCCTTGTTTTTCCACCATTACAATGTGGTCTGGCTGTTTTTTTTGAAACAGAACACCATCCGGCTCTTGTTGTAGCCATGCTAAACGCTCTTTGATAGTGGCTCGATTTTTGGCTTGCCAATGGTTATGGTTCATAAAGGTTTTACCTATTTTGATACCCGACATCTTGATTAGAGAAAAGATTTTTTTCGACAGGATTAACAGAATTGACAGGATTTTTTGTTTTTAATCTTGGTTAATCTTGTCAGATATTATTCTATAATTAGCCTAAGCTAAACTTCTTGTCGGGAAGTAAGTTACCTGTTGGAAACTAAACAAAAAAGTCGGTGACAGTTATTCTGTCACCGACTAGGGATATAAAAAGTGGAGAAGCTAGCTCGATTTATTCCGGCAAGGTCAGCGTCGTTGAGGCATCAGGAATTTCAAAATCATTACCAATAATCACTCGAACATCTAGGCCATCTTGTGGACGAGGGCTAAGACGAATGTTGTTTTCTTGCACATCAAAAATCGTGGCTAACATTTGGATAGTATAGATTTTACTTTCATCATACACGACTAAAACGGTGTGTTCATAACTAGTTGTGTCAGCCTCACCAAACTGGATGATATTAAACCCTTCTTGTTGAAGGTAATCTGCCGTTTTTCCGGCTAATCCAGTCTGTTCTGTTCCATTTTGAACGACCACCTGTCCACCCTCGTCAGTAATAATCGAACGGAGTTCTTCTTGGCGTTCAATCTCTTCCTGAATGGCCTCGGCCCGCTCTTGATTATGAGCATCAATTTGAGCTTGAATTTCCTCTTCACTTGGCCCAGTTGGTTCAGTTTCGGTAAAGATACTTTGGATTAACGGCTCAATTTTGTCTCGGAGGGGTAATAAAACCTGCGCTCCAATATCGGTGACATAATCTACAGTGTAGTTATAATCAATCACTGCCGACTTAATATCATCCCCATCAATATCATCAGCCAATTGCGCTAACTCGATAATATCGATGAGTTGTAGGTTGGTGTCGATTGAATCTGAGAGGCTGTCCCATAATTCAGGAATTTTGGGAAGCATGTTTAGTTGAAGCGCTTTGTCACGAATGGCTAACAAAACCTGTTGCTGACGTTGCGCCCGTGAAAAATCCGAGCCAGCAGTATGACGGGTACGGGCATATCGAAGGGCATCATAACCGTTCAGAGTATGCTCACCTGCGGTAATATAGAACGGGTCATAGCCATAGTTTTCGTCAGGATAGGTAGGGTCGTCAATCTCGGTTTCGACGTATACGTCAATACCACCCAAGGTATCAACGACTTCGCGAAAGCCATTAAAGTCGATTTGAGCGTAAAAATGGATTGGAATGTCAAAGTTTTTTTGGATTGTTCGCATGGCTAACGCAGGCCCACCACCGGGGTAATCATCCTTTTCCCCTAAATAATAAGCCTTATTGATCCGGTCTTCGCCCTCATATCCCGGAATGGGAACGTAGAGATCACGGGGGATAGAGAGCATGCCCGCCGTTTGAGTGTTCGGATCAACGGTCACCACAATCAACGAATCGGTTCGAGATAACATCTCGTCAGGACGACGGTCAACCCCCATCAAAAGGATGTTAACCCGCTCTTTTTTCTCATAATCGGGTAGCTCAACACCTGTAATCCCGGTTGCTCGGCTTCCATCTCCTCCCCGCATGGGGATGGGTATGTTGAGGATAGGGAGTGTATTCCCATCGCCGGTTAGCGGTAAGGCGGCGAGGGGGAGGGCTAGGTCAACCTGATGTGGAGCGGCGGCGGGTAAGTTTGTCCGAGCGACCAGCTCTTTGGTGACATCTTTAACCGCGTAATAAAATAGATAGCCAGTTACGACCCCCACGATTAAAAAAAGTATAGCCATTCCAGTCACGACCATGTGCATTAAGAATGGAGGGAAAATTGACTGCTGATAGGGTTTTGTTTGTGTTGCCATATAAAGATTATATCACTTCTGCTACTCGCAAGCAAAGGCCGCGTAGGCGAATTGGCGTAGGCCAATTACAGTAGTTTTAGGGTTGGAATGGGATTAATTAACTGTGCAGTTGGTCATGGGAGAGTGGTTCAATCTTAAAGATTGAACCACTCTGGGACGTGCAACTCATTCCTAACAAATATATCACGGTCACTACAAATCTTTTTCATTACGATTACGGAAAATAAGGCGGATAGGAGTTCCTAAAAAGTCATACTTAGCCCGGATTTGATTTTCTAAATAGCGCTCATAGGTAAAATGAACCAATGATCGATCGTTGACAAAAAAGACGAATGTAGGCGGGTTAATACCTGCCTGAGTAACATAGAAGAACTTGAGCCGGTATCGTTGCCCTCCCTTAGGTGGATGTTTGGCTACAGCTTCTCTTAACAAACGGTTCAACTGTCCGGTAGAGATACGCCGTAATCGCTCCTCTTGTACCCGTAAGGCCAAATCCAAAACCTTATCGACTCGTTGTCCAGTTAAAGCCGAGATGAATAAAATCGGTACGTAGTCCAAAAACTGTAGCTCGGCTCGAATCAACTTAGTAAACTCGTTGATGGTATAGGTGTCTTTATCGTCGATAGTGTCCCATTTATTGACGATAACCACCACGCTTTTGTTCTCCTCCAAAATGTATCCAGCAATGTGGGCATCTTGGGCGGCGACCATCTCTCCAGCATCAATAAGCAATAAACAGAGATCGGTACGGTTAACGGCTTTAACAGTTCGTAAAAAACTATGTTTTTCCACGCCCGGTTCAATTTTTCCCCGTCGTCGGATTCCGGCAGTATCAATTAGGGTTAAATCGAAACCTTTGTATTCGATATGGGTATCAATCGCATCGCGGGTGGTGCCAGCCACATTAGAAACAATGACCCGATCCTCGCCCAATAGTTTGTTCAACAACGACGATTTACCAACGTTGGGTCGCCCCAATATAGCGATTTTTATATCTTCCTCTTCTTCCTCTTCTTCCTCGCTCATGGGGAACGATTCGACCACTAAGTCTAACAAATCACCGGTTCCGGTTCCATGCATCGCTGATATCGGAATCGGATTATTCAGACCAATGGCGTAAAATTCGACCGCGTTTTCACGACGTTTTTTGTTATCAGCTTTGTTAACTGCCAAAATGACAGGTTTTTGGGTACGACGTAAATGTTCGGCCACATCCTCGTCGGTATTGGTTAAGCCGGTTTCACCATCAACCAAAAAGATAATGACATCAGCTTCGTTAATGGCAATCATAATCTGATCTCGAATCTCAGTCAAAAAAAGACGGCTTTCTGACCCCGCTTGAAAACCGACCTTGTTACTCTGTTTACTTTTGCTCCGCCCTCGATACTTTTTTTCTTTGGCTGAGTTATCAAACTCCAAACCACCGGTATCAATAAGGACAAAATCTCGTCCACCCCAATCGGCGGTACCGTATAACCTGTCTCGGGTTGTACCGGCTAAATCCTCAACAATTGCTTTACGTTGTCCAACAATACGGTTAAATAGAGTCGATTTACCGACGTTGGGTCGCCCAACAAGGGCAACAATGGGTTTCTGTTTGCTCATAAAAATAATTCGTAATTCGTAATTTGTAATTCGTAATTCGTAAAGATTCACGCGTCACAAATTACGAATGGCTATTCACTTAAACTTATCTTATCGTCCGCCGATAGCTTTTGGCGTTGGTGTTAGGGTCGGCGGTGGTGATGTTGGTGTGACCGTTGGTTGAGATGTGATAGTGACTTCGACGGAACTTAATATTGTTGTGGCCTGCAAACCTTCTGGTGCAAAAACGGTAGGTGTTACCTTATGCGTTCCGGGTGGCAACTCAAAGAGATTGACGATAACCTCAATCTCTTCTGGTGTAATCGATTCTAAAAGAGGAATCGGCCCTGATAAAATCACATCAACATGGTCAGGTGAAGCACTCCAATCATAATTGGGATCAACCCCTTGTTGTTTTACAGGGCGCTGAATTGTCTTGCCCCCCTCAATTGCCTCGACTTTCACGGTTACTTGTGCGCTATTTGAGGTCTGCTGGTCATCGGATGATACCACTGTTACCCCATCGGGCAAATTCAGCGGAACAATCTGCACAATATCAGCTATAGCTTGGTTTAAATGAACAGGAGCCGTCTCTACAAAACCGGGCAGTGCATTTAGAACTTGTGGGTCACCGAAAATTGTGACCGTTGCTGGTTCTACGGCGATATTGCTAACCCAATAACCCGGTTCGACCTGTCCCTCTACTACCGCGCTCACTGAAACATCTTTATAGTCAAACCGTTGCTCTATTGGAACGATAACCTCAATTTGGGATGGTTCAACCTCCAGACCATTAATCGTCAAATCATCACGGTCACGAATAAGAACCGACCGAGTGCGTTCTATCGGCTCCTTGGCTCCACGCACCGATACTTTAATGACAGCTTTATCAACCTGGCTGATTATGGAAGCTGGGCCAGTTACAGTGACGGTTGGCGGGGTTACAATGGGTTGACGGCTAATATAGCCTAGAGCAGGAAACTCGCTTAACTCAACCGTAACAAATAAAGTTTGGGTTTGCTCTGCTTGCAAATTGATGCTGACGGAGGCTGGTTCATACTCTATAATGTCGACCTGACTATCTGAAATAGCTAACTGAATGGGGATTTCGTTTAGACCAGTAGAAGAATCTGAGAGATCGAGCGCCGCCTTAAATTTTTCTGGAGTCAGTTTATCCCAACGATCTTGCGGGGCATTAATGCGAACTTGTAGGTTATTGGGTAGTTCATCGGTAGTAGTCAGACCTGTTGGCGGTGGAACAACCTCGATAGCAATTAGGCGGTTATAGGTTCCTTCGACCGGTGGGTTCTGTTCCCTAATCGCGACAATCCAAACTAAAATCGCCAAAAACAGGGCAAAAAGGAGTGTGCTAAGATTCTTTAACATAGGTATACAGTCTTTCAGATAATGATTTTCAATTCAAGACCAACCTTCCCGCAAGTTCAAAACTTGTGGGAAGGTGACAACTGAAAATGTTTATCTGAACATCTATAGCCCTTCAGAAGAGTTTTGGCCGCTAGTCATCGGATGACTAATTGGGACAGAGTTTATCTGGACATCTTATGTGAATGTAATTTCTGCAACAGAACCTCTGATAACTACACAGAACTCATCCAATGACTATTATAGAGCAGAATTTACAGGATAGGAGAATAAAAATTCTCTTATCCTGTAAATCTTGCTCTAAACAGCGTAAATACTGTGGACTATTTGAGTGTGAGGAGTCTTCAAAACAGAACCTAAAGGTTTTCAAGACTATTAGGCGCTAAAAAACTTACAAGGCATTGCAAACTTGCATGCAGTCATTACCTGCGGCTTGATATTTTGTTAGATAAGGATTGTTTTGCGCTGTTCCAACTCGAAAAACGAGGGTGCAACTGTGAGGCGTAAAAATTTTTCAAAATATGTCGCAACTCTGCTTCCCCCAAGTTACGAGTTATAGTCCCGTCAACGGCAATAGAGATAATACCTGTTTCTTCTGACACTACCAGAGCTATCGCATCTGTAATCTCGCTGACTCCGATAGCCGCTCGATGTCTAGTGCCAAGCATGTTGTCGCTTGATACGACTGTATTACCCAAAGGAAATACAGTTGCCGCGGCAACAATGCAATCGTTACGAATAATTACCCCACCATCATGTAACGGAGTGTTAGGAAAAAATATGGTGATAAGAAGTTCAGGGGTAGTCAAAGCATTCAGGGTTATCCCTGTTTCAATATAATCGCCCAAGCCCGTGCTCCGTTCAAAAACAATGAGCGCGCCATGTTGCTCTTGGGAAAGATAAATTGAAGCTGTGACTACGGCCTCAATGCTTTGTTCAATTTCAGCAGAACGTTGAGAAGAGGTAATAATTTGACCTGTACTACCTAATCGGTCAAGTGCCCGACGCAGTTCTGGTTGAAAAATAATCGGTATAGAGATTAGGAGCGCAGGTAAACTGCGGGATAAAAGCCAACGAAAGGCAATAAATGGCTCTAAAAAACTTGAGGAGATAGCGGCTAAAACGAGGATGATTAATATCCCGCGTAAAAGCTGAACTGCTTGTGTCCCTTGGATAAGTCTTAATATCCAGTAGAAAATGAAGGTGACAAGCAGTATATCAATAATACTGAAATAGTTTAGTCGGGACAGGACAAATGATGTATCGAACACAAGTGGTTAGCCGTGGGGTAAGGCAATTCCAAGAAAATAAATCTCCCAAATTGAGCAGAGTCTCTACCCCCCTCAGTCCCCCCTGCTAGGGGGGAAGCGGCTCCTCCCCCTAGCAGGGGGAGGCTGGGAGGGGGTACGAGTGTCACAATGGTTTTGGGAGGTTTTAAATTCTGGAACTTCCTAAAGTCTGAATAGTGAAAAGTAACTCTGGTTTTAGGTGGTATTAAATCGTGCCAGCTTTAATCTGCTGTAATAGTTGTTTGTATCCATCAGGATTCTCAGGCTTTAACCTCAAAATCGTCTGAATCGTCTGAGCGGCTTGAGCGTTCATGTTTTTATTCAGTTGCATCTCGCCAAGTTCATCATAAGCCGAAATAGCATCTTGTTTATTACCGCCCTGCATGTATGAGATTGCTAATCGTTGCTGTAGGAACATATCACCCGAATTAATGGTTACTAGCTCTTTTAGAAGTTTAATCGCTTTAATAGGTTCATCTTTATGATAAACAGCCAATAATTTATCTAGCACTTTAATTGCTTGGCTGGTGCGTCCCTGTTTATAATACAAATCAACCAACTGTTTAGAGGCTCTTTCGTTTTTTGGGTCGAGCTGATGGGATTGCTCAAAGTAAGCCGTGGCTTTGTTCCAGTCAAACCGCTGATTATATATGTCGCCGGTTTGATTCAAAATCTTCACTTGCCAATGGGATGGGTCATTAGCTTTGGCGGCCAATCGTAACGCGTCTTCATATTGTTTTAACGCTTTATCCTCTTGAGCTAACTGATAATAAGAATCAGCCAAGGCTAAGGAATGTTCCATAGCTGGATCAATTTTATCGCGCCGCAAATTCATATCGATCAATTTGGTGCGAATGGTGGTGTCCAACGGAGAAATTTTTAGAATTTTCTTAAACACTCCAACCGCTTGTTCCGTTTGATGACGAATTTCGTACACATTAGCAACTGATACATATTTATTAATGGCGGCATCGGTTTTGTTTTGTCTGAGCAGAATATCAGCTAAACGGGTATGAAGTGGTAAATATAAAGGCGCTCGTTGGATTGCCCGTAAACACTCCTCCGAGGCAGACATGGGCAAATCAAGCTCTAAATATTCATTCGTATTAGCTAAGGCGGTGATAATCATCTCAGTTTCTGGTGATTCAAGGAATTCGGCCAAGCTCATTACCCGATCATCCGAAATACGATCAAGCCGTTGGCGCGCCTCATCAACCCGCTGTAGCCAGTTATCATGGCTAAAAAACTGCTTAACCGCGGTAACAAAATTCTCTAACTTATCAGGGGTTTCATCGGCTAAAAACTCGTCGGCAAAGCTATCATAAAATGATTCTAGCTCATCATATTGCTCATCATCGACAGTCTCTAAATCGACCTCTTTTAGCACCTCAGAAAACTGCATTAAGGTTTGCTCCGGTTTATCGGAAGCGTAATAGGCCTGCCCCAAGGCAAACTGCACACTTAAACGATAGTCAGGGTCGGGTGAGGCCATGCGGAGCAGTTTGACCGATTCGGTGTACTCTTCCTGCTCTTGATACAACAGACCCAAATTATAGTAAAGCGCAGGTCGTCCGGCATTGGCTTGTACGACCTGCCTATATTTGTCAACAGCTTCGGACATGTCACCACGAGCCTGTAAATCAATGGCTTGGATGACCATCATGTTGATTTCCATGCGCGAGACCTGTGTCCCATCTGGTAAGACCGATGTTTCTGGCCCACCTTGGTCATCTTCAAAAATAATATTTGCTAGTTCGGCCAATGCTTTTTGGCGTTTACTTTCAATTAGGCCACCACTCGATTCGTTACTATCAGGGGAGTCGAAACTAAAATCAAAGGGGTCTTCTTCGACCTCTTCTTCAGCAGGTGTATCATCAAAAAAGTCACCTAGAGCATCTTCGGCAAAGGGGTCATCCTCTTCCGATTCAGTTAGTTCTACCGTCTCGTCGGTGGGCATTACTGATGAGGAATCCACCTCTGGTTCGTCATCCTCCGGCAGTAACAACGAGGGCATGAGAGAACTGAAATCATCCTCCGGCTCGTCATCCTCTGGCAACAATAACGAGGGCATAAGAGAACTGAAATCATCTTCTTCCGGTTCATCATCCTCTGGTGTTAATAACGAGGGCATGAGATCACTAAACTCGTCATCTTCGGGTTCGTCCTCTTCCGGGGTTAATAACGAGGGCATGAGATCACTAAACTCGTCATCTTCGGGTTCGTCCTCTTCCGGGGTTAATAACGAGGGCATGAGATCACTAAACTCGTCCTCTTCGGGTTCATCATCTTCGGGTGTTAACAATGAAGGGATACCGGCACTAAAGTCATCTTCTTTTTCATCCGGCTCCATTAGTAATGATGAGGGCACGGAAAGAGTAACATCCTCATCCTCATCTTCATCTTCATCTTCTTCGGGAAGCATGAGCGAGGGAATTACCTCAATCGTCTCTTCCTCAAAGTCAAACATATCTGGTTCAAAGGAGGCTGGCTCCGGTTCCGTCTCACTAATCATGTCAGATTGAACCAGTTGCCCCTGTTTTAAGGCCGAAATTGCCGTTTCTATACCGGAATCATCGGGAATAAGTTGCCGAGCGGCTTCAACCTGTTGAGCGGCCATGGGAATGTTGCGCTGTTGCTGATAGAGCGCGGCTAAGGCCAAAAATTGACGAGCGGCAAGACGCTCTTCACCTTGTCGGGCGAGGCCATGCGCTAAATTGCGATGTGCATCGACAAAATCAGACTTTATCTCGATAGCCTGTTGCCAAGCCTCAACTCCTGCGGCAATGTCGCCTTTTGAAGCGAGAATGTTACCCGCGCGAAGGTAGGTTTGGGCGGCTGTTTCAGGACGACCCATCTCTACTTGGATATCAGCCATACAACTTAACGCGTCTGTATTATTCGGGTTGATTTTAAGTGCCTGTTGAAAGGCGCGCCAAGCGTTTTCTGCCGAGCCAAGTTGATAGGTAGCTACGCCAAAGCCTACAATTGCCGCTTCGTTATTAGGAAACTCAGCCAAGGCATACCGATACGCGGTATTGGCTTGATTCCAGTCACCTTCTTCGCTAAAACGTTCTGCATGAAACATTGCCGTCCGAAACTTGTTTTGATCACCAGCCATATTAACGCTTCACCTTCGATTAATGTATAAGGAATGAGTTTTTTTAACTTGTGCATAAGACCGCTGATTGAAATCAGCGTCTTAAACGGAAAACCTGCTTAAGCAGGTTTCTCGTGTCAACATAAGAATTCATTCTTATGTGAAAACGCGCAACTTATTTAATCCCCATTCCTAAGCATAAATTCTGCGGTAGCCCTTAACGATTTTGGAAACCAATAGGGGCTAAAATTTTTGCTTGGATATTTATTGGCTCTTTGGGGCTTTCCGTGCAAATGTCATGATTGTATCATCATCTTCCCGCAAGTTTAAAACTTGCGGGAAGATTGCCCCATCAAAGTATCTAATTTAGGATGCAGTTTTGAGTTGCACGGAATCTACCAGAGAACCATTTATTTAAGTAATAATGCTAAAATTGCTTTTTGTGCATGGAGACGATTTTCTGCTTGGGGGAAAACGATTGCTTGAGGCCCATCTGTGGCCTCATCTGTGATCTCCTCACCTCGATGGGCGGGTAGACAATGCATAACAACGGCCTCTGGTTTTGCCAAGGCTACTAATTTATTATTTACTTGGTAGGGTGGGAAAACCTTCAATCTTTCTTGCGATTCGGCCTCTTGCCCCATGCTGGTCCAAACATCGGTATAGATGACATCAACATCAGTAACAGCCTCTACGGGGTCTTCGGTCACACAAATATTAATCTCTGTCTCTTCGGCTAAACTCTTGGCTTTTGACAGAATAGTTGGGGGGAGGTTATACCCTGTTGGACATGCGATATTAATATGAAAACCCAACTTAGCCGCGGTAATCACCAACGAGGTCGCCATGTTATTTCCATCACCCACGTAGGCCATAGTCAGCCCCTCTATCCGGCCAAAATGCTCCCACATAGTAAACACATCGGTTAAGGCTTGGCATGGATGATTATAATCACTCAAGCCATTAATAACTGGTACTCGACTATATTCAGCCAACTCTAAAATATGGTCATGCGAAAAAACACGAGCCATAATTCCATCGACATAACCGGACAGTACCCGAGCCACATCGGCTACCGATTCTCGTTTACCTAAACCGATTTCATGGGGGGAGATGTATACGGCTTGACCACCGAGATGTAACATGCCCACCTCAAAGGATACTCGGGTTCGTAACGAAGGCTTTTGAAAAATCATGCCTAATGTTTTACCAGTTAAAATCGGTTCGTTGCGCCCATTGGTTTTTAATTCATCTTTTAATGCTTTAGCTTTTTTAAGAAACTGCCATAACTCTGTAGCGGAGAATTCATTTATATCAAGAAAATGTTGCATGGAGGATGATCCTTCTGGATATGCGGTATTTTGGTAACATGGGCAATCTTTTGAGGATGTCACAATTAGAATCTGTTACCTTATTGATAATTATACTCGTTTCGCCACTTTCTTTCAACCGTTCACATTGCTTTAGGATGAATGGATGTTTTACAAGATAAGTTGAAAAAAAAAGACAGACTCAATGTTGATGATTGAACCTGTCTTGTAGGTAAGCATAAATTCTGCGGAACACCTCCTCGAACTACCAACGGGTGAACGAGGAAAACGGCATACCTTGGAAGAGATAAGGTAAATATTCAGTGAACTTGCCAGAAGGAGCGTCAGAAACCTGATTTTTTTAAGAAATCGGGTTTCTAGGGCGGTTTTACTGAACTTTTACGAGATAAGTCTGCGAAACTTTTGCTTGAGTACTTATTCTGTCACCAACGTCCCTTTAATCACCAGTCGATCCAGATACCGGCCATCCTCTTGACTCCAACGACTACAGGTAATCAAAGTGATTTGGGATTCATCGGTGGGGTAGGCTACTTTTACGTTACTACGGTCAACGATTTGGCGCTCAGTGATTTGATACCGGTGTATCTGATTTTGTTCGTCATACACCATCACCTCATCACCGTTTTCTAGTAAAGCCAACCCAGCAAAAGGGCCATAAACACCTATATCTATGGTGACGTGAGCCGCTAAGACAATGTTACTCTCTGACCCTACCGGAGCCGTTCCCTCCAAATGTCCGACCAAATCTTGACCAAGATGCTCCACCTCCCATGTACCGTTCCGAATTGGAGCCAAGACCACAGGTGCATCTAGGTCTAGTTTGGGGATAACGAGTTTGGAGGCCAAACCAACTGAATTATTAACGCTGACCGATCCCGCGGGTAAAGCAATGGTTTGAGTATCGACTACCTCTGCTTGAGCCATGCTTGAGCCAGATTCAGTCTCAACAACTGTTGGCTCTGGGACAGAGGTTAGTACTGGTACGGTAGCCTCCTCAATAATAATCACCTCAGTAGGCAATGGTGTACTGGTCGGCATGACAGTCGGTGATGGCGAGTCCGTGGCAGTGGGGTTAACATCAGCCAAAACGGCCAAGGTAGCCGTCGGTTTGTTTGACAAGGGCAACAATATACGAGAACGAGTATCCTCCGGCTGGTCAGATGAAATATCTGTCAGAAACCAGCTAGTTCCACTAATAAACACCATTACCCCGATACAAATCATCAAAATGATGAGACTGCTAACGATTAAAAATAATTGTTTGGTTTGCATGTTTCACCGTCCTGTACTCCATGAAATTATAGTCTGTTTGAGGGAATTTGCGAATAGGTGAGGAAATATGATACCCGCTATTTTTGCCGTGCCTTGAAAAATGTCTCAATGGCGGTTTTATGTTCTGGTGAGTTTAAGCCCTCGGCAAACAATCGAGTTTCAGTCTTGATGACGTTCAGCAGATGTGCTCGTTCCTCTGGAGGCATAATCAACTGTTTGATTTGCCTGAGTGTGTTGGCCGGAAGTTGAGTAAACTGTTGGCATCGGTGCCAAACATTCGACTCAACCTGATCGTCAGCACAAACCAAACTAACCACCCCCATGTCGAGTGCTTCTGTCGCCCCAAAAGGTTCGCCAAGCAACATGTAATGGCTGGCTCGTGCTTTACCGGCGGCTTTGGGAAACATCAACGAACAGCCAAACTCTGGCACAACACCCAATTTGCTAAAAGGTAAAATAAATTTAGCCGATTCTCCGGCTATCACTACATCACAATGAAACAGTAAAGTAGTGCCAAAGCCAACTGCTAATCCTTTTATAGCGGCTACAATCGGTTTTTCAAAGTTGACAATATGATTAATTAAACGAATTACGGGTAGTTCGTCTAATGAGCGCCCCCCTTCTGTCCATGTGGAAAAATCTTTGAGATCATTTCCACCAGTGAAATCGGTTCCGGCTCCAGTGATTAGGACAACTCGCACCGTGGGGTCGTCACTTGCTTGTACAAATCCTTCATATAACTGCTGATACATAGCACTGGTCAAGGCGTTCTTTTTTTCAGGACGGTTGATGGTCAAGCTTAATATACCATCTTTGAGTTCTGTGATGATGTGGGTCATGGTGTTTGCTCCGTCTTAGTATATATTCAGATGAGAAAGAAGCCGGATTTTTATTAAAAATCCGGCTTCTGATTAGATACTTGTATTATTTGTATCACAACTTTTGGCTGTGTTATGAGATATATCTCGAAAAGGTGTCTAAGTAGGTGAGCATAAATTCTGCGGAACACCTCCCCGAACTACCAACGGGCGAACGAGGAAAACTACATACCTCGGAGGAGATAAGTCCGCAAACTTTTGAACTGTTACCTAGCGATTGATCCAATATTTGGCACTTTCAGCCACACTGGCGGCTACAATGGCTTTACCCAAATCCCATAAAATAAAGGGAGCGACACCAAACAGCCATGCGTTTTGCCAGCCAATCACTGCGGCAAGCCAACTAGCGCCCACAATATAAAGGGTTATGGCTCCGGCTAATGCGGCTACAAAATGCCCCCACCAGTTTGTGGTAGCGAATCGCTCACTTAGCCAGCCTGTCACATAAGCGGCGATAACAAATCCGAACAAATATCCGGCTGTTGGGCCAAAGAAGGCCGCTTGACCAATATTGTTGGCATCTACGGGTAAACCAATGGCGATCATGCTTAAATAAGCGAGTTGAGCCGCGGCTCCACCACGAGCGCCTAATACTAACCCCGACAAAACGACGGCTAAGGTTTGCAAGGTTATAGGAACTGGGACAAGCTGAATCTTAATTTGGGCTGTCAATGCGGTCAGAGCGGCAAAGAAAATTACCGCGGCGACTAAACGTTGGGTGTTTTTGTTGATTTGGGTTGTTAATGTTTTTGCGTGCATTGTTACACTCCTGTAGGTTAATAAAAGTTAATGGGTTATATTTTGTAGATATTCCGCCAAAGCATCCTGCCATGGACGAAGCTTTATTCCTAAAGTGGCTCCTTGTGTATTTTCGAGGGGGCAAAACGGAGGAACCGTGGATGCCCGTGGATAGTCGGCCAAGGTAATAGGCTCTAATGGAATATGCTCACGTCCGGTAAGACGTAATATCTCTGCGGCAAAGTCATAGCGAGAGCAGTACCCTTCATTAATAAAATGGTAGGTTCCATACTCTCTGGTTTTTATCAATGTTACAATCGCCTCGGCTAAATCGAGGGTGAAGGTTGGGTTACCAATTTCGTCAGCCACGACCCGTAGTTTACCATGTTTATCGGCCGCGGCCATAATTTTAGTTGGGAAGTTGTTTCCACCAGGGCCGTATAGCCATGCCGTCCGCACCACATACATTTTGGGTTGATACCGCTCGGCCATCTTCTCTCCTGAGCGTTTAGAACTACCATAAGGATTTATCGGGTTGGTAGCGCTCTGCTCGGTGTATGGCGTATCAGCTTGGCCGTCAAATACCTCGTTTGATGAGATATAGACTAAATCGGCATTACATCGCATACAGCCATGAGCTACATTCTGTGCCCCAAACGCGTTCACTCGAAAGGCTAAGTCTGGGTCTTCGGCACACCCATCAACATGGGTCATAGCGGCACAATGAATAACAACATCTGGGCTTTGTGACGAAATTTGTTGAACAATTTTATGATCAGTAATCTCATATTCGGGGAATGGCGCAGATAATATCGTAATTCCATGCTGAGTTAGTATCTCCTGCATAGAACGACCAAGCTGACCATCTTGGCCTGTAATCAATACTCTCATAGACTGTTTAGGTTATTATATATTGTGTGTTGAGTTAAGAACTGTCATATTGCGGTGGTTAGCTTGATGTTGAAAAAGGAGTGCAATCGCTTTTCAGCTATTGCTGGCAAAAGCAAGATGCTTTTGCACTCCAACAGCATCTTGACCACTACACAATATCTGACATGTTGCGGTGGTCAGCTTGATGT
>JAUCGA010000050.1:0-20538 GCA_030377865.1 Anaerolineales bacterium HSG25 | reverse complement strand
GCATCTTGACCACTACACAATATCTGACATGTTGCGGTGGTTAGCTTGATGTTGAAAAAGGAGTGCAATCGCTTTTCAGCTATTGCTGGCAAAAGCAAGATGCTTTTGCACTCCAACAGCATCTTGACCACTACACAATATCTGACATGTTGCGGTGGTCAGCTTGATGTTGAAAAAGGAGTGCAATCGCTTTTCAGCTATTGCTGGCAAAAGCAAGATGCTTTTGCACTCCAACGTCATCTTGACCACTACACAATATCTGACATGTTGCGGTGGTCAGCTTGATGTTGAAAAAGGAGTGCAATCGCTTTTCAGCTATTGCTGGCAAAAGCAAGATGCTTTTGCACTCCAACAGCATCTTGACCACTACACAATATCTGACATGTTGCGGTGGTCAGCTTGATGTTGAAAAAGGAGTGCAATCGCTTCTCAGCTATTGCTGGCAAAAGCAAGATGCTTTTGCACTCCAACAGCATCTTGACCACTACACAATGTTGCTCAAGACAAAATATATAATAGTTCTTTTATAACCTTAATGTTGGTAAACGATTAGCTCGACGATCAGATTCGTCGAGACGTTGACGAACTAAACTGATGAATACGTTAAGGCTCATAATTGGCCAAGGTAATAACAGGCCGATGGTCGCCACCACAACGACTTCAAACACCCCTGTAATTTGCCAAAATGCAGAAACCGGATCCGGTAAAAACCAAACCGAAGCCATACCGTTTTGCCAAAATGCCCAAAATAAGGGTATGGCAAAAACAAATGTGACCAAAACCGAAAAGCCATATCCGATTCCGAGCAGTGTAATCCAGTCGCCTTCGTCGTAAAACAGCAACGATAACATCAGTACCCCACCACCAATCAGCATGCTTACGGCGGCTCGTCGAGTGACCTCTATAGGTAACTCAGCTAAGTTAGGAAAAGCACTTAGGGAGTAACTAAATCCTTGAATCTGATACAGTCCATAGTATAACAGCACGGTTATGATTGTGGCAATAACGACAACATTCGTATACGGGCCTCGGAATCGCCACATAACCATTAGCCAAAGTAATATAACTACTGTAACAATAAGGAGGCGTAGCAATTGCTCTTGTCCTAAACGACTATTCCGAGCAGTACGGATTTCTGCATCAGCCTGATTTTGAATCAGTGAGGCTAATTCAAAGGTGCCATTGAGGTTTCCTTCCTCAACAAATATCTGCTCGGCGAGGGCTAAGTCATTGCCAATAACGGTTGAGGTTATGGGCATGTAAGCCTCATTAATCAGGCTGATGTATGCAGTAGCTAGGGTAGTGCGTTGTTGGGCGATATGGAGTTGAGCTAAAGCACGGTCTTCGTCAGAAAAGCGCAACAGTTCAAACAGGATACGCCCTTGAGCCGCATTGGGCGGGGCCAAGCCTAAAATTACGGCGACTGTGGGGGCGATGTCAATCTGTTTTGCTTGGCTATACGTGCCCGGCTTAATGTTTTCACCCACAATCACAAAGGGCTGTTGGGTAACTTCGGTCTCTACCCCTCCATATCCACCGGCTTCCGTATGTCCATGATCTGAGATAACCAGTAACACACTGCTACTTAAATCTAAAGATTGACTAATTTGTGCTAAATATCGGTCAACTCGTTCTGTCGCTAAGGGATAGTTCTCGCTTGTCAGTCCCTCAGTTGTTGCCACTGTTCCGATTTGGCTAAACTGGATAAAAACCAAATCAATCTCGTCTTGCTCGATGATGGGCAATGCCGCCTCAATAATTGCCTCGTCTGCTTCGGCATCACCCTCGGCTATAAAAAAGCTGTAGTTAAGATGCGAGCGAGGAATGAGATTCTGCCATGCTGATCTGCCAAGCAAGGCAGTTTGTAAATTATTTTGTCTAGCTAACCGAAATAGGGTGTCTGGTTGTAGGGCATGGAGCATGGCAACAGGTTTGTCGATGGGAGGGGCATCATTTAGTTCAGCATACGCGCCAGTCATCAACGTACCCCATGTTGATTGAGGGTAGGTTGGAGGAGCACTCTGGATCATCAGGCTTGCTCCGGCTTGTTTTAACTGGTCTAAGGCAGGCAAGTCAAGCGTTGAAGAACTGTCATACCCCAAGCCGCTCAATAGTACAATTACCATCTTCGAGGTGCGCGGTGGTGCAGGTTCAACCCGTTCTAAGGCTATGCCCCGAATCGGCGACCGATATTGTTGAAGACTTAAGTATGTCATTTCGGCCCAAATAATCACCAAAACGATGATATTGGCAAGTAATAAGATACTCAAACCAATCGCACTTAATTTACGAATCATTGCCCGAATTATACCAGATTGATAGAGGGTGTAAAAAATCGAGTCGGTTTGGTGCTTTAGTTTGTAGATTTATAAAAAGGCGTGTAACATATACCGCTGAATAATTTAATTTTAGGGAAGTAAGCTGTGTGTGTTGCCGCAATAGCACTCCTAAATCATTTGTAAACAGTATTGGATAGTTTTCAATGGCGTGGTCTCCCTAATTGCTGACATTTTATTTAGGATTGCTATACCATCCCTTTGATTGGTTTGTGATAAAGCTATAAAGTTTTGAATTTCAGAGTCTCACTTGAACCAATAACAGGTCTAATAAATGTAAAAGTTCAGTAAAGTAGCCCTAGAAACCCGATTTCTTTAAGAAATCGGGTTTCTGACACTCTTTCTGGCGAGTTCACTGAATATTTACTAATAAATTTTGAGCTGTGTGGTTGACCACCTGCAAGGTCTCAAATATCTTGTAGGTGTGTGTTGGAGCCAAGACCTTGCAGGTTTTTAAAACCTACAAGGTCGATTTTCCGGTTATCCGCACAGGTCGATAAATTTTGAGTCCGAAGGATAACGGGTAACAAGACGTAAAACAAGTTGGCAATTTGTGCTAAGTGTTTTTGTTAAGACTCAACTTAGGAAGTTCCAGAATTTAAAACCTCCCAAAACCATTGTGACACTCTACCCCCTCCCAGCCTCCCCCTGCTAGGGGGAGGAGCCGCTTCCCCCCTAGCAGGGGGGACTGAGGGGGGTAGAGACTCTGCTCAATTTGGGAGATTTATTTTCTTGGAACTGCCTTAGTTCCCGACATGTTGTTCAAGACAAACAGTTTTTGACAAGATTAACAAAATTTTTTGCCTTTAATCCTGTCAATTCTATTAATCCTGTCAGATATTAGTTTAAGCTAAAAATTCTTGTCGGGTAACAAGAGGCTCAAAATCCATTAGATGAGGCAATACGCAGTTAGTTAGTAGTGTGTGTAGGAAGATATGAATATAGAAGAGTTCGAGCGTCGCTATCAACAACTATTTAACGATTATCAAGCTAATTTAATAGAAGAGGCGACGTTTATTGCAGAAGTAGATAAACTCCAATTTCAAGATGAATGGGGCCGTTACTGGATGATTGGTGCCCAAACTGGTGCATGGCATTATTATGATGGACAAACATGGCATCAAGCAAATCCTCGCGAAGCAGACAATTTACCTGTTGTTGACGAGCAAGGTATGTATTGGCAACGGGGTGTAAAAACTGGTGAGTGGTATTATTATCAACCAGATACCGATGAGTGGGTGAAACCAGAAGACCCCACCATGCAACCCAATATATATAGAGAAGAGCAGTCTTATCAGGCGACACAGGAACAGCCCTATCAAGTCGCACAAGAACAACCTTATCAGGTACAGGAGCAGTCGCAACCCTATCAGACACAACAGGCTCCACCAAGTTTTGATGAAGAGTTGTATCAAGATGCAGAAGGGCGCTATTGGTCTGTTGGTGCTAAAACGGGTCAATGGTATTTTTATGATGCTAATGGCTGGCAACCGGCTCAGAATTATCGGGGGAATGACATGGTGCAACCTCCACCTGCGGCGATGTCGGACTATCAAGCTATGCCCCAAGCTACGCAGGGCTATCTCCCCCAAGCTATACCGAGTACAACCGCGGGTTATCCACCTCAACAGGCGGCTTCAAATTATGCCCTGCCTCCGACTCAAGAAACGATTGAATCTGACTATCATATGCCCAAAGAGGATGATATTCCTCCCCGTCAGCCAAGTAAAACGGTTGATGTAAGCCAGATTCGCCAAGAACAACAGCCTACGCCTGTAGAAACTCCAGCAGGAACGGTAACGCCATCGGCCTCGGCTCCAGCGAATGGGTTGCCTTCTAAGGATCAGCCCCCACCCGGCGGTGGTTGGTACTATTTTGATGGAGAAAAATGGCTCCAGTACACCCCTTCTGACGGGGAGACCGTGCCACCCTCCTCCTCAAACAAAGTTGATAGCACCGATAAAGCAACGGTTGAACCAATAATTACTACAGTTGATGAGGCAAATGATGATTCAATTGAGGTAATTGATGTTGAGGTAATAGCGGTTGTCGAGCCGGAGCCGGATGATGGCCCAACTACTACCACCAATAAAGTTGTAACGCCCGACGATCCGTCTCGACCTGTTCAACCAGTGGTTGTGCCGACCTCGGAGTGGGAAACTCCTTATAACAGTTCGTCCGGTGTTCCATTAAATGAAGAGGTCAAACCTCGTCGAGCTACCCAACCTCCTAAAGATGAGACGGTTAGTCCGCGCCGTGACAGTCGTCCGGTTAATATATCAAAAACACAACCCCGCAAAACCCGTCAAAAAACGGGTGGTATCGTCATCCCAACTGGTGCAGATCCATCATCAATTCCGGTACGTCCCAATCGACAGCCATCACGTCCAATACGTCCACAGCGACAACCTTCGCGGCCCATGCCTCGTCAGGGACAACAACGTCGGGCACGTGAAAATACGACTCCAATGAACACCGGAACTGGACATCGTCAGGCTACAAAGCCGATACCTGTTCAAAAACAGGCCGCTCGTAATGCCACAGAAGCAATGCCTCAAGCGGCTACCGCACCGATCTCACCTCAAAAAGATAACGAAAATTTAACGTTTGTAGAGTTTGTTCAAGCTCTACCAGTAACCATGTGGGTTACACTCATCGGCGCGGTCATACTCCTTGGTGCTTGCGGTGCAATCATCATTGGAGGAGGAGCCTTTCAGTCTACAACCACCACTGCCGATAATGGCAACGATGGTTTGCCGATTTTGGCCTCGCAAGTAGAAAATACACCAACCCTAGAAATAGAACAGGTTCCAAACACGACTCCGACAGTCGGTCCAACTGAGGCTCTGCCTACGGCCACTCAAACCTCTACCCCATCGGCGGCAGTTGAGTTCTGCGGAGAAGACATGGTTCTTTGTATTGAGTATCCGGGCGGTTGGAAAACATATCAAGATGACTCGGTTATGATTTTTTCTCCTAACGAGGATGGTTTAGACTCAGAAAATCGGTCAGAAGTAGTCATGCGGCTAGGACAATCAACCGAAACGACCGCCGTGTCTGAGTTTTTAGCCAATGTATTAGCACAGTTTCCCCTTGATGCAGAAACGCTCAATGAAGTACCGCTCAGTATTGCCGGAACAACATGGACTTCTGTCCAGATTCAGTTTAATGAAGCGGGGCAACCTGTTGTCGCCACTTTGGCGGTAACTGTTAAGGATGATACGAGCTATTATCTTGCCGCAGTAGCTCCCGCCTCAGAATGGAACAGCCTACAGCCACGTTTTCAAGACATGATTAAGAGTTTGAGTTTCGGTACGGCTGACACATCGAGCAGTAACGAAAAAGAAAAAACAACACCGACCTCGGTTTCCAAAACGGCAACCACTGAGGCTAATGACTCGGAAGATGATGAGGAAACCGAAGCAAGCGTAACAGATGCTACCGCAACGGATGATGCAGAAGAAGAGGAGGAAGAAGAAGAGGAGGATAAAGCCACCTCTACACCAAAGGCTACTGCTACAAAAAAGGCAACGTCCACACCAAAAGCCATTGCCACACCTACCGACACCTCTACGCCAAAAGCCACCGCTACTCCGACTGCTACGCCTGCTCCGTTGATCTATGAGGTTGAATCTGGTGATACGCTGAGTAAAATTGCCCAGCAGTTTGATATTGACCTTGATCTCTTAGCTGAAGAAAACGGTATTGATATTGACAATTACACGTTGCAAGTTAGTGAAGAACTCGTCATTCCGGTAGCTGATGAAACTCCGACCTTGTCAGCAAATGATGATGAAACCGAAGATGATGAGAAAGAGGAAGCCACTTCATCTGCTATTTCATCCGCTACCGATGAAGCGGATGATGCGACTGATGACACAACTACGGACGAGAAAACAACGACACCAACCACGAGACGATCAACGGCAACACCTGAGGCAGAAACAGAGGATGAGGAGCCAGCGGAATTAAGTGGGCGAATTGTCTACCCGGCCTTCCAAAATGGGCCAAGTAGTTATGATTTATGGTTATATGAAATCGGAACTAGTGATCATCGTATTATTGCCGGTGAAGCTAGTCAGCCAGCCTTTAGTCGAGATGGTAGTTTGTTAGCCTATCGTTCTTGGGATATAAGAAGTCGGGGTATCATTTTCCGTAACTTTGTCAGTGGTGAGGGGGGACAGGCAACCAATTTTGTAGAAGATAGTTTACCTACTTGGTCGCCTGATGGATTCTCCTTTGTCTTCTCTAGTCGGCGTGAAGGAGACCGCCAGCCTCGCTTGTTCCGAGCTGATTCAACTCGTTTGGGAAGCGATGAGGCAATTCCGTTTGAGGGTGTTTATCCAGATGTATTGCCAAACGGCAACATTGTTGCCAGAGGATGTTTGCCCGGCTCAGTTGGCTGTGGTTTGTATGTGATGGGGCCACGGGGAGGCAGTCCGAATAAAATTGGTAGCAATAAAGATACTGCTCCAGCCGCCTCTCCAGATGGGTCTAAAATTGTCTTTATGTCGAATGGGCGTGGGGCAACTAGCTGGGAAATTTGGACCATGAAGATAGATGGTTCTGGAGCCAAACGTCTTACTAAAAATGGTAGTAATGACGGCTTGCCTACATGGTCGCCTGATGGGAAAAGCATCGCTTACGCCTCTGACCAAGATGGAGGCTGGGCAATATGGGTAGTAAATGCGGATGGTAGTAGTCCACAAAAGCTATTCGCGATGAAAGGCTCTCCCAATGGTAAGGTATTAAGTGACGAGAACAACTCGTTTGGATGGTGGGAAGAACGTATCTCATGGGCTCCGTAGTCAAATAGATTTTTGCTCTGTCCAACCATACGATTGAGGATGGAACAGGATTAATTGCCAATAGAAAACTTATCTTGTAAAATTACAAGTGTTATCTTTATAGAGACTCGATTTAATAATAAATCGGGTCTCTATGGTAATTAGGCATATTTATATAGTTCTCTAGAAAAATTTTATTTCCTACAGTCTTTCAGATAATGATTTTCAATTCAAGACCAATCTTCCCGCAAGTTCAAAACTTGCGGGAAGGTGACAACTGAAAATGTTTATCTGAACATGCTATAAGCATATTGAAATTTATCTGGACACCTATACTAGACCTGTTCGGGAATAACTAATCATCTCATAAAAACTCAAAATTGAGATGTGCGGAGTGCAAAAGCTTCTTGCTTTTGCCAGAAACAAACATGCAAAAGCAAGAAGCTTTTGCACTCCTTTATTCCCGAACATCTATACTCAAGCGTGTATAATATGGATCATTTAATCGGAAAAACGTTAGGAAAATACCGTGTCGTTGCAAAATTAGGATTAGGTGGTATGGCTGAGGTATACAAGGCTTATCAGCCCGGTTTAGACCGCTATGTCGCGATTAAAGTACTACATAGCCATCTCAGTTCAGATCCCAACTTTTTAAACCGCTTTGAACGAGAAGCTCTGGCTACCGGAAAACTCCGTCACCCTCATATTGTCCAAGCACTTGATTTTGATCAAGCCGCGACAACCTATTTTTTGGTCATGGAGTATGTTAATGGGCCAACACTCAAAGACGAGCTAATAACTCGTTTCAAAACCAACAAGCCCTATAATTTAAGAGAAATGGGCCTTCTTTTTACAGCTCTATGTGATGCCATTGAGTATGCCCATGCTCAAAAAATGGTACACCGAGACCTAAAGCCTGCCAATATTATGCTCAATATGGAAGGTCAAGTGATGTTGACCGACTTTGGCATTGCTCGCATGCTTGAAGCTACACAATATACAGCTACAGGCTCTCTTTCTGGAACCCCAGCTTATATGTCGCCAGAGCAAGGTCAAGGGAAAAAAGTCGATGAGCGAAGTGATATTTATGCCCTCGGAGTTATACTATATGAAATGGTGACAGGTAATGTCCCCTACGAGGCTGACACTCCCATAGCGGTAGTGTTAAAACATATCAACGACCCTCTGCCAATGCCTACGACCATAAACCCGACCCTACCAGAAGTAGTTGAACGGGTTGTTCTGAAGGCCATGAGCAAAAATCCAGAAGACCGATACCAAACTGCCGATGACATGGCAATAGCTCTCCGTGATGCAGTTGGCCTAAAACCAAGCGATACAGTTCGTAAGTTCCCCTTAACCGTTATCGCTCCCCCGCCTAATGTTGAAGATAAAGTAGACCCTCGAACCGGTGAATTTACGGCTATTCTCGCCCAGCCTTCAACTACCGATCAAAATACAATTATGTCGACACGAACCATGTCCGATACAGCGGCAGATATTCCGGCACAAAAAAAATCTCCACTTCCCTTTATCATTATGGGAGGTGTTATTTTGGTCGCTATTATAGCGGGTCTAATGATGTTCCTAAACCGAGAAAACCCACCTCCCCCATCACCACAACAGGTTGATACCCAAGCAACAAATAGCGCCATCGTAGCCCTAAACCAAACGGCAACCACTCAAGCTGATGTAGAAACCTCTTCTACTGGAGCCACCTCTACCGCGGTTTGGTTGTTGAATGATGACGACCGCGACGGCTTAACCAACGAACAAGAACAAGAAATTGGGACGTTGTTCAACAAACGAGACACAGATGAGGATGGAATTGATGATGGAAAAGAAATTGAACGCCATTTTACTGATCCGTTAGACCCGGATAGTGATGGAGATGGTTTGAAGGATGGTAACGAGATCGGACGTGGTTTAGACCCGAAAAATGAGGATACTGATGGGGATGGGGAGATCGATTCTCGTGATGAAAACCCCGGCAACGCCCACACTCCAACCTCCACACCCACCGATACTCCACTTCCCTTACCAACCGACACCTCCACTCCATTGGCTACCGCTACCCCACTACCAACTAATACTCCCGCGCCAACCAATACTCCAGCGCCAACCAACACTCCCACCGCAACCTTACCACCAACCGCTTCACCCACCCCAGAAGGACCAACCGCCACCCCCATTCCAGAGTTACCTGCCATCTCAGGGAAAATCGCCTTTCCGGTTGATAATGGCTCTGGAAAGTACGATGTGTTCATCTACTCCATGCCGGATGGTGAAAAATTAGGCGAGATTCGAGGATCGCGTCAGCCGCATTTTCGAGCTGATGGCAAACATCTGTTGGTGAATGGTCAAGGTGGTAATTTTGGTGAAAATATCTTTCAAGCTGGACCGACTGGTGCGATTGAACGCCCCGTAAGCAGTAGCCCCAGTGACGAGCATCCATTTTATAACCCAGCGGGTAATCGTATCTCTTTTGGTAATGCCAACCTTGTTACAGGCGGCGAGGGGAAAGTCAACCCTTATCTATTTGTCCAATGTAGCATCCTCCCCCCCGCCGATGAGAGTGATGGGCAATGTCAAAACATTGCTACCTTTGGTATCCTTGTCCCCGAAGGTCATGTGGGCGAAATTATCGGCTCCCATCCGGTTTGGACAGGCAACGATCATATTGCTTACCGAGGATGTGATACCTGGCGAGGTGGCGGTGGCTCCTGTGGTTTGTATATTGTGCCATCATGGGCCAACAAACGGAGTGGAAATGGTATCACACCGCATAAATTGGTTGACGGCTCAAGTGTTATCCCGACGGGAGCCAGAAATGATTTAATTGCTTTTCAATCGAGAGAATCGGGTACTTGGGAACTGTATATCACTACAGTAGCAGGGGGTGGAGCGATAAACATATCCAATAGCCCCAGCTCAAGTGATGGACTTGGAACAATTTCTGTCGATGGAGAGTGGGTCGCCTTTGTTTCTGACCGGAGCGGAGTTTGGGCTATTTATGTGGCTCCCACTTCAGGTGGTGAGGTACAACATCTGTTTGATTTCCCCAAAGCCAATCCTTGGGCGACAGGGGATCGCGATTGGACGAATGAGCGCATGAGTTGGGCTCCTTAATACCGACATAAAAGCCTAATTAGGATCGGAATTAATTAACTTGTGTAGTTCACATTACCAAATAATTCTCAAACAAACTCTCCCTCAAAACGGAGAGTTTGTTATTATCACCCATAAAGTGTAGTGGTCAGCTTGATGTTGAAAACGGAGTGCAACGGGTTTAGCCGTTGCTACAGGCAATGGCTGAACCCATTGCACTCCAACATCATCTTGACCACTACATTATCACCTATAAAACCATGAGTATGGAGATTATATGCCCCCCATGTCTGTAGAACAAACAATCCCAGATAATATTGAAATTGATGTAAAACAGAGCCAAGTGCGTATAAATTGGCAAGACGGTCTGCAAACCGAATATCCGTTTACGGGTTTGCGTAAAGCATGCCCTTGCGCCGAATGTGAAGCACTTCGCAAAAATGACGACCCGCTTCGTATCTTTCAGCCTGAACAAGCCATTACCGAGGGTGTACTGAGACCCTACAATCCAGCACAAATGGTAGGGAATTATGCGCTCCAGTTCTTTTGGGCCGACGGGCATAGCGCCGGAATCTATACCTTTAAATTTTTACGTAAGATTAGTGGTCAATAATTAGACGTAGAACAATCAACAAACAAATCAACCTTCCTCAAAGCTGGTTTAGGATAATTTAGGAATCAGGTCTAAATAAGTTGCGCGCTCCAGAGTGATTGTAAAAGTTCAGTAATGCCGCCCTAGAAACCCGATTTCTCAAAGAAGTCGGGTTTCTGACGCTCTTTCTGGCGAGTTCACTGAATATTTACATTGAACCACTCTCATGACGAACTGCACAAGTTAATTAATCCCGATTCCTTATCAGAACGATGTCAGTTCTTATCCCAAACAGGTCACAACCAATAGCTTTCGGGAAGGTTTGTTATTGATGCAGAATTATTGATAAGGAATGACTTAGAATGACAATAGCTTCAAAAAAATCTCTTGTTTATACAAGATTGATACTGTTTATAATACTGATAACCCTAACAACTGCCTGTACGACTGTAGCTACTCTTGCACCGACAAAAGTCAGCATGGCTGATAGTACCCCTACCCCTACTTCTACTCCATCGGCTACACCAGTGCCAAAAACTGTCACGTCATCCCCAACTCCGACTCCGACTCTGACTCTGACTCCAACTAACACCCC
Organism: Anaerolineales bacterium HSG25; assembly: GCA_030377865.1. GTDB lineage: Bacteria > Chloroflexota > Anaerolineae > 4572-78 > J111 > JAUCGB01. Next base: position 9,120 of record JAUCGA010000050.1, on the reverse strand, counting down.
CTTGCCGACGGTCACCCCAACTCAAACTAGTACGCCGACCAATACACCCACATCTATCTCTACTCCTACTCCTATCCCTACGATCAACCTCGCTAATTGCACGGTCAATGGTTGTCAATCGAAGCAAACCATAGAGCCACTTCCTTACCCTAATCATCGACTCCTGCTCAACACCGGTGACCATGAGCGCCGTACATGCCCAAAATGTGCCATAAACCCTGTTTTTTCAGAACAAGAACTAGCCCAACTTATGGAGGCAAATACCGAAACATTGGCTCAGTTGCAAGAAATTGTCATATCGCAAAGGGCTTATGCTCTTGCTCCGGGTGTGGTCTATATCATGTATGACAAGGCGCATCATGTAATCATTGATTTGGAACAAGAGGGCTATCGATTGCGGAATATCATCCCTCCTTTTCTTGATGAATCTCGGCGTGAGGAGGTTCGTATCACCCCCTCATATTGTCTCACCCCCGATTCGCTCATGGTGTTGACTGCCGATTATCATGGCTTAAACGGCAGTAATAAAACGGAGGATGGCCGAGAACTGTTTTTTCATCAAGGTCGAGCCGAACTGTTTGAACGAGATGGTCAGTTTGAGTTAGATTTGCTGACCGAGGAGGCAGATTTTTCAGAGACCAATATCTCATGGGGTGGTGGGCCAATATTTATGTGGGATGGGCGTTACGACTACAACCCCAAACAGGAGTGGTTTACACCTGACGCGTTAACTCATTACGAAACGACTCGTTGGGCAAAAGTGAGTGCGGCTATTTCGCAGGATCAAAAATATCTATTTTTGAGTATTTCTTATGATAAAAGCTTGCTCCAACATACCCGTAACATCATCAATTTAGGGCGACGGTGGGGTATCAAGGTGGACCGGGCTATGCGCTTCGATGGCAGTGAGAGCGCGTACATGGCTCTCCGTCTTGGCGATTACATGGTTCCACTATTACATTTAGAAGAGCCTATCATTGTTAACTGTTTTGCTATCGAGTCACCTTAAACCTATTGTTAGGTTTAACTTGACGATGGTTTCATCTAATGTTATGCTTATATCGTGAATACGTAATTCGTGTTGCGTGTTTTGTGATACGTGGAGACGTAATACGCAACACGCAACACATGGTACGATTAAGGATAAATCATGGCAGATAGCGGTTACAAAAGTATTTCTCGCATCGACATTCCCCACAAAAAAACGCATGGTTGGTATGTACGAGTTTGGTACAAGGGGAAAATGCATTCAAAATTTTTTAGTGATAAATCGTATAATAGTGCCGATGAGGCTTTAGAAGCCGCGGTCGAGCATCGAAACGAGGTTGAGATCAAAATCGGTAAACCTCGCACCGACCGCGTAGTCGTGACACACAGTCCGCGCAACAAAACCGGTGTAGTGGGTGTACGGCGTATCAAAAAACGGACTGGCGCATACTTTCCGATCACAAATGAGCCTCGCTACAGCGAAGTGTTTGAGGTGACATGGCAACATGCACCCAATATCGTCCGTAACACCTCCTTTTCTATCGAGAAACATGGCGAAAAGGAAGCGTTCCGGTTAGCTTGCGAGCTTCGTCACAAAAAAGAACGAGAGCTATACGGCACCGAAATCAACCATCGTCGTAGGCGAGGCCGTCCGCCCAAATTTGGTGGATTAACCAAAGAACTTTATGAAACCGAAACAAACGATGACGCGGCAAATGATACCCAAATAGAGGTTGAGAAATAACAAGTCGCTAATATGATTATATTTGAAGATAATTTCATCGACAACCAAAATAATTGGTTGAATTTAGATAATGAGAATACCAGTTTCCGAATTCAACATGGACAATGCCGCTTTGCTCACAAACAGGATGGGCATGGCTGGGCACTAGCAACCAACATTAACCTGACTGACTATCGCCAATTTGAAATGACCCTTGTGCTAGAAAAACTGACAGGTGCGAATAGCTCCATGTACGGTTTGGTATGGGGTTTCCAAGACATCGACAACTACTACTGTTTTCGCATTTCAGACGGTGGCTCCTACTCGATTTATCGCGAGATTGATGATGAGCGAATCTTTAGTCGTGCTTGGACAGTCTCACCTTATGTCAAAAAAAGACAGGCTAGTAACGAGTTGACCGTTCGGCAAAACAACAACATGGTCACATTTCTGGTCAATGGATTTCAGGTTGATGAATTGACCATGCCCCTCGTCAATTTTGGCGATGGGGTTGGCTTTATCATCTACAACAAAATGAGTGTCCGTATTCATCGTCTGCTGGTGACGAGTGATAGTGATCCCCAACCGAATCGTGCTCATTCCACGACTTCGTCCAAGGCCAACGCAACGAGTTCAGCCTCAACCACGGCCACAGATCAAGAAGAGGAGCCGGAACCAGAAGAAACTCTGGAAGATGTGCTGGCCGAACTGCATGCCCTAATCGGCATGGCTAACATCAAGGATGAGATTCAGACCTTGATTAATTTTTTGAATGTGCAAAAAGAACGAGAAAAACGAGGCATGTTGACCTCACCGATTTCGCTCCACATGGTGCTGACCGGCCCGCCCGGAACTGGCAAGACCACCGTGGCCCGTCTGATTGGTCGGATTTACAAACAGTTGGGCTTTTTAGAAAAAGGGCATCTCGTTGAGGTAGATCGGGCTGGTTTGGTCGCTGGTTATACTGGTCAAACCGCGCTCAAGGTTGACGAAAAGGTCAACGAAGCACTCGATGGGGTGCTGTTTATTGACGAAGCCTACGCCCTCAAACCGCTCGGTGGGGGGGGACAGGACTTTGGACAGGAGGCGATTGACTCCGTCCTGAAACGCATGGAGGATCATCGCAGTCGATTGGTGGTGGTGATTGCCGGATACGAGGATGAGATGAATCGCTTTTTGCAAGCCAACCCCGGTATCCGCTCGCGCTTTAATCGCTATTTTGAGTTTGAACATTACGAGCCAAAGGAATTGGTGGAGATTTTTGAACTGTTTTGCAACAAAGGCAGTTATAACTTGACTGATGAGGCCAAAGAACGAGCTACACAACTGTTTGATTTAGCGTTTGCTAACAAAGATCGTACCTTTGGTAATGGTCGTTTGGCCCGAAACATTTTTGAAAAGATGATTGAACGCCAAGCCAATCGCATCGCCGAAATTACTCCCCTAACCGACGAACTACTAATTACGGTAGAAGGGGATGACATTCCGCTGGAAGAGATGTTCCCCATTGTCGAGTTGGATGATGATTCGGAACCGACGGCAGAGCCTGTTTTGGATGAATCCATCTTGGACGTTGAGCTAGAAGGTACATCTTTTGTAGAAGAAGAGTAATGGTCAGGAGGCTTCCCTATGCAAATAGCCAATCCAATTTATGATGTGGTATTCAAGTATCTAATGGAAGATACTGAGATTGCCAAGCTAATTATCGGCACAATTATTGGTGAAGATATTGTTGTGCTAAAGTTTTTACCTCAAGAAAGTACCATTTTTTCAGAGGCTCGCTCTTTGACCGTCTATCGGCTCGATTTTTCAGCAAAGATCAAGTTACCGGATGGTGGTCAAAAACAGGTGCTGATAGAGATTCAGAAGGCTAAATTTTCTACTGATATTATGCGTTTTCGACGTTACTTGGGTGAGCAATATCAAAATAAAAGTAACACCTACTTAACGCCTCTCGATGATGAGGGAAAAACAGAGCGCCAAGCAATCCCGATTGTGACCATCTATTTTTTGGGCTATCCGTTAGAATATGCCACCGCTCCGATTATCAAAGTAACTCGCCATTATTATGATGCGACCACCGGCGAAGAGATTCAAACTCGAGAGAAATTCATTGAGAGTTTAACCCATGATAGTTATGTGATCCAAATTCCTCATTTACGCCCACAACGCAAAAGTGATATAGAACAGTTGCTAACCATTTTTGATCAGCGCCGAATTACCGTTGATAAACACATCATGACCATCAACGAGAGTAATTATCCAGAGCCGTATTGGAGCATTATCCGCCGCTTGCAGGAGGTGATTGCAACGCCAGAAGTAAGACGAACGATGCATGCCGAGGATGAAATTTTGGAGGAGTTAGCTATGATGGAACGGGAAATTGAGCGCAAAAACAAACTACTCGTTGAGCAACAGCAGGCCTTATCAGAGAAAGACAAAGTAGTTGCCGAACAACAACAAATCTTGTCAGAAAAGGACAAACTGATTGAGGAACTACAAAAACGACTCGAATCATTGGCGTAACAATGACCTGTACCAATGACATCAATTTGCCGATATGCTGACCCGCGTTACAATTGAAGGCGAAAATCTGATCCGTGAAGGTAAACGTTTAAGCCTGATAATTAGGCAGTGCCAGAAAAATAAATCTTCCAAAATAGGGTGAGAATAAATCCTCACCCTAAAAGCTTAAGACCGCTAAAGCGGCCTAAATAGCTGGCTTCAGCCTGCTTTAGCTATTAGCATCGGGATTTATTCCGATGTGTTTTGGGAGATTTTAAAAGTTGGAACTGTCTTAGAGGACACTCCCGATGAAATATCAACCTGTCATCGGCATGGAAGTCCATGTCGAACTGAGTACTAATAGTAAAATGTTTTGCGGCTGTAGCGCCGAGTTTTTTGGTGCAGAGCCGAATGTTAATACCTGTCCTGTTTGTTTGGCCTTACCCGGCGCGCTACCAGTGATGAACAAACAGGCCATCGCCTACACAATTATGCTGGGTCATGCCATCAACTGCGAAATCCAGCCCCACAATGTGTTTGCTCGAAAAAACTATTTTTACCCCGACCTACCCAAAGGGTATCAAATCTCTCAATATGAGTTGCCGTTATGTTTGAACGGTTATGTTGATGTGGCTCCCGCAGGAGCCGAGCCGAAGCGGATTCGGGTCAAACGGATCCATTTGGAAGAGGATACTGGCAAATTGACCCATGTGGGCAAAAATAGTTTGGTCGATTTGAACCGAGCGGGCGTACCACTCATGGAGATTGTGACCGAAGCCGATATTAATTCGGCAGATGAGGCGTACGAGTATGTAACCAAATTGCGACAATTGGTGCGTTATTTGGGCATTGGCACGGGCGACATGGAAAAAGGAGCTATGCGATGCGAAGTAAACCTATCACTGACCGACCCTGAAACAGGCGAATGGGGCACAAAAGTTGAAGTCAAAAACCTGAACTCCTTCCGTACAGTGCGAAACGCAATTGCCTACGAGATTGAGCGTCAAACCGAGGTCTTAGAATCGGACGGCTCGATTGAACAAGTAACAATGGGTTGGGATGAAAACCGAGGTGTAACCCTCCGCCAGCGAGTTAAGGTCGGTGATACCGGCTATCGCTACTTCCCCGAACCAGATTTACCGCCCTTATATCTGGACACCGCATGGATTGATGACCTAAAAACAAATCTGCCTGAACTGCCGGATAGCAAACTGGCGCGCTATCTTGACGAGTATAAACTCAGTACCAAAGATGCCAATATTTTGGTTGAGGATCAAGCGGTAGCAACCTATTTCGATTCAATCGTCAAGGTGGCAACAGATGGGGTAACACCTAAACAGATTAGCAACTGGATTACGGGGGAGATGTTCCGGCTGTTGGGTGAGAGTGACACCGACATTAGCGATATATCCGTCAAACCGACTGATTTGGTGGCCTTGATTGCTCTGGTCAACGCCAAAACTATCAATCAGCCGGGAGCAAAACAAACCTTTGCCGTCATGTTTGAGACAGGCCGCGCCCCCAAAGAGATTGTTGAAGAACTAGGACTACAACAAATCAGCGACTCTAGTGCCCTCGAAGGAATCGCCAGTCAAGTGATTACCGATAACCCGAAACCAGTGGCTCAGTTTAAGGCCGGTAAAGAGACGACGATCAAGTTTTTGGTGGGTCAAGTCATGCGCCACACCCGAGGCAAAGCCAATCCACAACTGGCCGAGCAGGTTCTACGGGAGCAGTTGCAGGGTGAGTAGAACATCAAATTTGGAAAACAACGAATTTTTGTGGTGGTCAGCTTGATGTTTATTAAATAAAAACCGGCTCACTTGATTATCAGGTGAGCCGGTTTTTATTTGGGATAAACCACAATCACTAGGGGTAATTTTGACTGTGCTGATATTCCATCTGCCGAATTAGCGAGTAACAGCCCGCTTGATGGTCCGCCGTCCAGATTAAACGCCATGTCCAGTTCCAAATCAGATTCAGTGAGAAAACGGCTGAGTTGGTGAAGGGTGAAATATCGCCGAGCCGCAACCAGCAAGATAAAACGCCCTTGTGTATCCCGCCCGATGACAGTACGCCTAGCTCGTTTATTGTCCTCATGCTCGGCAGGAAAGCCAAGCTCGCCACCCGGTTTAACCAGCAAGGGAAAGGACTGTAATCCGGCCAACAGCGGTTCGTCAGCTTGATAAGGGTGTTGAGCCAGCCAGCGTAATTCTGCTCCCTGAACGGTGATAGCCAGCATGCCCGCAAAATCACCATAACTCACCCCCATTGGTTGCCCATCGACCACCGTTAACCCCGTTGGATAATACTCTCCCGCATCAACGCTAAAATAACCGCCATTAACGGCCAACAAAGCGTCTGTTTTTTCCAACCAGTCCTCAAGGGTCAATGGTTTGGTGGGGTGATAAGCGACATCAAAGCGATACAGGTTTGGGTCGAGGCGAATCAGATACAAGTCATCTAACCCCCGTCCTGCTTCATCAACAAGATTTATATGTCGTTGCTCAAGACCAGATTGGATGAAAACCCACCCTGTATCCGGCACGGTGGTGGGCGAGGGGGTTGGTACGATGGCCGAGGGAGGTGATGCTGTCAGAGTCGGCGGTTCGGGTAAAAGGGATGTTGTGGGTTGTGGCAGTGGTGTAACGACAAATACATTGCAAAAAAATAAAGCCCCAAGTAACTGAATAATGATGTATCGCATAAAAGTTGATGGTCATGACGATTAGTGAAATTTGCTCAAAATAGCGAGCCATTGCAAAATGTAGAGCCACCCAGAATCGATTGGTCGGTTAAGGTTTTGTACTAAAAACGTATAAAATCGTTACTACAGCTAGGCCAAATAAGACAATACTTGTTTGTAACGGTCTGTCGGTTAAGAATACCTCATCTGGTGCGCCGCCATTACCCTGTACATGAATCACATAGAGGTAACGAAATATTCCATATACGACAAATGGTATCGTTAACATCATGGCATTATTATCGGGCAGGTTGGGTGCAGAGAAAGTGTAAAAAGCATAGGTCATGACCGTTCCGGCGGTGACAATTGCCATCATCTCGTCGAGTAAAGGGAGGTTGTACTCGTTGAGGATTGAGCGGGTATTGCTTGCTTTACCTTTTAACATAGCTAACTCTTGACGACGTTTGCCCAACCCTAAAAAAAGTGCGCCAAAAACAGTAAAGACGTATAGCCACGGCGAAAACCGAGTCGCTTCGACCAAAACTACCCCACCGGCGACCCGTAACACAAAGCCTGTTGCAATTGTTAGCACGTCAATAATTACAATATTTTTTAGCTTAAATGAGTAGGCAATCTGCAACAAGAGGTAGGCAACGACGATAACGCCAAAATAAAGGTCTAACAAAAAGCTAAGGGATATAGAAATAGCGGCCAACACAATCGCGGCAATTGTTGCTGTTTGCACCGAGACTAATCCTGCGGCAATGGGGCGATTCTTTTTTGTGGGGTGTTGCCGGTCTTTTTCCACATCTACAATATCGTTAATTAAGTACACGGTACCTGAAATTAAGCAGAGTAGAACGAAGCCAAGACAGGTTTTTACAAAGGGTATGGGTTGAAAGATTTTCAGATCAAATACAAGGGCAGTAAAAATCAGCCCATTTTTTGTCCATTGTTTGGGACGTAAGCTTTTAAAGATAGCGGTTAGCAACTGCATTTCTCCTAGAGATGGTTAAATAGAAGGAGTATGGTATCTTAAACAAATTGGTTTGGCAAATGGAATTGTAGGAATGTGGATTAGTTAACTTGTGCAGTTGATCATGAGAGTGGTTCAATCTTTAAGATTGAACCACTCTGGAGCACGCAACTTAATTAGGACTCAATCCTAGTGTTTATGAAAAAATCTCGGTTGGATGTTTTGCTGGTCGAAAAAGGGCTGGTTGAGACCAGTAGCCATGCTCAAGCGTTGATTATGGCAGGCAAGGTCAGAGTAGGAGAGCAGGTTGTTACCAAAGCGGGCATGGCAGTTGCAATTGACCGCCCAATTACCGTCGAGCAACCGTTGCCTTATGTCAGCCGTGGCGGTCTCAAATTGGCTGGAGCATTAGACCGATTTGAGATTAATCCACAGGATTTGTGTTGTGCCGATGTGGGTGCTTCGACGGGAGGTTTTACCGATGTACTCCTACAACGTCAGGCGCGGCGGGTATATGCGATTGATGTGGGCTATGGTCAGTTGGCTTGGAAATTACGTCAAGATGAGCGGGTAACGGTCATGGAACGGACGAATGCCCGTCATGTGTCAACATTGCCAGAACCAATAGATTTGGTTGTCATTGATGCCTCATTTATTTCATTAAGGTTGATTCTTCCGGCAGTAAAAAAGTGGCTACATCAATCTGCCCAAGTCATTGCACTCATCAAACCCCAATTTGAGGCCGGCAAAAAACAGGTCGGTAAAGGGGGCATTGTACGTCAACGTCATGTCCATGAGCAGGTTTTGCAAGAGGTTGCCGAGTATGCCCATCAACAAGAATTTGTAATAACGGGGTTAATGGTATCACCGATTACAGGCATGACCGGAAATTATGAGTTTTTGATTCATTTGGGATGGCACACTAGTCAGACCAATATTAACCTAAATCAAACTATTGAACACTGTTTGAACAAAATCGGCCCTCTTTATGGAACACAACAATGAGTCGATTTTCACAACTAAAAAATTGACGTTTCAGCTAAAAAAGAGGATAATAGAAATCGCTAGTTTAATGTTAAATACCTCAATAATATTTACCCTGTAACCATACTCAACAATAGACTTGTTCGGGAATAACTTATCATCTCATAAAAACTCAAATTCGAGGTCTGCGGAGTGCAAAAGCATCTTGCTTTTGCCAGAGATAAACATGCAAAAGCAAGATGCTTTTGCACTCCTTTA
>JAUCGA010000049.1:20341-39717 GCA_030377865.1 Anaerolineales bacterium HSG25 | reverse complement strand
ACATTTGGGAGGTTTATTTTCTTGGAGTTACCTTAAGGCAGTCTATGTCATTCCCGCATGCTTTTAGCGGGAATCCACATTCTGCATACAAATGGATGCCCGATAACAACATTCGGGCATGACATTTTCATTCAATCTGATTGATGTTTGTTTTTGTCCGGTACAGAGTACTGGGACAACAAATTATAGGAGCAAGTTAATGAAAGATAAACATGATCACGACACTACCCCACATGTACAAAAGGTCACAAGGTAATCAACATGCATGGCGAAAAGGTTGTCATCCAACGCCCTTATGTTCTGGAAGATGTGTGCATCGGCTGCGGCATCTGCGAGTCTCATTATCCAATGGAAGGCGAGGCGGCGATACGGGTTTATCGGGGGTGAGCAAACAGGTTGACCACAGGTTGACCACAGGTTGACCGCACCTACGAGGAAAAAAACACACCTCGTAGGAGACAGAGCATCTACCCGCAAGTTTGGAACTTGCGGGTAGATTGTTGCCCTTAATCATCCGCCAAGAGAGCCTGCACCCGCGGGTCATCCCGAATAAAATCTAAATCGGGGTCAATTTTTAATGAAAGGCTTTTCCTTAATCGCTTGTAACGCCTCAAGCGCGGCCTCAACATTGCCGCTAATACTTTCCAGACAGGCTAGGTTGTATGGGTCTGGTGATTTGGTACGCGCCGCGGCGATATATTGTTCGGCCTTCTCTAGTTGTCCTAAATGACGACTGATTCCAGCCAAACCGACCAAATAACCGCTAACGTTCGGTTCTAAATCATGCGCTTTTTGATAAGCGATGATGGCATCCTCATGTTGTTTGTGTTGACGATAAACATCACCCAAATTCTTATAAAAACTGGCAGAGGTAATATCGGCTTTGATGGCTCGTGATAAAACAGAACGCGCCTCAAAAAGGCAGTTCTGTTCTAAATAAATCTTGAGTATGCTCTGGTATGGATACCGATATTTAGGGTCTAACTCAATGGCCTCATTATAGGCGGCGATAGCTTTATCATATCGCTCATGCTGACCATAACTATCACCCACGCTGTCACAAAAACTAGCCGTGTTCAGATTCGGTTGGGTTAAGGCCTGTTTTATCAACGCATCCGCTTCCTCATGCTGGCCTTGTTTTAAGTAGAGTTTGAGCAAGCTATGATACGTCCAAGAGAGTTTGGGGTTCAGGGCTATCGTCGTTTGATAAGCAGTCATGGCTTTTTCATCCTGCTGACCGTCTCGATACACATTCCCCAAACTACTATAAAATATGGCCGAAGCATCATCTTCCTTGAGAAACTGGTCGATGATTGTTTGGGCATCGGCCTCTCGTTGTTGCTCTAAATAGATTTTAATCAGACTGATATAGGCAGTCCGTTGTTTGGGGGCAAGTTCGATTGCCGTTTGATAAGTGGTAATCGCTTCTTCATGTCGTTTCTGTTGGTGATACAAATCGCCTAAACCATTATGTAATGTGACCGATTCGGGATTATGTTTAATCCCCTCTTGATAGGTTTGAATAGCCTCCTCATAACGATTAGTTTCTCGGTATCGCTTTACTAATTGTTGAAACAACCCTACTTCATCTGGTGACAACTCGATACCTTTTTGGTACATGGCAATCGCTTTATCATAGTCTTTGTTTTTATTATGGATATTTCCCATCCCCCAATAGGCCAAACCACTGGTGGGGTCTAACGCTTGTGCTTTTTGATACAGGGCCAAGGCTTCATCGCGATTTCGCAAATCATCTTGAATATTACCCAACCAAATATAGCTATAAGCCTGTCGTTCTTGGTCATCCAGTTCCTCAAACAAGGCCAACGCTGATTCTGCTTTGACTTGGGCCGTCTTTTTATCACCCTTATCCTTATACAACTCAGCCAGTTTTAATAACTGTTTGGCCCGTGTAGCTTTAGTCTCAGGCGTGTCCGGCAAATGCTCTAACAACTCCTCTCGCCAGATTATTCTTTCGGCCAGGTCTTGTTCCTTTTCCGTCTCCTCAAGTTGGTCTAACTCTCGTTCCACCTCGCTTGTTGTCGGAGTATCCAGAAATTCAACCATGTATTGGCGAAAACTCCAAAAATCGGGGGCGTAAAAGGGAAGTTTGCTTGCTTCCGACTCGGTCAGCCATAAAATCGCTCGCAGGTTATAGTCGGTAAAATATTCCCGCCGTAAATTTAAGGCACGGTAGGCGTTCCGGCCATCGTCCCCGCCGCCCGCCTGCAAACCAGAGATAAAAAAAATGGTACTGGCCCGTTTCTCCGCCGGATATTTGGCTAACTCTCGCAGAACATCGGCATTGTTGGCCCCCGTAATCCGGTACAATTCAACCGTTTGGTTCAACGGCTCTAGCCCCGTTTTTAAGGTCGCTTCCACATGTCGGCGTACCAGCTCCGAACGATAAACCGCCAACAAAATGGCCGCTCGTTGCCATTCAATCGGCAGTTGCAACTCATCCAGCAGAATCGAAATCCGCTCGGCCAGCGCCTCAGTATCCACCATCGGGAAGGAGGACTCTGGTTTATCGTCATGGTATGGTTTGTCGGGATATTTTGCCGAAAAAATAGTCATGATACCTCGTCAAGCAGTTGGGTTAAACCCGGATGGACATCACACCAGTTTTTGGCGTTCCGATACTCCAACAAGGCCAAGATTTGCAACCGTTCATGTTGGTCGTCATCGGTTAATATGGCGACAGGGTTGCCGGGACGCTCGACATAAAAGGGGTTTCGAGTCCCGTCAGCTTTGGGGTGTAGGGGTAAATCTAGCTCAAAATTGAGCCAAGCATGGTTCAGCGTTGTAGCGACATCATACTTATATTGAAGCATTGTTATCTCCGATAAGGTTAGGATTTTAAGCGTGCCTTGCCACAAAGCAAAGCAGAACCCCAATTATAAATGAAGACTCTGAAAACCCCAATTTACTTACCCTAATGGGTATTTGCCAGTGCTGTCATACTCAGTAGAATCAAAGTAATGACGAAGGGGCATCGCTCATAATCAAGCCAAAAACAGGTATTAAGAATACATGTTTGGTTGACAGTCGTTGTTTGAGCAAAAGAACAGGATGTGTGGAATGACACTGATTAAATCATACCAAAATCAGTGTCATTCCACGTATCCTGTTCTAAAACAACTGAAACCAAAAACGGTTGAACAATAATCATCACCGAAAGTGTCAACCGAATTGAATGACTAAAATATGTTCCGTGAGCGGTCTCCTTTTTAGCTGTTGCTGGCAAAAGCAAGATGCTTTTGCACTCCAATATCAAGTTGACCCATAAAATTTACAAGGAGCCTTATTCGTATGAAACATTTACTCATCATCACTATTATCAGCCTGAGTGGACTACTACTCGGCTTTATCATCCCCGATCAACAGAATGTTAACCTCGTCATCAGTAAAGTTGGGCCGGGTAAGGCAGAGGTCAGTGACCATATCACCTACACCTTAAAAGTCACCAACATCGGCTCGGCGGTGGCAACTGGTTTGGTCGTCACCGATACCCTGCCGCCCTTAACCAACTTTGTTAGCGCCAGTCATGATGGCATCCTACAAGGCGACATGGTCGAGTGGTCAAACCTAGCGGATTTGCAAGTTGGACAGTCGCTGAATCTGCAACTGACCGTTTTAGCCCCGACCACCGTGCCAAAGGGAGACGGAGCCAGAAACTTCAGCCCGCAAAACCGAGCCAAATCACCCCGTCGAGCCGTCGAACCGCGCATCGTCGGGGGTGAAGTCGCTCAAGCAGGCGACTGGCCTTGGCAGGTGGCCTTAATCAAGAGCCATATTAACAGCACCAAATCAGGTTATTACTGTTCCGGCACAATTTTGGATGCAGAATGGATATTAACCGCCGCACATTGTGTCGAATCCTCACAAACTAACAGCTTTGAGATTGATGTGGTCGCGGGACGGCAAACACTGAGCAGTAATGAAGGGGTGCGAATTCCCATCGAATCGAGTATCATCCACCCCGACTACGACAATTTTACCCTCGACTTCGACTTGGCTCTGCTCAAACTGTCTAGCCCGTTAACCCTGGGTGACTCGATCCAACCTGTCACCCTGATTGATCCAGCAGACAAAAATCTGTTTGCGCCCAAGGTGTTAGCCACCGTCGCCGGATGGGGAGCCTTAAGCTATAACGGCTCCTACCCCGATCAGTTATATCAGGTTTCGGTGCCGATTGTCTCTAACCAAGACTGTAGTATCCCCTTTGATGCCTTGTATGGGGCAAATTCTATCACTGCGAACATGCTGTGTGCTGGTTATGCCGAGGGTGGTCAAGATGGCTGTCAGGGTGACAGCGGCGCGGGCATGGTGGTGGCTAATCAGAACAAAGATGGCTATTTGCTGGTTGGTATCACCAGTTGGGGCTACGAGTGTGCCAGAGCCAACTATTATGGAGTCTATACTCGGGTTAGCCAATTTTTAGACTGGATTGAAAAGTCTCGACAGGATGATGAACTTCCGGTCAACGCGGTGGTTAATCAACATTTTGGTGTACGAGCCGATGGAAATATATCAGTACGAGGTAGTGACGTAGTGATTACCCGTATCACCAGTCGCCCCAATCTGATTTCTAGCTTCGAGATTGACCCACCTTATATTCAATTTGGACAGCCAGTAACCGTTAGTCTCACCGTCACCAATACCGGGCATAGCACGGCCAATAATTTTTTTGTTGATTTTTATGTTGAGCCGACACAAGCCCCTCTCTCGGCCATGTATTGGGGCGAACTAGGCAGTCCGCTTTCTCCCACCCAAGGTATCGAGTGGCAAGTTAAAAAACTCGCGCCCGGCCAGTCGATACGGCTTACTTCTAGCAATTGCAACAGTACCGACGATGGGCAAGCCCCTTTGCTCGGCTTCACGACATGGAACGGTAGTTTTCTGGTTGGGACGGAGAATCTATACAGTTATGCCGATTCTGATGGAGATGGCAATCCAAACGGGCTTTTGCTCGAAACCAATGAGGCCGATAATCAGTACCATATCGACCTAAATGAACTACCTGATATTCTCGATATTTCAGTTAGTGGGCCAACGAGCGCCATGATTAACGAACCGATTACCTACACCCTAATCATTAGTAATGAGGGAGAACATACCCTCAATAACCTCGTCATCACCGATCGAGTCCCAATCGGAAGCCAGTTTTTGCAGGCGGCTAATAACGGCATGCTGGACTCTGATGTGGTCAGTTGGTCACTAGCCAGCCTGCCCGCTCAGTCAACGGCCACGGTTCAATTTTCGGTGGTGGCTGATGATAAAATTCAGTCAGCCAGAACGAACAGAGCCAATCAACCCCGAATCATCGGTGGCGAAGAAGCCAATCCGGGTGACTGGCCGTGGCAAGCGGCTCTTATTCGTGCTGGTACATCGGCTTCATCGGGCCATTACTGTGCGGGTTCACTCATTCGGGATGATTGGGTTTTGACCGCGGGCCATTGTACTGATGGCAAACAAGCCAGCCAAATCGAAGTGATATTAGGCCGACATAATCTCGCCACAAATGAAGGTCAGAGATTTCAAGTAGTGAAAATTATCAACAACCCCTTTTATCACTCCATTAGCCTTGAGTCAGACATTGCTTTGTTACAACTAGACCACCCAGCCACATTAAACAACTTTGTCCAACTGATTGACATCCCAGAGCCTGACAGCTCGCTAATGACTCCCAACACACCGGCAACCGTAACCGGCTGGGGAAATCTCTCTAGTGTGGGAAGCAACTATCCAGACGCGCTACATCAAGTCTCAGTGCCCCTAGTCAGCAACGAAACCTGTAATCAGGCTTTTCCCGGTGAGGTGAGTGACAACATGATCTGTGCAGGATATATTGAAGGCGGTAAAGATGCTTGTCAGGGTGACAGTGGGGGGCCATTGGTCGTATTAAAAGACGACCAACAAGGGTATACTCAAGTTGGCATCGTTAGTTGGGGTGAAGGATGCGCCTTGGCCGGATATTACGGGGTTTATACTCGGTTAGCGAACTTTAAGACTTGGGTAGAAGAGAAGATTGGCCCGCCTCCCTCACCAAGCAAAACGATTATCAATCATGATTATCGGGTTTCTAGCGGAAAACGATTCTCGGCGATGGGTAAAACCAGTGTCAGTACAAATATCGACTTAGATTATAAATATTTTGATATATCTGACAACGGCGGCATGTTTATTCTCGATTCTGAGCGAACCATTACCATTACCCCTAACACTTTCGCCAAACCTGTGACCCTAATTTACGATAATCAGCCCATAACGTTCACTCTGCCATTTACTCTGGACAAGGTGGGTGTTTTTTATAACATAAACGCCACCGACTCGACCCGTCAAGATATTACACCGCAACAGCCCTACAGTGTCAGCATTAGCTATAGTTCGGCTAATCTTGACGGGCTAGATGAATCAACCTTAGCTTTGTACTATCTTAATGAAGAAGGGGTATGGATAAAAGAGCCAACCTCCATACTAGACATGGTCAATCAGCGTTGTTGGGCCACACCACAACAAATGGGTAGTTGGGCGATTTTAGGTCAAATACCCATCGTAAAAACCTTTTTACCGACTATCATCAAGTGATGCTGATGCTAACTTTTTTTGGTTCAGCTAAAAACAGGACTACAACGGATAATTGAAAGAAACGGATTGGTTTTCGATGGTACGAATTAACCGAATTTTAATGTAATCAGTCCGTTATCGGGGAGGTTTTTATCCGTTAAATCCCCAAATCTGTTGTAGTCTTGCTCGCCCAAAGATTCCGTTAGCGTCAGAAGTGATGCATGATTTTACATTGATAGTTAGCTTGGCTTTATATTCTGACTATTGTATAATCAAAGAAAGTAGTAAACTCAACACATCTAACATGGTATAGAAATCGGAATTAAATAACTTGTCACGAGAGTGGTTCAATCTTAGAGATTGAACCACTCTGGAGCGCGCAACTTATTTAGACCTCATTCCTAGGAGTTCATATTGATTGGTAAAGTCCTTGGCAACCGTTACAGAATTCTTCGTGAAGTTGGTACCGGCGGCATGGCTCAGGTATATTTGGCCGAAGACGGTAATGATAAACGATTGGTAGCAGTAAAGGTATTATATCCCCAATTCGGCGAAGATTTATCCTACGTTCAGCGATTCAAACGAGAGGCTAAACTTGCCAGCGCCCTAACTAGTCCACACATTGTTCAAGTGTTAGATTATGGTGCTGACCGAGATGTCTATTACCTAATTATGGAATACATCGCCGGTCAAGATTTACGGGATAAACTGGATGGAATAGGTCAATTCACTTGGCGAGACGCTCTAGAAATGCTCGATCAGGTAGCCTCTGCACTTGAGCATGCCAGTGATTTTGGTATCGTCCACCGCGATATTAAGCCCCAAAACTTAATGATTGAGGATGGCGGACTACTGAAAGTGCTTGATTTCGGTATTGCCCGTGTCGATGCGCTTCCCTCGCTAACTCAATCCGGTTTTGTTGGTTCACCCTATTATGTCTCACCAGAACAGGCAATGGGTGAACCGGTCGATGTACGCTCTGACATCTACTCAGCCGGAGTTGTACTGTACGAAATGCTGAGTGGTGATATTCCATTTGATGCCAAAAGTCCGTGGTCGGTGATTAGCAAGCACATTAGCAGTGAGCCACCACCCATCAACTTTTCTGAAGATGATGTCCCCCAAGACGTACAAAACCTCATGGCTCGCATGATTGCCAAACGGCCCGAAGGTCGCTTTCAAACGCCGCTTGAACTCCGACATGCTATCTCGGCAGTTTTGTCAGGCCATTCCATCCCAGAAGGCGGGCTAAATCTGAATGACCCCGATACGGCTCAACTGAAGTTGGACATGGCTGAAAATTTCTATCAACGGGGCGTAAAGGCTATTAACGCCGAAGAGTGGGGACGCGCCAGCGGTCTGTTTCAGGAGGCGCTCAAACTTAATCCAGAGCATCAAGAAGCTATCAACAAGACCGACGAAACCAAACGGCAAGCGGTTTTATTAGCCGATTATAACGGAGCCAAACAGGCTATAAAAAATGGTTTTTGGCAGGATGCTGTTAATCGGTTAGAAAATGTTGTCAAGCAACAAAGTGATTACCGCGATGCGGAAGAGTTGCTTGGCAAAGCTCAAGAAAATGCCAAACGAGATGCGGCTCGCAAGCCTGTCGCGGTACTTTATGACGATGCCTTAGCCCTGATTGAAAAAAGAGACTGGAAACGAGCCGTCGAACAGTTGGAAGAGATTCAACGACTTTCTCCCGGTTATCAGGATATTAGCGAGTTGTTGGTTCAGGCCAAAGCGGCCAGTAAGCGAGCTGTAAATGACTCAACTCCCCAAACAAAATCCCCGCCTCCAGCTAGTGGAGGCAACCAGAATCTATGGCTCGGAGCGGTTGGGATAGGAATTATTTTAGTGATAGTTGCTGGATTTATCTATTTTAGTAGCCAAGCTCCCTCTCAAGGAACAGCAGACAGTCTAGCCGAAGCAGAGCTAAAAGGGCTGTATCAAAAAGCGCAAGAGGCACTCGATGCAGGTAATGATCAGCAAGCCTTAACCGTGTTAGAAGAGATCGCCAGCGAAAACCCCGACTACGCCAACGTGGCTGATCTCATCCGAGATCTAAAAGCCACCCCCACCGCCACACCAGAGCCGACCGCAACTCCTGTACCCACGGCTGATGAGAGTGACCCGTTGGCTGAGTTTCTGGACGAGGCTCAAGATGCCCTAGATTTGGGGCGTTGGTCGGATGTCGTTGATAAATTGCAAGAGGTTCAAGCACAAGACAGCGATTATGAAACAGCCCGTGTCAGTTCCATGCTGTGTGATGCTTACGTCAACCGAGGATTAGATATTTTAGCCGACCTTGATCCTGATATTGATGACCTGACAAAGGATATCGAAACAGCCCTGCAAGATTTTGAAACCGGAGCCAACGAATGTCCAATTCGGACTGATTTACGGGAGCAGGCTAATCGGGCCTCAGCCTATTTAGAACTATTCTCCACCGCCGAAGATGACTATGACACGATCATTCAAACCCTAACGCCCATCGTTTCGGCGCAGGTAAATTATGCGGCTGGACAAGCAAAAATACAGCTCTATAACGCTCACCTAAATCGAGGGGATGGTTGGCGCGAACAAAATGAGATGGTACGGGCCCTAGCTGACTATGAAGTGGCTTTAGCTCTGAACGTTCCAGACCCAATTGAAGCTCGTACCCGTCAAGCCGAGTTACTCGTGGGTGGACAGGAAGAGTCTACTCCCGAACCAACTGAAACACCAACTGTAGCCCCAACTGAAAGTCAAGCCACCACAACAACGGAGGAGGAAAGCACACCAGCTCCGGCAACATCGACTCCTCGCCCCACTTTGACCCCACAACCAACTTTAGAACGTCGAGCCGTACCAATACTCCTGACCGAAAACGATGGCTTTTTTGTCGGCCCCCTAACCGATGTAATTGTTGAATGGGAACCCGTGCCGGGTCTGGCTGAGGATGAATATTACGACCTGACTGTAACTCATATTTATGGAGATGAGATTGTTTATTGGGGGCATGCGACTAGGGAGACCAGTTTCAAACTGTTGCCCGATATTGGCTTAGGTCAAGCTGGAAATAATCGCTTTAACTGGTGGGTCACGGTACGAAAAGAAAAAACGGCCAAGGGCAATAGCCTTGACCGCGCAGTTAGTGACCGAAGTGAGATTCGAACGTTTATATGGGAGGCACCCTAAAACGGATACCCCACAGCGACAGGTTTTCCTTTAATCAACGCCTGCAAACGCTGATGGCTATGATTGACTGATAAAGCCACCAAACGGTCTAATTGCAGATAATGAATCTGCTCACGAGCCGCCTTAATTTCTATTTGAAATTGGGCGGTTTTTTGTTGCCTTTTTTTAGGCGTTGCAATATGCCAAAATGCCTTCAATAAGGCTAAATACTCTGCCTTAGTATCGGTGGCACGGGCAAAAAGGCATATACCATCAAACATGGCCGTCAAATCGGCGGGAGACACATGAGTCAACACAGTTGGCGGGGATATGGCGCAAATTTCGGCAACGATTCGGGGGTAATTCTGGGTCATCTGCCGAGCCTGCTCATCTATGGCGGCAAAAGCTGAACCAATAGAAACATCATGAAATCTGTCCCATGTTCCCTCACGTCGCCATAAATGTTTTGACACCTCATCGACAGCCAAGTGACATAGATAACCCAGTACAAATGCTTGTTCTGAGGGAGAGAGGTCGATAAAACGGCCACCCAAAAGCTGATCCTGCTGTGCTAAAAAGGTCGCGCTCCGATGCGTGACCATCAACTCATAGTCACCGCTACGGTCAAAAAAATGGGTGTCCTTTTGGGTTAAGGTGGTCGAAATTTTGTCTACGTCAGGGGCCACACAACCAAAACAGAACGACCCGTATTCGTTTTGCCACGGGCCGTTTAGGTCAGACCAGACATGTTCGGCGATTAAAAAGTGGGTGTTAAAGGGAGCCATGTTATTATTCGATCAATCTTGTGGTGCAATAAAATCATACCGAAACTCGACCAACACATACTGATTTCCTTCCACGGTAATGGTCAATTCAGCCAAACCAACCAGTTCCACAATATACTCGCCTTCGGCAATTGCGCCAAATTCGACCCCATATTCGCCGAGTTCGGGTTTAGTACCAGTTAATAGCGGTTCACTTTGCCAATCACCACTGCGGACAATGACCGGATGGTCTTTTAAGCCGACCACTCGCACCCCAACTGCACCAGACACCTTATCTGTCACCTCGACGACACGACCTTGCCATGCAAAAGCGGGCGTGGGAGAAGGCGTAGCCGTAGGAGTTTTGGTTGGTGTAGGTAGCCGATAACTCTGCTTGGTGGGGGCTGGTGTTGTTTGATTATTGATCGGTGTGGGAGTGGCTGTGGCTTGACGAGGTTGCGCCCCATGCCCCACCAGTGGATAGGCTGGAACAGGAGTCGATTGCTCATCTGGGGTAAACTCCACTTCGGCCTGACCTTGACCGTCAACAAAAAGACGAATCGATGCGCCGGTGTTAAGTGCCTCAACAGTATAAACTCCGGCAGGCAAATCGGTAAATTGACAGCCCATGCCAGTCTGTGGATTAGAGCCGATTTCACAGTAGTCGGTTCCAGTTTGAGCATGGAGTGCTACAATTTGACCAGCTCGACCACGCATACCGACAATAATATTCCCTCTGGTTTGTTCGGTGGCTATAACCCCATTGCTGTTTTTATGCAGATGAGATCGCCAGCCAATCACACCCGAATCTAACACCTCAATATCAAAAATTACCGTTACCTGTTCGGTCTCGTCGAGTTGAACCGGCAGGTCTAGTTCCAATGGCTCGGCGACGATTCGATATTGCCCTAGCTCAACATCATCAAACAAACAACTATCGCTGGTTGTATCACCCTCGCCGGTACTGCATCGAGCAACTGTTTGACTACTCCCTTGGGTATCAACAATCAGCTGAATCGGCAATCCTTCAATACCAAACGCCTTGACCAATATTCGGCCTGTCTCCTCATCGGGCAATGCTTGACGGGACTCAATCGCGCTTAGCCAATGGGTAATGGGGGTTGGACTAGGTATAGGTGTGGCGGTGGGGGTTACGGTGGGCGTATCGGTGGGGGTGGATGTTTTTGTCGGCGTAGATGTTTTTGTAGGAGTGGTCGTTTTGGTCGGAGTGGGTGTGGCAGTACGAGTGTAGGTCGGCCATGGGCGAGGGGTGTCAGTTGCTAACGGGGTCGGTAGGGCTACCGGACGGAATTGCACCACAGTTTCAGTGTTGCTCTTTAGCTCGACATCAAATCGAACCCGAAAGCTACGTGGCTCAATGATGTAATGGCCCGGCGTTAAACCGGCAAACTCAACCTTGTCGGGGCCGAGTTCCAGTTTTTGGCCGGTATTGGCTTGATTTATCACTTGGTCGAGAGTTGATATCCGAATCGGTTGATTGGCTTGCCCAACTAACTGCACAATCAGCCGTGCCGAGGGCATGCCGATACCGAAATTCTCGTTGACAATTCGGCCTTCCCAGCCCTCGCCTAAAGCAGTCGGCGAGGGGGATGGTTCGGGCGCTGTCTCAGTCGGTTGGGGGGTGGCAGTCGCTTTGACGCGGGTAGATGTTTCGGTAGGCGTAGTGGTTGGAAGGGCTAAACTATCTCCGGTGGATTGGGCTAAAATTGTCGGTGTGACATCCGATGGGCTAAAGAGAGAGAACCCGAATAGGGTGCATAACAGAAAAAATGTCGATCGTTTCATGGATAACTCCTTGGGAAAGAGAACAACGAATGTGGGGAAAAACGAATGGGCTGTTGAGCAAAATTCGTTTTTCCCCATATTCGTTGTTCTATCCATCCATCTAATACCATCCATGATACGCCGACTGTTACGATTCCTTGAATTAAGTAGTTTTCAGAACTAACTTGTAAAAAACAGAAGTGTATCCATAATAGGGGGATATATCCTCCTTCAAGGAGGCTTCGCGCTACCCGCAAAATACCCGTTGCGATTACATAATCGCAACGATCAGGAAAACAGGAGTGTCAAAATTGTATTTTGACAGCAAGAATGGAATTCATGCACTCCGGGAAAAGTGACAACTTAGGAATGAAAGTTACTTAAGTAGGTGAGTATAAATTCTGCGGAACACCTCCGAGGAAAACTACATACCTCGGAGATGAAGATTTTTAAGAGTTCTCCTCGCTATCCCGTTCCGCTGAAACCAGCGGCTCGTCAGCCACTTTAGAGCCTTGCAGGTACGGACGGTGGTAAATATCAAACGGAGACAGGCTAACCTGACGGGGCATGACCAATTTGACCCGTGTCCCTTTGCCCTGTTCCGATTCTAGGGTGATTCGCCCGCCGAACAGTTGTGCCCGTTCTTGTAGCCCCATGACCCCAAAACTCCCTTTACTAGCGAAATCGGTGATTGTTTTGGGCATTTCGAAACCTCGCCCGTCATCCTCTACCGTCATAATTATCTCGTTATACTTAAATACGACCAGCACATCAACCTCAGTGGCACGAGCATGTTTCTTGACGTTGTTGAGCGATTCCTGCAAAATTCGGTAGATAGCGACCTCCATTTCTGGAGAAAGTCCCTCCGGCTCACCTTGCACCTCTAAATCAACCACAATATCACCATATTGCGAGAGCTGATTGACCAGATATTGCATGGCCGAAATCAAGCCCAAATCTTCTAGGGCCAAGGGACGCAAATCTCTACTAAATTGCCGTACACTGGCAATCGCACCATTGACCATTTTCCGTAGTTCGCTGAGCCGAGTTTTGGCTTCCTCTGGTTCATCCAGATAAGTTTTGGCTAAATCAACCCGTTGACCGACAGCAATCAACGACTGCACGGTGTCGTCATGCAGGTCGCGGGCAATCCGTTTACGCTCCTCTTCTTGTGAGCGAGTCACATCAGCAATATATTGCCGTGTACCGGCTCGATATTTCCGAATTTGATCTACCATCTCATTAGAGGCTTCACCTAAATCACGCAACTCCTTAAAACGACTCAACGTGACCTGCGCGTCATAATCTCCTGCGGTAACATTCCGAATCTGGATAACAAGATTGCGTATCGGAAGGGCAACCCGATAGGCTCCAAACGAAACCATCACCGAAACTAAAAATACCCCTATCACTAGTACCTGTGCCGCGGGGAGGAGTACCTCATGGGCAGGTTGCACCGCCTCACTGAGTGGACTAGTTACAATCACGCCCCAATCGGTAATCGGCACCACCGCGAACCCTTCAATCAACTCGACAGGGCTATCACTTGCCCCATCTGTTGTGCCAGAAAACTCACCATCCTGCAACAACCGTTTAACCGCTTCTTGTTTGTTAAAGTCAGTGCCAATCAGATGTTGAATCGGATGATAGATCAGGTTTCCAACTCGGTCAACCAGATAAATCGACGCTTTATTGCTTAAGCTAAGTCCTTCAATTTGCCGATTCAGTCCCCGAAATTGAATATAAAGTCGAGCCGCAATCACACCCACAAATTCATCTTTTTGGTTGATGATGGGGGTGGCGATAACAATGACGGGTTTGTTTGTGCCCGGCTCAAGCAAAACGTTGGAGAATGAACCTAAGCCCAATGCTTGAGCAGTCTGAAAATAGCTCTCTTTAGAAAAATCTTTGCCAATGAGATCAGGGCGAAACGGATTGGTCACACTGACAAATCCCTGCTCATCAAGAATGATGATACCGGCATCACGGTTGGTAAAGTTAGCAACAAGACTAGCCCCTCGTTGTAGGGTTGCCTCTTGCAGAGTCGGCTCGCCAGATTGCATCTCAGCTTGACTAGCGAGCGTATTTAAGCCGAGCATGTAGTTCTCCATGCTACCCGACAATCGTTCTGAGGCGGCTAAGGCCAATCGTCGATACTGGTCTTTGGCAAGCTGTCCCGAAACCTGTTCGTAGGTCGCCACGATAGCATTGATGGTCAATACGGCCACAATTACAACCGAGATAGTAATTGACAAGGTAGCTACGGTTTGCAGTTGGGTTATCCAGTTCCAAAAAAAACGAAATACAGGCGGCATAAAATATTATATCCTAACATGACGCTACTAGACTTGTTCGGCAATAACTTATCATCGCATAAAAACTCAAATTCGAGACATGCGGAGTGCAAAAGCTTCTTGCTTTTGCCGGAAATAAACATGCAAAAGCAAGAAGCTTTTGCACTCCTTTATTCCCGAACAACTCTAATTTACTCCTGCGTCGATTGTGGACTCCAGCGTAGAGCCTCATTTTGGGATTGTTGGCCTGTCATTTGAGCCGCGTCAAGTGCTTCTTGTGGCTCGGCGAGGTGATAGAAACTGCTTCGCACGGCGTTGACGAAACCTTCTTCAGCATCCAAAAACACATCTAAACGATAGGGACGAGCTAGTTCAAGCTGAGTAAAAAAGGGCGCTAACAGCAAGTTTTCAGTTACTTCGGGAGAGTTAGGCATCCATTTACGAGCCGGATAACGTCCTGTCCGTCGGAGCATGTGGGATACATAACGGTCACTAGAGGCCCATTTAATAAACTCAAACGCGGCATCAGGGTTCCGTGAACCACGCGGAATAAACAGGGCACTCGTTCCCAAAACCGAGGCGGTACTGTCTTTGGCTAATGTTTGAGGTAACGGAGCCACACCCAAAGGAAAATCGGGTTGATTCGATTGCAGGTAGTGTACGTCTTGAGGTTCGCCAAAATAAAGCGACAATTTTTCCTGCAAAAACAGATCTCTGGCCTCTTCATAATCTCGAGGACGGCTACTTGGCAAAGGGCTGTATCCCTCATCAATCATCTCTAGTAAATAGGCCACCACATCGGCATTATTTTTGGCGTTAAGGGTCAGTTCAAAACCTGTTTCTGGAGAGCCAGTTATAACATCGGTTCCGGCACTAGTCAACCATGCATAAAAATACCACGGATCGGTGGTTAAACCTACCCCATACCGCTCTCCGTCCGGTTTAGTCAACAGTTTTGCCGCTTGACGAATATCAAACAGGTCATAGTCACTCGTCGGATAGGGTAGTCCAGCCTCATCAAAATGATCACGGTTATAGAGCAGAATCACCGTATAAACATCGACCGGTAGTCCGTACAATGTATCTTGCCATTTAGCTTCTTCGAGAGCCACAGGTAAAAACTCATCCACCAAATACGGGTCCCAAGCCTCAATCCGCTGATCTAACGGTTCGACCAATCCTTGCGCGGCCAAGGAGGAGACATGCCCCTGCACCACATCTGGGGGATCACCAATCAACACGGCGTGGCGCAACCGTTGGGAGATACTTTCTCGGACAAAGGGAGATATTTTCACGTCAATATAGGGATACGCCTGCTCAAACTCCTCAACCAACTCATCAAACAAAGCGACATCTTTGGTAAAGTCTAAATCTAGCCAGACTTCTAGCTCTGTTTTTTGAGCCGGTAATGCTTTGTTAATGGCTGGAGGAGACGGAGAATCAACAAAATGGTTGATCGGCTCTTTATCGGGTGGGAAAAAGAGCCACCACAAAAAGCCAATTGACGAGACAAGTGCCACCATAGGCGGCACAGTCAAATGAAGTAGCAATGTGATACGTTCTTTCAAATTTTTATCCTTTTGAGAGTGAGACAGTAACACCTACGAGGACAAAAACAGACCTCGCAGGAGAGTGATCCTAGCCTGATATCCACCCTTTGCGAACCGCGTGCATGACTGCTTCTGTCCGAGAGCTTACGCCCAATTTTGAGAAAATGTTGGATAAGTGGGCTTGTACCGTCCGATCACTAATGAACAGTTTTTTGCCAATCTGTTTGTTGCTCAACCCTTGTCCCACCAATTTGAGGACACCTAGTTCCCGCTCGGTCAGACCGTCGTAACTGTCTTGGGTGCTGGCTAACACATCGGGCAGACTTTTGCCACTGGTAAACTGAGCCACCACCTTGCCCGTAACCTCTGGGGCTAAGGCTGATTGTCCTGAAGCAACCAAACGAATCGCCTGCACTAATTCCTCAATTTCGGCGGTTTTGAGCAGATAACCATTCGCTCCGGCTTGGAGCAGGGCAAAGACATACTCATCATCGTCATGCGCGGTCATGACCAGTACGTTCACTTCTGGCATTTCTGCCTTGATGCGCTTGGTAGCTTCCACACCCGACACGCGGGGCATGCGAACATCCATGACCACCACATCCGGTTTTAGACGACGAGTCATGTCAATCGCTTCTGAACCATCGGAGGCTTCGCCGACAATGTTAAAATCGGGCTGACGCTCTAACAGTTGCCGAGTTCCTGAACGGACGACAGCATGGTCGTCGGCTAAAATTAGTCGAATCTCTTTTCCTGGGGTATCTTTTTTAATCATAAATAGTTAGGAATTAGGGGTTGAGTGTTGAGAGCTACAGTCTTTCAGATAATGATTTTCAATTCAAGACCAATCTTCCCGCAAGTTCAAAACTTGCGGGAAGGTGACAACTAAAAATGTTTATCTGAACATCTATAGATACTTCTCAACATTCAACTCCTAATTTTTAGTTGATTTCAATTCCTGTGGTACATTCGCCTCACTTGGGCGTTTAAAATTGGTGCGGATGATGTGGGTAAAAATCCGCTTACCGTCAATTACATCCTCTGTCGTCAACGTGCCTTCCTGAGTATGAACGTTGCTAAAGACCACATAATATCCTTCGGTCAACCCTTCCGATTTTAGATATTCGGCAAGTTGACCTTTGCCTTGTTTGAACTCGGTAATCTGATGATATACCTTCACTTCGATAATATAGGACTGCTTCCGATAGCGGATCAATATATCCGTTCGACCTCGTCCTGATGGCACTTCAACATAAGTTTCTCCACCCAATTGACGGATAAAAAAATTGAGATAACCGTCCAATGAGTAGTGCCAAGCTCCTTCTTTGAGGTTTTCTGTGTCAAAGGCTCGAAAACCTCGCCGTTGGACGTAGGCTCGATAAGCATCTAACAAGGTGTTCAGATTCAGGCGACCATCCGAGGTCAGATAATCTGGCAACACATTCCTTGCCGTGGTCAAATAGTGTTGACTCTCGCCGTTAATCACGGGTTGAAATGCTGTAATCAACACCTTTTTGTAGAGCGGTACTGCCACGTCAACATAGCCCTGCACATCATCCACCACCCCATTAGCATACAACCACGCGGTGTCTGGATTATACATAGAAAAGGGAATCGACTCCGGCTGAAACAGGAGTTTTAGCATAAAGGTACGCTTCTGTCGAGCTTTTTGAACAATATTGACGATATTGTTAGTGGTGTGTTTGGTTAAAAAAAATTTGAGCGTAGGGTAAAAATCTTCCATAGTCACCGGCTGATTCTTATCAGGCACGGCCTTGGTCACGAGATGTTGACACAAGGCACAGACTAGCCCGGGTTGCCCCTGCGTATTATCATAGATGGTTTTAATCACCGCTTCATCAAACGTCTGTCCTGTTTCGGTCACATATTGGTTAATCAAAGCAGATACCTGCGTCCGTGTAAAATAGGCAATTTCAATCTGGTCGGCTACGTTAAACGGTGAGGATGGCCCAACCACCAAGTTGGCAATAGTACTGACTCCGACCAAAATCAACGAATGGAGAAGGTGGCTCTCTTTTTTATGATAAATTTGGCGCAAGGCATGCATAACCTCGCTCAAAACAGTATCAGGAATACCTTCAAACTCGTCGATAATCAAGACGATGGGCTTGGTATCAGCCAATTCAAAAAAACGTCTTAAGGTTATCTGGTTTTTGATGGTTTGAGATATTGTAACCGCACGGGTTGCCAACTCAGCGTGCAGTTGATAGTCGAAATCATCGTAAAACTCCGCTTTGGTGACGGTTTTCATACTTTCAAAGCTGATCCAAATCGCGGTGTAGCCGTCATTCTTAAGCCGTTCCATCAACAGTTGAAAATAGGTCGTCTTGCCGGACTGCCGAGGAGCAAATATAGTGAAAAATTTCCCCTTGTTGACCATCTCTTGACCCACATCCATCAATTCTTCTCGCATAACGGTATAATGGAGAGATGGTTTACATGGCCCAGTGGTATTAAATTCTCGCATAATTTAAAAACTCCAGATTATCTAATTTCACAGTCCTTTAACGATTCGTTCTCCAATGATACCATGTCCAAATGCCAGTTTTTTCGGTGAGATTATTGCTTGTCATCATCGTCACTATTCTGAATATCTGGACTATCCTCTGTGCCACCGTTTGTGCTGTTGTCATTATGTGCTGGCTTTGCCAAACGCTCATCAATCCATGCGTTGATTTCATAGAGACGATTCATGTCAATGATGTCTCCAAAAAGTATCTTCAAATCCTCTAAAGACAGTTTTTGCAAACGGATGGTTAAACGCTGAACAGTTCTGTCGGCAAAACGAAATTTCCGTTTAACCTGTGTGACTAGCAAATCAAGTCTATCTTCATACAATTTTTCATGATACGCCTTTTGAAAACTCTGTGTTTCTCTATACGGTGTTAATTCCAACATTTTTTCTAACTCCTCATAACTTAAAGCCTTAAATTTTTGTTCAATCAAACGAGTCAAAATATCAACTAGGCGATTCTCAAATTCTGGTTTCAAACCGACCTGCCTGATATGTTCAACCCAACTATTGATATTTTGCCTGACTTCCTGTTCATAATCAACCATGAACGGACGTAAGGTGTTCAGAGGCAAACTCGATTCAGGCAATTTCTTGAGTAGGTCGGATAAGTAGACCGATTTGAGACGAAGTTGTTTCCCAAATCCGTGATCATCATTTTCATCCAACCACAGGACGATGGCCCGCCAATCGTTTTTAAGGTCGGGACGTTGATCAAAAT
>JAUCGA010000049.1:4272-20242 GCA_030377865.1 Anaerolineales bacterium HSG25 | reverse complement strand
GCTCGGCTCTGTTTGGAATAGCTCGTAGAAAATAGAATCGGTTTTCATTCGGTTAAGAACTCCATATTGTGATGTGGGCTATCTCGGTCAATCCTGTTCTCTGGCCTCTACTTCTCCTATTTCCTCACTTTCTCCATCGTCACTATTCTGAATATCTGGACTATCCTCTGAG
Source organism: Anaerolineales bacterium HSG25 (assembly GCA_030377865.1). Classification (GTDB taxonomy): domain Bacteria; phylum Chloroflexota; class Anaerolineae; order 4572-78; family J111; genus JAUCGB01. The sequence goes on along the minus strand of JAUCGA010000049.1, from coordinate 20,070 downwards.
CCACCGTTTGTGCTGTTGTCATTATGTGCTGGCTTTGCCAAACGCTCATCAATCCATGCGTTGATTTCATAGAGACGATTCATGTCAAACATGGCAATAGAAAATAACTTCAAATCATCCAATGCTAACCCTTTCAAACGTAATATTAATTTGTTCATAGTACGTTGAGCAAATTTAAATTTTACTTCGATTTGGTCGCTTAACATTTCAAGTCTATCTTCAAACAATTCTTCATGCAGTGCCTTTTGGAAACTCTGTGTTTCTCTATATGGTGTTAATTTTAACATTTTTTCTAACTCCTCATAACTTAAAGTCTTAAATTTCTGTTCAATCAAACGAGTCAAAATATCAACCAAGCGATTTTCAAATTCTGGTTTCAAACCGACCTGCCTGATATGTTCAACCCAACTATTGATATTTTGCCTGACTTCCTGCTCATAATCAACCATGAACGGACGTAAGGTGTTCAGAGGCAAACTCGATTCAGGCAATTTCTTGAGTAGGTCGGATAAGTAGACCGATTTGAGACGAAGTTGTGAGGCATTCCCAAATCCGTGATCATCATTTTCATCCAACCACAGGACGATGGCCCGCCAATCGTTTTTAAGGTCGGGACGTTGCTCAAAATAGGTGGCGACTTCTCGCATGGTGCGCCAATACATGGTCTTGTCCGGTTGAGCCTGCACCTCGACAAAGTAGATCGTTTCAGTCTCAATCTCCGGTTCAAATACACCGTCAATCCGCTTCTCTGTTGTTTTGATGGTGATACTCTTAAAACGGTACTGGCATGCCGGAGTAATATGCATCAATTCAAAAAAGATGCTCGGCTCTGTTTGGAATAGCTCGTAGAAAATGGAATCAGTTTTCATTTAGCCAAAGTCCTCTGGCATAAACATTCAAAATTATTAACATCCGGTTGATACTCCTCGTGAAGTTCGGTCTTGATATCCTCATAGAAATCGCTGACATTGTTATCTTCTTGAGGAGTATTGCTGTTGGAATACGGCTGACCGTTGAGGCATGCTCCTGCTCAGATTATAACACAAAAGCGCACGGTGTTATAAAACAACCGTGCGCTTTGTATTTTTTGGGTAAACAGTAGCTATTTAGCGGCGACCAAACAGCAGTTTCCACAGGGCAAACAAGACCACGAATACACCCACTGCGGCGGCGACATATACTAATGGACTCGGTCCACCACTGCTGTAGTCCACTTGACCGGCTGAACTCGGCGCGGCGGCTGAACTGGATGACTCAGGGACTAAAGGCGGAGGTGGAACTGGTAAATCTTCGATGGGGGTATCTTTCCACTTCATGCCCTCATCAATCAACATCACTGGAATCCCTTCTTTGATGGGGTATTTTAAGCCTGTATCATTAGAAACAAGCCAGCAGTTATGCACTAGCTCTAACTTGCCGGGGTCGTCTCCGTATTTTTCTTTGTCCTGAACCGCGAGCGGATCTCGCAAGATTTCTAGTAGATCGGGACTGATTGGTAGATCGTTTGACATCGTTTGTTACTCCTTAAAATTATTTTGATCATGATTTTGTACTGGAAATTGATCGTATCAAAGAATATACGCCCAACACCCATTTTTTGTCAAACTTTAATGAGTCTTAAGTGACATTCTAAAAATCAGAAACCGAGTCGATACGAAACTCGGCTTCGAGAGATGTGATTGGTTGTAATTATAGGTTAATCTGTTTTGATTTTCAAAAGGATAAGTGACGCAGAGCGTCAAAATCCATTAGATTAGGCCTAAATATCTAGCGTGTCACCCGCTGACATAACATGAACAGTCGCTTCGGTTTCGGCCTCGATGCGCTTAGCCCAAGCACCAGCATCCTGCTCGATGGGCGGCCAAGTGTTGTAGTGACATGGCACCACCGCTTTAGGGTTGACCAGTTTAACGGCTTCAAGCGCGTCGTCTGGCCCCATAGTAAAGTTATCACCAATTGGGACGACGAATAGATCAACTGGGCCATACAGTTTCATGTCAAGGAACAGGGCGGTGTCACAGGCAAAGTAGAGTTTTTTACCAGCTACAGTAAATAACAAGCCCGCCGGAGCACCACCGTAACTGCCATCAGGCAGACCAGAGCCATGATGGGCAATGGTCAATTTAAGGTGACCAAACTCATGGTTAAAACCGCCCCCAATATGTTGCGGATGTGCGTTTTCAATCCCTTGAGCCTGTACCCAATTGACGATCTCGAAGTTGCTAATTACTTGTGCGCCAGTTCGTTTGGCAATGGGGATTAGATCTTCAACATGATCGCCATGACCATGAGAGACTACAATAAAATCAGCCTCAACAGAATCAGCCGAAACCTCAGTACTAGGATTACTGGTAAAAAATGGATCTATCAGGATTTTCTTACCGTCCACCTCTAGCAAATAGGTAGCATGTCCGAAATAGGTGTATTTAATTGACATTTGTCATTTCCTTTATGGAATGAGATTTTTTTAACTTGTGCTTTTGACCGCTGATGACCGCTGATTGAAATCAGCGTCTTAAACGGAAAACCTGCTTAAGCAGGTTTCTCGTGTCAGCATAAGAATTCATTCTTATGTGAAAACGCGCAACTTATTTAATCCCCATTCCTATATAAGAGTTATTAGACCTGTTCGGCAATAACTAATTACCTCATAAAAACTCAATTTTGAGATTCATGAAGTGCAAAAGCATCTTGCTTTTGCCTGCAATAGCTAAGAAGCTATTGCACTCTTTGGTAGTGGTGCAGAAGTAGTGGTACGGATCCGTTAGCTACCCGCAAGTTCTAAACTTGCGGGTAGCTGACCACTACCTATGCAGGACTACCCTCTTTTATTCCCAAACAGGTCTATTACATATAGGGCGACTAGACTAAAACCAGTCGCCTGATTGAATGTATAAGGGACTATCAGCAATGGCTTTATCGAGCCATGAACAGGTATCTTCGTTTGCTTTGAGCAAACCGAGACGTTGGGCATCAATGGCAGGTAAATATCCGGCCAATATCTGGGTAAAGGTGCCAATATCAGTCTCAATTTGAGGTGTTTTGTTGGGAGGAGCGATTTTACTTTCAGCCCGTCCATCAACCAAGCGGAAAATAACCGCAGATTCATTTTCAGGAATAAACGGGTCGGTTAGTTTGATAATCCGTTGCCCTTGCATATGCCGCGCATAGAACCGTTTGGTCAATGCCGTATGTAAGGTCGTAATCCGAGCCATTGGCCCAACCGTGACATGGCTCAAATCATAAAAGTTAAAACCATACCCATTTCCACGGTCTACCTCATCAATCGTTCTAGGTTGATGTAAACTGTGTTTTAAGGGGGTATCAGGTGGAGCAAGGTATTCGATAATATCAACATCGGTTTTTGAGGACATGTAGCCGATTAACCCTCTAAAGGCTTCCCCTTCTGCGGCAAAAAACTCTTTGACCTTTAGTACGGTTTTACCTTGTTCGTTGGTGACGGTTTCATAGGCCAAATAACCATCAATCATGCCATCATTGTCAAATACAACGATTTTCGGCCATTTAGCAATAATTTTATCCCACCATTCGTCACTCCGACTGAGCCAGCCATTATGCCAAGTCATTTGTCCTTTATACATGACCCGCATCATGCGAAGATCAGCCTCGTCAAAATCACGAACCATTGATTTTTCTTCAAAATCCATAATATTTTGCGGGGTTAGTCGATAAACATGCAAGTCACCAACTACACCAAAGCCAAATTGTTGATAATATCGGGGTGAAGCAGGAAACAATGACGCAAAGGCATACCCTTTTTCAGCCGATTTTTTAACGAGAAGCTCCATCATTTGGGAGGCCGCGCCTTGTCTACGGTAATCGGGTAAAACCCCCAGACCGGCAATCGCGCCGATATCAAGCGGTACGCCACTCAGCCAAAGTTTGGCCGGAAACATAATTGCGGTTCCAATGAGTTTCCCGTTCATCTCTGTGGCAACAACATGAGAGGTGTTATAACGGGGGTTATCCATGAGGGTGTTGTAGGCTTCTTTTTCATCAACACCAAAACAGACGGATTGAACATGGGCAAAGCTTTCAAAATCGGCTTTGCTGATTGCTAAAGGTCTGACTGTGATTGAATCGGACATAGACGGTTTCCTTTTACAGTTAGCGAGCTAATGAATTAAATAGCATTATATATCTAAAATCACTACGTCGCTATATCAGCAGTGATTATTTTTACAGCTTCTTCTGGAGTATTAACAATATTGATTAACGCTTGATAACTAGACCGAACATATTCTGTAGTGATAAACGCGGCTAAGGTACGTTGCCACATCTCCCCGACGGTAATAATAGGAAGCGGTTCAATCTCTTCGACCTGCACCAAGCTCCATATTAGAGATAGTTCTGACAGTGTGCCAATTCCACCCGGTAACACGATACAACCATCGCACTGATTAACAAGATGGAGTAGTCGCTCTTGTAGGGTTTGATACTTAATCTCTTCGATAATCCATTGGTTAGGCGGAAAAGCCCGAAATGATTCGATTTTGGCACTGGTGATACCGATGACATGCCCTCCGGCCTCGTTCGCTCCTTGGCTGACTCCGGCCATCACTCCGGCATAACCACCTGTTTGTACGGTAAAACCGGCCTCGGCCAAAAGTTGCCCTGTTTTACGAGCTACCTCATACGCGTCTGATTTTGGTTGTGGGCCACTGCTCCCAAATACACTGATTATTCGTGACATATTTTACACTCCACGGGGATAAGACCCCAACACTCGAAAATAGGTTGTAATTTCTTGTAGGTGGTTAAGCGCGTTTTGACAGCGCTCCTCGTACTGGCTCCCCATAAAATCAAGGTAAAAGAAATATTGCCATCGTTTCCCTTGCAGAGGACGAGATTCTAGTTTGGTGAGATCAATATCACGCAGAGCAAAAACAGCGAGCGTTTTGAATAACACTCCGGCCATGTTTTTGACCGAGAACACTATGGAGGTTTTAGCCTCGCCGGTAGGGATAACCGGCTCAGGGCCAACCACGACAAAACGGGTATAATTTTCCGAATCATCCTGCATGTCGGCCATAAGAATATTCATATCGTAAATCTGGGCGGATATAGAGCTAGCTAATCCGGCTCCATTTTTGATCTGTTGCTCCTTAATCATCTTGACACTTCCAGCAGTGTCATAAGTTGGGATTCGTTCGACGACATGGGGCAACCGTTTGGTAATCGAATATTCGCACTGAGCCAAACCTTGAGGATGAGAGTAGACGGTCGTCACATCGGACAAGGAGATACCGGGCAGAGCAATCAGTTGGTGGGCAATCGGAATTTGTACCTCACCAATAATATACAACCGTTCGTTACGTAATAGCAGGTCATAATTTCGATGAATACTCCCACCTAATGAGTTTTCAACTGGCAATACACCATTTTTGACCTGATCGCTCGTGACCATTTCAAAAACAGTTTCAAAATCTTTGCAGGGGACAGGTTCAACCTGCTCACTAAAAAATGCGACCGTTGCGGCCTCACTATATGCCCCTCGTTCACCTTGAAAAGCAACCCGATGACTGTTGGTCATGATGTAAGTTCAACCTCTAAAATTTTATAGGGATAAATGTTAAGCACGGTGGTGTCCATATATTTGGTTTCGACAACTTCATCATTATTATAGACATGTCGATGCCCGTGGATGAGATATCGGGGCTTAAAAACTTTCATAAACCATAAAAATGCGTTAAAGCCGACATGGACATGATCCTCGCCATTATGAATACCAAATGGCGGCGAATGGGCGACAAAAATATCTACATATCGACCATATCGAAGTTTATTGATGAGCAGATATGGCATCAAATAAAATACGTTAAACCACATTTGCGTTTGCGTATATTGAAACTTCGCGGCTCGATTATATTTTATCGAACCTTCTAATCCGGCAATAATTAAATCGCCCTCTTTATAACTATCGCAATGGAGATTGATGCCACCCATTGGCCCTTCGATAGCCGTACCGTCTCCCAAATACTCTTTCTTGGAATCATGATTGCCATGCACGTAGTATAAGGGCGTATCCAACATGGACTGCAAGAATTCGAGATAATAATATGGCAAATCCCCACACCCAATCGTCAAATTAACCTTGTTACGGTATCGATTTACGCTAGGGCTATAAAGATGCTGGACAATATTGTCACTAACGCATAAAATCTTTATAGTTCTTTTCCCCTCGTCGAGTATTGTCTCCATTGATTGACTGAGTATTTCATATTGTTACAAATACCACATTTATTAAAGGCTATGATAATATAAGATAGCAAGTCTGAGGCATAAAAAGGGGCAGAAGTAGAGTTAATAGGGCTATCTCTCTTGACTATTATAACATTGATACAAGGGGATGGGCAAGTTAGGCACGATTGGGGGTAGATATTCCTTTATTTCCCAATCAGCATCGGGTAACAGCCTTACTTTTTTGATTGTAGACCCCGCTTTTTCATAATCTCTACCTCTCTTTCTTTACGAAAAGAGACAGCCATAGCAAACGCCTCATTCCGACCATATTTATTGATAGAAAACTTACGGGTACACATCCGCCCCGGTTCAGGACACCATGAAACAGAAAAATAAGGGATTTTTACCCCTTTGCGTGTCTTCGAGAAGGTCTCTGAAACGCCATTGACTCCGGTTTTGTTATTCACTTGGGGATGATTCCGAAAGGGGCGTTTTTTAGTACTTTCAGGATGACGTTTCTCGTACTCATCCTTATATTTTTTAGCCGCTTCAAGTGCTGAATCATATCCCCCATTAAACCTGTCGCTAAAAAACTTAGAGTGGGTTTGTCGGGCATAATAGACCCTAACAAACCAGCCATGCGTATTCTTCGAGTCGATACGGCTAATACCTTTTATCGATTGTTTTTCCATATTAAACTCCAATATAATTATTGTAACGATTAAGTTCGCCTATCATTCTAACATGGCTATCTTGTTTTGGCAACGCTCTACCCATCTGCTAACAACCCGTTTTTTGAACTTATCGCCATGATGTGGCAAAATGCTCTCTCGCAAGCATGCAGGCATCATGTTTGCCCCAATATAACCGTAAGTATTCAGTGAACTCGCCAGAAAGAGCATCAGAAACCCGATTTCTTTGAGAAATCGGGTTTCTAGGGCGGTTTTATTGAACTTTTACTCTTCTTTTTGGTAGTGTTGACCTGTTGACAGCCTTGGCTAAGAGCTTCAAGACCGCTAAAAGCGGCCTAAATATAGATGTTCAGATAAATACTTTCAGCCATCACCTTCCCGCAAGTTCTAAACTTGCGGGAAGTTGGCCTTGAATTGAAAACCATTATCTGAAAGACTGTAGCTGGCTGAAAGCCTGTTTTAGCTTTTAGCATCGGGATTGATTCCGATGCGTCATAACAACACTACCAAACAGGAACTGAGTCAAAATAGTGAATTGACCTAATTGTGTAGTGGTCAAGATGATGTTGGAGTGCAATGGGTTCAGCCATTGCCTGTAGCAACGGCTAAACCCGTTGCACTCCGTTTTCAACATCAAGCTGACCACCACAGAATTGACCTAATTGAAACAAGAGTTGTTCGGAAATAACGGAGTGCAAAAGCATCTTGCTTTTGCGCTCCGACTGAGCGACCCATCTTGACTACTACAAAATAAGGAACAATATTTTATGAAACAACAAACCTTAAATGGCTCATGGCACCTGTATCAAGCCGACAAAACCGATCCGATCCCGGCTACTGTGCCCGGCTGTGTCCATCTTGATTTGTTAGCATCCGAAAAAATACCAGACCCATACTATCGAGATAACGAGCTAAAAACTATGTGGGTCGGCGAAACCGACTGGCTCTACCGGCGACAAGTCACTGTTCCAGCCGAGTTTCTTGAGCATGACCGTGTTCTGCTCCGGTGTGAGGGGTTGGACACCCTAGCCACGATTCGGCTCAACGGGCAGGAGATTGCCCAAACCGACAACATGTTTCGCACGTGGGAGTTTGATCTGAAATCGGCTTTGCAGGCTGGTGATAACGAGTTTGAGATTCTGTTTGCCTCTCCGGTTAAGTACGCCCAACAACGGCTGGCCGAGCGGAATTTGCCTGCATGGACAGATGAGAAGGTGCTAGGCGGTAACTGGATGCGAAAAGCTCAATGCAACTTTGGTTGGGATTGGGGCATCCGCCAAGTGACGAGTGGCATTTGGCGCGACATCAGCATGGTAGCTTTTAACACCGCTCGTCTGACCGACCTGTACATTCGGCAAGACCACACGACCGCCGGACAGGTTGACCTCAGTTGTGAAATCAGCACCGAACATGTGACCGAAGACCCACTCACCGCGCAAGTGACAGTCACGCGCAACGAGACCATCGTCACCGAAACAAATTTGCCCCTTAACCGCGCAACCAAATCCATCAGCCTGACCATTAACGACCCGCAGTTGTGGTGGCCCAACGGCATGGGCGCACAGCCGCTTTATCAGGTTGCCGTGACTCTGCTTGACGAAACCGGTCAGCAATTGGACAGTATCACCAAACGGATTGGCCTACGCACCCTCAAACTCGTTCGTCAAGCCGACGAGTGGGGCGAGTCGTTCCATTTTGAGGCCAACGGCGTGCCATTTTTCAGCAAGGGAGCCAACTGGATTCCGGCTGACCAGTTTACGCCTCGCCTAACCGACGACTGGTACACCCGTCTGTTGAGCGACGCGGCCGCAGTCAACATGAACATGCTCCGCGTGTGGGGCGGTGGTATCTACGAGGCCGATATTTTTTACGACTTATGTGATCGATTGGGGCTGTGTGTGTGGCAAGATTTCATGTTCGCCTGTGGCACCTACCCCAGTTTTGACGAGGATTACATGGCAACCGTCAAAGCCGAGGCCGAGGATAACGTGCGGCGGCTCCGTCACCATGCGAGTTTGGCGCTGTGGTGCGGCAACAATGAGCTAGAACAGGGCCTTGTCGCTGAAACATGGACAGAATCGACCATGAGTTGGGCTGACTACGGCAAACTGTTTGAAAAACTTCTGCCTGACGTGGTAACTCGGCTTAACCCTGAAACCGACTATTGGGTCGGGAGTCCGCATACTCCACAAGGCAATCGGTACGACTTCAACAATCCTAATTCGGGCGATGCCCATATCTGGAACGTATGGCATGGCAAAGAACCATTTGAGTTTTATCGCACCTGTATGCACCGCTTTAACAGCGAGTTCGGCTTCCAATCCTTCCCCGAACCGCGCACGGTTTACGGCTACACCGAGCCGCAAGACCGCAACGTGACCAGCTACATCATGGAACATCATCAGCGCAGTGGCATCGGCAACTCGACGATTATGCACTACATGCTGGACTGGTTTCGCCTGCCCACTGCCTTTGAATCGACCTTGTGGTTGAGTCAGATTCAGCAGGGCATGGCGATTAAGTATGCGGTCGAACATTGGCGACGCACCATGCCCCGCGGCATGGGCACGCTCTACTGGCAAATCAACGACTGTTGGCCGATTGCTAGTTGGTCATCGCTCGACTATTATGGCCGCTGGAAAGCGCTCCATTACATGACCCGCCATTTTTTCGCCCCGCTCCTCATCTCTGGGGTAGAGGATAGTGCCACCAATCAGGTTGAACTTCATGTCACCAGCGACCTGTTGACTGAGCAGGTCGGGCAAGTGCGTTGGCAACTGACTACCGTTGACGGCGACCTCATCGAACAGGCCGAGGCGACGGCTCAGATTCAGCCGAATCAGAACAACCGGCTCGACACTGTCGATTTACAGCCCCATGTTGAGGTGTATGGAGTGCGTAACTTGATGTTGTGGCTCACCCTAACCGTTGCCGATGAGGTTGTCTCGACCAATCTGGTCACGCTCAGTCGCCCCAAACATCTGGAGTTGGCCGCGCCGACAATCAGCACCAACTTAACCAAAATCGACAGTCGGCAGTACCAGTTGACCTTAACTAGCGACAAACCGGCCATGTGGGTTTGGGTCATGCTCGACAATCATGACGCTAAACTGTCTGACAATTTTCTCCATCTCTACCCGAATCATCCGCTCAGCCTGACCATCACTGTCGAGCAACCGACCACGCTGGCTAAGATGGAACAGAACTTACAGGTCAGTTCGTTGGTTGATACATACAGGTAAGCGTGTTGCGTGACATCGTTCCTGATCGTTGCGATTATGTAATCGCAACGGGTATTTTGGCGGGTATATCCTCCTTCAAGGAGGCTTAGTGCTACCCGTCTATTATGGGTACACTTCTGTTTTTTACAAGTTAGTTCTGAAAACTACTTAACATGTAGGACATCGAATTCAGGGAAAAGCGAATTCGTTGTTCCCCTAATTCGATGTCCTACCTTCCTGATCACCAGAATTAGCGGATTAACCTCTCCGCAAACTGGCAACCACCTCGGAGGTGTGCCTTTCTCCTACGTGCCCGAATGGGTATCCGAGGTGTCATCGAAGAGTCACCTCCAACCAACATCTCCGAGGAGCTTCGCACCTCGGAGGAGACTATCCTCCATCCTCTATCCTCCCCCCTCAATCCTCCTCTATCCTCCATCCTCCCCCCTCAATCCTGCAACCAACAACCCCACCTCCACCGCGCCGTCATAATCCAGCGCCGGATTCTCCGCCAAGGCCGGATCACGATTGCCTTGTAGAATCTGTTGCAGGATGTCGGCCAAGGTCGTGTACCATGCCGGATACTCCTCATTGGCAACGATTCCCGCCAACCGTTTCGCCATCTCCGCCGTTTGACCGGCCTGCATGGCCTGCTGAAAGGCCAAACACAACCGCCCGCCAGAATTGTGATTCTCCCCTCCGGCCAGCCGATAAGCCCGATAGAGGTTTATGGCCTCCGCCCGCGCGACCTGCGCCGCGGCCGAATTGCCGACGGCTATTTCCAACCGACGCAGAATCTCGTAGGTTTTCCACGGCTCTGCTGAGTGGCCGTAGGGTTTTTTACATTCAATGGCTCGGAACAGTTCGCGGCGAGCCTCCTCATACCGACCCAGTTTGATGAGCCGGATACCGATATTGCTATGAGCAACCCCTTCCATTTTTTTATCCTGCAAATCCAGATAAATATCTGCCGCTTGCCGGAGGAACAGAACCGACTCCTCCAACCGTCCCATGCTCTCATACAGATTCCCCAACTGACCTAAGGTACTGGCCTCTCCCGCTCGGTTCTGCTGTTGTACATCAAGGGCTAATGCTTCCCGATAGGCGGTTTCGGCGGCTTCGTACTGCTTCATATCCTGATAAACCATGCCGGTTTGATGCCATATCGTGGCTACACTTTGCGGTTCGTTTAGCTCCTCAAACAGGTCACGGGCTTCGGCATATCCCGCTAACGCGGCAGAGTACTCTTTTTGAACATAGCGAGTGGTAGCCAGTTGGTTCTTGCCCGCGGCAACATCGCGGGTGCGACCATGTTCCTCGTCCAGTTTAATCGCCGCCTGATAGACCTGCACCGCCTCATCTAACCGCCCCAACTGTCGCAGGCAATCTCCCTGTCTCGTCAGAAGGACTGCGGCCATGCGCGCCCCATTGTCACCCAAGGTGCTAAACTGCTGATAGGCTTGCTGAAACAGACCCAAGGCATGGTCGGCCCGCCCTCCAGCGAATAACACCTGCCCCAATAGATTAACCGACATGGCTCGATTGTAGGCCGACACTTGCGCCCCCGCTTGCTGGCAGGTTTTGTATAACGCCTCGGCCTGTTGGTAGGCCGGTTGCAACTGCCCGGCCTGTAGCAGGCGTTCAATCTGCATGCGCTGGCTGGTAAATTGGGCGTTGCTTAAGCCCGTTCCGGCCTGCTTCGCCACCTGTTCCCGAATCTGCACCACTCGCCGGAGCAGGCGGGGCAGGGCTAAGGGGGCTAGGAGTTGCTCAATCCTGTTCGCCACCTCGAGGGTCTGTTCTGGCTCGGCCTGCGGTTGACCGGACAACGTCTCTAACAGGTGGAGCAGGTTGGGCAGTTCGAGGCGGGTTAGGGTAGTCGCTAGTAGAGTATCTTTGAATCGTTGCTGAAGCATATACCCCACCAGTTGCCGCATGCCGGCCAGCCATGCTGGTAACAGGGCCGCGGTTTCAGCCTCGGTCAATTGGGTCAGCAGGTAGGGGGCTAGGGCCGGGTGCAGGGTCACATGGTTGTAGGGTTTGGCGGTGGCTAGGTTGTGGGTCAGGAGGTGGTCGGTGAGGGAGCGCAGGCTTCCAGCCTGCTTTGCCTGTTCACCGCGCTTTGCAGGCAAGGATGCCTGCGCTCCCTCATGCCCTTGATTGGCAGGCAAGGATGCCTGCGCTCCCACATAACTCCCCCAAACCTCATCCTGTTCAAACAACCCCACCAACAGGTCAAAATCCACCTCCCCCTGAAACATGGCTAGGGGCAGGGCCATGCGTTGTAGGGCCGGAGGCAGGCGGTTTAGGGATAGGGCCACGCTGGCAAACAGGGAGCGTTCACGGTCGTCGGGGTACTGGTCATGCAACAGGCCCATCAGGTGGCTCAGTTGCATGGTGGTCGTTTGCACCCCTTGCTCGGTCAGGTGGGGAGCTAGTAGCACCAAACTGCGGGCATGGCCGTCCACCGCCTCGACAAAGGTTTCGATGGGGTCGTCGTTGGTCGATTCGCCGTCAGCCTGCTTGCTACCGGAGTCATCCGCAGGCGGTGGCGCGGGCAAATGTTGGGTGACAAGTTGCACCGCCTCCCGTTTGCTCAACCGGCGTAGCGGGTGCTGGCGAGTCGGGTCGGCAAAGGGGGCGGGTAACGCTTCTCGGCTGGTGAATATCAACCGAGTGTGGGGCGCGGTTTCGAGCAGGGTGGTTAGGAGGGTTAGGAGGTCGGGGAGTACCGCCAGCCCTCCCCCTAGCCCCCTCCCAAAGGGAGGGGGAACTGGCTTCCCCCCCTTTGGGGGGGGTTGAGGGGGGGCTTGGGCCGAGGCTTGCTCACCCAACAAACTCTCCATATTATCCACCACAATCACCACCGGATCATCCTCCAACGCTCGCAGGATGGGATGTAGGGCGCGGCGGAACAGTTGGTTGTCGGGATAGTTCGCCACGCTGTAAGGCTTGTCGCCAGATTGGGGGAGTAGCTGGCGGCCCAAACTGTCGATGAGTGGGCGGAGGGTCTCGCCACTGACCTTCCCGCAAGTTCCAAACTTGCGGGAAGGTGTTTCAGTTTGGAACTTGCGGGAAGGTGAAGTCTGCGAATCGAGATGCTCCACACTCAAAAAGACGGCTCGGTGGGCGCGGTGGCTCTGTACCAACCAGCGAGCCAACTCGACGGCCAGCGTGGTTTTGCCCTCGCCCCCCTGCCCAATGATGACGGCGTACCGACCTTGTAGGTTTGTAAAACCTGCAAGGTCTTTCGTGGGCGAACCCGTAACGAGACCTTGCAGGTTGGCTCTGCCAAAACCTACCAGGTCGTGACTTGCCCCATCGTACAACATCCGCTCCAAGGCCAACAGTTGCCGACTGCGTCCCACAAAGCGGTAGCCCTCCGCCTGATACGATTGCGGCAAATCTCCCAAACGCAGACGGTGGCTCTTCTGAATCTCACGGCGAGTCTGCTCGGCGGGGAGGCGTTTCAGCAACGGTTCGTCAGCCTTCTCCTGATACAGCACCGGCACAAACCAGTCATGCAACGCAAACTCAGCCACATGCCCCACTCGGCCACGATTCAGGTCGGCATGCAAGGCTTGCTGACTGCGTAACATGGCCTGCCCCACTCGCGCCCCCTCAGCCAACGCCTGATAAAACTCGGCCACGAACCGTTTGGCCGTCTCGACCAGCACACTATGGCTCATGGCGATCACCGAGGCCACCCCCTCATCGAGCAGTTTGGCGGCCACCGAGGCGGTCGGGTCATCCTCACTTTGGGCCGATTGGCAGGCGTTGAGCATCACCAACGGGATGCGCCGCTCCTTCATTAGGGTCGCCATCTGTTCAGCATGCACCAGTTCCATGCGTCGCTCGGTCTGTTTGTGCAGGTCGCGGGGGTCTTCAAAACAGAGTCCGCCCAAGCCGACCTGTTTATCAAACGTGCCATGCCCATCAAAATGAACCACATGGTAGGGCCGTTCATGCGTTTCGGCCTGTTGCAATGCGGTCTGCAAGGCCGGAAATGTGGGCGGCGAGAGCAGAGTCAACTCGACCAACTGCCCCAACTCGTTCAGCGCCGCCGTGACCGGGCCAGCAATCGCCCGATGGTCGATATATCCGGCCCGCTTCTCCTCTGGCCGAGGACTGACCAGCAAAACTCGGAGCGGTGGCTCGGTTTGCACCGAGTCAACCTTATGGTGGTTGGGCAGACGGCGGCGCACCTGTACCGGACGGCCTCCCAAAAACAGGTAACTGCGCCCATCGTGGCCCAACTCCCACGGCAGAGCCAGCAGGAGGGTGGCCGCAGAGTTGGCCTCGGCTTGGGCGCTATCCGCACTGCCCCGCACCAACTGTTTATCAACATAAACCGTAAACCGTCGCTCAACCGCTTTGGGCAGGCTCTGCCACGCCTCCCACACCGGACGGGTGGCCGTGTCCTCGCTCATGGTTTGATACAACTGATGCCCCCAGGCCGGTAAGGCTTCCTCGACCCGTTTGGCCCGTTCTTGATATACTTTCGCCCAAGGCCATTGGATATATTTCTCCAGATACCAACTCAACTCATCCACCTCCAACGGCCCTAACGGCGCGGTCAGCAGAAACCGCTCCACGCTCTCCACCTCCCGTTCCTGCCGATTGGGCGGATAGTAGGTCAGGGTGGCGTTGGCCGTGGCTCGGCGTTTCTGATCAATCTCGACCATGCGGGGGTCGGTCAAGCGCAGAACCAACTCGGCCAAGGGTCGGCTGATGACCGTCTCGGCTGATTGGGGATCGTTGGGGGCGCGCTCACCGAGCGCGGCCAGTAATTCTGGCATGGCCGCCTCCAATCCGCCCGCCGTCGGGTCAATGTTGACCGCCAAGGGGATGGCCTGCCGACCAAATATGGCGCGCAAGGCCGACGGAGTCATGTCCGGCAATAATATCGGAACGATGGGGAAATCCTCCACGCCCCGCGTCGCCTGCTGTTCGAGGGCGAAATCAACCTCCTCATACAGCCAATCGGAGTTGAGGCCATGCTGACTAACGATTACCAGCATACCCCGCGCTTCGGTGATGGCCTGTTTGATGCTCGACGTAAGTAAGTCACCGCCGCGCATGTTGCGGGAATCAACCCACATGGATAGACCGCGTAGCTCTAACGCGGCGCGTAATTCGGCTACAAATAGATCGTCTTGGGTACTATGTGAGATAAATATCATTGGATTTCTCGATTTCTCGATTTTGGATTTTAGATTGGCGATTTTGGATTGAGTCGCCAGTCTGAAATTCAAAATGGTTTTGGATATTGCGGCGATGTCGGAGTGCAAAAGCATCTTGCTTTTGCCAGCAACTTGTCAAAAACACGGAGTGCAAAAGCATCTTGCTTTTGCCAGCAACTTGTCAAAAACCGGAGTGCAAAAGCATCTTGCTTTTGCCAGCAACTTGTCAAAAACACGGAGTGCAAAAGCATCTTGCTTTTGCCAGCAACTTGTCAAAAACACGGAGTGCAAAAGCATCTTGCTTTTGCCAGCAACTTGTCAAAAACCGGAGTGCAAAAGCATCTTGCTTTTGCCAGCAACTTGTCAAAAACCGGAGTGCAAAAGCATCTTGCTTTTGCCAGCAACTTGTCAAAAACACGGAGTGCAAAAGCATCTTGCTTTTGCCAGCAACTTGTCAAAAACCGGAGTGCAAAAGCATCTTGCTTTTGCCAGCAACTT
>JAUCGA010000049.1:0-4173 GCA_030377865.1 Anaerolineales bacterium HSG25 | reverse complement strand
TGTCAAAAACCGGAGTGCAAAAGCATCTTGCTTTTGCCAGCAACTTGTCAAAAACACGGAGTGCAAAAGCATCTTGCTTTTGCCAGCAACTTCTGTTATGGGTAACGAGTGTACCCGTTACCCATAACAGGCGGGTACACACCCGCCAAATACCCGTTGCGATTACATAATCGCAACGATCAGGAAACACGGAGTGTCAAAATTGTATTTTGACAGCAAGAAAACCATGTCATACTGAGCCGAAGGCGAAGTATCCACCCGAATCTTCCTAGATTCGGGTCAGAGAGACCCTTCGCAAAAAACGCTCAGGGTGACATAACCTTTTTCAACATCAAGCTGACCACTACAAAGTTACTTAAACTCGTACCACCACCATCGTCATGTCATCATGTTGTTCGGCCTTATCAGTAAAGGCAAACACAGCCTGCTTAAGATGGTCGAGCATGGCTTCTGCACCATTTTGATTTAGACCTTCTGGATTGAAATCTCGTACAATCTGCTCTAGCCGTTCAAAACCGAGCATCTCGCCAACGCTATTATTAGCCTCGACCACGCCATCACTGGTCAAAATCACCATGTCGCCGGATTGTAGTTCAATTGTTTGTTGCTGATACGTTGTAGTACTCCCCAACCCCTGCCCCAAAGCAAAACCACCAATTTCTGGATGCTCTACCGAGCCATCGGTTCGCTTGATGTAGGGTGGAATACAACCCGCGTTGACAATTTCAAGTTGAGCCGAATAACCATCTGAGGCAGGCTTAATTTCAACATAACAGAGCGCGCAGTTCTGTCGCCGAGACTTGGTGTAGTGCATAATTGCTTCATCTAAATAGGCCAACCGTTTCGCCGGAGGGTAGTTATAAACATACATCGCCTCTAACTGAGATAAACTAGCCGCCATGAGCAAGGCCGCCGAAACTCCTTTGCCAGAGACATCACCCACCGCCAAACCATACCGTTGGTCGGAGGCATAGTGTTGGCTAGGGCGATCAAATTTATGGTAGGTATAAAAATCTCCCCCAATTTCGTGAGCCGGAGTGGTGAAACAGATAACCTCAAGGCCAGTCCAATCGGGCTGTGGCGGAGGGAGCAAACTATATTGAATCTCCTGAGCTAACGACAACTCATCATGCATCTGATTATTGAGCAGTTGTAGATGCTGATTGGTTTCTGACAGGCTAGTATTGGCTATTTTCTCAGCCTCAAGAAGGCGGGTGTTTTCGATGACTCCGGCAATTTGACCAGAAATCGTTTCGGCTAACTTGACCTCATCTAAGTTAAACGTCCGTCCCACCGTATCGGTGTGGAAACCAACAGTGCCAATAACTCTGCCTCGAGTTAACAATGGTACAACCAGTAAACATTCTGAGCCTCGCTCTCGCATAAGGTCATGCATAGGGGCGGTTAGAGGGCTGGTTTGGGGCTGAGGCACAACTATAGATGCCCTCTCTTCAATTGTTTGGGTTGCGGTCGGATTAGTTGCTACTGGAATTTTAGTACCAATTGAGCTTATTATTGGACGGTTATTTTCGGGAGAAGTGTCGGTGTATTCAGCTGTAACAACTAGTTCTGTTCGGTCAGGATTTAATAGAGCAATGCCGCACTGAGAGGCATTAAACAGTTTGGTCATAATTTGAACCACAATCTGTAAGGCCGAGCCTAACTCAGGGATGGTGGTTAACATCTGCATAATCAAGTTAAGCGTGCCTAACTCATCAACCCGTAACTCCAGTTCGTCATACGTCTCATGTAAGGCTTTTTCAGCCTGTTTACGGGTTGTAATATCCCTAATAATACCCACCGCGTTCCATTGGTTTTTCAGGTTAACCGCTGAAAGAGAAATCTCTACCGGAAACTCCGAGCCATCATTTCTAAGAGCCGATAGCTCCAGCAGTTTTCCTATCGCCGCTCCTTGCCCAGTTTTCTTAAACTGGCTAAATCCCTTTTCATAAGCCTCATGGTATTTTGCAGGGACAATTAAATTGTGCAAATGTTGTCCTATTACTTCTATTTTGGTATACCCAAATATTTTTTCAGCCGCTTCATTCCAATATGAGATATTACCTTCGATATCCATCAGCACAATTGCATCTTGGGCCGAACTGCCAATAGAACGGAACATTTCTTCACTTCTCTGTAGAGCCTCCTCAACCTGCTTACGTGCCGTAATATCGTCTTTTATGGCTAAATAATGGGTTGTTTTGCCTGCCTTATCCTTAACCGGCGAGATGGTGGTGTATTCCCAATGTAACTCACCACTCTTCTTTTTATTCATTAGCTCACCTTGCCACACCTCGCCTCGTTTAATGGTGTCCCATAACGCTTGATACTGTTCGGGTAACGTTTGGTCTGATTTCAGTACACGTGGGGTTTGTCCAATAATCTCCCCATAACTATACCCCGTTATCTCAGAAAAGGACGGGTTAACAAATTCAATTCTACCCTCCAAATCGGTAATAATCATCATACTACCACTCTGCTCAATGGCTCGGGAGAATTTGCGTAGCTGTTCTTCAGCCCGCTTGCGCTTGGTGATGTCGATGGAATATTCAATCATCTGCACCACCTCACCCGCATCGTTGAGGATAGGATAGCCATGTACTTCAACGTTGATGGGGGTGTTATCCTTATCGTAATGAATATGCTCGACAATCGTTGGCTCTTTCGTTTGGCGAACTACAACCAACGGGCAAGGATGCTCTAAGCTGTCACATGGGGTATCACGGTGATGGGTGAGAGTGTAGCAGGTATTCAGGCGGGTAATGCCTTTCTTGCGGGCGGCAGAGTTAGCGATTTCAATGGTGTAATCTTTTACATTGATAACATAAAAGGGACTAGCTAATGATTCGATAATAGTGTAGAGAAATTGATTTTGTTGCTTGATTTTTTGCTCGATTTGTTTTTGTCGGGTTAAATCGCGGCTAAAAAAAGCAAACCCGACCAGTTGATTATCAACGCTGTATATACCAGACACCCGTGAGTTGATATAGCGCAGTTCATCGTCCTTTTCATCTATCATCACATAACGATACTCACCCTGTTGATGGATGGTTTTTATAACCTGTTCAATTCGGTCTGAGGTTATCTTTTCGATGAGGCCAACCTCACTTATAGTTTGACCCATAACCTCGGCAATGGCGTAATCAAATAGTTTTTCAGCCATAGGGTTGTAGTAGGTAATACGTGAATCTAAATCGGTAATAACAATGGCGTAAACGGTAGAACTTCGTAAGATGTTGTCAAGGTACATCGTCTTTTCGGCCAACTCAAGTTCGGCCAACCGACGCTCAGTGATATTATTAGAACTGACTGTCAGGGCAACGACTTGGTTGTTCTTAAAAACTGGCCTCACACGTGCCTCAAAATAGTGTGTTTTACCTTCTTTAGTGTGGTATTCGGTGGTATAACCATCCGGTTTCCCTGTTTCCTGAACCCGTTTATAACTTTCAGCCATCACTGTATGAAACTCTGATGGAACGTAGCTGTAAACAGGTTTTCCGATAACTTCATCTTCGGTCAAATCTGGTACGGTGTAGTTGATAAACAGAATATTTGCCTCTAAATCGAGAAGCATAATATGGTCGGAGGAATTCTCAGTAATAGCCCGCCATCGTTCTTCTGACTCCCGTAACGACTCTTCGACCTGCTTGCGCTCTGTAATCTCCATCTCCAGTTGATGATTTTTTTCCTCCAGTTCTTTCCGCAAGTTATGGATGGTCAAATGTTTCTCAATCCGAGCGATAACCTCTGCCATGTTAAATGGTTTGGTAATATAATCCACCGCGCTCATGTCAAGCCCTTTAACCTTGTCCACCGTATCGGTGATTGCGGTCAAAAAAATGATAGGGGTATTCCGAGTGATTTCATCGGCCTTCAAACGACGGCAGGTTTCAAAGCCATCAATACCGGGCATCATTACATCAAGCAGAATCAAATCAGGCCGGGCAAATTTAGCCCGCCGAATTCCCATAATGCCATTTCGAGCGGTGATGGTCTCAAAACCTTGTTTTTGTAAAGTATCAACAAGGACTTTAAAATTGGTTATATTATCATCAACAATTAAAATTGTGTTTGAGTTACCATTGTTATTCATTGGGTGGTCTCCTATCTTCTCTCTAGGATTCGGAATTAAATAAGTCGTGCGCTCCAGAGTGGTTCAATCTTTAAGAGTAA
>JAUCGA010000048.1 GCA_030377865.1 Anaerolineales bacterium HSG25 | reverse complement strand
ATAATTCATAATTCATAATTCATAATTCATAATTCATAATTCATAATTCATAATTCATAATTCATAATTCATAATTCTTAATTACCGCTCTCGGTAGGCAGGGTTCCCGTTTCGGGTAACAGAAAGACCGGCAAGCCTGATTCATCTGCTGGTGGAGCAAACTCATATCCTGTACCAGTTGTTCCAGTACCGGATGTCCCCGATGATGGGGGTGGCAGAGTCACACCATCATCATCATCATCGTTGTCATCATCGTCGTCATCGTCATCATCGTCTCTATCGGGGTCGGGAAGCGTCGTATTCGGGTCAATCGGCACGTTGATAACCGCCTCCGATGTTGGCTGAACGGTTATATCTGGCCCGTTCAAGATGGCGATATTCCGCAGGGTTTGTGGCCCTGGATTCGCCAACTCGTTGACCTTGGTCCTGATGGTCAATATGACCTCCTCGTTCATGGCTAAGGTCGGAATCAACAGGGTGACGGTGGTTGCCAACGCCTGATTGATGCCCCGCGGATGATTAACCACCGGCATTATTGCGGTGGTGATGGTAATCTTATCGGTCAAATCAGGCCGCGACACCTCTGCTGAGATGAACTCTAGTTGGAGCGGTAACGCATCAACCACCAGTAGATTGGTTGCTGTTACGGTACTTGGCGGAGCCGGATTTTTGACCCGAATCTGATATTCCACAATACTATCCACGGAAGCCTCGCTCACATTGACCTCTTTGATTAAGGTTGGCGCGACGACATGAGCCACAGGCGAGGTGACAATAGCGGTTTGCGGCGGATTATTATCCGTCGTAATGGTCGCCACATTGGTAACATACAGTTTAACGGCGGCAAACGGTAAGACATCTTCGGTTTGGGAGAGCGTTCTTGGTTGATGCAAGGGGGTAGCGGTTGTTTCAAAAAGTTGATCCTGTATCAACGGTAGGTAGACGGTGGTCGGTTTGCCCTGTGCTTTGGTCAACATGGGCAGATAAACCCGCATGATCCCCCGCTCTAACACATGCCAGCCATCCTCACTAACTCGCAGTTTGAGCCGTTGTCCCGCGGCACTGGTCGTCTCCAACACGCTGTTGACCGTCACCCCAAAGCTGACACACTGTTCAGCCGTGTTAGCCGGAATTGTACCAAGCGTCCAGCGTAAGGCTACCACATTGTCTGGCTCAACAGTTGACCATGTTGTTCCATCAAAGAACTCAACCGGCTGACTGGCACTATCGGGTAGATAGCTGGTATTAAACGGTATGGTATCGCTAATCACGGCATTTGTGACTTCAAATGGGTAATGGTTGGCATAACATAAGTTATAGACCAATGTCTCACTCGGTTTGACCGGCTCAATCGGTGAGACCGCTTTACGGAAGGTCAACGCTGGGCCATCAACTGGCATGTTGACCAACACCACCGCGTCGCTATCATCGTTAGTCACATCACCATCCACATCGAGCGCGTTAGTCACGATGACACTGTTTTCCACGGACAGCTCGGTGATGTCGGGGTGAACTTGGAAAATGGTGTGTAGCGTAATCACATCACCCGGTGGCATGTTACCCAACGAGGTGGTGAGATCATTCCAAGCCACCGTCTGATTAGTGTTGTTGATGATGTCGGCAACGGGAGAGCCACCGATATAATCAATCGGGCCAGTGAAACTGTCGAACAACGGAACGACATCAAGAGTGACCGGGCCAGTATTGGTGATGGTCACATTGAAGGTCAAGATTCCATTGACGATACCTTCGGGGGCTAATTCTTTGGAGATTTCGATGCCCGGGTCAAGCACGGCTACCGAAACCTCATCACTATCGGACAGCACTTCTGTCGGAGTCAGCGGATTCGGGCTAGACGCGGTGACAATATTGCGATAAATGCCAATATCAATCGCCACTTGAGCCAAGAAGGTAATCTCCACACTATCCCCCGGAGCCAACCCCGCCCCGTTCATCACGTCGAACCAGCGCAACTGTTGCCCCTCAACCTTATCCGGCTCAGGCAAACCAGAGCCATCGACGTAGCTCAAACCATCCTCCATGACATCCGTCACCAGCACCGGCGACAAGAGTAAGCCGCCTGAGTTGGTCACTTTTAAGGTATATGTTACCAACTGATCCGGCCTGACCGCGGCCAGTGAAATCTGTTTCTCGACGATTAAGGCCGGTGGAACCAAGATAACCCCCAAGTCGAAGGTCAGATTATCCTCGGTCAATACCGGAGTCGTGATAATCAGATTACCATCCGTATCAAGCGAACCGTTGGAATCCAGCCCGTCATCGCCACCAGTGGTGATGGTCGGAGTGTACGCGCCTAACGGATTGTCTGGGACAAAGTTCTCAGCCGGAATCGTGATGGTGTAAGCCTGCTCTGGAGGCACGGTGAAGTTGTAATGACCATCCTCATCGGTGGTTGTCGTGTAAACCTGACCATCAGGCGTAGTAATCGTGATGATTACATCAGCAATCCCGACCTCATTCTCATCTTGCAGGCCATCACCATTCTCGTCAAACCAGACCGTATCACCCACCTCGATACCCGGTGTAAAGCCAAAGTCAATCGTCAAATCTTCCGGCTGGTCACTGGTCAGAGTTACCTCAACCGTGTAACCCGTATTCGGATCGGCGTTGCTGTCAGAGCCGTTATCGCCCTGCCCCATCTTGGTCGGAGCATAACCGTCTAACGGGCCGCCCGAACTACCAACGGGCGAACCCGGCTCAAAGTTCGAGGGGTCAAGTTTGACGATGTAGGTCATGCTGAGTGGCAGACTATCAAACAGATAGTGACCGTCCTCATCGGTGGTGGTCGTCGCAATCAGCGTTCCGTTTTCATCATACAGATTGACGATTACTCCGTCCAGCGGCGTTTCGTCCTCGTCTCCCTGTAAACCATTCGGATTCTGCTCAAACCAGATAGTGTTGCCAATTTTACCCGGTGCGCTGGTAAAGCCAAAGTCGAGTGTCAGGTCTTCCGGCATGGCAGGTGTGAGGGTGGTGTTGACAGAGTAGCCAAAGCCGTCAAACATGGCGGATGGATTGGCACTGCTGTCAATGGCTGTATCACTGCCTGCATTGATGGCTGTGTTGACATACGGGAAGAGCGGGCTACCTGCATGGAAGTTAGACGCATCAAGCTGTACCGTGTAATCCACATCCAACGGCAGGTTCTCAAAGAAGTAGTACCCGTTAGCATCGGTGGTCGTTGTGCCAAGTATAGCACCCGTGGCGGTGTCATACAGATTGACCGTCACGCCTGCGATAGCTTGTTCCATGCCTGTCCCATGCAGACCATCAGGATTGCCTTCAAACCATACAAGGTCGCCCAACCTGCCCGGCCCGCTGGTGAAGCCAAAGTCGAGTGTCAAGTCCTCAGTCTTGACACTGGTCAAGGTGGTGGTCACAGCGTAACCCGTCCCATTGAACATGTCGGATGGATTAGCATTGTTGTCTGTGGCTGATGTGCCTTGCCCTGTCGGGATGTTGCTCATGCTGGCAAGCACGCCACCCGATTGGAAGTTCTCAGGAGCAAGCTGTACCACGTAAGTATGATCAAGTGGTAAGCCCTCAAACAGATAGTTCCCACTTGCATCGGTGCTTGTGCTGGCAATCAGCATGCCCGTATCGGAATCATACAGATTGATAATCACACCTGCAATCAGGGTTTCATCACCATCGCCCTGCATGCCGTTAGGTACGGTCTCAAACCAGACTGTATCACCGATGCGACCTTCCGCGGTGGTGAAACCAAAGTCGAGTGTCAAGTCTTCTGGCATGGCAGGCGTTAAGGTGGTGTTGACCGAATAGCCGAAACCATCAAACATGGCGGATGGATTAGCACTGCTGTCAACGGCGGTGTCACTGCCAGCGTTGATGGCTGTGTTGACGTATGGGAAGAGCGGGCTACCTGCATGGAAGTTAGACGCATCAAGCTGTACCGTGTAATCCACATCCAACGGCAGATGTTCAAAGATGTAGTAACCGTTAGCATCGGTGGTTGTTGTGCCAAGTATAGCACCCGTGGCGGTGTCGTACAGGTTGACCGTCACACCTGCGATAGCATGCTCTGTACCTGTCCCATGTACACCATCTGGACTTTCCTCAAACCATACGTAATCACCCAACCGACCCGGCCCATCGGTGAAGCCAAAGTCGAGTGTCAAGTCTTCCGTCTTGACAGTGGTAAGGGTCGTTGTCACAGCATACCCATTCCCATTGAACATGTCGGATGGATTAGCGTTGTTGTCACTTCCCGGTGTGCCTTGTCCTGTCGGGATGTTGCTGTAGCTTTCCAACATGCCACCCGGTTGGAAGTTCTCGCTTGCAAGCTGTACCACGTAAGTATGGTCAAGTGGCAAGCCCTCAAACAGGTAGTTCCCGCTTGCATCGGTGGTGGTGCTGGCAATCAGCTTGCCCGTATCGGAATCATACAGGTTGACGATCACACCCGCAAGCAGTGTTTCACCAGCATCGCCCTGCATGCCGTTAGGTACGGTCTCAAACCATACCGTATCACCGATACTGCCCGGTGGTGGCGTGAAACCGAAGTCAAGAGTCAAATCCTCCACTTGAGTCAAGTTCAATGTGGTGGTGACGGCGTAACCATTACCGTTGAACATGGCACTCGGATTGGCGTTGTTGTCTGTGGCTGAGGTACCGTTACCTAATGGCACATTACTATAGATCGACAACACCCCGCTCGAAACAAAGTTGGATGGGGCGAGTTGGACGACGTAGCTCTGGTCAAGAGGCAAATTCTCAAACAGATAGTTGCCATTGGCATCAGTCGTAGTGGTGGCACTCAACGCGCCGGTGGCGGCATTGTACAAATTGACGATAACCCCCGCAAGCGGTTGTTCTGTTCCAGTTCCTTGCACACCATCTGGATTTTGCTCAAGCCAAACCGTGTCCCCGATACGACCGGGGTTTTGACTGAACCCAAAATCGAGGGTTAAATCTTCGGTCAGGACGGCGGTTAATGTGGTGCTGACCGCATAACCCGAACTACCGTAGAGTTTGTTCGGGTCGGCGTTGCTATCCTGAGCAAAACTACTGCCTTGTCGAATGGCCGTTGCGTTGTAGGCGGCCAATGGTTGACCCGAAGCAAAGTTACTGGATGCCAACTGGACGGTATAGGTCTTGGTCAGAGGCAGGTTATCAAACAGATAGTAGCCATTGGCATCAGTCTTGGTCGTGCCAATCAGGTTGCCCGAATCATCATACAGATTGACCACGATATTGGCAATCGGTTGTTCTGTCCCAGTACCCTGTAACCCATCAGGAATATCTTCAAGCCAGACATAGTTCCCTAAGCGACCTTCGCCAGTGGTGAAACCGAAGTCAAGCGTTAAATCTTCGGTAAAGGCACTGGTCAAGGTGGTGCTGACTGCGTAGCCTTTTCCATTATATAGGGCCGCGGGAGAGGCGTTGTTGTCAGTGGCGCTGGTTCCTTGTCCGAGTGGTATATTCGACATGGTGTACAAGGCTCCGCCTGTGATGAAGTTTGATGAAGCCAACTGAACCGTGTAGGTATTACTTAAGGGCAACAGGTCAAAAATGTAGTAACCGTTGGCATCGGTGGTTGTCGTGCCAACAACGACATTATTTGAGTTATATAGGTAAAGTAATACGCCCGGAATTGGTTTTTCATCGGACGAATTATCTTGAATACCATTCGGATTTTGTTCAAACCAGACATAATCGCCGATACGCCCTAACGGAGTCACCACTAAACTGGCCGTGCCACTGTTGTTCGTGGGATCGGGGTCTAAGCTGGAACTACCGATGGTAACACTGTTGGTCAGCGTGCCGGTATAGTTACTATCAACCGTGGCAGTAAATTCGATAATCGCCAATCTTCCCCAAGGCCAACTTCCGGCTGACCATGTTAATTTCTGCTCTTGTTGCGTGGGTGGATTGACAAACGGATTGTCTTGTCGAACGATGCCACCAAAGGTCAGGTGATTGGGCAAGGTGTCCACAATGGTCACATTACTGGCTGTACTCGGTCCCCAGTTGACCGCAGATAAGCGATAGGTCACGATGCCATCCGGGCGCGTCGTGCCGGGGGAGACGCTCTTCCAAATAGTCAGGTTGGCCGGACGAATCGTGACTCCGGTGGTGGCGATACTGGTCGCGGTCTGATTTTCAGTACTGCTGATGAAGGCGGTATTGGTGACAATCGCTCCAACAGGTGCATGAACATTAACATTTAACTGCACCCGTCCAGTCGTTCCAGCAGGTTGGTCGCCCAAGGTATAACTAACGACTCCTCCCGTTTGCGTACATGGTGCGCCAGAACAACTGCCATAAGTCGTACCATCCGGCACGGTATCGCTGATGGTCACTCCTTGAGCCACACCATTCCCAATTACCTGCCAATCTAAGTAATAGGTCAAGCCGTATCCGGTTGAAACAGGGTCAGGCGAGTCGCTCTTTTGCAGGCGCAAGGCATGGGTACTGACGACGCTACTCGTCATTGTGGTGTTAGTATAGGATTCGAAACTCGCCAGTTCAGCAAAGTTGCTCAAGATTGTTCCGGTGAGCAACGGTTCATCGACCCGCACGACCATAGTGACCAAACCAGTCACATCTCCGGCCAGTAGGTCTAAGTCGCCCAAACTCCAATTGACCGTACCCATCGCGCCCACCTTGGGTTTATTGGTGACAGAGGCCACCGGCGAGGCGGAAACGAAGGTACTGCTGGTCGGGACGGTATCGGTAATGACGACTGCTTGAGCCGTATTTCCGCCGCTCAGACTGTAGGACAGGGTATAGGTCAACAATTGACCGGCTTGTACTGGATTAGGATCGGCCACTTTGGTAATCGTGAGTAGCGGTGAGTTAGAGGTGAAGGTGTTGTCGTTACTATCGGTATAAACCCGCTCACCGAGTGGCGCGTTTTGCATGCTGGAGTAGATCAGGTCAGCGATATTGGTCAAAATCAGACCATCGGTTAAGTTATCATCCGCGGTCACGGTATAATCTATCTGTAATATTGCCGCACGAGGCATGGTAAAGGTTTCGATAAAATCGATCACCATGATACCGGTTGCTGTCACGTAACTGAAGTTATAGTTGGAGTCAGCAACCGTACCGCCACCCTTGGAGACCTTATTCAAAATCGGAGTCCCTTTTCGCATGCCCGTCGGAATTGTATCGGTGACAATCAGGCCATAAGCCGTGCTGACGGTGGTGGCGTTACTATTGGTAATCAAAATTCGGTAGTTGATGACATCCTTCTTGCTGATGACCGTGCCGCTAATTGGATTAGAGCTTTTGTCGAGCGTCAACTCTGGTTCAAGGACGGAGGTGGTGACGGTGTTGGTTTGAGTGATGACTGGCACTGTGACAGAATCATATTGTAATGAGGCTGTATTGGGTATCTCATCCCCCGCCACAGCAAGGCGTGGATCAGAGATAATGGTGGTAATGGTAATCAGGTTTTGCAGATTTTCGGTGATTTGGCTATAGCTAACTACAATCTCTTGCCCATTGATACTGTTACTATCACTGTTTGGTGCGACCAGATCGACAATCTCTAAGCGACCATCAATCGTGTCAGTCACATAAACATTGTCCAAGGTGCGAGTAATCAACTCTCGCGGCACGGTGATGACGTAAGTGACCGTCGTGCCTAAGGTTGCATCGGGTAACGGTTCAAAACTGGTTGATTTGGCGATGCTCGGCGTAATATCCAGCAGTAAACCAAAGTCGAAGGTAAAAGTATTGGTCGTAACCGGCCCAGTATAAATGATCAAACCTGCCGGGTCGGGTTTTCCATTAGAATCAGCCGTTTTATCGCCACCTTCGTTTTGATAAGTGGTTGTATAAATCTCCAGTGGCCCGCCCGGAGCAAAGTTCTCAGCCAAAACGGTCACAGTGAAGGCGTTACTAATCGGGACGCTAAAGGTATAAATTCCATTGGCGATGGTGGTCGTCGTGAAGGCTCGCCCATCACCATACGTCACAGTGATGGTCACACCAGATTGACCATAAGCGGCCATGTCCTCATCCTGGATGCCATTCTGATTTACATCAAACCAAACTGTGTCCCCAATCTCAACCAAGCGAGCAAAACCATAATCAAGCGTTAAATCTTCGGTAACGATGGCAGTTAGGCTAGTGGTGATGGCATAGCCAAACTGATTATCGGCCATGTTTTTGAAGGTTTGGGTCGGCGAAGCGTTGGAATCGCTGACCGCCATTGTCACCGACGCGGCCACTAAGGTCGGTGAGTAGATGTCCAACACATGGCCCACGTTAAAGTTGGTCTCAGAGAGTTGCACGGTGTAGGTCACACCAAGCGGTAGATTCTCAAAGTAATAGTTACCGCTGGCGTTGGTACTGGTGCTAGTAATGTAGACTCCGGTATCGGCGTTGTATAGGTCAACCACAACGCCCACAAACGGGAACTCATCGGCGTTATAATCCTGAACACCATCATAATCAAAGTCGTACCAGACATAGTTGCCGATTCGACCCAGCGGCCATGTCAGGGTGAAAACGGTATTGGTTACATATTGCCGCACGCCCGGTATCGTCTTGGTCAGCGAGGTGTTGGTAATCATGGCCGTGTTGACAAACTGGTCGCTCGTGTAAATTGGCTCGGTAATCGTTAGATTGTAGTTCAGTTGGAACGAACCATTCACCGCAAGCGGGCCGGACAGCGTCCAACTGATCGTCCGACCATCGGTTAAAACTGCCCCATTCGGTGTGATGCCGTTGATACTGACATCAGCCGGAGCATAATCCTGAATTAGCAACGGCCCGTAAGCGATGGCGTTCCCTGTATTGGTGACGGTGACGGTATAGTTGACCGTTTGCGGATCGGCGGTACTGACCGCGCCGGTTTTGGCGACGACCAGACGTGGCTCGCCGACTTCGGTGGTGACAACATTGGTACTGGTGTAAGCTGTACCGTTGACGGTGCTATAGGCAAGCGTGGCGGTATTGGTCAACAGATCATCCATGACCGCCTTCAAGCCATCCGACATGATGGCGGTGATGGTGATGAAACGTTGTTGATTCTGCGAAATCTTATCGTAACGTACATCAATCGAGGAGCCACTACTGGCGGTGGTGTCACCACTATTCGAGGCTTCGATATTGATGACATCCAGCCGACTATCAACCATGTCGGTGATGACCGCATCCCGCAAGGTGCGGGTGATGCCGGGGTCTGGAACAGTGATGACGTAAGTGACCGTTGTACCCAATGTGGCCGTGGGTGACGGGGTGAAGCTGACACCCTTAACGATGGTCGGCTCTATATCCCAAACCACCCCAAAGTCGAAGGTCATGTCGTCTTGGGTGACGATACTGGTCATGGTGATGGTCATGCCGATGTTACGGTTGCCAATTCCATCAGAGTCCTTGCTATCGTCCGCGCCTTCATTGGGCGAGGTCGGGGTATAATTTGCGAGCGGCCCGCCCGGAGCAAAGTTCTCCGGAATCAGGGTGATGGTGTAGACTTGGCTAATCGGCACGCTAAAGCTGTAGTAGCCGCTATTGAGATCAGTGGTTGTGGTGAAGACTCGCCCATCTGGATAGGTTATGGTGATGGTCACGCCCGACTGTCCTTCAGTCGCCAGTGCTTCATTACGAGTACCGTTTTGGTCAACGTCAAACCATACGGTATCACCAATCGTAACCATCTTGACAAAGCCGTAATCAAGACTCAAATCTTCGGTGAAGGCTTGCGTGAGGGTGGTGGTGATGGCATAGCCGGAAATCGAACCATCCCTTGCGGTGAAGGTGTCATTCTTGCTGGCGTTGGAGTCGGTCTTGGTGGTGGCAGTAGTCGATTCTAAGACCGTCGCGCTCAGACCGTTCAACGGCGCGCCGGTGGCAAAGTTGCTGGTGGAAAGCATGACGGTATAGCTGACATCCAACGGTAGATTCTCAAAAGTGTAATGGCCGGTTCCGTCGGTCAGAGTGCTGGTGATGTAGTCGCCGGTAGTCGCATCATATAGGTCAACAAGAACGTTAGGAATACTGAACTCGTTCGAGTCTGTGCCTTGTTTGCCATCACGCGGGAAGTCGTACCAGACATAGTTGCCGATTCGACCCAAGGGCCATGTCAGGGTGAAGACGGTGTCGGTGATGTATTCGCGTATTCCCGGAATCGTTCCGGTCAGCGAACTGTTTGTTATCATGACGGTGTTGGTGAATGTACCGACGGTGTAGATTGGTTCGCTCATGGTCAGGCGATAGGTCAACTGCTCAACTGCATTAACCGCTAGACTAGGAATTGTCCAACTGATAGTTCGCCCATTGCTCAGAACCGCGCCACTATCGCTGATATTGCTGGCTGTCATGGCAGATGGGATGTAGTCGGTAATCACAAGCGGGCCAAAGGCCACGGAAGTTCCGGTGTTGGTCACTGTGACCGTGTAATCAGCCGAGCGA
Organism: Anaerolineales bacterium HSG25; assembly: GCA_030377865.1. GTDB lineage: Bacteria > Chloroflexota > Anaerolineae > 4572-78 > J111 > JAUCGB01. The sequence goes on along the minus strand of JAUCGA010000048.1, from coordinate 29,678 downwards.
GGTGATCCATTGACCACCGCGCCAGTTTTGGCGATGACCAGACGTGGCTCGCCGACCTTGGTGGTGACAACATTGGTACTGGTGTAAGCTGTACCGTTGACGGTGCTATAGGCAAGCGTGGCGGTATTGGTCAACAGATCATCCATGACCGCCTTCAAGCCATCCGACATGATGGCGGTGATGGTGATGAAACGTTGAATGTTCGCGGCCAAGGTACTGTATGTCACCGAGACCGTTTGACCACTGATGCCCGAAACACCGCTCGGCGCGCTCACGGTAATTATCCGCAAACGACTATCCACCACATCCGTTACCAAGGCATCCCGCAAGGTGCGGGTGATGTCCGGTTGTGGAACGGTTATCACATACGTTACCGTCGTACCCAATGTGGCCGTGGGTGATGGGGTGAAGCTGACACCCTTAACAATTGTTGGCTCCACCGCAATAATTAGCCCAAAATCGAAGGTGTAATCGTTCTGCGTTATCAGGCTGGTCATGGTGATGACCAACGCCCCGCCTACCGTCGCCGAGTCGGAGTCGCTGGTATCATTTCCAATATTCTGTGGTGCCTGACTCATACCTTCCAAAGGGCCACCTGCATCAAAATTATCTACTGCTAAGGTGATGGTGTAGACCTGACTGATTGGCACGGTGAAGGTGTAGTAACCGTTGTGACTGGTCGTGGTCGTAAAGACTCGACCATCTGGATAAGTTACCGTTATCGTCACCCCATCTCGGCCATTCGCTACCGTATCATTCTGTTGACCATCTTGGTCAATATCAAACCAGACATAGTTCCCGATCTCTACCAACTCAACAAAACCGAAATCCAAGCTCAAATCTTCGGTGACAACCGCCGTTAAGGTCGTGGTCACAGCGTACCCCGCCAACACGCCAGAACTGTTCGTAAACATGGCCGTCTTGGAAGCATCGGAGTCTGTCGTCGCCGCGGTACTATTCAACAACGTAGGCCCATACTGAGACAGAACTCCACTCGCCCCAAAATTGACACTCGATATCTGTACGGTGTAGGTCACACCCAACGGTAAGTTCTCAAAATAATACTCACCACTACCATCGGTAGTCGTCTGCGTGATGAATGTGCTGGTATCAGTATTGTACAGATCGACCACCACATTGCTGATCGGTATATTGGTGCCGGTAATTTGACTGCCTTCCCATTCCAAATCGTACCAGACGTAATTTCCGATGCGACCAAGCGGATAGATGGTATGGGTCGTGGTCGTCACATAAGGTCGCACACCCAGAATTGTGTCGGTCAAAGAGGTATTGGTGACGACTACCGTATTGGTGAAACTGTTCTGGGTATAGATCGTTTCGGTCAGAGTGGCTAAATAGGTCAGGCTGATCGCTGACCCCACACCCAAATCGGCTATCGTCCAACTGATACGGTGGCTGCTGGTCAATAACTCCCCACTATCGGAGATGTTGGTGACCGTGAAACCAGACGGTATCGCATCCTGAATGTTCAGCGGCCCATAAGCGACAGAGTTGCCTGTATTTGTTACCGTGACGGTGTAAAACATACTATTCGGATTAGCCGTATTGACCGCGCCGGTTTTGGCGACGACCAGACGTGGCTCGCCGACTTCGGTGGTGACGACGTTAGTACTAGTTACTAATGGTGCGGTGGTGTGGCTCATGGTCGCACTGTTCGTGATTAAATCACCACTGTTGGGGTCGCCTGTGGCAGGAAATTCATGGGAAATTCGCGCCGTGACAGTAATGTAGGCTTGCACGCTATGGGAGATGCTGTCGAAATTAACCTGAATCAAACCTGTATTCGTATTACTGATCACGGTGGGGTTGTAGCCACCCGTTGTGGTCACAGCTTCAATAAGAAAGAGCGGTGTATTCAACTGGTCGGTGATGACCACGTTGTACATGGTGGCGCTAATCGGGCTGAGGGGTGCGATGAGGGTGTATGTCACCAAAGTGCCCAAGGTTGCCGTCGGCTGTGGGCTAAAGGTGACGGTTTTGGTGATGCCGCCATTAACTGTGCGAACCGCATCAGAATGAGAACCGCCTTCGTAGCTACGTATATAACTAGTTGCGCCTGCTCCTTGAGGCAAACTGTTATAAACGAGTTTCGATTGATTTTGCAGATAGCTGTTGGCCGTAATCGAATCTGCCACTTGTAAGGTCAGGATGATTTCGATTCCAGTATGCTTATCCGTCACAAACGGGACCGTCGGAGTCAGGTGGCTGAAGTTCCATACCAGTTCACCGTCATCGCCCACGCTCGGCGCTTGGGTGACGTTGATCGTTGTATCGTCGCTGATGATCTGGTAGCCAACCACATGCAAACCGGATGGGATACTGTCGGTGACAACGAGATCGTAGGCTGGAAGCATGCCCTGATTGGAGATGAACATGCTGTAGGTAATCAGATCATTCGCTCCAACATAAGGGCTAATGTCGCCCAACCGAGTGACATGTAAGTCGTCGAATGTACTGTTGTCGTTGTTTTCGCTATAGAAGCCGGACGTACCGCTGGTGTAGGTGCTGTTTGTGGCAGACAAGACCAGTTCGTTGTTGACATAAACTTGAATCTGATCACCAACGGCGGTCATCTCAACATGATACCATTCGTCGGGAGTGAATCCGGCATTGGTGGTGATGGTTGAGTGATTGTAGCGCGTGGCAATCGAGTTACCCGTCGCGGCATCAACCAACCGCATGCCGTTGGTCTCATCCCACTCAAACCGATAGCCACTGGTCGTACCATTCCCCCGAATGAAGCCGCCGATTGTGCCGGTACTGCTAACCGGTGATTTCATCATGAAGGAGGTGCTGGTGTCTGTCCATGTCCCATCGCCAAAGGTGGCGGTGTGTACGCCTGTCGCATCTGTATTGACGTAGGTGTTTCCATTGACCGACCATGTGCCGCCACTACCAACAATAGAACCTGCTGTACCATTATTAAAGTTCTCGGTCAGCAAGGCGGATTTGCGTCCGTCAGCTAACTCATATCGCTCGGCGATGTGCAGAATTGGCTCAATGATATTAACCGTGACCACGTTGGTCTGGCTGATGGTCTCCTCATCGGACGTGGCATGGCTCATGGAGGCAATGTTGGTGATGACCGCGCCTTGGCTGATGGCCGTTGCGTTCGAGACCCGTGTCGTAATCGTGATGTAGGCTTGAGTGGCATGGGTAATAATATCAAAGGTAACGACCAGTTGATTGCCGCTCAGACCTGTCAGGTTTCCAAAACTTGACAGGTCTTTGGTCATGACATCAATAATCGACAGCCGACTATCGAAGGTATCGGTCAGGGTGAAATCATAGAAGGTCGCAGTGATCGGAGTTTTTGGCATGATGATGGTATAGGTGATATACGCACCGATTGTCGCCGTCGCCAAATTAGTTCCAGATATTTTTGAGTTCTGCGCCGAGTCTATCGACATAATTTTTTCCGGCTCACCATCAATTGTCTGGATGGCGTTGGAATGTTGCCCACCATCATAAACACGGTTAATTGATGTGGGAGCAGTGCCATCAGCATAACTTTTATAGCTCAAGAAACTCTGATTCATCAACACCGTGTTGGCGGTAATATTGTCATTGACGGTCATGACCAGCGTGATGGTCAGCCCGACATGGCTTAGTGGGCTGAAGGGGTTAGTATTGGTCAACTGATTAACATGCCAAATCAGCGTGCCAGTATCGCCTTTATCTGGTTTGCTTCCTGTCAATTTTGCGTCAGCATCATCACTTGTGACAGTGTAGGTGTAAAGGGTCAAACCGTCCGGCATGATGTCGGTGATGACGAGGTTGTAGCCGGGTAGCTGTCCTTGATTGGAGATGAAGATGGTGTATGTTACCAGATCATTCGCTCCGACATAATGGCTCATGTCACCGATACGAGTGACCAAAACATCATCAAATTGTGTGCCTTGGTTATCATCAGAATAAAGACCGACTCGGCCTTGCGAGAACGTACTATCAGAAGTTTCAAGTTTCAATACGCCATCAATATAAACCTGTATCTTATCCGAAACTGTCCTCATCTCGACATGATGCCATTGGTTGGGGTTGTAGGCATAAGGGGTGGAGATAACCTCGGTATCACTGGCGGCATTCACCAGACTCAGACCACTGGTTGTCCATTCTAACCGATAGCCGGTGTTGGCGGTTCCTGTATCATCCTGTCGAATATAAGCCCCGATGGTGCCGGTCATGTCTGAGCTACGAACCATGAAGCTATAGCTATAATCTGTCCAATCCTTGTCACCAAAGAAGGCTCGCTGATCAGCGTCGGCACTATTGTTGCGATAGACTCCATCGATGACGGCCCAGTTGCTACTGGTAATGGCCTCTACACCGGTAGCCTCATCATCATTATAGTTTTCTAGCCACAACTGTGACTCGTCGCCATGAGTAGTGATGTACCGCTCTCCTAAATGGATGATGGGTTCTTGGAGCGTCACCGCGTCAGCAGTATCGGTAAAGACAAAATCACCCCCATCTTGGTTGTAGTTAATCTGGAGATGATTGGTTAGGGTGGATCCCTCAGTATTGGTCAGAACATCACGCACGACAACCACAATCTGCCCTTTAATCTCTACCGAACCTGTCAGATTGCCCAAAGACCAGACCACGGGGCCTGTCTTATATAGTCCCGGCGAGATGGTAGTGGTACGGGAAACCAGCGTCTTTTTTGTACTCGCCTCGTCACTGTCCACCGTGTAGGTAATCTCACTAGAAACAAAGCCCAAACCATAAGGCAGATCATCTTGCAGAGTCACTGTGAGATATTTACCATTATTATCAGACAAAGTAGTTAATACATCATAAATCAGCAGGTCGCCGACGGTTCCGGTGTAGACGCGATTGGTTTTGGAGAAAACGTTGAGCAACGAAGCATAGGCACCGCTAGAAGCATGATCCGTCCGGCAACCAGTGTCACAAGCCGTTCGCACTTCGGCTAGATTTCGGTTGTCACCCGTTTCGGTTAGAATCGCTTGCACGGTAGCCGTCCAATAATAACTTGTTTTTGTATTGACCGTAGTTTTCGTAACATCCCCAGATTTCTTGACTGTTTTCTTTTTAGCAATACTAGAGACACCTGTAATCAAAGAGATCGGCCATGTGATAATCGTTGAGCTAGTAAATGCCTTTATCGTACCCAAGGGTATCGTTGTTGTGTTAGTTGATACAGTCGTTGAGATGGTAGTCGTACTGATGGTTACTGTGGTTGTGGTTTCTGCCACCTGTACCAACTGATTATCTATCGGAGTAATTTTCTCGTATTGCGATCCAGCGGTGTCGGTGACGATGACTTCATTCGCTATACCATCACCCACATTGGTCAACGAGATTGTCCAACTGACCACCTCGCCAATCGCACCAACTTGGTAATTGGGTGTTTTTGCAATTTGTACATCTGGTTTTTGAAAAGTGAGTTCATACTTTTGAGTATCGGTGAAAGTCTTGTCATCAAAACAGGTCTTTTTATTTCGATACTCCAAATCGAGTAGATTGTCGGCCGAGGTGTTTATAGTACAGAGTTCGTTGGTGGTGGTTTGCCGAACCGTAAAACTGACGATTGTCGTACCTCTGGAGAGGACATCCCAACCCCACAGTAGCTTGATATCTCCTTTGACGGGTTCGGTGACGAGCGAACTTGTTGATACACCTGTTACTGTACCAGTGACAAACTCATATCCCGTCGGTAGGGTGTCGGTGACGATTACATCATGGGCCACTGGGCCATTGGTATTGACCAAGTTGAAGCTAATATCACCGCCACAGACGTTCAACACTGTATCAGCCGGCACTTTCAAGCTCACATCAACCTTTTGATGTAGGGTGGCGATAGCCGATAGTGGAGGCGATATCTGACAACCCGAATCACAGCCATACCATAACAATGCTGTATTTTTGCTGGCATCATTACAGGTCGCACTACCATCATCAAGAATGGTACTCGTAATATATAAGAATCTATCAGCACCATCAGATGCCATGTTACCAACTGTCCATGTTACGACCTGCCCCGTCTGTGATATGGAAATCCCATAATTAGAATAACTCCCTGTATAGGCGACAACCGTGGGTAAGGTGTCGGTGACTATCACATTTTTAGCGGTGAAGTAGCCTGTGGCATTCACGGCCCACACCTGCCATTCGATGATGTCGCCCGGTTCACCATACACATCAGACGTATATTTAGTATCCCCAATCGTTACATTCCGTCCTCCCTTTTGAAGAGTGATACTCGGTTCAGTCGTATCAAGGGTTTCGGCACTTTCAGCCCGAATAAAGAAATCACCACATGGTTTGATACCGCCTACGGTGGCTTTTACTTTGTTTACATCTCCCACCGTACAGTCGGTGCTAACATTAAATTCAATCTCGATGGTTTCTTCTGGGCCGCGCAACTTCAAAGTAGCGGTTTGGTAAGTTTTGGTGGCGACATCGAGACTCCAAACCAACAGCCTATCCGTACCGCTAATCGTGATTTGAGGTTCAAAGGGGACACTATGGAGATCAGTCACCACGTTGCCGGATTTATCGTAAACGGTAATAAAACTTGAGCCGGTAACGTAGTTCATGAAGCTAATCGTCTCGGTAATGACCATGTTTTTGATATTAGCCTCAAGGCCAGCGTTCTTGACGCGGAGTTTGACCCCCCCAATATCACACAACGGTAAATCGGCGGTCTGGTCGTTCTCGGAGCGGATGGCCGTAGGCAGTTGAGAGAAGTTGATACTTTCTTCGTCAGCACTAGCACAGGAGTTGCCCAAACAACTGGAATCAACCTTAATGGTGCTGGTCACATTACCACAACTTTCTACATTGGCGGTAATATCAAGCCGAATCTGTTCACCCTGCCCCAAGTTTGAGACTTCCCATGCCACATCTTCACCCATGTTGTAAGTAGATTTTATGTCCGTCAAGGCAATCTGGTCTGATAAACTGGTGGTGTAGGTTATAAAACGGATGCCCGAGCCGAGCAGATTTGTGATGACAAACCGTCCGGCGGTTCCAGCCCCGACGTTTGTGGCGTAGACCCGCCAGTGTACCTCAGACTGGTCAATGACATAACTGTCTGGGGTAACAAACAGACGGATATCGGGGGTTATGACATCAGCACTATTACTAGCACTATCCCCATAACTAATCCCACAACGATTATCAAAGCTGACACCCGCACTTAGATTCGCCACCCCACAACCACGGGTCATGGTAAAAACAATAGAGCCGGTGGTGCTGTTGTTGTGGGTCAAAGGCTTAGTAAATTCCCACGTAACAACATTGTTCCCCATATCAACGGTCTTGGTGGGGCTATTATCGGCAAACCCACCACCATACTCTATCTGCGAGGTATCAATCGAACCAAATTCAGCCGAGTCAACGGTCATGGTGACAACAATATTATTAGCCACTAACCCATTGTCTATCAAATTATCATCCGAAACAGTTAAGGTCACTTGGGTCGGCTTACAACCGACAAAAGTTTCGGGGGTCAGGCTCATTTTCAAATCGGCACGTTCGGCAGTGATGGGAATGGTCTGCTCAAAATAGGCGTTATCCCCTGAACCACAAATCCCCGTGTTACCAACATTTGACACTGAGAGATAGGATTTAGTTTGCCCGCTAAACGTGGGGTTATTTGCTAAAATAGCATCAGAAATATAAAGACTATAAGAGATGAGAATATCCCGTGTCCCAACCGTAGCGGTGGTCACAACCTTAGCAAAGCCAACAATCAAGGTGGGGGCGGTTTGGGAGATTACGACATAAGTGGTCACGTCGGTTCCACTAATCGACACCTGCAACGAGTCAGCGACATAGTTCAGGCTTTCGGCTGGAACGCCATCCTCACTGCCCAAAGTTTCGGTAAAAACCACATCACTCCAATCGGTGACAAAAACACGAGCGTAGGTGTTGTTAATTTGGATGTTACCACAAACCTGCCCATCTGAACCACTGGCCTGACCAGAAGAGGAGGCGGGGTCACCGGTAGTAGGTTTAATCGTAACCTTCGCCGAGCCATTGGTTTTCATGGGTTCACAGGTCGAACAATTGGGAGTAGCCTCCCCCTTCGCCTTGTTGGTGTAGGTACTGTTTGCTCCACAGTTTGCAGTGACATCTGTGGCTTGCACAGTTATGACCAACTTTCCGGTGAGCGTGTAGGCTTTCCCTAAATCAGTAATGGGAATCTTCCATGTTAGTTTGTTGGTGGCGGCACTGATGATAGTCGAGTTGGTAATGCCATCAGGAGTTACATTCGTGCCAGTGATGGTGTAAAGTGTATCATCGTCTAAGGTGGCCTTACCACTATAGTCTAAAATAGTGAAGGCTTCGGGAACGGTATCTTCGAGTTGCAAGGTTCCGCTTAAACTATGGGCGTTAATGGCCTCAAAATCAATAGTAAAACTGAACACATCTCCGGCTGTAACCTCAGTAATGGCGCTGACCTTATCGATGCCAAACCGGGGGATGTCGGTTTCGTTATAAGGGGCGTTAACCGTAATTAGGCCGGTTTGAGCCACATCACAAATATCCTTATAGGCCACATCAAACATGGCTTGCCAATGGGCGGCATTACCACATACATCGTTTTGAGGAGCTACATCAAAGGTTAAGGTTACGACTTTATCTTTATGAGGGCCAATCACCCCACTCTTTAAGGTAAATATTTCCCCACTTGATTCATAGTCCCAATTGGATCCCACGTTACTAACATCAACCGTTAGCAGTGCTGGATTAATGGAACCAACATGGGGCTGAGTAGCTGGCACAAACAAGGTGCTCCCATTTTGAGTCATGTCCAAGACAACATTCTTCGCCGTGTAGTTGCTGGTGTTGGTCATGGTGATAAAGACGGTGCGCGTACTGTTTGCACAGTAGTTGAACTCTAAGTCATTAATCTTCATCTCTAACTCGGGCTGACGAATAGGCGGAACCACATCATTAGAATCAGCACTGGCAGTAAGTGTGTTACATTCAGGACAGGAGGGCTGGGCGGTGGCTTCAACCTTATTGACATAAGCATCAGCCGCACAAGTACCGAAGCTATCATTATTGGTCGCATCAATGGTTAGTTTTCCGTTAATGGTCGGGCCAAGGCTGGCCGGAATCGTCCAGATAATATCATCATTATCTATACTAAAGTTATCACCAGTTAAATCACTACTAATATTATTAATGTCAAAGTCAAATGTAGCAGGCATATCATCAGTGACCACAATATCACCAGTGATGCCAGTAACGGTGTTCGTGGCAGTTAAATAGACCTCAAATTTCACATCACTACCATTTGACCAAGTAGCGGTTTTACTCACATCAAGAGTAGGGGCATTCTCACTATTATAGCTATAAGGCACAGAAACATCTGGCCCAATGTATGGCAATTCGCAGGCATCGGTAAAGTTGGTTTTAAAAGCAAAATCACCCGCGGGTTCCGTACCACACATAGCAGTTGGGGGGGTAAGAGTGAAGGAGAACACAGTTGTGTTTCCACCCAAAATAATATCACTGGCTGAAAATTCACCATCTTTATAAATCCACCCTGCGGTAATGTCTCCAACTGCCAGATTCGTTCCAGCCAAAACCGTACTTTTCATCGTAAAACTAAAAGCTGGCCCAGCTCCCGCGGCATTGGTGATGGTGACAGTTACAGTCTGTGGATTGGTAGAACAGTAGTCAAAAACCACCGGATTAGCAGAGATAGAAATATCAGGATTGTTAAGCAGATAGGCCACATCAGTCGAGTCTTGCACCGGATTACTGGATGTACCAGTATTTTCCTCATTGCCATATTCCCAATAGGCCTGGGCGGTATTGGTCAGATTGACACAGGAATTGATGGTCGCGGTCACACCAAAATTAGCCCGTTGCCCAATACTTAAATGAAATGGAGTCGAAGCCGCAATTTCATTCAAATCTTCACTGGTATAACCCGCCCCCGGCGTATCAGCCACGGTCACAGAGTAGACACTACCCAAACCGGTATTAGCTACTTCAACATTCCAAGTAATCACATCGCCATACGTGCCATTCTGAATCTTGGGTGTTTTCCGAATCTCCAAGTTGCCCCGCCCAACCTGCACGTTTTGTCCGGCGACTAATGTTTCGTCCGTACCAGTCGGGTTCTCATAGTTAATGGCGGCCTCAAGACGTTGTCCCGAATAAGCACTCCCATTTGTACTTAGCTTAAAGGCTAGCTGGAGACTCTTGTTGGGATGTAAGCTGATGACTGGAGACCATGTGACCTGATTTCCGTTGATGGTGGGTGCAACCGGAACAAAATTTACACTGTTAGTATACAAACTAACATGTTCAACAAAAGAAAATCCCGTAGCTGGGATATTGATTGTCAACACCACATTCTGTGCAATCGTTGCCCCGCTTCCATTCTTTACCGTGACCGTGTACCAGTCACCACCCACGGCCTCATCTCCCAAACTAACATCCGGTGCATCGACAGAGATGGAAAGTTGGGGAATCGGTGCGCTAAAGTAGCGTTCTAGCGGTTCAGCAAACGGTTGAATCGGCATGGCCGGTTCATGATAATCATCTGGCAAAGGCACGTCGGCGCGCTCGAACCAGTTGGGCAAAACCGAATCGGTCTCATCAACCGTTTCGTTCTGATCATACCACGCGGGCAGTACCGCATCACTGGCGAAGGGTTGGTCAACGATAATCGCGTCGGCAGGCATCGCGTCGGCAGGCATCACCTCCAAGGAGCTACGCACCTTGGAGGAGGGTTCTGCACCGTTGAACCAGTTGGGTAAGATGGATTTTGGATTTGCGATTTTAGATTTTGGGGTTTCTGCATCGTTGAACCAGTTGGGTAAGATGGTGGATGCTTCATCCATCACCTCCAAGGAGCTACGCACATTGGAAGAGGCCAATACCTCAAGGCCATTTCGTAGCGCGTTAATATTTCCCAAATCAGACTGGATACGTATAAATGCAGGCGGAACGAGGCCAATCGTATCGCTCGGATTAGGTCGATAAGCTGGCGCTTGGTCAATCATGGGAGCATGGGAAGCCGCCCGTTGTCGCTTTAGATCATACAGGGCCATGTAGGTATCCAATGGATTTGGCAAGGTTTCGCCAGTGCGTCCAATATAATCAAGCGGTGTATACTCCGCGGCATGGACAACCTGAATGAAGGGGGTAAAGATATTTAATAACATTGCAAACAAACTTATTAATGACCATAATTTCCGTTTTTGGATCATAATACACCTCTTTTTTATTACGAATATGCGAATTGCGAATGATCCGCTAGGCTCATTCCTATAGATGTTCAGATAAACATTTTCAGCCGTTACCTTCCCGCAAGTTTAGAACTTGCGGGAAGGTTGGTCTTGAATTGAAAACCATTATCTGAAAGACTGTAAGTGGTGACGACTGAACAATGATATTCGTCCATTCGCTGATTCGCTGAATCACTGAATCACTGGAATATTCTCTAAAATAATTTCAATCGTTGGTCTATCGGACAAATTTTTCCCGATGTATGACCAGACAATCTCACCAGCGGGGTTGATGATGAATACGGCCGGGGTAGCCACGCCGTCACCCAAGGTGTTATACACCTGATAGGCATCGGCTACAGCATGGTCAGCATCGGCCAAAACGGGGTAGCTGATGTTAGTTGCCATAACAGTATTCCGCGCGCCTGCTTGGTCTTGATAAGCAATGGCAATAACTTGCGCGTTTTTCTCAACAAATAATGGTGTATTTTTCTCCAACTGAACCAGTTGGTTTTGACAAACACCTCAGGTATGCCCTCGATAAAAAACCATTACAATGTTAACATGTTCCCGATAATCAGTCAAAGATATGGTTTCGCCCGTTGAATCAAGCAAGCTGAACTCGGTTGCTTTGGAGATTGTCTCATCAGACATCTCTGGTGCTGGTGTAGGTGATTTGGATAAATAAGTGGTCTCTTTAATTATATTTGGCTGTTCGGGAGATAAGGTCGGTGAAATTGGTAATAATATCGGTTGCTCTGGTGATAATATCGGTGGGGCTGGCAAGATTGGCTCTAAATAGCCGTCTATCAAAGTCTCGTCCAACGGCCCGACATGTCGCTGTACGATGACCCCATTGGCATCCAAAAAAATAGTCGTTGGCAAACCCGACACTCGATAATCAAGATTGCTGACCGAGCCGCTACTATCAAGAACAATTGGAAAAGTTAAGTCCAGTTGTTGGGCAAAATCGGATACTGTAGCTTGATCCTCCTTGACATCAACCGCGATAAAGTTAATCGTATGCCCGTTGGCAGTTCGGGTGTCGCCATAGGTTTCGTAGGCCGCTTGTAAGGCTGGCAACTCTCGACGACATGGTGGACACCATGAAGCCCAGAAGTTAATGAGAGTCGGTTTACCACGTCCGGCACTCAGGGTAATTGTTTCGCCGTCTAAGGTGGGCAGGCTAAAATCGGGAGCTAGATTATCAACGTTAAAGCCAATGGGCAGGTCAGGCATGGTCGTTGGCTGAATGGTCGCTGTCGGGGAGGGCATGGTTTCGGTAGCTTCTTCAATAGAATCCACAGAATCCGTAGAATCCGTAGAATCCGTAGAATCTGCCTCAGTCGTTTGGGGGGCATTAAGTGGATTATAGAGGCCGATTTCGGCTTGTTGACGAGTGGTTATAAGCCAGTTATTAAAATCGCTCTGTTCCTGCTGGAGTTGCGTATAGGCTACTTCGACCTGTAGTAACCGCTCAACTCGCTCAGTCAAATCGGCGCGAGTTAAATCGGCCTGATTGAGTGCCCGAACCAAGTTGTCGTCGCTGACCTGCCAGTTTGCCATGAGCGCGGACAGCTTAGATTCAACATCGGCTGGGTCAAAACTGGGCAACGCTTCAACGGCATTCAAGACCAAAATTTCATTAACCAAACGATCAAGTGTCTCTTCGGCAGACGGTGCAGATTGTCCCGCGAAGTCACTCATCACCGCATCAAGCTGAGTGGCTTTGTTCCATGTTAATTCGGTAATAATTTGGTCATTCACCGTGGCGATAAGGGGAGTATCAATCGTTGAGCGAGGGAGTGGCGTTGATGTATCTGTCGGCTCAGGAAGAGGCGTTTTCGTGGACAGAATGGTGGGAGTAGATTCTGCCTCAACAACGGGCTGGGGTTGTAACAACATTAAAGCCGATATCAGGGCAAATAATATCCCCAAAGCTACGATAACGGCTACACTAATTATAATAGATCGTAATGATTTCATCGTCTAATCCTTGTGAAAATTTAGCCGAGACTGATAAAACATAGCACGGAAAACTCGGGAATAAAGGAGTGCAATAGCTTGGCATGGTTCATTTTAGACTGAATGATCTCTACAAATCTTAGATTATGGTAGGGATTACCCGTAGGAGCGGTCTAATCTTGGAACGTGCAGTCATGTCCGCCCTGCCTCACCCGTTTACTCGGAGATGGGCTACGGGCGACCCACAGGTCTAATTTCAAGCGGTCATGGTTGCCGCCTTACCTCGCCCCTACGTCATGTCCAATTGAACCATGCCAAAAAAATAAAATAGGATAAGGAGTGCAAAGCTTGCTTTGCATGCAAAAACTACCAAAGCTAACATGAGTAATTCTAGCAAGTTGACATTACAAAACAGCTTACAGTTTCACTGCAATGATAAGCAGTTATATTAAAAATAAAATGATTTACAGAGTTAGGATATAACGCGTGGGCTAGAGGTACCATTTACAAAAACTGTAAAGGCAAGTTAAACTGTAACTGTTTAGGTTTACCTAAACCATCCTTTAGTTATAAAAACTTTAGGGTTAACAAAACAAAAGACACCGCGACTAAATATCTGCTATGTCTTTAAAGGTGTAGGGCATATTGTTATGCACAATGTGCCTTATTTTTTTCTGGTGAGGCTTGTTGAAAATATAATGGCTAAAGCAATTATACCATACTATTCTCTCACCAACATCTCAACATAATCACAGTTTTCGACCAACTAGTACAGTTCGGCAGAACTCCTTACGGTAGTTATTGGTTGAAAGCAACACAACAACGAATTTTAGAATACAACGAATATGATTTGCTCGCATATAAGAAGCTCTCAAAACGAATAAGTTTACTTAATGCGGGAAGTTTTATTCGTTTTTTTCCTCATTCGTTGTTGTGTTCTTGGCCCAAACGAAGATCAAGGCCCAAAAGAACTTAAAAGCTTTTCTCTGTGTAGCTCTGTGGTTCTCTGTGTAACTCTGTGTTATGTTACAGAATCTCAAGCGAAAAACCTGTTATTCGCTCATGCGGTCTTCTCCCACACCACCTTGCGATAGATGCGGGACAGTGACAGTTCAACTCCAACCGATTGCAGAATCAGGGTATCATCTAAATTGGTGAAGACCAGAAGTTGCCACTCTTTTTCGCTCACTCGTCGGAAATACTCCACCTGAACTCGGTATTGGTCAACTAATACATACTCCGCAAAAGAGGGCAGTTTCCAATAGGCTTGAAACTTCGCCCCTCGGTCTATACCGGCAGTTGATTTGGACAACACCTCAATAATCACCGTGGGATTGGTAATCGTATCAGTGCGATCTGTGTAAAACTCCAGCTTACCACAAACGACCATCACCTCAGGATAGGTGCCGCGCTGTTTATCCTCAATCCAGACCCGTAGGTCACTTATGAAAGTTTCACATGGTTTTTCATCGAGCGCGTTGTAGATGGTAGCATGGAGATTGCTGGCAATCCGATTATGGTTTGCCGATGCACCAGCCATCGCCACAATCTGACCATTGATATACTCACTTTTGTATTCGGCCTCTTCTTCTATGACCAAATAATCGGCAAAGCTATAATCTGGTCTGATTGCTTGTAAGGCAGACATAAGGATACCTCTGGGTTAAATTCACACGGTTAAATTGTGCGTGCCCCTACCTAAATTATACCACAACGATAATTTTCCGTAAAAATATCTGCTCAAACGGTTAACCATTGCCACCTGTCGAACGATAGTTAGTTCAGGCTGTCGGGTGCTAAGAATTCGGAATGGTCTTCGGAATTAAATAAGTTGCGCGTTCCAGAGTGGTTAGGTCTCCACCAGCAATAAACTCTTCTTTTCGGCGGTCATATCTCCTCGTTTCCACGTTGAGTCGATAAATGTTATAATGCCATGAATTTAGACCTGACAAGTTTGATAAACCTGTCAGGTCTGAACAAAAACTTTTCTGGATGGCTTTATTGGCAGTAGCGCAAAAGTCACTATTGGATCACCGTTACCCTGATGGTTTCCGCAGGATACGGGGGTTCCGACCATTTACATAACGAGTTTTGCATTATTGCCTCTATTGTAAAAAAGGAGCTTTTAACATGGAAGATTTAACGATTGGTATTGAAGAAGAGTATCAAATTATCGACCCTGAAACACGCGAATTAACCTCCTTTGTGACCGAAATGTTAGATCAAGGAGCGGTTTTGTTTCGTGATCAGGTCAAACCGGAGTTTATGCAGTCCCAAATTGAGATTGGGAGCTTAGTTTGTCGTAATATTCGGGAGGCTCGTCAAGAGGTGATTCGGTTGCGGAGTATCGTCGGCGAAATTGCCCACAAGGGTAATCGAAAGATTGTCGCCGCGGGCACACATCCATTTTCGCGGTGGCAGGATCAAATGGTGACGGACAAAGATCGTTATAGAGGGTTAGTCGATGATATGCAGATGGTCGCCAAACGGTTACTGATTTTTGGTATGCATGTTCATATCGGCATCCCCGATCCCAATTTGCGAATCGATATTATGAATCAGATGACCTATTTTGTGCCTCACATTTTTGCCCTCTCCACCTCATCACCGTTTTGGGATGGAGAGGATACTGGCCTAAAATCATACAGAAGCGTTATTTTTGAAGACCTACCTCGTACTGGACTACCCGAATATTTCAATTCGTACAGTGGTTACGAACGTTATGTTAAGACCCTCATCAAAACAAACTGTATTCAAGAGCCTACAAAGATATGGTGGGATATTCGACCCCATCCCAAGTTTCCCACAGTTGAGTTTCGGATGTGCGATTGTGTAACTAAGGTTGACGAGGTCATTGCCATTGCCGCCTTACTACAAGCCATGGTTGCCAAGTTGATAAAACTACGACGCAACAATCAAACATGGCGAATCTATCGACGAGGTTTAATCGCTGAGAACAAATGGCGAGCTGTAAAAGATGGTATTGAAGGCAAGTTGATTGATTTTGGCGAAAAAAAAGAGGTTCCCGTTCGATTCTTAATGGAAGAAATATTAGATATTGTTGATGATGTGGTTGACGAGTTAGGTACTAGAGAGGAGATCAACTATATTAGAACCATCATCAAAGAAGGCAGTAGCGCCGACCGTCAAATCCGTAAATATAACGAAACAAAAGACCTGAAAGCGGTGGTTGACATGTTAGCTGATGAGACGATTCTAGGGTGTTAGGCAATTCCAGAAAAACAAATCTCCCATACAACCCGCTGATTGAGTTCACATGGCAAGGCCAATTTTGAGAGGTTTTAAAAGTTGGAACGGCCTTCGATGTGATACATAAAAACGTAATACATCACACGTAATTCACGAGCAGGCATCAAAAAACCCGATTTCTTTAAGAAATCGGGTTTTTACATTCACCAAGATATGGTTAGTTTTTTAAGGGAATACCCCGCCGAGCCGTGTGTCATCCAGAACCTTTCGACCTGCATATTACATGCAGGTGGGAACTTAGGATAGAAGTGTCTGCCTCGCCCAAGAGTGAGCTAACACATAACCTCTAAAACATCAGTCCCCAAATAAAAAATGTTGAGGTCGGGGTACGTAGAGCATCACGTGAACGGTAGGGTAAGAAACGCAGTATAGCATGAGCTTAGGAATCTGACAAATTCTATAAAGGATGTAACTTGTTGATGCGCTCCCTTGTTTACAAATTACTTAGGAATGGGCATTAGAGTTGTTCGGCAATAAAGGAGTGCAAAAGCTGATTGCTTTTGCCGGAGACAAACATGCAAAAGCAATCAGCTTTTGCACTCCGCAGACCTCGAATTTGAGTTTTTATGCTATGCACTGTCTCCTCATCAGACTAACCCGGCCTACGAGTAGCCGTGGGCAAGGGGGTTGCTGTAGGAATAGGGGTCGGTGGAATATCTAGCCCCGCGGTGGGTGGACAAAGAGTACTCTTAAAACCATGCCACGCTGGATTCCAAGCCGCTGGTTCTTGACGGACGGCCTTGGCTAACCAAGGCCGAGCCTCATCACAACGCCGTAAATAGGTATAGGCCAAACCAAGTTGATAGTAATATTCAACCGGAGGGTCTAATTTTTCATCAAATTGAACTTCCAAAATAGCACTGTCTTTCACATCTGATGAAATTTCACCCAAACTGTCGGTTCGACCGGGCCAGTAGGTCATCTTGATTTCGTAGGGCCATTCGGCGGCAGGAGGGAGGTTATTAAGTTGCCCTTCTAACATGCCGGTCTCTAAATCTAAGGTTAAAAACCCCTCGGTCAGGCTGAACAGTTCGGTGAAGGTAATTGGCGTTTCTGGCTCCACAATCACTGTTTCGGTTCTGATTGATTGGGCAATCAACTCGGCACAGTTTAGTTCGATGTCACTCTCGGTACTAGGCAAATACGGCACCACCTCAAGTTCGGTCTGATATTTGCGCCCCCGCTCCCCCGGAATCCACTCAAAGTCACCCCGTAGAATCGGCACCGACGAGAGGCCATGCGCGGTTGGCACTTCGGTAAAAATCTCAATAGTCCGTGCTCGGCGCAGGAAATCATTCTGAGCCAGTTCAATCGCCTTTGGATACCGCTCGGCCGCGTCTTCGTATCGTTGACGGGTATAATAAACCGTGGCTAAATACCCCCAGCCCTTACTATAGGTCGGGTCAACGCCCAAGCCCTGTTCAAGCGCATCAATCGCTCGACCATACTGCCCATCAAAATAATAGGTCCAGCCCAGTCGAGCATAAGCCTCGGCATCAAAGGGACGCAATTTAATCGCCGCCTTAAAGCGTTCAATAGCCGAGATATACGGCTCTTGCTTACGATATTGCCGATACTGTCCCATCGTATGATACATCAACCCTGCGGCAATGTAACTGCTGGCAATATTCGGTGCAATCTCAATGGCACGGTCATAAGAGGCCGCGGCTTGGTCATACTCGCCCTGCACCTCAAGAACATATCCCATATTAAAATGGGCATCAAGACTGTTATTGTCAAGATCAATTGCCTGTTGAGCATACTCCTTGGCCGAACGAACATTGCCCAAATCAGTGTAAATCTCCGATAAAAAAGCATACCCTTCAGCATAATCAGGATACTCTTCAATGGCACAAAAACAGACCTCAAACGCCTCTTCGTAACGAGCCTCCCAATCTAAGGCTCGGCAATAGTAGGCTAAATTACGTGGATCGTTGGGGTTGAGAGCCACTGCTTGTGCGCCTCTTACCACAGCTTTGCCGGTATCTTTCGTGTAAACCAGCAATCGAGACTGTTCGATCATGGCTGTGTCGTTGGTTGGGTCTTTCTGAATCGCATCCTCGTACGCTGAAACCGCCTCAAGAAGTCGTCCGGTGGCAAAAAATGCTTTTGCTTCAAGTAGATTATATTCAGGCGGCGGAATCGGGGTAGCCGTTGGCGTAGGAGCAATCATCCATGCAGGTGCAGTAGGCTGAACATATCCGCCATACGTGCCCATTAATGCCACCAGCAGAATCAAGGCACAGCTTAGTAAAATCGTGAGCAGATAGTTGAATAACGGCTCGCGGGTCGAGTGTTTATAGTCATACATATAAAAACCGTTTCAATTACCCTTGACCTGTTGTGCGTCCGTCAATATCTCGCGGGCACTAGCACGGGTATTATCACTTAATGCACCCAACATTTGGGCGAGTTCGTCAACTTTTTCCTCGTAAACCAACGTACGGACAGCCGTTTTGGTACGCTGTTTGACGACCTGTTTGTTGACATGGTAATGCTCGTCGGCATAACCAGCAATTTGGGGCAGATGGGTCACGCACAAGACTTGATGCCGTCCATTCGAGGAAAGCTCCCACAGTTTACGGCCTACTACCCCGCCGACCCGTCCACCGATTCCTTGGTCAATCTCATCAAAAATCAGCGTTGGGGTCTCATCTGCCGAGGCCAACACCGTTTTAAGTGCCAGCATGACCCGGCTAGTCTCCCCACCAGAGGCAACCTTAACCAGCGGTTTTAGCGGCTCACCCGGATTGGGAGAAATCAGAAACTCGATCCGGTCGATCCCTTTTTCATCGAATTTAACGGTACGACGTTGCCCCTCATTATTATTGCTCACATCTGCCCCATCGGTCACATACACCCCATCAGAGGCAGATTGCCAAGCGACATCAACCGAAAACTGAGTGTGAGGCATGCCTAAATCAGCCAATTGCCGGACAATTCCCTGCCCCATTTTTTTGCCTGCTTTTTGACGAGCATGTGATAATTTTTGTGCTTTTTGGCCGATTTGCTCTCGTAGAGCCTCCTCGATTTGGCGCAGTTCAGCAATCCGCTCTTCGCTGTGGCTAATCGTCTCGATTTTGGCCTGAGCCTGCGCGCCATAAGTCAAAATCTCCTCAATCGAATCCCCATATTTCCGTTTGAGGTTGAATATCAGGTGCAGGCGATCCTCCACATCTTGCAAACGATCCGGCTGAGCCTCAACTTCCTCGCTGTAATTACGGAGTTGGTCACCCAGTTCACCGGCTTGGTCAATCAGACCGTCGAGCGCTTCGGCATGGCTCTCTAAACTAGGGTCCAGCTTGAGCAGTTGACCAAAAGCACGACTAGCCTGCCCCAATAAATCTGTCACCGACTGAAACCCCTCATTCTGCCCTTCGACCAGTAAACCATACACGTCGCTACTGAGTTGGCTCAATTGCTCGGCGTTACTCAGGCGAGTTCGCTCAATTTCGAGTGACTTATCCTCACCCGATTTCAAGTCAGCTGATTCAATCTCCTCGGCCTGATAGGAAAGTTGGTCAAGCTGACGAGCCATGTCCCGCTCATTTTGTAACAGATTGTTCAGTTCTCGCCGCGTGTGGGTCAATTTTTTGACCAGTTTTGCCACCCCCTGCCGTGACTTATCCAAACCGGCATAGCTGTCTAACAAACGCTGATGATGAGGAACCCGCATCAAACTGAGATGCTCATTTTGACCATGAATATCAATCAAGGGGCGAGCCACTCGATTCAATAGGCTAACGTTAACCGCGCGGCCATTTACTCGGCAGAAGTTACGTCCGGTAGCCCGCAATTCTCGCTCTAAAATCAGCCGGTCGGGGGCATCCTCATCGTCCAGCCCCTCC
Organism: Anaerolineales bacterium HSG25; assembly: GCA_030377865.1. Lineage (GTDB taxonomy): Bacteria > Chloroflexota > Anaerolineae > 4572-78 > J111 > JAUCGB01. Next base: position 9,355 of record JAUCGA010000048.1, on the reverse strand, counting down.
TCCTCCAGCCACGGATTGAGCAGAGTTTGCAGGTCATCAGAAAGAGTAAACACCCCTTCAATTGAGGCTCGTTTACTTCCAGCTCGAATAAAATTGTTGTCGGCTCGACCACCTAACAGCATGACCATAGCATCCAAAATAATCGACTTGCCCGCTCCCGTCTCACCAGTGAGAACGTTGAAGTTGGCGTTAAAGCTCAGGTGTAGCAACTCGATGGTTGCGAAATCGGTAATTTTTAACTCTAATAGCACGTTTATATAACCCTGTTTTGAGGTAGGATGGCTGTATTATAAATCAATTGGGGCGATTCGGCGATTCAATCGATTCGGTGATTCAGGTTGAACGATTCGAGCGCTTTAACGGCGAATCAGTATCCTTGCCGAGCAGTACAAAACAAAACCCTCAAAGTTTCTCATTCGGGACAAACGAAAACCTTGAGGGTTTGAGGCCACACTGGACACGTTAGGCAAAACCGCTTAACCTTCTAAAAGCGCAATCAGAATTTGCAATAGTTCATGCAAATCGTAGGGTACGGTATAAATCCGAATATCTTGGGTAATCAGTTTAGTTTGACGGTCTAAAATGCAAAATCGCCAAGCATCACCGATGGTGATAATCCCATGCAAAGGCCGTTCATCTTGATCAATCCATTTATCAAGTGCAATCAACTCGACCGCAAGTTGGGTAAGCCCTCGGCCAAAATCATCATTTTTGGCCTCAACGATGAGCAGGTTTCCAGTCTGTTTGACGTAATAATCAACCTTGCCTTTGAGTTGTTCATTAACATGTAACGGATATTCAATATCGACCGTAGCTTCCAAAAAAGCGGCCACCTCAAACAGAATTGGCCCAACCAGCACTTCCCGCCGAGCGACCTCACTGGTCAATTGGACAAACCTTAAATGGGTTTCTAACTTCTCTTTTAAGCCTGCAAAATAGGCTAAATCGGCCTCACTATGAGGCAAGGTACAGGTTTGAATCCGGAAACTGTACCCAAAATAGGCCAGTAGCTCCCGAATTGGCGGGTTCATCTCAAAATAGTTCCGAAATGTATAACTTTTGTTAGGGTCAATGGTCGATCGTCTCATATTAACTCGCCTCCGTCTGCTGATATTGAGGTATTATAATCATAACTGTAACTTTAAGGATTTTGGTATAAAACATTAAGATTGACAAGGGATTAAAAAGTGATAGAATATGATTTTAATCAAACTTAAGGAGTAGAGGTAATGTCAACACAAGAAACAACACTCGATAAAACACAAGAACAATATAATAGTTTTTCTGAAATATTGTCAGATGAAGAACTATTAAAGTTATTTGAAAAACACGGCGTGAAGGATATAAGGAAACGTAAGTTGCCGGTGTATCATTTTTTCTGGCTGGCGATACTATCATTGTCCGAGCCAACAGCCAGAGGTTCGATACTGAATTTAATAGGTTTCTTCTTGGGGTCAATCAGCATGTTTCCAGAGTTGCAGGCCAAAGTAGGAAACAAATTATCAAAGACAGCGGTTAGTAATCGGTTAATAAATGTTAATTGGCAATAGCGCAAAAATCGTCTGAATGTGGGACGCAGAATGTCATGCCCGAATGTAGTTATCGGGCATCCACAGATATAACAATAGATTCCCGCTAAAACCATGCGGGAATGACATGACTATATTTCGATTTCATGATGAGTTTTGCTCTACTGCGTTAATTGGTATCTTTTTCGAGGTGTCTATAACCATTTATTAGCCAAGTATAGAGATATATTAGGAGCTACAGATTTGCAATTTCTCGGACGTTTCAAGGAAGCCTTTGCCATTGATGGTACTTTCGCCTTGTCAAAATCAAGTAAGTGACATACTCAATCGTTAGGGTAGATGTGTAGAAGCTGTTTCTTGGTAAGTTAAAGTTTCCTAAAATAGTCTTGGACATCCAAGGCCATTTCTAAATTGGGGAAAAACAAATGGATACTGAAATCTAGGATAGCGAATTGGGGGAAAAACGAATGGTCGCTGAATCAATCAAGCGCATGAAGCGTTGAATCAATCAAGCGCAGAAGCACCCTCTATCATACATTCTCCAAGAGCATCAATTTAAGGGTTCGTAGTAGGTACTTTAGTGCCGATTAAAGACGACGAATTCCTACTACAAACGTTAAGTTGATACTTATGCATTTTGGATAAACTGGAGCTCAATATACCTATTCCAACGAATCACTTTTCTGGCTAGTAATAAGATAATTGTCAGTTATTTAGCAGGGAGTTTTCTACAAAACACCGCTTAATAAATCTGTTTTACCACGTTAATCCCTTTATTGTTGAATATAAACATTTAAAATATGTTCCCTCAATCACCAATCAACATTTATTTTTTCATTTACCTACTTGACAGTAACCTAAAAGCATGGTATTGTGTTGCTGTTGTTAGCAGTTGTTCTAGTCTATAGTAAGACGTTATATCTGAAATTGATTTTGAACCTCTAGCAAAATTTTAAAAAGGAGGTTTCCTTATCATGGCAGATCGCGAAGTCGGTGTTGTTAAATGGTTCAATTCAAGCAAAGGTTTTGGCTTTATTGAACGAGAAGTAGGCAAAGACGTATTTGTACATTACAGTGAGATTAATGCTGATGGTTTTCGTAACCTAGAAGAAGGCCAACAAGTAGAGTTCACTGTTACAGAAGGCCAAAAAGGCCCACAAGCTCAAAATGTTGTAACTATCTAGTTACACCTTTATAAACAAGATTGAAACGTGCATTGAAATTCAATGCACGTTTTTAATTTTAAACCAACTTTGGCATTAAGTAGTTTTCAGAACTAACTTGTTAAAAACAGGAGTGTCAAAATTGTATTTTGACTGTAGTGATCAGCTTGATGTTGAAAACGGAGTGCAACGGCTTTAGGCACGTGGAAAAAAATAATTGTCCCGTGGAGTAGGCACGCGTCGTGCCGCGGGTGCTGACTCCTCAATTGGGATGTTTTATTTCTTCCGTCTGCTTTAGTTGTTGCTACAGGCAATGGCTAAACCCATTGCACTCCAACATCGTCTTGATCCCCACACAACTGTTACATATCGTTACTTTTCAGCTTTAATATCTCGGGTGGCCTTAATCAAAGCACTAAACAGAGGATGCGGTCGAGTAGGGCGGCTCTTGAACTCGGGATGAAATTGACTAGCAACCATAAATGGATGCTCTTTAAGCTCTACAATTTCGACTAACCGTCCGTCCGGTGACAAACCTGAAAAAACTAGTCCAGCTTGGCTCAATACTTGCCGATATTTGTTGTTAAACTCAAATCGATGACGATGACGTTCATACACTTGATTGGTTCCATAAGCTAAGGCAGTTTTTGAGTCATTAGTTAACTGACATGGGTAGTTACCTAGTCGCATTGTTCCGCCCATGCCAGCAATATCACGCTGATCGGGCATTAGGTCAATAACGGGATAACTAGTCGTAGGACTAAATTCGGTAGAGTTTGGAATATCACTTTCGATCACCTCACGGGCAAGTTCAATCACCATCACCTGCATGCCCAAACATAGCCCTAAATATGGCACTTTGTTAATTCGAGCAAATTTGGCGGCCATAATCTTCCCCTCAATGCCACGTTCCCCAAACCCGCCGGGTACGACTATACCGTCCACTTGTTCAAGACGAGTAAGGTTATGGGTGCGTTGCAACTCCTCTGAGGATATCCACTCAATTTTAACGGCACAATCTTGCTGAGTGGCGGCATGCTGTAAAGCCTCATATACGCTAATATAGGCATCTTCTAAATCAACATATTTACCCACTACGGCTATTTTTAGCATTATTTTTGGTTTCTTAATATGGTCAACCATCTCCTGCCATTCCCGCAAATCAGAAGGACGACAGTCAATGTTGAGACGCTTACAAATAAACTCACCAACCCCAGCCGCTTCAAGAATCAGGGGAATTTCATAAATGGTATCCACGGTGGTCATGGGTACAACAGCCTCGGCCTCCACATCACAAAAAAGAGCGATCTTTTTGCATAATTCATCCGCCACCGGATAATCAGCTCGACAAACAATCATGTCTGGCTGAATTCCGATACTTCGTAGGTCACGTACACTATGCTGAGTAGGTTTGGTTTTTAGCTCGCCGGTTGCTTTGAGATAGGGCAATAAGGTGACATGAATATAAAAGGTGTTATCTCGACCCGCGTCGTTGTGCATTTGACGTAGTGCCTCCAAAAAAGGCAAACATTCAATATCGCCTACAGTTCCTCCAACCTCAACAATAACAATGTCATAAGGTTTATTTCTGGTTACATCCAAGATACCTGCTTTAATCTGATTGGTCACATGAGGAATAACTTGTATCGTCTTCCCTAGATAATCGCCTCGTCGCTCACGATTAATCACGCTCTGATATACCTGTCCACTGGTTAGATTACTAGCTTGGGTCAAGTTCTCATCAATAAAACGCTCATAAGCACCTAAGTCAAGGTCGGTCTCTGCACCATCTTCCAAGACAAACACCTCGCCATGCTCATAAGGACTCATGGTGCCGGGATCTACATTTAAGTATGGGTCTAACTTTTGTACCGTTACCGATAAGCCCCGACTCTTGAGAAGTCGTCCAATTGAGGCCGCAGTGACCCCCTTACCTAACGAAGAAACAACACCACCTGTACAAAAAATATATTTGGTCATTTTTACCTCTCCTAAAAATAGTTTAAAATAAAAAGTCCCCAAGAGGCAAAACTCTTGAGGATGGGTTGGCCTGATGATAATCAACCATAGCCCGTAATTATTAATTGATAATGGATAATTGTCAATTATTATCGGCTATGATATAATTTCATCACTTGATTGCGCCACCCTAGCTCAGCTGGTAGAGCAGCTCATTCGTAATGAGCAGGTCATCGGTTCGAGTCCGATGGGTGGCTTTTTTTATTACCTAAAAATATGAGTAATCGTTTGGTACTAGTTAATCAGCCTGTTACTAACCAACCATGGGCAATGTTATTATGGCGTGGTTTACGCTCCCCTAAGCTAACAATCGGCGCTCTTGTTGTTTTGAGTGTTACTGTTGTTTGGGGATTTTTTATTCCTCAACAATTAGATCATGCCCCCCATCTTAATACCGTGCTATGGAGATCAAACTTACCTCAACTACTACAACCTTGGGGCGATTTTTTGTTTTCTATAGGTCTCGCTCATATATTCCAGACCCTCTGGTTTTGGTTCCCGGTGGGCACTCTTTTCATCAATAGTTTAATTGCTCTCGCCGATTACACCCCTAAAGCATGGCAACGCTGGCAATCCTCCTCTCCCTCAATTGAATGGCAACACCCGTTAGCTACTCGATCCATCAAAACCATGCCTATACGAAAAAACATCAACTGGGATACCCTCAAGAAGCCCTTAAATGAGCAGGGGTTTATCACCCACCAGAATGATAAAGAGGACAGGTTGAGCGCGACAAAATACGGTTGGGCTTGGTTGATAGTTTCAGTGATCTATATGGGGCTAATCATGCTACCTGTCGCCCTTTTGGGAAGCTATTACTATCTAGAAATCGATCAATTTGTGTTGTCTCCTGCCGATAAACAACAAAATGCACTATTGGCAGGTCAATTAGAGTTACAGATGGATGAACAAGACACAATCGTATACACCCCCAACCAAACCAAGGTAGAAAAATCCTTAAGCGGGTCTTTATACCAACCTCAATTTTTAAGTCGAGTATTAGTTATGGTAACCAGTTTTGACCCTGTGTTAACCGTTCATGTATCCAATTCATCCGATAAATTAGTTCGATTGTTACCGTTTCAAGAAAATTTAGACCCCAGCGAACGCCTCCATTTGCCCCTTGGTGACAATCATCAGTCCCTATATTTTCGTATTGTCAGTGAAGGATTGACCTTTCAGATAACACCTAGCGGAGAAGGCGAGTATAATATTCAAGTTTTACGTGAACAGGAAATAACCCCTTTTGTGAATGAAACTATTTACGAAAAGACACCGTTATCGGTTGACCAGCTATCAGTTCATATCGCCACAAATCATCAAGCTGAGATTCTAGCTTATTATGATCCATTTACTATACTCTATTTGCTCAGTGCTACATTAATATTCAGCGGGGGTATTGGATTACTTTTGCGCTCCCCTGTACTACTTTGGTTTGTTGCAGAACAACAAGATTCTTATCAATGGCTTCATGGGGCAACGGAACGATTTGGTAAGACAAAGAATGGACAGCATCTACTACATGAATTACTGCATTTTTTTCCACCGAACCACGACGAATTAACCTGATAAGCGACGTTTACCCTACGGACTATAATTTATAGCTTAAACAGCCTCAAAACTTAACATGTCGATTTGACACCTCAACAAGTTAGGTTATAATCGCATCTAAATTCAAAATTTGAATTTAACACCTTAACAATTTAATAAGTTTTCAGCCAACTCAAAAATGTATCATTCAAACTTTAAGATTCAAAGACTGAATTTTGAAATTGGATGTTTGCCTTTTTTTTTCGCCCATGTATAATTCAGTCACTGAAATTCAGAGGTTGAATTTTGACTGTGAAATCTGCCAAAAACTATGATTTAGAGATTCTCAAACATATTGAGGAAAATCCTGATACAACTCAATCTGACCTCGCTACCCAATTGGGGGTCGCGGTTGGGAGTGTTAATTGGTATATCAAACGTCTTGTTAATAAGGGGTACATCAAAGTTACCCAAATGCAACGGCGGCGATTGCGCTATCTGCTGACGGCACAAGGTATCAGTGAAAAAACTCGCCTTACCGGTGAGTTTATGAAAGCATCTTTGCATTGGTATCGAGCCACACGAGATAATTCCAAGTGTTTGCTTGATAAAGTTGTCGAAGCGGGATATGATACGGTCTGCATCGAAGGGGATGGAGATTTAGCCGAGATTGTCTACCTAACCTGTCTAGAAAATGGGGTAAAAGTATTACAAAAGGTTAATACAGATTACCCAATATTTCGGATCAAGGGATTTAAAACAGTAATGATATGGCCTGAAGAATGATTTAGGGAGGTCTTCCTATGGAAGAGTTGAAGTCAAAAAAAAAAGAGAATCTCAAGACGAAAACCCTTAACAGTTGGCTACCAAGCCTATTATGGGATTTTCCCCGTGAGCGACGTACCATCAACCAATATTCTGTACCTGTATTAAAACGACGGCTGAAAAAACTCCCGTTACCTGAACGAATGGTCTTAAAGAAGCTTTTGAAAAACCATTCTATAGCCTAATAACACAACGAGATTCGCCCATCTAGCCTACTTTGAGCAGAAATAAGTATACTTGTCATTCAACAATTTCTCGTTGTACTAAATACGGTGTCAATAAATGAGTAGAGTAAACCTACAAGACGAAATGTAAAATGAATCGTCTCAAAAGAATATTCCCACCATTAGGGATAGCTGGACATTTCTATGTAGAGTCATCACGAGAGTATGTTGAAAAGATTGAGGCAGAAACTATTTTGAAAATTTTGAAGTTGATCGTGATGCCCTGCGAAACCGATGACACTGTGACCGTATAATTAATTATTTAGCACGAAAAAAGCATTACCGACTGACTATATATGACGTATAGTGTACGTATCAATGGGGTGATGTTGATTGTGATAGTAGGAGAAATCCATCATGGAAGAGTTACTTGAACTGCGCGGCTACATTGAAGGCCAGCAATACCCGGAAGCATTGGTATTGATTGAGGAGATGGAAGAAATGAGCCGAGAAGATAAAGTCAGCAAAATTCGTAGCTTTGCCAAGATTTTGTTGTTACATATTGTTAAGCAACATGCTGAAAAACGCTCTACTCGTTCTTGGGATGTCTCTATTCGTAATGCTATTCGTGAAATCAATTATGTAAATTATCGCCGTAAAGCTAAAGGCACCTATTTAGATGAGAATGGGTTAAAAGATGCCCTTGCAGAAGCATATTTAACTGCTTTAGATCGAGCCTCATTGGAGGCGTTTGGTGGGATATATGATGAGAAACAGCTTGGGAATATGGTGGTTCGTGAAGAAATTGAGCAGGAAGCCTTTGCATTAATCCAAAATTATCGTAGTGAGTAAGAGAAATCCATCATGGAAGAGTTGCTTGAACTGCGCGGCTATATTGAACGGCAAGAATATCCCGATGCCTTATCATTGATTGAGGAAATGGAAGAGATGAGCTGACAGGATAAGATTAATAAGATTTATAGCTTCGTAAAGGTTCTACTACTTCATCTGATTAAACAAAATGCTGAGAAACGAACTACCCGTTCTTGGGATTACTCTATCCGTAATGCCTTGAACAGTATCGCTCGGACAAATCAAATGCGTAAGGCTAAAGGTCGTTATCTGAGTGAAGAAGGCTTAAAAGAAACTATTCATGAGGCTTATGCTTTAGCTTTGGCTTTGGCAAAAGCCTCATTAGAAGCCTTTGAAGGCCAATATGACGAGAAGCAACTTGGTGATATGGTAGATCGCCCCCAAATTGAACAAAAGGCTTTTGACTTAATTAATGGATAAATTATTGCCCTTGAAGCATAGTGAACTATGAAAAAACGACTTTCTTTTTCAAAAATTAAATTTGACGAGTTATGTCAAGTAGTGCCTCTCAAACCTGTCACTGACCATGCTAAATTTGATGAATGGTTTCATTATGATTATACGGTTAGTGAGGAAGAGGTAGATTTTTTGGCTAACCTCATTGATTTACATCGGCCATTTTTAGGAAGTTATTCAGAAGAGGAGTTAAAGGTCAAATATCTTACACCTGTAATTAATAAAGTTAATTTTATGTTTGGACAGGTCAAGGATTGGTATGAACGACCACTGAAAACTGTTATCAATGATATTGAAATCGGTGGCTATGTAGACTTTATGGTAGCAAAGGGCATTAAAGAGCCTCAGCGTCCTTATTTTTTCATCCAAGAATTCAAAAAATCAAAGAGCGAGGTTGACCCTGAAGATCAATTATTAGCTGAATTGTTAGTCGCGATGACCTTAAATCAAGTTACGATGATGCGCGGCGCATATATTATGGGCAAGGTTTGGAGTTTTGTTATTCTGGAAAAACAACCTACGGATCAATATATCTATTATGTCTCTAAAAATTTTGATAATAGTTGGTTAAATGACCTAAAACAAATTTATATTAACCTCCAAGCTGTCAAATATTTATATTGTCAAGATTGATGTGAGGATTAGGTATTGATTTGGTGATCTGTCAGCTTAGGCAGTTCCAACTTTTAAAATCTTCCAAACTGATTAAATTCTCTATGTCATTCCCGCATGCTTTTAGCGGGAATCCACATTCTGCATACAAATGGATGCCCGATAACAACATTCGGGCATGACA
>JAUCGA010000006.1:73402-109312 GCA_030377865.1 Anaerolineales bacterium HSG25 | reverse complement strand
CCCAATGGGAGGGGGAACTAGCTTCCCCCCCTTTGGGGGGGACTGAGGGGGGGCTAATTCATGCACTGTGGCGTACAACCTCGAATCCCGCTCATACACCAACGCTGTCGGCCATGCAATCGCTACATGCCCGCCGCTCGGTTGCTCCGGTGGGTTGAGGAGCATGGCTCGCAGTTTGGCCTCCCGCTCCGGCGTGGGCTGATGGTATATTTTGGCGACCATGTCGGCTTGGTCGGCGATGTTGTAGACGGTGGCTTCGCCGCCGCGCCCGAGTTCTTTGGTTAGGGTGATTTTCATGATAGGGCTTGTTCGTCAACCCCAATCTGCACAAATTGCGGATGCACTTGTACGCCTGTTTCGGGGTCGGTATAACCCACCTCAAAGCGTTTTTGGTTGACTTCATCAACCGCCTCAATGAACAGCACCAACCATATCTCGCTCAAACCGAGTGAGTGTCCATAGTTAGCCGCTTGAACCAACCCCTTTTTGTAGGCTCGCTGATTACCAAAACTTTTTACCTCTAAGCCATACCGTATCCCCTCATAATCAATCAACAGGTCGATTTTACCATTCCCAGTTGGAAACTCTGGATTAACCCGTACCGGATATTCTTGGAAAAACTGCGCCAAGTACATGTAAAAGTTGAAATGGTATACCGCTTCATAAATCCGTAAATCTTCTCGGCGACGGGGCGCGTTTTTCAACAACCAATGCCTATTTTTCGCCAGATATATCTCATACCGTTTGAGTAAATTCGGAACGATGATCACCTCATCAGTGATGGTGTCGGCTAAATCATCAAACGGGTCATGCAGACGACCGGTATGTTCAAAGATGGTATCGGCAAAGTAGTTAAAGAGCCGCTTCTGCACAAACGGGCATGGAAAACGGGTGTAATATTCTTCTTCTATGCCATCCATTGTCTGTTCAAAATCAACCACCCCATTCATGTACAAAAAGTTAATTACCGGATTATCATACCGAAACTTCAATTTCCGATTGGTCTTAAACAACTCCAATACCAACTGTTTGTATGGCTCTTGTTTGGTTTTACTAATAATATTGAGAATGTTGTTGTTGGGTAATACTTTAAGTGCCCGACCATACACCGCCCCAAACTGCTTCATGCTGATAGGCTGGTCGGTCTGTTCATTGTAGGTTTCGGTCAGCAGTTCACCGAGCCAACTGGTTAAACCGGGTTGGCCTTGGGTTTCATAAAAAACACGGTCTATCACATCTTGATTGACCGTCTGTCCCGATTCCCGCTCGTACCAGTGGAACATGCTGTCCACCTCCTCGTAGGTCAGGTTAGGGATATGGACGCTCCGTTGCACGTTAAACGGTGAGCCGGTCACGTTCTCCACGCTTAATACGGCTCGCACGCCAATCAGAGCTACGCCATGTAGCAGGTAGGGCTTATCTGCACTGGGCAGGGGTGAATCTTTGCGCTGGTTGTAGATATTGCGAAAGACTCCGGCCATGCCACTAATCGCGTCGGGATGGAGGGCATCAAACTCGTCGAGAATCAGAATAAAGGGTTTTTTCAAGTAATTTTGTTCAAAAATGGTATAAAAATCATCCAATTGATTTACTGACACTGACGGTAACTGAAGTGGTTTAGTAATTTCGTTGGCGACTACTTGTAAAATATGAGACACATCCTCACTAAATTTGAGATGTTCGAGGTTGATTTTCAGCACATCGACTCGGTCATCCTTCATTAACCGCCATAACACCTGTTGCATGGTCCAACTTTTACCCCGTTGACGTGGTGCCCACACCGTGATGTAATGTCCGCCCCGCTCAAAATTTTCGCCTAATAGTTGGTTACAGGCAAAATCAATTAATTCAGTACGAGGGACATGATAGTTCAATGTAGAATCAATTGGTCCATACGATGAGAATTTTCGCATAATAAAACTCCTTTATTACATGTAATGACAAGGACATGATACCGTTACTCATGGCAACTGACAAGATTGGTCGCTTTGGGGGGGAGATTCGGTGCTCCGGCTCCGACGATATGCACAATCTAATTAATACTTATTCCTACGTGTTAAAGATATGATACCGTCACTCATGATGATAGGCAAGGTTGCTCTGGTGGGTTGAGCAATAAGAATTTGTGCAGATTCTCGGATGAATCATTGTATCCGAGGATAATGCCGGATATTTTCCTCAACTGACCTGTACTCAAGTGAAGGATAACAGTTGGTAATTACTATTATTTGTAGTAAAATCGACGTTTCAAAACTTTTTTGTTAACTATCATAGAGTCTGTCGTTTCATTCATGACCTGATATATTGATAAAATCAAAAACATTTTTTGACAGGATTAACAGGATTAACAGGATTTTTTTGCTTGTAATCCTGTCAATCCTGTTAATCCTGTCAGATATTGTCAGATATTGTTTTAGTCATGTTGAAATGATAAACTTCTGAACTATATGTTTATGAAAGACCATCGATAGTATTAATCATACAAGTAAACTGGTAACTTATGACAGATTCACACAGCAACGTAACCCAAGCCATGCCAAACATGGCCCCAAAACTAGAGGTAACCCGTGGCAAGAACATGGGCATCCTCCATAAGCTCAAAATGGTGACTCGAGTTGGGCGAGAACTCGACAATGATGTCGTGTTGACCGACACCAAAGCATCCCGTCATCATGCTGAGATATTTTTACAAAATGAACAATGGATTATCACCGATTTAGGCAGTTATAATCAAACTACGGTCAACGGTACCCCCGTCACCGAGCCGACTGCTCTTAGTGATGGCGACCGAATCGACATTGGTGAAACCGAGTTCACGTTTCGGGCGAGTGGACGGCCACAAGACGCGGTTTCCCCTCCTCCCACAGGAGCAACTCAAAGTGCCCCTGCAACGGAAACTAGCCAACCGAACTTGTTCCCACTAATTGCTGGAGGCATTGTCCTGCTTATGCTAGTGGCTGGAGCCATTGTCCTTTACGCCATGTTCCAACAGCCAACCACGCCAAATCAACCAGCAATGGCTGATAGTGCTACCCCGACAGTTGAGCAGTCCGCCTCCGAACCGGCCCAACCAACTCCTACCGATGAGCCGTTATCGCTATTTGAACCACCTGAGTTGAGTTTGGTTTATGAAGAAGATTTTAGCGATTCATTTAGTGGCTGGGACGATGCGTCAGATATGTATACTCGCAAAGTATACGGCAACAACCGTTATCAGGTCGAGGTCAATACCTCGAACTTGGTAGCTTGGGGTTTGGCAAATCGTGATGTGGCGAACTTTGAACTAGAGGTCGAGGCTCAAATGGAGGATGGCGACCCCCAAAACAGTTATGGCCTCATTTTCCGAGTGCAGGACAAGGACAATTTTTATCGCTTTGATATTGCCAACGACCAGCATTATCTGCTCAGTAAGTTTTTTGAAGAGGAGTGGCTGACACTCAAAGATTGGACATTTAGTGAAAATATCAATCCTGAAGGAGCCAACATCCTCAAAATTTCTGCCTTTGGGCCGAACATTTCTGCCTCGATTAACGATCATGAGGTGATTGCCATTACGGATGATTCGATTGTGCGTGGCAACTTCGGCTTTTTTGCCGGAACCTTCGACCATCCGTACATGTGGGTCAGTTTTGATGACCTAAAATTGTGGGTTCCTGTAGGCGAGGAACAAACAATCGTCATTATTCCAACCGCGACGCGGGTTCTGGCTCCCTTGGTCTCTGCCGAAACAGCCACTCCAACACCTGTGTTAGCTACACCTACCTCGGCCTCAATCGCTTCGGCAGAGACTGAAACTGAAACTGAAACGGCTGAAACAACCGAAACCCCATCAGCAGATGAGACGGTCAAAACAACCGAAACACCATCAGCAGACGAGACCCCTGATGTAGATGATGAGATCGACGAAACATCCGACCCGTCGGCTACGTTAACCCCAATCCCGTCACCGACAATCACCCCGACCCCAATCCCTCTACCCGAATATGTATCACGTGATCAACCGTTAGGACGTGGTCAGCAGGCCGCCACCGGACGCATCGTCTTCCCACTTTATGACCCCGCCAATGGAACCTATCATATCTACATTGCCGATGCTGATGGTGATAATCAGGAACTATTACAGCGTGAAGCCAGCCAACCCGGAGTCAGTAAAGACGGTACTGAACTGGCCTATCGGTCATGGCAAGCCGACCGTCGAGGGTTGATGGCTCGTCCCTTAAGTGGTGGCGACGAGTGGCATGTCACCAAGTTTTTTGAGGACGGAGCGCCGCAGTTCTCACCCACTAGTAAAACCTTTATGTATCATTCTCGTGTCGGTGGCGAAGAGCCAGCCATCTATTCGGTGGTGGAAGGTGAAGGGATTGTCTTACGCAGTGGTGACGGCGCACCCGTACAAGGTCAAGCGCCCAAATGGATGAACGACGAGGAGTTTGTATTTAAGGGCTGTGTTGGCGGTACCTGTGGTCTCATGCGTGGTTCGATTAGTGGAGCCGTACCATCGATTATTACCAACGAACTGAGCGACTCCAAACCAGAACTATCGCCGGATGGCTCGACCCTTATCTTTATGTCGCAACGGGATGGAGATTGGAACATCTACAGTACCGACTTGAGCGGTGATAACGTCGTCGCCCTAACCAATGATGAGGCAAATGACGGTCTGCCGACATGGTCGCCCGATGGCAAGAATATTGCCTTTGTTAGTAACCGTGATGGCGAATGGAGTGTCTGGGAAATGACTCCTGACGGTGATGATCAGCGTCGTCTATTTGAGTTAGGTGGCTCACCGGATGGTCAGGTTCAGCATGACGTGATTAACAGTCGAGGCTGGACAGATGAAACGATTGCTTGGATTGAATAATTGGTAGTGTTGACGTGTTGACTGATAGCCTTGGGTTAAAGCCGCAAGGCTAAAAACTCAAGACCGTTAAAAGCGGCCTAAATAGCTGGCTTTAGCCTGCTTTAGCTATCAACATCGGGATTTATTCCGATGTGTCATTGTAGGTGACGCTTGTAGCGTCACGATTATGCCCATATAGATAGCCCTTACCTATTTAATGATACGCGCAAAGAAGTCCGTTTACTTAAACGGGCTTCTTTGTGCATAAGAACGAGTCCTAATGAATGAGCATTAATTAAATTGTGCATGTCATCTGAGTCGGAGCGCCGGCTTCCAGTCAAACGCTCAACTTATTTAATACCCACTACTAAAACGAGAAATTTTATGACAACCCAAAAACCTACCCAATCTATGATACGTTTAATCGGCATGGCTCTTATGCTCATCCTCATCATTATGGGGATTGCCCTGTTCAGCTTGCAACTACTCAATTCTGACAGCAGTTTAGCCTTTGTCGGCCCCAATACGCCAACCGCAACATATACCCTACAGCCGACCCTAAAACCGACCTTCACGGCTACTCCTGTCCCAACCGACATGCCGACAGCGACACCCTTGCCGACCAATACCTCTACGGCAACAGTAGCTCCCACATCAACCGAAACCCTAGAACTCACCCCTACCGAAACCCTAGAACCTACACCCACCGAAACTCTAGAACCTACGCCCACCGAAACGACAAGTCCCACCGAAACTCCAGAACCAGCCCCCAGTCAGACCCCGTCGCCTCGTCCTCCTACCAGTGCCCCCATCAGTACCCCCATCAGTACTCCCATCAGTACTCCCATCGAAGCTACCTCGCCTGAATCTGTGGAGGCGACTGCGCCGGTTATTGCCTTTGTTGGCACACTCGACCCAGCGCAATACAGCTTTGGTGAGGGAGGTATCATCAAGACCACCCCTACCCCCCGCCCGTGGCGACCAACTCCGGCTCCCCGTATCATCGCCGTGCCGACTGATACCCTGCCCAACGAAGCCTTAGAAAGCCATCTTTGGTTCGGGCGACCTTTTCCCGATTATGGTGCTTGGGGTAGTTTCCAATATCCTTACGGCTCTAACTCAAAAGGGAACTTTTTATGGCACTATGGGATTGATGTGCAGGCCAGTTTTGGCAACACAATTTTGACAATTGGAGATGGGGTGGTGATACATGCCGGGCCGGATGATTTGGAACATCTATTAGGCCCGTGGCCCGACTTTTACGGCCAAGCAGTGGTGATTGAGCATGCTAGTTGGCACGACCAGCCGGTTTACAGCCTGTATGGTCACGTGTCAAAATTATTGGTTGCTGAGGGGCAGACCGTAACCAAGGACGACCCGATTGCCAAGGTCGGCAGTGGGGGCGTGGCTTTGGGGGCACATCTTCATGTAGAAGTTCGCGTGGGCGCAAACAGCTACAGCCATACTCGTAACCCTAACCTTTGGATTCGGCCCGACCGAGGATACGGGGCATTGGCCGGACGGGTGATGGATGCCAACGGTTTTTTTGTGCCCGTACAACTGATTACCTTACAACATCCTGAAACACCAAAAAACTACTGGCGAGAAACTTATACGTATCCTAACGACCAAGTTAATTATGATGATATGTATGTCGAAAATTTTGTCATCGGTGATATTCCAGTCGGTGATTATATCCTTAAGGCTAAGGTTGATGGACAGGCCATTAGCATGACGGTTTCCATTCCGCCACGCGAAGTCACTTTTGTGACGCTTCAGTCACCCCTAGAAAATGAGGATTAGACATGGAATTGGGATTAAGGAATAGGATTTTAATAAATTGCACGCTCCAGAGTGGTTCAATCTCCAAGATTGAACCACTCTCATGGCGAACTGCACAAGTTAATTAATCCCGATTCCTTGGTAGACTTATGACCTGCCCCGTCAGTTGCTCCAGACCAGATTGATCCTCCAAGGCATGTTGTGGTAGAAAAATATCGTACAATTCCTCTTTTGTTAGCAGGGGCACCGTTGATATTTTATCAAGCAACATGGTCAAGTGCCCCTCAGACCACTTTTTGGGCGGTTCGCCAAAAGCCATCAAATAGGTTGGCGCGTCTAGGGGAGTACAACTCTCAAAGGAGGCCAAATCATGGTTAACAAACATTGAGCCGGGGTTCATGAAACAGTATTTGGGCTGGTCAAACTCTAAAAAGTCGATAATGGTAATGCCTGTATTATTATCATTATAAAAAAAGCCGTCCTTCTGTAGAATCGTGGGACTCGATCCCCAAAATCCGGTTATGTGGCAAGCGGTATAAAATGCTTGTAACGCATGTTCGGCATGGGTACATCCCGATTCAGACCCCTGACGATACAGGTAATCTGAAGCATTCAAGTGAAATGGTGAAAAATTCATCTTTTTGTCACCATCTATAAAAATATTCCGGCTATGAAAATCAAGCACATTAACCAAACAATTTAGCGCGCTGTACCCTAACAGCCACTGATGATGAAGGCCCAGCAGATTGTTATTGTAGTAAACCTGCTCTTGCTCTTGACGACCCCAATAGCCAGTGTCATCAACCCGTGCATAAACTAAGTGTCGTTCTCCCATAGTAAAAACCTCCGTATATCGATTTTGGCAACGATATTATCATCCATTATTTTCCGCAATCTCCGACAACTCCAGCCACCGCTCCATGACCGTATCCAGTTCAGCCTCCACAGTTTGCAACTGCTCGGCCAACTGTTGGAGTTGCTGATAGTCAGCCCCAGCTTGATTGATGCTCGTTTGCAGGCGCTCTTTGTCGGCCTCTAACGTTTCCAACCGTTCATCAAGTTGTTCCAATTCGCGAGCCTCTTTCCATGTGAGTTTGCGCGGTTTTGCTTGAGTTGGCTTGGGTTTCGATTTGGACGGGCGTGGGGTGGGTGCGGTTTGGGCTGACCGTTTCTCTGCCCGCAGACGTTGATAGGTGCTGTACGGGGTGGGGTAGCGCTGACTAATCGAGCCACCCTCAAAGCTAATCAGATAATCGACCGCCCGATCTAAAAAGTAGCGATCATGGCTAACCACGACCAGACAACCTGTAAAATGGTCTAAAAACTCCTCCAGCACGTTCAAGGTTTGGATGTCTAAATCGTTGGTCGGCTCATCCAAAAATAGTACATTCGGTTGATGGATCAGTACATGGAGCAAGTAGAGTCGCCGCCGCTCCCCGCCGCTCAAGGTGCCGATTTGAGCGTACTGCTTTTTCCGGCCAAACAGAAACCATTCCAACATCTGAAAAGCGGTCATGCGAGTGCCATCTTTGGCTAGAATCACCGGCGCAGATTGCTCAATAAATTTGATGACCGTCATGTTGTCAATCAGTTGGCTACTCTGTTGATCGTAATAGCCCAGACGAACCGTCTCACCCCATGAGATGCTACCTTCATCGGGCTGTAGTCGCTCGGCCAGCAGATTCAGAAAGGTAGATTTACCCGTTCCGTTTGGCCCCACAATGCCGATTCTATCGCCCGGCTTGAGGTAAAAATCAGCCTGCTTGAACAAGGCCGGCTGTCCGTCGAACTGTTTGCTCAACTGTTTGACCTCTAGTACCTGTTTGCCCAAGCGTCGTGTCGCCAAATTCAGGGCCACCTGATTGGTTTTGCTGTCGTAACTGAGCCGTTGCATCTCCTCGATTCTCTGCTTGCGGGCTTTCTGTTTGGTACTCCGCGCCTGCGCTCCCCGCCGGAGCCATTCTAGCTCTCGTTTGAGTAAACGCTCCTGATTCTCCTCAGCGACGCGCAACTGATCATGCCGAGCCGCACTTCGTTCTAAATAGTGACTATAGTTACCCACATAACTGACCAACTGTCGCCGGTCGAGGTCGATAATCCGGTTGGCGACTCGATCCAAAAAGTAGCGATCATGAGTGACCATCATCAGTGCCCCCGGCTCATCGGTCAGGTATCCCTCCAACCAAGCAATCGTCTCGGCATCGACATGGTTGGTCGGCTCATCCAGAATCAGCAGGTCGGCTCGATCAATCAGCACCCGTGCCAAGGCGACCCGTTTACGCTGACCACCGCTCAACTGCGCCACTGGTACTCTAAAATCGGTGATGCCCAACTTGGTCAGCATGGCCTTCACTTTGGCTTCAATCGCCCAACCGTTCAGCCGATCCATCTCGTCGCTGAGGGCGGTCAGCTGATCCTGCCACTCAGTATTGTCAGGCTCATGTTGTAATTGCTGACTGGCCCACTCGTAGCGACGAAGCAGTTGTACTTCGGGCAAATCACTGGTAAACAACGCCTCCAGAACGGTATGTTTTTGGTTGAGTTCTGGCTCTTGAGGCAGGTAGCGCACTCGCACTCCGCCCCACACCGTCAACTGCCCGTCGTCGGGAAGTTCAGTCTGGGCAATCAAACGCAAGAGCGTGGTTTTTCCACTGCCATTGATCCCAATCAGGCCGATTTTGTCGCCGCTGTTTATCTGCAAACTCACCTGATCGAGCAAAAGGCGTTCGCTGTACTGTTTGGATATGTTTTCTAAGGTGACTAAATTCATAAGGAGTACCAGTTTTTTTGAGGAATAGGAATTAATTAACCTGTGAAATCGCTCATAAGAGAGGGTCAATTTTTTAAAAATAGGATTCCATTGTATTCTAGCTGTTGACAGTTGTCAATCAGACTCCGTTTCGACAATTTAACTACCCAAGGATTTAGGCAGACGGAAAAAATAAAACATCCCAATTGAGGAGTCAGCACCCGCGGTGCGGCACGACGCGTGCCTACTCCACGGGACAATTATTTTTTTCCACGTGCCTTACGCCGACCAGTACTAGCGTAAAAGTTCAGTAAGGCCGCCCTAGAAACCCGATTTCTTAAAGAAATCGGGTTTCTGACGCTCTTTCTGGCGAGTTCACTGAATATTTACGTACTACAGTCTTTCAGATAATGGTTTTCAATTCAAAGCCAACCTTCCCGCAAGTTTAGAACTTGCGGGAAGGTGATGGCTGAAAATATTTATCTGAACATCTATAGCTACTTGAAATGAGCATTAATTAACTTGTACAGTTAGCGCGTCGGCTTCCAGTCAAACGCGCCAACTTATTTAATCTCAATTCCTAAGCACCGCCGACAACCGCGCCAAAAACGGAGCCGGATCATCCCACGGGAAAAAGTGCCCCCCAGAGACCATGTATAAGGTAAATTGGGCAGAGGTTAGCTCTTGCCAAGCCTGTAGATTTTCGTCGTTGGTACGGGGATCTTGAGTGCCACCGAACACCGTAATCGGGCAATCGAGGGCAGGCATAACGGCTGGTGTAGCCTGATAGGTCTCGCTCATGGTCAAGTCGGCTCGCAGAATCGGCATGAACATGGCGATCAATTCAGGATATTGCCACACCTCGGCGGGTGTACCGCCGAGCCGCTTAAGAGCCGCGATAAATTCGGTTTCGGGCAGATGGTAAATCGACGGGACAATTCGGGGCATGTGGGGGGCGCGGGAGCCGGAAACTAGCAGACGAGTTGGCTCTTGCGCTTTATACCGACGGAGGGCGCAAGCCACCTCAAAACAGGTGGTTGCCCCCAGACTATGCCCCAAAAACCCAAACGGTTTGTCTGAGTAGGTCATAATCGCTTGAGCAATCGCCTCGGCTAGAGCCATGATGTCAGTGAACAGCGGCTCAGTGATACGACGATCTCGCCCCGGCAGTTGGATGAGGCACAATTCCACCTCGGACGGAAGTTGATTGACCCATTTGCGATAGATGGGTGTACTGCCCCCCGCATAGGGAAAACAGAATAGCCGCTGAACGGCCATTGGGTTGGGTTTAGGAATAGTAAACCAGTTGTTGTTCATAATCCTCTCTTTGGCGTTAGGAATGAGGTTTAAATAAGTTGCGCGCTCCAGAGTGGTTCAATCTTCAAGATTGAACCACTCTGATGACCAACATGCACAAGTTAATTAATGCCCATTCCTTAGTGTCTGTAGTTCTCGCTAACTTGCAATACAAATCTACATGTTATGGCATTGATTCAAAGATATATCGCATATAAGTCTATATATCAAATGCCATCTTGTTAGTAAGATGCTACAAGGTGACAATATTGCACATGATGACCTGCTTTTGGGCAATATATTATGTATTGGCAATGAATTTTAGCGAAAACTATAAGTAGTATGTTGGATTGTATCGCTCGTTAAAACGACTCACCACATCCTGCAACTCTGCATCTAAAAATGACCATACTCGCTCCACCAGTTCTGATGGTATCTTTTTGTAGTGAGCTTGGGCGATCCCTCCGGCAATACAGGCGATGGTGTCGCTGTCGCCGCCTAGCGAGATGGCCTTGCGAATGGCATCCTCAAAATGCTCAGACTCCAAAAAGGCGATAATGGCCTGCGGTACCGACCCCGCACATGAAACATCAAACTTGTACACAGGGCGAATCTCATCTAATGTTTGGTTTAGATTATAGCCAAATTTATCGCTCACAAACTGTTTGATAGCCGCTTTACTCTCGCCGTTTCGAGCCAGAAATATGGCCGAGGCCACCGCTTGCGCCCCTATCACCGCTTGCGGGTGGCTGTGCGTTACCATTGCGCTCAACTTCGCTTCTTTTAAGACCTCATCCAACGAGTCAAAGGCAAACCCGACCGGACTGACTCGCATGGCCGAGCCGTTGCCATAACTGCCGTACCCCTCCATAGAATCGCTCGCGACCCAATTGCGGAACATCTGTCCGTAACCAGCGTTTGGGTAGCGCCGTCCATAGGTCTTGATTTTGGTGGTGTACAGGTGGGTATGGTCAGCCTGTGCATCGCGGCTCATAATCGCATCGGCCACCGCGACGGTCAATACCGTATCGTCTGTAAATCGAGTGAACTGGCTAAACAGCGGAAACTCCATGCTTTTGGTATTAAATCGCTCAAACACCGAGCCAATTACATCACCAACAATTGCTCCAATCATGCGTTTTTCTCCTTGATTTTGTATGGTGGTTCTCTGTACAAACCAGTAATTTATTGCGATAAAAGCCCCATCGTTTGCACCGCATGAGCCAACACCTGTTGAGTCATGTTATTGGGGTCAAGCTGAATCACCAATTCACGGTTGGGTAACTGTTTCTGATTATCCTCAAGAATAAAATGGTAGTAAGCCCAACTAGGAATCGGGATTAATTAACTTGACCTCAACGCCGTCTTACATCATAATAGGAATAGCAAGACTTCCAAGGAGCTTCGCATCTTGGAGGACGCGAAGCCACAATCAGAAAAACAACTTAATTTAATGTTATGGAGCGCCATCATCTTGACGGTTGCTCGAATGGAGAACACGATGAAATATCAAGCAATTTACCTACTGTTGACCCTGTTGTTTATCACTTCATGTGCCCAACCTCAAAACGGTGCAGAGGAACGTCAAGCCGAGCCACAATCGACGGTGCAGGCCATGTTACCGTTGGTCCAAAAGGGCGGTGACTCAACCTCGCCGGTGACGGTTTACAGCAATGGAGCCATCTACACGGTTAATCCGGCTCAACCGTGGGCCACGACGGTTGCCATCCAAGATGAGCAGATTATCGCCGTTGGCACTGAGGCCGAGGTGCTGGCCAAGGCCGGAAATAATCCGACTATTATCGACTTGCAAGGGCAAATGATGCTTCCGGGTTTTCAAGACCCGCACCTGCATGTCCTTGAAGCGGGTCTCAATGAAAACCTTTGTTATGTCTCAGAAGATGCCGAATTTTCGCAATACATCCGCGAGGTTCGAGCCTGTGCCGCGCAACAAACTGATCGCGCTTGGGTACAGGCTTCAGGGGCGAACATGGCTAGTCTGCTGTACCGCGACCGTTCGCCATTGGCGGTGCTAGATGAGGCCGTGCCAGACCGACCCGTCATCGTGCTGGATGATTTGGGGCATGGGGCATGGCTCAACACGCTGGCTATGCAGGCGGTTGGCTATGACAGCCTGACCAGCGATCCGCCCGGCGGGATCATTCTAATCGACCCTGATTATGACGATTTGACTGGTATTGTGTTAGAAAATGCTCAACAAAAGGCACGTACTGCGGCTAATCCGCCTGACAGCGCTAATCTGGAGGCGGCCTATCAAGGTCTCTTGCTGGCAATGGATATACTGGCCCAAAACGGAGTCACCTCGGTCAGCGATGCCGGCGGCTACTGGACCCGCGGCCATGAGACGGTTTGGCAACGGGCCAACGATGAGAATACTCTCACCGTCAGAGCCAGCAACGCTCTGTATGTTTATCCTGATCAGCCGTTTGAGAGCCAAATTACCGAGTTGACCAACCGTTATAGCAACGATTCGCAACAGCTTTTGCGTTTTAATCAGGCCAAAATCTATGTTGATGGGATTCTTAGCCAAGGCACAGGAGCCTTGCTCGCCCCATACGATACCAGTTTTGAGTTGCCCAATGTTCCCGACGATGGCTTTTTGTATTTTGATGAGGCTACCCTAAACAACTACGCTCAGACCCTCAGTCAGGCTGGGTTTCAACTCCATTTTCACATCACCGGCGACCGAGCCACTCGGCTGGCTCTCGATGCTATCGAAGCGGTCAACGACAATCAGCCTGACCCTCGCCACCGGATTACCCATCTCTATTTGGTTGATGCGGCAGACCGACCCCGCTTTAGCCAACTTGGGGTCGTGGCTGATTTTCAACTCGCGCCTAGCTCGGTCTCGTCGGACTACAAGAACTACATGACCCCCTATCTCGGCAGTCGAGCGGAGCAGTTACTGCCCGCGTTTGACCTGCTCAACCAAGGAGCAACTGTCATCCTGAGCAGTGATTGGGATGCGGATGAGTTGTCCCCGTTCAACAAAATCTCGTCGGTCTTGGGCCAATCAGACAGTAACAAGCCTGACCTAGCCACGGTTATTCGCATGATGACGCTCGATGTGGCTTACCTGCTTCATCAAGAACAAACGACAGGTTCGATTGAGGTCGGTAAATGGGCCGACCTGATTGTCATCAACCAAAACCTGTTCGAGGTTAATCCGTCCGCCATCAAGCAGACCAAGGTTCAGCTTACTCTTTTGGGTGGTGAGGAGATATATCGAGCCAGTCAGTGATTTCAGAATTAATTAACGTGTGCAGTTACGTCGGCTTCCTCCGAAATACCTCCCGAAACACCAACACCTCCGAGGAGCTTCGCACCTCGGAGGAGGCCGCCCTCCATGTGGATTTACAACCGTCCCGCCAACTCGGCAAACAGTTGGTCATACCCCTCGGCCTGAATCTGCCAGTCGTACTGCGCCACCACCTCGCGCAGGCTGAACTGCCGAGTCTGCGCGATATTGGTGATAGCCTGCTCTAAACGGCTGACTAACTCATCAAAGGTATGGTAAAAGCAGTGGGGCTGATATTCGGCTGGAATCAGATAGGGATAGGCCAGTCGATGGGGCAGGAGCGGAAAACAGCCACAGTAGATGGCCTCGACCACCGTGCCGCCGAAAAAATCCTGATTGGAGGTGACGGGCAGAATGTCGGCTCGCCATAACCAGCGGGCGTAGTCGGCGAAGGAATCGGCATAGCCAAATTGCACAATATGTTTGGCTAAACGAGTTTGGCTTTGCAAAAACACCTTAGGTTGCTGACTAAAGTTTTCGCCTAAGACGGCTAACTCGAACGATAGGCCACGCTCAGAGAGGATGGTTAGCGCCTTAAAGAAATCTGCCGGGTTTTTGTCATGCTCCCAACGGTGCGCCCACAGGATGAGGGGGGTTGGGTTAGCGGAGTCAGCCCTCCCCCTAACCCCCTCCCAAAGGGAGGGGGAACTAGCTTCCCCCCTAGCAGGGGGGACTGAGGGGGGGTAGAATTTCCATCCTACCCAACACCCCACCCCCATCAAACCGAGCCAAATCCAAGCCCAAGGGGAGTACCTGACTTTTGTCGGCAATCTGTTGCACCGATGGCAGTTCATTAAAATCGGGAAAATGTTTGAGCAGGTTGGGCAGGGCTGATAAAAAGCTGTCTCGGTTATAGCCGGAGTTGAACAGCACCATGTCGGCAGAGAGGGCGGAGGTGTAGTTGATGAAGCCGTAATGTTTGTCCCTCTGCTGAGCCACATCGCGGTCGGTGGGCGACCACGGGTAGGTGAGTTGATTCTCATGGAAATAAAGCGCCACCGGAATATTGGCGGTGTGAGGCCGAGTTAAGGCCAAGAAGCTGGTCAAGTCAACCATGTCGGTAGCCAGAATCAGATCAGGTTTGGTCGGCAAGGCCAAAAACTGGCGAGCCAACGTGACCGCACCGCCATGCATGCGCCATTTCCAAAAGCGACCGGGCAGAGTCAGCAGGTCAACCTGATGGCGACTGTGCCGAGCGTAGCCGTCGGCCCACTCAGCATGGGAGCCGGTGTAGTAGGGTTCTAGGAGGAGTATTTTCATAATGGTATTGACGTAGCGCGCTGGAACGAGGAACGAGAATATCGGAGTGCAAAAGCATCTTGCTTTTGCGGGTATGGAGGAAGTCGGAGTGCAAAAGCTTCTTGCTTTTGCCAGTATGGAGGACAACGAATTGAGAAATGAACGAATTTCGGGTACAAAAAAAAAGAACAGGATTACCAGAATTAACGGATTTTTGTCCGCAAATCATGGTTTATTTGCGTTGAAGATGACCTTGCGAGGTGGTTTTAATCCGCCAATTCCGGCGATTCTGTCATAATACCTAGCGAACTAACACACACCGAAATCCGATAATATAGTCTAGATAATACGGGTTGTAGTTGAAACGACAAGCAACACGGACATAATGTTGATTGAGGTTCCAACTCCCCCCACGTAGCGCTTTAGATTTCTCGTTACTATTATACCAATCCGTACACCACTCCCATACATTACCACTCACATCGGCACAACCATAAAAACTATCGCCATGGGGAGAATATTGACTAACCGCGGTAGTACCACCAACATGCTTATCAAAATTAGCTACTGAGGGAATGGGGTCGTTCTCACCCCAAGGATATTTACGCCCATCCGTTCCACGAGCCGCTTTCTCCCACTCCTGTTCAGTGGGTAGCCGTTTACCAGCCCATTGGGTGTAGGTGGTTGCATCGTGCCAACTCACATAAATAATCGGGTGGTGTTGGTATTGCGGGTATAAAGTATCATCATTAATAAATGTTGACCAATCCACATCTTCCCACTCGGCAATCTCTTTTTCACCTGTGACAACTTCTTTTTCTGAAAATCCAAACCAAATCTTCTCTTTTTTGGTCTGTTTAACCCATTTTATCTCTTTTACTACTCTAAAACTAGGTGGTGGTTCATGCCCTGTTTCTTCTACAAAACGGCGGTATTCGGCTACTGTAACTGGCGTTTTATCAATCCAATATTCGGGCAGGGTAACGGGTTGTTTGTCGTCGCCATATAGAAAGTTTCCGGTGGGAATACGGAGCATTGTTTTACCGTCTCTTCTCCAAATCACGGTGTTCTCGTTATCAAATTTCAAGGGTTTTTGCCTTGAAGTAGATTTTTGTTTGGATGACGGCTGATTTTTTCGGTGCAATTGTTCGGTAGCTTGGCGAGTTACTTCTTGTTGTTTTTGAGTAGCTTGCTTTAGCAGGACTGGTGTATCTTTATAATCTCCTAATTCTTTAGCCAACTTGATAACTCGCGTCCAATTTCGTTGAGTCATCGCCTTTTGGATGGCTTTATAGGCGATAGATTTGGTTTTAGCTACCCTCAAAGCTCGTTTAGCTTCAGTCACCATGTCGGCACTATCGCGATAGTTGCTCAAGCTTTCGCCCAACTTTAGTACCATTGGCCAATCTTGCTGATTATAGACCCGCTTTAGGTCAGAGTAGCGCCGTTCAGCCTGTTTCCAAGCTTCAACCCGTTGAGCTATGTCAGCTAAATCATGATGCAACTGGTCGTCGGGGTCATACTGGCGGCTCAACTGTTGTAACAACATCACCAAGGCGTTGTCACCCTGCTGATTGTGTCGATTCTCAAGTTGAGTAATCAGCATGTCGGCATTGTCGTTGGCCGATTTATGACGGCTCAACCATTTTCGCCATGGGCGGAGGTTATTCACCTGAAAAACAGCCAAAATATAGTCAAAGTCGTACACTTCACGACAGTCGAGCAGAGTTTCTTTAATCTGTTGGGTTAATTGGGGAGATAATCCAGCCATGCTATCCTCGGAGAAATTAAAATGGATAGCTCTATTGTATCAAAGGGTGGGGATGGGGTCAATTTAATGGTGAATTGTGAATTACGAATTACGACTTACGACTTACGACTCATACCTCGGAGGACGCGAAGTCGTTCTCCTCCGAGGTGTGTTTTTCTCCTCGGAGGTGTTTAAGACAAACCCTGCAAGATTTATTTAACCCCACCAAAAGCGGCGAAACAACTGTTTTTGTGCAAGATTTCGACCTGACTGAATCCGGCTTGGCGAATCCTGTCGATTTGATACAGCACCGACTTAGGCGTGTCTTCCTGTTCGATGTAGCTATAGACCTTATCTCGATAGGCTTCATCTTGAAAATCGACCAGATAGTCGCCGTATCTAGCCCACATTAGGGCTTGAATTTGGGGGAGGTCATGCTCAATCAGGTCAGATACCCATACCGAGCCACCGGGCTTTAGGGCGGCATGGAACTTGTCAAAAACAGCTTGCCATTCGGTGTCGGTGCGTAGATGATGCAGAACCGAACCGGCCAGAATCACATCAAACTGGGCAGTTGGTAAGGTCAGTTCGCGAATGTCGCTTTGCTGAGTGTCAACCTGACCGGAGGTCACTTTGGCTACTCGGCTTTTGGCTCGCTCTAACATGGGGGCGCTTAAATCGACCAAGGTGACATTCAGGTTAGGCAGTTTTTGCAAAAGGCGCATGGTAAAGTTCCCCCCACCACAACCTACATCTAATACGTGGCTGGCTTGGGGATTGATTTGTGCCGCCGCGCCGGTCACGACATCTAACAACAGCAAAGTGTCCATCACGGCAGTTTGGCCGGTCTCTAAATTGGAAAAACGGTCTACATCGTTATCAAAACGGTTACGGATTTGTGCTACAGTTGATTTTGTCATTTTATCGTTCCTTTTGTGGTGGTCAACATCATCTTGACCCACAAATTAATCTCAATTCCTTAGCCCGTAAGTATGGCTCAATCTGGTCCGGCTGTCCAATTTCAAACACCATTTTACCGAGCGTATAGAGTAGTTGGGGAAGTGCCCGCATAAGACCGCTATTTAGGACTCATTGCTAAGGTTGTAATGGTTTCTGTTTACACGTATAATTGAAACGGTATAAATCTGTTGATAAAACAGTTATTAAATCACTATTATGCCCCAAAATATTGTGTCGTTAAGAGACCTGTTCGGGAATAACTAATCGTCTCATAAAAAACTCAACATCGAGATATACGGAGTGCAAAAGCTGATTGCTTTTGCCAGAAACAAACATGCAAAAGCAATCAGGTAACTCCAAGAAAATAAACCTCCCAAATGTCATGCCCGAATGTTGTTATCGGGCATCCATTTGTATGCAGAATGTGGATTCCCGCTAAAAGCATGCGGGAATGACATAGAGAATTTAATCAGTTTGGGAGATTTATTTCCTTGGAAATCCCTCAGCTTCTGCACTCCTTTACTCCCGAACAACTCTAAGGGAAAGAAGTGACCTGTAACATTGTGATTTTAGAATCACCAGTCACCGTTCTCCCTTTCATCTATCATGTTAAAATAGAGGTTGTTATCAATGAAATCTGAAATAAAGCCGTCAAATCGTTTTGTTGCTGTGTCCACAAACTTACATCGCGCCATGCTCAGTTGGGGGTTAGGGTTACTCATTTTTGCCGCTTTGATAAGCTCTTTTATGCCCCAAACAACACACGCCCAAGACCCAGTCATTTTATACGTCGCTCCTAGTGGTGACGACACCGACAACATTGAGTGTAGTCAAGACCAACCATGTGCAACGATTCAACATGCCATCGACATGGTCGTTGGAGACGAAGAGATTCGGGTCGCGGCCAGCACTTATGCGACGGTCACTATCAATAATAATCTTAGCCTCAAAGGGGGCTACTCGACGCTCAATTGGGATATACCAGACCCGATTGCTAACCCAACCAAAATAGACGGCAAAAACACCGAGCGCGCGGTTGATATTAGCTCTGGTGTAGTACTAATCAGCGGATTCCATATTATCAACGGAACTGTTGCTGGCGATGGCGGTGGCGGCGTAAAAAATGCCGGTGGAACGGTTACGCTTGAACAGAACAAAATTTATGATAACAGTGCTACTGGTGCTGGCGGCGGGGTCGTCAACTTTGAAGGCGGCGACATGATCCTCATTAGTAATGAGATATACAACAACAGTAGCGAACTGATTGGTGGAGGGGTTGCCATTGAAAAGGAAACGGTAATTCTTCGTAAAAACAAAATCTATGGCAACAGTGCTAAATCAGCGGGTGGGGGTATTTCGACCAATGATGACAGTATTGTCACCATGCAAAACAACCTGATTTACGATAACCAAACGACAACTGCTGACCAGTTTGGTGGTGGTGGACTACTTATCCTAAACACCAGCGGAAGTGTGACCATACAACATAACACCTTTTACGGCAACGAAACAAGTAATGCCGGGGGAGCGATTCTCGTCTATCCGACAGGAGATGGTCAAGGCTCAATCAATATTATAAACAGTTTAATTGTGAATAACGGTGCCCTAACCGACGGCGGTATTGGCTTCCTCGAAGGTGGCACCATCGGCAGTATCTCCTATAGTGACGTGTATGACAACACCCCCAACAACGATAACGGTATTTCGGGAAGCAATAACAACACCGATACTCCGGCTAAATCTCAATTCGTTAACGAAGCAAACCAAGATTTCCATTTGACTTTTGGGGCACGAGCGGTTGATAGTGGTACCGATATTGGCGTGACCGACGACCTCGATGATAACGTGCGTCCCTTCCCCTCCGGTTTTGACCGAGGCGCTTACGAATACCTGCTCGACTCCACCTGTTTTACCCATCTTTCGGCCACCCAAATTTATACCAGCGTCCAAGATGCAGTTAATGAAGCTAGTGATGACGCGGTGATTAAGGTCGCGGGGACATGTACCGACCTGTTTGATCCGGTGCAGGAAGGCGCGCCGCAGATTGGTCTGATTGACAAAAATGTCACTCTGCAAGGGGGCTACTCGGTTAACGATTGGGACACTCCCACATACGGGCCAACCGTGATTGATGCCGAAAATAGCGGGCGAGCCTTCTTTATCAACGGTAGCGGAGCCGAGGTAACGTTAGAGAACATGCACGTAACCGGCGGTTCAGCCTCAAATGGAGCCGGGTTGTATGTAACCGGCGACGGCACTCTTAATCTGGTCAACATGGTGTTTTACAGCAACCAAGCCACGACTCAAGGGGGCGGTATTTATGTTGATGAGGGACGTACGGTCAATATTGACCATGCCACCTTTTATCAGAATCAGGCCGCTGAAGGTGGAGCCATTTACAGCAATGGAGCCGGAAAAATTAGCCTGCGAAACTCGGCTTTGGTGCAGAACAGCGGTAACGCCTTGCAAGCGACTAATCCCAACCGATTTGCGAATGATTACAACGGCTACTCTGGAAATAATCCGAACGATTTTGGGAGCAACAGTTCAGCCGGATTTAACGCCCTGCTTAACGTCACCCCGGGTTTTGAGAACCCCGGCAGTGGTAATTTCCATTTAGACTATAACAGCTCCGGCCTAATTGGGCAGGCCGACCCTGCCTCTAGCGTGCCAAAGGACATGGATTACGACAATCGTCCTCTGCCCGCGGGGGGGCGCTCCGATATTGGAGCTGACGAGAGTCAACTTTATTTGGGGCTTGACCTTGGAGCCGCCTCTAACAGCCCACTGCTGGTTGATGAGGTGCAAGGCACAACCGTTATTTTTGAACATACGCTCCAGAACATCAGCAACATTCCCGCTGGAACCGCTAGTTTTCAGGTAACGGCTAGTAATAGTGAGGGCTGGGCAGTCCAGATTCAGGTCAGCGGGGCACGAATAGGCGAATCTGCGTCCCCTGAGCCTGCCGAAGGGACGGGGGCGGGTTCGACGAGCTCACCCTACGTGCCGGATCAATCTGAAATCCAAAATCTAAAATCGCCAATCCAAAATCGCCAGTCAGCCACGGTTGAGTTGGCAAATGGCGAAAGTCGTCTCATCCAAATTGTGGTCACAGTACCCGACCCTCTATCAGCAGAGACCGATAATCGAACGATTGTGTCAGCGACGGCGATAGATAATCCCGCGGTCAACCAGAGCCAAACCGATGTGATTGCGGGCAGTGTCTCGCAAATGGGGCCAAGCTACGACGAGAGCGCCAAACCGGGCGAGGTGTTGACATATACCCATTATTTAACCAACACCGCCGCGACCGAAGATACATTTGTCATCGAGTTTGGACAAAGCGCCAATAGTCGGGGTTGGGGTCAACTGATTACCCCTCCACCAACCACACCGACCTTAACGATTGGGCCGGGTGGTGTGGCTAAAATCGAAATTGCCATGACCGTGGGTCAAAGCGCGGCTGAAGGGGTGCAAGACATCATGACGGTCATTGCCACCTCGCAAAATACCCAAGTCGAAAGCAAAGTGGTTAATACGACCACTGCTCAGGCTACGATTGGGACGCGGCATGTGGTGACAACCGGAAGCGACGAAGGAAACAACTGTACGGATAAAACAGTGCCATGTAAAACTGTCTCTTATGCCTTGAGCCAAACGGCCAATGATGATGAGATTTTGATCGCCCAAGGGTTGTATGAGGATGCTGACCTGCTAATTAACCAAGCGGTCAGTTTACGCGGTGGATATACTCCAGATTTTAGTAAGCAGGTTATTAACCCGAACAACACCATCATTGATGCCCAAGGTTTAGGGCGCAGTCTGCGGATTCAGAACGTGCCTTCGATGTTTGAGCTTGAGATTGAAGGACTAGCGTTCAAGAACGGACAAGCCACCGGCGCGGCCGGAGGGGGTATCTATATTCAAGGTAGCTCCTCACCTCGGTTAGAAAATCTACTGGTCGAGGGCAGTGAAGCGGCTCAAGGGGGCGGCATCTATATCGACAGCACCAGCGGCGGCATACCCTATCTGCTCGATGTACACATCAACAATACTAACGCCACCGGTCGCGGCGGAGGTATCTACCTGAACCGAGGCGACCTAGTATTAGAACGAATCACCGTCACCAATGCCAGCGCCAACCAAGGCGGGGCGGTTTATAATTTGCGTTCGAACACGACATTGTCGGCTACCACCCTAAGCGGCAACAGTGCTACCAATGGCGGAGCGATTTACAATGACGGGGGCAGTTTTAACCTGTATAACGGCTATGTTTATAGTAACACCGCCACCAGTGGCGACGGAGGCGGGCTATATAGCAAAAACGGTACGCTGACCGTCTACCATAACACGCTGTTCAACAATCAAGCCAGCGGCAGTGGTGGACACATCTACCAAGCTAGTGGTGGATTGAGTGTCATCAACAATATTTTGGCGGGCGGACAAGCGGCTACCACCGGTGGCCTGCATCGAGCCAGTGGAACCGCGCATCACAACCTATACCAGAACAACCAGAACGGTGACAGCAACCAAACGCTCGGAACAGGTAGTATAACCGGCCAAGACCCTAGTTTTATCAACCCGGGCGAAAATGACCTGCACCTGAATCTCGGTTCACCGGCGATTGATAAGGGGGATAACGATTTACGATTGCCGATTACCGATATTAGATTGCCAGTCGATTTTGACGGCAACCAGCGCCCCATCGACCAAGGGTTTGACATGGGAGCCGATGAAGCGGGCGGCTGTTTTGTCCGAATTCGGCGTGAACCAGCAATTATTTACGGCGTGATTCAGGATGCTATGAGCATGGCTCAAGACGGAGACCAAATTGACATTGCTGGAACCTGTCGAGGGGTACAGAGTCGCCAAGTAGCCGGAGAAACGATTCAGCAAGCGGTTTATATCAACAAAAGCGTCACCCTCGAAGGGGGCTTTAATCAGAATTTTGAAAAACAAAACAAACCTCGCACCTTTACCAGTACCATTGATGCTCTGAACCAAGGACGAGTCGCGGTGATTAGTGGCAGCGTGGTGGTGCAACTGTTCGACCTGACTCTAACGAATGGTCAGGCTGACCAAGGCGGTAGTTTTGCAGGACTAGACGATCATGGCGGTGGAGTATTGAATCAGGGTCAAACCCTAAACATCGACGGTGTAATCTTCTTGAGCAACATTGCCGCTAACGGAGCCGGACTGTACAACATTGAAGGAACCGTTACGATTGGCAACGACCGAGGTATTCAGACTTGGTTCGGCGGTAATGAGGCCAGCCAAGATGGAGGCGGGATATACAATGCTGATGGTATCATCGACAGCTATCGTGCTTGGTGGTTTAACAATCAAGCCAGTCAACAAGGAGCGGCGGTTTATAATCAGGCTCAGTTTAATGGTCTGGTAATTACCATGACCGACAACATCGCCGGTGGTAATGGGGCTGGATTTTATAACGATAATAACGCTCGGTTGACCCTCGACCGCAGTTACCTGATTAACAACCAAGCCCTTCAGGGTGGTGGGTTGTATAACCAAGCGACCGCGGCCCTGACTAGCTATAACACGATTTTGGCCTCGAACAAGGCCAACACCAACGGTGGTGGGATATACAACCTCAGCCCCAACATGCAACTGCGCCACAACACCCTCTATAAAAACTCGGCCAATGGTCAAGGGGGTGGGGTGTATCATGATACAAGTGGTACCGGAGCCATCATCAACAGTAATATTTTCTTTAACAATAGCGCCGGTACCGGCAGTGGGATTCGAGTGGTGAACGCGGCTTCGCAGTTTGATTATAACAACAGCTTCCAAAATGAGGTTAGTGAAGCCAGTGGAGGCGGAACAGGTAACGTGCTAGGCACCGATCCCAAGTTCAAAACCGAGGTACTGTTTGAATCGGGCTATCTGCGTCTGGCTGACGGCTCGCCGGTGGAGGACAAGGCTGACCCGAACAGTCCGCTCATCTATGACCTTGATGAGATTCCACGACCCTCCAATCAGCATGCTGATATTGGAGCATCGGAAATTGGGGGCTGTTTTGTCCGCATTAACGGCCTTGAGCCAACCTATGGAAGCCTGCAACGTGCCGCAGATGTCGCCGCATCGGGTGCAGAGCTACGAGTGGCCGGTGCATGTCGAGGCGTGCAACCGCAACAAGTGGGCGGAACCACCCTCAACCAGACCCTATTGCTGACCAAAAACATGGTTATTCGTGGTGGTTACACCGACACAAACGACGGTTGGGCCAAGCCTGATACCGAAACGAATCCAACCCTGATTGATGCCGTGGGACAAGGGCGATTGCTCTATGTAGATAGTACTGCGGTGATTAGCATGGGCGGTTTTGACCTTCGAGGTGGAAAAGCCAATAACGGCGGGGCTTTTTACGTTGGCGGTGGAGCGGTGGTGACAATCACCAGTAGCAAAATCTACAGTCATACGGCCACCAGTTTAGGTGGGGTGGCCTATAATGATGGGGCGACGTTGACCATAGACGGCAACCGCATCTACGAGAACAGTGCCAGTAGCCAAGGTGGAGTATTCTACCATGCCAGTGGGGTGAGTCAGATTGTCAACAACGCCATCACGGAGAACTCGGCTCCAACGGGAGCGGGTGGTTTCATCGGCGGGGCAGGTGGTCGAGTGTGGCATAACACCTTCTATAAAAATACGGCCACCTCGAACGGAGCCGGAGTCTCAACCGACCAAACCAGCGCCGATGTGCGAAACAACATTTTTGCTGAGGATAGCGGCTCTAATGTTTTGCATAGCACGGTTGCCATTACTTATGACTATAACAATATCTCTGGAGCGTCCACACCTTACGGCGGCAGTGCCGTGGCCGGAGAGAATGCCTCTACTGACGACCCTCGCATGTCTAACCCAGATACAGGAGATTTTAGCCTGCAAAGTAGCTCCTCATTGATTGATCGTGGTGATCCGACCATGCCTCTAACCCACGATTATCAAAATGAACTACGCCCGGGCAACCAAGGGTTTGACCTTGGCTGGGATGAACTGCCCGGCTGTAAGGCTCGAATCGTTCGGACTTTGACGTTGTACGGCAGTGTACAAGCGGCGATTCAGATGGCTAGTGTCGGTGATGTGATTCAGGCTACCGCCGAAGAGTGTAGTGGGGTGCATGCGGTTGAAATTAGCGGAAAAACCTACAGTCAAACGGTCAGCCTGAAACGCGGTTTGACCATTATCGGTGGCTACGATGATAATTTCACGGAACCGCCTCAATCGCGTACCATTCTAAATCCGGGGGGCTTGGGACGAGCGCTCTTGATTTACAACACCAACGCGGTAACGATACAAAACTTTGAGCTACGAGATGGGAACGCCTCTGGTCTTGGTGGTGGTCCAGCAGACGGTAATGCAGGCGGCGGACTTTATATCCTAGACAGTACCGACATCAACATTTCTGACACCCATTTCTTGTCGAACACGGCCAGCTATGGGGGAGCCGTTTATGTCGATAGCGATAGTCAACTGGTCGTTGGGCATGAACGTAATCCCGCGTTTAATGTTAATCCCCACAGTAGCGAATTTATAAACAATAGTGCTGACCAAGGGGGCGCGATTTACAACGATGGTAAGCTGTGGTTGAAAGAAACTGATCTGACACTGAATACGGCCCAACAAGGGGGTGGGGTCTATAACAACGGCTCAGACGGTTTTGTTGACATGGGCACTCGTCTGTTTAATAATACCGCCACTGCTGATGGTGCAGGCGTTTATCAAGGCGGTGGAAAACTGCGCCTCTGGAACAGCATGCTTTATCGCAACAATGCCGTTAACGGGGCCGGGGTGACCGTAGTGACTGGCACTGCCGAAATCTATCATAACAGTTTCCATGCCAACATCGCCACTGGTCAAGGTGGGGGGGTCTACTTTAGCGGTGGCAATCCGAATATTCGCAATAACAGCTTTGACGGCCATGAAGCCCCAGCGGGTGGAGCGATTTATGGCTCTGGTGGAGGTACGGTAACGGTTGATTACAACAACTACTACAATAACCTGAACACCGTCGGCGGTTCGGTAACCACCGGAACCCATGCTCTGGCCGTTGAGCCGAACTATACCAGTTCGGCGGACGGTAACTTTGCTTTACGAGAAGATTCTCTGCTGATTAATGCCGGACTTGATGTGGGTGTGCCTTATGACGGAATTCCTTATGAAGATGAGGTTCCACCTTCACCGCGACCTATTAATGCCGCGCCCGATATTGGCGCTGATGAGTATGATGCATGTCTGGTTCAACTGGTCCGTACCGAAAAAATCTACGGGAGTATCGGCTCGGCCATGATAGATGTGCAGGAGGGGGACACCTTACGTCTGGCGATGGGTGAATGTCAAGAAACCGCCTCCGTCCAAATCGACAACCTCACTATTGAGGGCGGCTGGCCTAAAGACTTCGTGCCACCCGACCCCCTCCTGTTAGGAAAAACCACTATCAACGCCCAGCAACAAGGTCGCCCCATGACCGTGGACAACGTGGCAGAAGTCTACCTAAACAACCTGATTTTAACCGGCGGCCAAGCCGATAAGGGTGGCGGTCTGCTCAGTCGAGCCAGTTACCTGATTCTGAATGGTAGCAACATCGTCTCGAACACAGCCGTTGACGGTGGCGGCTTGTATATAGAAACAGGCAATCCGGTGCATATTGATTCTGTCGACATTAATAACAACACCGCTACCAATAACGGCGGTGGAGCATACTGTGCCAGTGGTCGAACCTTGTTCTTTGGTGGCGAAATTCAGGACAACGTAGCCGCTCAAGATGGTGGTGGCCTGTACAGTGCCACAGGTAGTGAAGTTGACATGACCGGTGGAGCCTCGATTGCCCGCAACATAGCCGGACGGCATGGCGGTGGTAACTATGTGGCCGCGGCAGTATTCTCTTTACGGAACAAACGGTTCGTCGCCAACTCAGCCACTGAAAACGGCGGTGGGTTCTACGTCGCGGAGGGCGGTACAATCTTTTTAGCCAATCTGGTGCTAATCAATAATAAGGGGGTTAATGGTGGCGGTATCTATCGAGATGCTACCGGCCTCGGCGAACTGCAACACCTGACTTTTTGGGGTAACATCGCCAGCCAACAGGGGGGCGGTATCTACAACGCCGGTAGCGAGCTAACCCTCAACGCCAGCATCATGGAATCGAATGTCGCCACTGGAACCGTCGAAAGTAATGGTATTCAGGCCGAAGCCGAGGTCAGCGTTAGCTATACATCTCGATACGACAATAGCTATGCCGGACAGGTGACGCTAGGTGAAGGAAATCTGGATGATTTGCCGACCCTGTTCTTCCCCTTCTCTGGAGGTGAGTTGACCAAAAACTCTCCTGTTGTTGATGCGGTACCCAATGATAAATCGAGTGTCCCGATTGAAGAAGATAAAGATGCCTTTTTAGTTCAACGTCCAAAAATCTGTCAAAAAGACATGGGGGCGATGGAGTTCCGAGTCTGGCGCGAATTACTCTGGACGACAGATGGTTCAACCAGACAAGATGTACCGGCTGAAAGTTCGACCCGTTACACCCTAGCCGTCGAAAACAACAGTCGCCAGCTTCGTGGTGGAGCTGAGTATCTTCTCGAAAACATCGAGGATAGCGGCACCGGCTACACCGAAACCATCTATCTGACCGCCGAAAGTAGCCAAGGTTGGGCCATCTTCCCCGAACAACCAGAGATGGGTATCTTCACTCCGACGACTGAGGCGGTGTTTGATCTGGCTCCCGGCCAAATCGCTACGGTAACGGTACAAGTAACGGTTCCGGGCAATTCTGCGTCTGGTGAAACCGATATAACCAATCTGGTGGCAAGAGCCGAGTATTGGAATAAAAATGCCGATAGTTCGTGTGTAACCGATGAAGGCGAAGATACTGATACTGCCGTCATCGGCTTGACCTCGCCCAATTTGACAACGGTTGCCTCGGCTGATGTACAGGTGGAGATTGGCCCGGCTCAGGTCGGCTCGGCTCGACCGGGTGAGTTGATTAACTATACCCACTTCATTACCAACGTCGGAAACAGTACCGATACCTACCGCCTAATCCCTAAACCCGGGCTTTATGCCAGTGCCTTAGTGACACCGACCGAAGTAACCCTCAGTCCGGGCGAGAGTCGGCAGTTACTGCTGTCGGTGATGATTAACGACGAATCAGCCTCTGGTCTGACCGACCTAAGCAGTGCCATCGCCCAACAGGTGGTCGATAATTCCAATATCACCCCAGTTGAAGCAACCGTGGTCAATCAGACCCAAATTCTGGTTCATAATGGCACTCGTTATGTTCTGCTAGACGGCGGTCAAGACTGGTTGCAAGATGAGCGGCAAGGTAGCCTCGACCCGACCACGCCGTTGTTGATGGATAATAACTGCACCCAACCGAATGTTGCACCATGTGGCACGTTGGCGCAGGCCTTGAGTCAATCTCAACATGGCGACACGATTAAAATTGCGGCTGGAACCTACAGCGAAACAATCGTGCTGACTCGGTCTGTAACCTTGCAGGGTGGGCATGACGAAAACAACTGGGAGGCCAACCCGCCCGACCATCTCCAGTTCCCGACGATTTTGGCTCCGACATCGGGCCGAGCGGTGCATGTACATGCCGGTCAAACCGTTGGACTAGAGCGCCTCATCATCCAAGGCGGAACAGCTACCGGTTTAGGTGGCGGGCCGAGTGGTGAAGACGTAGGGGGTAACATCTTCCACGAAGGGGACAGCCTAGAAATCAACACCAGCCGAATCAGCGGCGGACAAGCTACTTTAGGTGGTGGGTTGTACAGCGGTGCTGGCGAACTGATCATCCGTAACTCGATTCTGCATGACAATCAAGGTGGAGCGGCCTACATGCAAAGCGGCTCGGCATGGGTCGAAAACAGTACCTTCTTCCAAAACCAAGCCCCATCATCAGGTTCAGGCCAGGCCTTAACAGTGGGTGCAGGAAGCGACCTCACGGCTCGCAGTAATATCTTTGCCAACAACGGAGAAAATTCCGTACTGGTGCAGGCTGGTAGTCGGCAAGTAACGACGATTGATTACAATCTCTATCATGGTGGTGATTCGGTCAGCGGAGCCAGTGCTGGCTCAAATCAGGTAACGGCTGATCCGCAGTTTACCAACTCAGGCAGTAACCCGCCAAATCTGAAACCACAGGAAAATTCGCCAGCGATTGACAAGGGCGACCCGACCACCAATGTCGGACTGATGCCTTATGATTATGGCAACGAACCTCGTCGGTCGGGGTTGATTCCACGAGTGGATATTGGGGCTTACGAATTTTATGTCGAGCGTCCGTTTGAGTTTGTGACCGACAGTGATATTGTCGCTCCGATTGGCGGCACAGTCAGTATCAGCCACACCCTGAGCAACATGACCGATGTCGCTGACACCTATACCTTAATCAGTGATAATCCACAAGGTTGGATACAAGTGCCAGCAGGTCAAATCGAGGTTGGCCCTCAGCAAAGTAAACTGGTTGTTGTGACGGTCACGGTTCCGGTTGATGTGGCGGTTGGCAGTCAAGATATAACGATCATTACGGCCACCTCGCAAAACAACAGTTCTGCGTTAGGCTTTGTGATTGACCGTACCACCGCCGGAGCGATACAACTCAATCTGGCAGTTAACGGGCCGACAACAGGTCAAGTCGGATTGACATATCAGTTTACGGCGCGGGTCAGTCCCGATAATGTGACTCAACCGATTACCTACACCTGGCAAGCCACCAATCAGACAACGGTTATCAATCCCAACAGAAACTTGCAAGATACGGCTTCGTTGACATGGGATACGCCCGGCACGAAACAGATTACGGTTATCGCTGACAACGGTCAGAGTCAAACAACAAAAAATCACACCATTGTGATTGATCAAGTCAGTACGCCACCGCTAACGGTTACAATTGGTGGTTATGGCTTTGGTCTCATCGACCGAAACTATCAGTTTATGGCCGAGGTAACGCCGAGCGATGCTCAATTGCCGCTGACCTACGAATGGACAGCAACCGATCAAAGTGGTATTACTAATACGGTCAGTGGATTGACCAATGCGGTCAATTTTACATGGTCGAGCATGGGTAACAAGACGATTGAAGTAACGGTCAGCAACGGTCAATCGACGGCACAGGCCAACTTTGTTATCGCCTTGACCGACCAAGCCATCCCACCGACGAGTATCGCGGTGGATGGAATCACGGCGGGGGTTATCGACACTGAGTATGAGTTCGACGCTACCACCAACCTAGAAAACACAACCCAACCCGTAACATATACTTGGCAGGCCAGCGGACAGGCAGTCATCAAAACACCGCGTCAACGTGATCTGACGGTTCCCAACGCCGGACTGACCAGTTCAGCCAACTTTAGTTGGGCCAAGGCGGGGACACATACGATTACGGCCACGGTGACGAACGAAGCGGGATCAGCGAGTACCACTTATGCCGTCATCATCACCAATGAGCCGGTTACGCCGACGGCGGTGGTCATCAGTGGCCCTGCCGCGGGTGAGACGAATCAAAATTATGAGTTTACCGCAGATGTCAGTGGGCCAACAACGACTCAGCCGCTGACCTATATCTGGCAGGCGACTGATCAACAAGAGAAGCCGCAAACGAACAATCTGCAAGATGTTGTGACCTTTAGATGGTTGACGGCGGGGACAAAATTCATTACAGTGTCTGTAACCAACCAGACCAACCAAGCGGTGGTTGACAGTTACGAATTTGGAGTTAAGGTAGCTAACCGCTTGACCTATTTGCCGACCCTGTTACGAGAAGATGACGGCGCGGCCACGGCTACGCACACCGCGATTCCGGTTGACACCGAGACTCCGGTTCCGGTTGATACAGAAACACCTGTTCCGGGCGAAACTCCGACCGACACGCCGGTTCCGGTTGACACGGCCACTGCCACCCTAACCCCAGACCGACCACCGGTACAGACCGCTACGCCAACGCCAACTTCGTATCTGCCGGACTTGATTGTAGAGCAGTTTGTCATCAACAATTTGGGTAACAACACCTATCAGGCTGAGGTGACAGTTCGTAACGTTGGTGTCGCTCCAGTTTCGGTGGGCAACAACTTCTATGTGGCAATCTATGTGGATGGCCTGAATAGCGAGCCTCCGATTTTCTGGGGCGCTCAGGGCAGTTGGTTTGATGTGGGTCAAAGTCGCACCTTTAGCCAACAGTTCAGCGCGGCAGACATCGGTGGGAGTGGAGCGCGGCAGTTCTTCGCCTGGGCTGACCCGTGGAACGATGTGGGCGAGTCGAATGAAAATAATAACTTGAGGGATTATGGCACCGTCACCATTACCAGTCTATCAGCTGATGGTGGATTACGGATCAAACCGTCTACCGGGCCAAAACCAACCCCAACCAATGAACCGTAATTTTTCGATTGATGATTTTGGATTTTAGATTTTCCTCAATCTGACTCAATACAGCGTTAAATAAGTTCTGCAAGGTTATTCATGCCATGTCATTCCCGCATGTTTTAAGCGGGAATCCAGATTCTGCATACCAATGGATGCCCGATACAAACATTCGGGCATGACAGGTTACTAAAAATCTTACAAGACTTAATTCTCACAATGTACTCAATCTAAATCTAAAATCCAAAATCTAAAATGGAGACAGTTGAGATGAAATCGTTAGGACAGTTAAAAGTTTTAGTACCGTTGATGTTACTTTTTGTCATGAGTTTAGGGGTGATGTTACCATCGACTCCGGCTCGAGCGCAGGGCACACCAAAGCCTACCCCAACCACTATCCCAAATGACGGTGGTTCGAAAGGAGATGGGAATCCACAAAAATCAAAGGAGTCGGGCTTAGATGATGGCAAACATGGTGGTGGAATCTCTGGCCATGTTTTTAACTACTCTACCGGCGGGCCGCAGGGTAATGTGTTGGTAGTGTTAGAAGGGCCAAGTTGGCGAGTCGAGACCGTCAGCGATAGCAACGGCTTTTATCAGATTGGGAACTTGGGTAATGGTACGGGCGTGTTAAATGTACGTCTGCCGATGGTTTATCAGCCAGTCAATGCTAACTGGCCGGTGACGATTGAGCGTGGCATTGACCAAACGGCCAATCTAGGGTACTATACGGGGCCACAATCGTCGCTACCGGTTCAACTATCGGCAGTGATTGAAAATGGAATCCTGTACGCCCAGATAGAAAATAATACCGATGTCGGTATTACCAATGGCCGTTTGTCCGTCTATACACCGGATGGCATGCCCAGTAGTCAGTCGGTGCAGGTCGCGACAAGCGGCAGTCAATATAGTCAAAATGGCTCTACAGTGCAGATGGCTGAGATGGCCGGATCGGAACGGGTCGATGTCCAGATGGCCTTGGATGGCGTGTCACATATCGTCATCGAATCGGCAGATTATGATGCTTCGGATATCGAAGCGGGAAGCCATCCCTTTGGCCCCGGCCCGGCTGAGTTTGCCTTCCGACCAAAAATCGAGGTTATATTTGAGTATGACCAACAGCCGACCGCCCAAATTATAGCCTTTGCCCCAGATGGGGCACCGTTGTATGGGCAGGTAGCCGCTTCTCCCTTGCCAACGGAGATTAGTACGGCTGAGACAGCCAATCAAACGGTGACGATTGAGGCTGAGGCCATTGAAGAGACAGAACAAGCTCCTTCAGCGGAACCGGCCAGCGTCGAAACCAAAACCAGCAACGAGCAAGCCGTCGCAACAGATGGTGATACCGAAGTCCAGCCACAATCGTTGATGCCTGTAACCGGCTATAATGATAATCTAGCTTTGAACATGGGGCTGATTGTGCTGGCTATTCTGATTGGCGGTGGGTTGTTAGCCGGTGGCTGGCATGCGACGCGCACGAAACGATATTAGAGTTATTGCGAAATAAAATTAGGACACGGATGAACGCGGATTAAAAACAAAGAAGTATCTGACAGGATTAACAGGATTGACAAGATTAAAGGCAAAAAATCCTGTCAATCCTGTTAATCCTGTCGAAAAAATCTTTATTTAATTATCTGTCGGGTAGCGAGTTGACAAATTGAAATTGAAACATATTTAGAAGGAGTTTTACAACAGCATGGTGAATTATATTGAAACAAAAGCCAAAGACGGACAACCCATCCGTATAGAGGTTGAATCTGCCAGTAAAGGGGTCGGATTTAGTAGTAAATCCAACCCTAATATTACGGACAATGGCTCTGCTTATGAGCAGACTTTGAGTACGATTAAAGCCTGCGCCAGCGGGGTGATTGATACGCTCCAAGGGTTAGAGACTCCGCCCCAAAATGCGTCGGTCAGCTTTGCGATTAAGATAGATGGCGAAGTTGGAGCCTTGATTGCTAAATCGGCGGAGAATGCTCAGTTTAAGGTTTCGCTAAGTTGGAAACAACCGGAACCAGAGAAAGACG
This sequence comes from Anaerolineales bacterium HSG25, assembly GCA_030377865.1. Classification (GTDB taxonomy): domain Bacteria; phylum Chloroflexota; class Anaerolineae; order 4572-78; family J111; genus JAUCGB01. The sequence continues at coordinate 75,964 of JAUCGA010000006.1, read as the reverse complement.
ATAAGACTGAGTAAACACACAATCGCAACAAAAAAGGCACATCAGGATAATCCGATGTGCCTTTTTTGTTGCTTCACCTCGGATACCCATTCGGGCACGCAGGAGAACAACTCCGCCTCCTGCGAGGTGCGTAGCTCCTCGAAGGTGTTACACACGCGTCCCATTCGTCTATTCGCCCATTTACGCTATAATTGAGGGAAGGAGGTTTAACTATGAAACTAAAATCGAAACTAAAATTTCCTTATGGATATTGTAATTTTGAAAATATCATCACCGAAGATCATCTATTTATCGACCGTACCGACCGGATTCACCTGCTTGAGGAAACGGGTAAAAATATCCTGTTTCTGCGTCCGCGCCGCTTTGGTAAGAGTCTGCTCCTCTCCATCTTGGAGAACTATTACGATCTGGCCAAGGCAGACCGGTTTGAGGAACTGTTCGGTCAGTTGGCGATTGGACAGAATCCCACACCCAGTCATAATCAATATTTTGTTTTGAAGTGGGACTTCTCGATGGTTAATCCACGGGGCGATGTGGATAGGATTGAACAGTTTTTGTATGACCATATCAATCAACAGATCCGTACCTTTGCCATCAAATATCGGGATTACTTGAGCTATGAAATTGAGATCAATCCGACCAATGGTTTGGCCTCTTTTCAATCTTTATTGGCGGTTATGCAGGCCACCTCCCATCGGCTCTATCTGCTGATAGACGAGTACGACAACTTCGCCAACGAGGTTATGGTTAGCCGAGAATGGGGACAAAAACGGTATGAGCAGTTGATTCAAGGAGAGGGCATCTTCAAGACCCTGTTCAAAGTCATCAAAGGGACGTTGGCCGGCATGGGCTTGGAACGAGTGTTCATGACTGGGGTCTCGCCGGTGGTCATGAGTGACCTGACCAGTGGGCAGTTTGTCTCTCGCAATATCTATTTTAAGCCAGAGTTTAACGACCTGTGCGGCTTCCGTGAAGCAGAAGTGGCTGAACTGGTTCGGCAGGTGGCCGACTATTGTGGTTTATCGGACACGCAGACAACACAGGCCATTGAGATTATGCGAGCTTACTACGACGGTTACTGCTTTGTCTATCCACCTGAGACCGGTGAAGCTATGTACAATCCAACCTTGGTGCTCTACTTTCTGGAGACGTTGCAAGACTATTGTCGCTATCCGCGCACCATGCTCGATAGCAATCTGGCTCCAGACCGACGCAAAATCGAATATGTGGCGCAGTTGCCGGGCGGCCCAGAACTGGTTCAACAGGCGGTCAATGAGCAAAATCCACTGACGGTGCCCAATATATCGGGCCGATTTGGGGTGCGGGAGATGTTGGAGGCTGGGGATAATGATACGTTATTGACCTCTCTGCTCTACTATTTGGGCATGCTGACCTTTGCTGGAGATACCACCTTGGACGGTAAATTGAAGTTACGAATTCCGAATTTGACCATAAGAGGACTTTACTTTGATCGGTTGCAGAAGATTCTACTGCCCACCTTCAACAAGAACGAGCTAGAAAAAGCGGCCGGAATTTTCTATCGTAGTGGCGACTTACAGCCGACCTGCGACCTGATTGAGGCTCGGTTTAACGCCTTGGACAATCGAGATTACCCAGAAGCAGACGAGTTTATGGTCAAAATAGCCTTTCTGTCGGTGTTGTTCAACAATATATTCTATCTGATTGATTCGGAAACCGCCCTACAACGGGGCTATGCCGACCTAACCATGATTGTCCGGCCCGACATGCGGCAATATCAACTGCTGGATCATGTGGTCGAGTTTAAGTATGTCAAATTAAGCGAAGCTGAGTTGAGTGGGGCGAAAATACGCGCCCTAAGTGAGGAGAAATTGCGAGCATTACCCAAGGTACAGAAGAAGTTGAACGATGCCGATAGTCAACTGAGCCGCTATCGGCAAGGGTTGGCTGAGATTTATGGAGATAAATTGCGATTACAGAGTCATACTGTGGTCTCGGTGGGCTTTGAGCGGGTGGTGTGGAGGGTGAAGAATTAAAAGATTAAAAGTAAAAGAGCCAGTCCCGATAATTATCATGGGACTGGCTCTTTTTGTTTGGACAATTCTCCTGCGAGGTGCTACATACACTACATCCGATACCCATTCGGGCATGTGGGAAAACTACATACCTCGTAGGTGGATTCACGCAACACGCCCTACGCCTTTCGACTACCAATCACCACAAAAACGGGTTTGACGGTGACACCTGTCGTGGCATCTTGATAGACCACCTCGTATTTCTTACGATTGGCTTCATTGATGGCCTCCACAAAAAAGCCAAGAGTTATCTCATTCACTCCCAAACTCTGGCCGTACCGAGCCGCTTGGTTCAACGCTTTGTTATACTCATGGTTCGTTGAGAAACTCTTCACCTCAAGGCCATACATCTTACCGGCATGCTTGATAATCAGGTCAATCTGACCATTACCTGTCGGAAACTCAGGGTAAACATGACCATCATATCCTTGTAGAAATTTTATCAGATACATGTACAGATTGAAGTGATAGATCGCTTCAAATATCCGTAGATCAGCGCGGCGCGGTA